>JBBQCM010000024.1:0-63845 GCA_038318725.1 Chthoniobacterales bacterium
CCGCGGCCCGGCCCGCCCCCCGGGCGGCCCGGTGCGCCGGGGGGCGGGGGGGGGCGGGCGGGCCTCGTTTGTCCCCCCCGCCCGGCGCGCCCCCGCCGCGACGACGAGGCGCTCCCGCGCTCGTCCTTTTTTCATCATCCAGACTATTCCATCACCCATGCCCTCCTTGATCCTCGCCATCGACATCGGCACTTCATCCACGCGCACGGCTCTGTTTGACGAAAGTGCGCACCGCCTGCCGGACACCACGGCGCAGCAAACCTATCCGCTCGTGACCTCCGCGGACGGCGCGGCGGAGTTGGAGCCGGGCGTACTACTGAGCGCTGTCTTGCGCTGTCTGGAGCAGACGATGCAGCGGTATCGTGGCGACGTGGTGCTGCGCGGGCGGCGGATCGCAGGAATTGGCGTGTCTTGCTTCTGGCATAGTCTCGTGGGCTGCGATGCGAAGAGCGTGGCGCTGACGAACATCATCACTTGGGCCGATGCGCGCTGCGGCGAGGATGCGGCGAAATTGCGCGAGGAGTTTTCCGAAAAGACGACGCATGCGCGCACGGGCTGCATGATGCGGGCGTCGTTCTGGCCGGCGAAAATGCGCTGGCTGCGGCGGACGCAGGCGCGGAAATTTGCGGCGGTGAAACAGTGGCTGTCGCCCGCGGAGTGGCTCCAGCACACGCTCGCGGGTCGGGCGAACTGCGCGATCGGCATGGCGACGGGGACCGGGTTTTTCAATCCGGCGAAACTGGCGTGGGATGCGGAGCTGCTGAAAGCGTGCGGCGTTTCGCCGGAGAAACTGCGCACCGTGAGCGATGAGCCGACGCCGGTGGGCGGACGGCTGGCGGCGCAGTTTGCGGAGCTGAAAGGGGTGCCGTGGTTTCCAGGGATCGGCGACGGCGCAGCGAGCAATCTCGGCTCGGGCGCGGTGCGGCCGGGGCTGGCGGCGATCAATGTGGGGACGAGCGCGGCGCTGCGGGTGATGCGGGATCATGGGGAGGTGCGCGCACCGTTTGGGCTCTTCTGCTACCGCGTGGATGCGCGGCGCTTTCTCGTGGGCGGGGCGGTGAGCAATGCGGGGAATCTGCGGGCGTGGTGTCTGCGCGAGCTGAAGCTGGCGGCGGAGGTGGAGATTGAGGCGGAGCTGGCGAAGCGGCCGGGACCGGATCACGGGCTGGTGGTGCTGCCGTTTTGGAATCCCGAGCGCGCGCCGACCTGGGACGAAGAGACGGTGGGCGCGATCCACGGGCTGCGGCAGCACACCTCGGCGCTGGATCTTTTGCAGGCGATCACGGAGGCCAGCTACCACCGCCTCGCCCGCATCGCGGAGTTGGTGCTGGCGGCGGAGAAGAACGTGCCGAAGTTCATCGTCAGCGGCGGCATCCAGCGCTCGGCCGCGGCCATGCAGCGGCTCGCCGATGTGCTCGGGCAGATGATCTACCCGAACGACGAGATGGAGGCGTCGATTCGCGGCGCCGCAATTTTCGTTTTGGAAAAACTCGGCGTGGCGGTGCCGGATGCGGCGTTTGGCCGGGCGGTGAAGCCGCGCGCAAAATACGCCAGGCTCTACGCCACGGAGCGCGAGAAGCAGCGCGCATTGGAAGCGCGGCTGGGATGAAGGCAAGGTTTCCGCGCTTGCACCGCGCGGAGGCAACTGCCAGAAACGCCCCGCATGCACGAAGGTAGTATCACCATCCAAATCTCCGCCGAGGTCCGCGAAATCGAGCGCCTGAACCACCTTGTGCGCCAGTTTGGCGAACTGCACGAAATTCCCTCACGCACGCTCTACGCGGTGAATCTTGCGCTCGATGAGGCGGTGACGAATGTCATTCTGCATGGCTACCAGGACCCCGCTGGACAGCACATCGACGTCCGGCTGGAAACGAGCGACGGCGAATTGCGCAGCGCCGTCACGGATGGCGGACTCGAGTTCAATCCGCTGAATGCGCCGCTGCCGGATCTCACCGCGTCCCTGGGCGAGCGGACGCTCGGCGGGCTTGGAATTCATCTCGTGCGCAGCCTGATGGACCGGGTGGAGTACCGGCGCGAGAACGCGAAAAATGTGCTCACGATGCGCAAGCGAATCCGCTAGCGTCTCCTCCCGCGAAACGAACCCGAAGCTTTCATGCAGATCAAAGAAGACAAACAAGGCGACGTCATGGTCGTCACCGTGACGGAACATCTCGACTCGGCGACCTCGTCGGTATTTGAGTCGCGACTGCTCGCGCTGGTCGATCGCGGGGAACGTCGCATCATCGTGGATTGCGCCGCGCTCGACTATGTGAACAGCGCCGGGCTGAAGGTATTTCTGCTCGCGGCCAAACGTCTGGAACCGCTTGGCGGCAAGCTGGTCATTTGCTCCCTCGCGCCCGCCGTGCTGATGATTTTCGAGATGATCGGTTTTACGCAGATCATGAAAATCGTCTCTTCGCGCGAGGAGGCGCTGCGGATTCTGCGCGGCGACGCCGCGGTGAACTGAGCGCCATGAGACCGCGGATGGTGCCGACGGTCGGACCCTGCGCGAGTGGGTGCTGGCCGGAATGAAGGGCACACTTTCCACGCGGTTGATGGTTTGGATCGGGGTGCCAGCGGTGCTGCTTTTCGCCTTCGTGCTCTGGTTTTCCGCGCAGCGCGCGGTGCAACGCGTCATTGCCCAGACGCAGACCTCGGCCACGGCGACAGCGCAGTACCACGCCGCGCGGTTGGACCGGACGCTGAACGCCGCGGCGAAGATTCCCGCGATGCACGCGCTGGTCATGGAGTCCGGCGTGATCACGACGCCGGCCCAACTGGAAGGTTACCTGCGCGGGGTCGTGGGGGGCAACAAGGACATCTACGGGAGTTGCATCGTCTTTCGCCCGTACAGCTTTGTGGAAGGGGCGAGCGGCTACGGGCCGTATTACTATCACGGCACCAATGGGCTGGAGTTCGTCCAGCTTGCGGAGGCGGACTACAACTATTTCCAGTGGGATTGGTACCGGCAGCCGCGGGATCTCGGGGAGGCGCTGTGGACGGAGCCGTATTTCGACGAGGGCGGCGGCGGCGTGCTGATGACCACGCGCACGGTGCCCTTCCGGCGCGATGATCTGTTCTGGGGCGTGGCGACGATCGACATCGCGCTCGACCAGCTTATCGCCGAGACCGGAAAAATCCCGCTGGGGCAAAGCGGCTATGCTTTCATCATCAGCAAACAGGGCCGCTACGTGGCTTTTCCCGACAAAAGCAAAATCATGAAGGCGTCCATCCAGGACACCGATCCTGAGCTGGGGCGGCTGATGATGTCGGACGAGGGCGGCTTTCTTAGCGCCATGGACCCGCTGCGGCGCGAGGCGGCGTGGATCGCCTTTGCACCCGCGCAAAACGGCGGCTTTTCGCTCGCACTGGTCTATCCGCAGGCCGAGGTGCTGGCCGCGGCGTTCGATCTGCAAAAGGAACTGCTCGCGCTCGGCCTCGTGGGATTGGTCACGCTCTTCGTCGCGCTGCTTATTGTCGCGCGCTCGATCAGCAAACCGATCACCCAGCTTGCCGCCGCCGCGCAGAAAGTTGCGGAAGGCGATCTCGCGCTGCGGCTGAGTGTGCAGTCGCCGACGGTCGAGGTCGCAAACCTCACGAACGCTTTCAACAAAATGACCCGCGACCTGCAGATGCGCATGCAGGAGCTGCGCTACACCACCACGGTGAAGGAGCGCTACGAGGGTGAGTTGAACGCCGCGCGCACCATTCAGATGAGCCTCGTCCCAAAACGCTTCCCCGCTTTCCCCGAGCGGCCCGAGTTCGATATTCACGCGCTCCTTCGGCCGGCGCGCGAGATTGGCGGCGATTTTTACGATTTCTACTTTATCGACGACGAGCGGCTCTGCTTCCTCATCGGCGATGTCTCGGGCAAGGGCGTGCCCGCGGCGCTCTTCATGGCCGTTACCCAGACGCTGCTCAAAGCCAGCACCTCCCGCGGCCTCCCGCTGGCCCAGATGATGGTCCAGGTGAATGAGGAACTCTGCAATCAGGCGGAGAGCGGCATGTTCGTCTCCATGGTTTGCGCGGTGCTCGAGGTGAAGACGGGCGCGCTCACCTTTTGCAACGCCGGTCATCCCCCGCCCTTCCTGGTTTCCGGGCCGACCGTCACCTCGCTCGCCGGGCAGAAAAATGTGGCTCTCGGCGCCATGCCCGGCCTCGCCTACCAGACCACCAGCACCCGCCTCGCGCCCGGCGACGCGCTCTTTCTCTACACCGATGGCGTGACTGAGGCGCTCGATCCGGGCGAACATTTTTACGATGGCGCGCGCCTCCAGGTCGTCATCGGCGGATTCGCTGCACAGCCCGTCGAGAAGCTCACCCGTGGAGTCGTCACCGACGTGCGCAGCTTCTGCGGCGAGCGGGAGCAAAGCGACGACATCTCCGTGATGGCCCTGCGCTGGCACGGCCCGCCACCTGCCGCGGGGTGAGCCTTAGCTCACCGTCACGAGAACGAGGCTCGCGCTGAGCGCGTCTCAGTTCGTCGTGAAGCTCGCGTCGGGGCTGGCGGCGCGGAGGACTTCGGGGAGGGCGGGGACGTCGAGTTTCACGGCGAGGGTGTGGACCCCGGCGGGGAGTTCGTGCGTGAGGTCGGGGGTGATGGTGAGCGGCGCGCCGTCGAGGATGGCTTTGGCGATGCCGGTGAGATCGAGGCGGGTTTTGCCGGTGCTTTGGAATTGCGTGACGGCATAGATCACGCCGCCGGGATTGGTGACGAGTTGGAGCGCTTCGGTGAGTTGCGCTTTGGTTAGGCGGCCATCCACGAGGGTGAAAGCTTTTGCGCTCGCGTCGTTCGGCCCGGCTTTCATCGCGGCGAAGGTGGTGGTGCCGGGGTAGAGGTTCCAGACGCGGGCGGCGTTGGCTTTGCTGGCGTCGAAGGGGCCGGGTTTGCCGAGTTCGGCGAGGAAGCAGTAGAGGTTCATGCGCTCGTTGTCGTTGAGCGCGTCGAGGAGGCCGGCGGGCATGATGGAGCCGATGTCGGTCTTGCCGGCGATGTTCGCTTTCGGCACGGCGGTTTCCTGGCCAGCGACGTTGCGGAGGATGACTTCCTGCGCGGTTTCGCGGGCCTGGATGCCCATGACTTCGGTGCCGTCCTTGAGCTTGAGGGTCACGCCGTTGTAGCCCTCTTTCACCTTCGCGTTCGGCACGAGCAGGCTCTCGATGATGTAGTCCGCGGGCGCGCTCGCGCCGAGGGAGGTGAGCGACGGGCCGACGATGCCGCCCGCGCCGCCGATGGCGTGGCAGGACACGCAGCCGAGCGTGGCGCGGCGGTAGATGAGTTCGCCCTGAGCGGCATCGCCGCCCTGCGTCCACATGCGTGCGGCTATGCCCTTGAAGTCCGCCGCGGCGGGCGCGGGTTTCGGGACGTTACCGGCGAGCGGGGTGAGCGCGGCGAGCATGGCTTCGCCTTTCTTGCCGGCTTCGCGGGCGGCGCGGATGCCGGCGATGGCGACGGGCTTGGGCAAGTCCGCGGGCACATTGGCGGCGAGGGCGTCGATGGCTTTCTGCGTTTTGAAAAGGTCGCGCCAGGCGGTGAGCGCCACGCCTTCGTCGGGCGAAGCGGCGAGGGCGGCGGCGACTTCGGGCGCTTTCGGATCGAGCGCGGCGAGGGCGACGGCGGCGCGCTGGCGGGTGGGCGCGGTGCTCGCGGGAGCGGCGAGTTTTTTCAGCAAAGCGATGGCGGGTGCGCCGCCGAGGTCGCGCAGGCTTTCGATGGCGCTGGCGGCTTGCGCGGGGTCGAGGGCGTTTTCTTCGAAGACCCCGCGCAGCCAGTCGAGGCCGGGCGCGGGTTTCCAATAGCCGACGAGGCGGAGCATGCCGGCGCGGACGGCGCCGCCGGTGCGGAAGACGAGGCGCTCGACGGGGAGGAGGTCGCCGTCGGGGCGCTGGTTGCGGACGCGGGCGGCTTCGAGCAGGGCGTTCACGCAGCGCAGCGCGGTGGCGTCGTCGATGGGCACGGCGTGGATGTTCTTCAGCTCCTCGCCGGGGCAGCAGTCGGTGCCAAAGGAGACGAGCATGGCGTCGAGCAGCCGGCGCAGTTCGGCGGGGCCGCCGCTGCGGCCGATGAGTTCGACCCACGGGCCTTTGGCCAGGTCGCGCGGCGCGCTGCCGAGCACCTGCACGAGTGCGCCGCGGGCGGCGTCGGGCGGGAGGGCGCCGAGGGCAAAGGCGAGCTGCTGCTCGCGCCCCTCGGCTTTCCAAGTGCCGTCGGCCAGCGCGGCGAGCCAGGGCTGGGCGAGGTCATTGATGGAAAGCCACGCGGCGTGGTTGTAGAAAACATCCGGGGCGTCGGAGCCAAGCGCTCCTGCGCGTTCCCCGGAGCCAAGCGCTCCGGCGCGCCCGGCGGGTGGGTTGGCTGGGGAAAGGGACTCGCGCGGGAGCGCTTCGTCGGCGCGCGGGAGCGCTTGGCTCCGCACGGCCGCGTCGAGGACGAGTTCGGCGCTGCGGGCGGTGGGGATGCGGGCCAGGGCGCGCATCGCTTCGAGGCGGACGCGGGGATTGGGATCGGCGAGCGCCTTCTCGATTGGCTTGTCAAAGTTGCGGACGAGCTCGCCGATGTCGTCCCCATCAGGCGGCAGAGGCACTGCGGCATGGACCGCTTCCTCCTGTTTTTGGAGATCATTAGGAAAGCGTTTCTGAGCCTTCACTCTGGCGGCATCTAGTTCTTTTCTGATGCTCTCGCTGTCCCGCTTCACTTCCTCAAAGAACCTTCTCATCGCGGTGTGGCGGGCAGGCAACCACAACCGTGCGACGGCAGCGCGAAGTCGCCCGTCATCCGTCGTGAACAGTCCTTTCAGTCGCCCAAAGTCCGCTTCACTGGCTGAGTCCGTGAGCAACGCAGTTTCCAAGCGTGCGAGTGGCGTGAGGTCCTGCTCTCCAACGCGCGGCACAAGATCGCTCCACTTTCTCGCCTCCTCGAAGACCTCACTGCCCCGTTTTCTCAACACCTGCCGCGCCTGCTCCTTCTCCCACAGACTCCCGCTTAGCAGGCCGTCCAGCAGCTCTGGCGTCTTCTTTCCAAGCGCCGCCTCCCACTGCACCACCGGCGCGCCCTTTTTGCTGATGCGCCAGATGCGGCCCATGTGGTGGTCGCGGCGGGGGTCGCGGAAATCGACTTCGCCGTGGTTGATGACCGGGTTGCTCCAATCCGCCACGTAGAGCGCGCCGTCCGGGCCGAGCTTCACGTCGATGGGGCGGAAGCTGAGGTCGCTGGTGCGGACGAGGTCGGGCATCTCTTTCGTGACGTAGCCGGAGGAAAGGGCGGTCGGATTTGAACGCAGAGGCGCAGAGACGCTGAGGGGCGCAGAGGGATCCGGAGCCGGGGTGCCTTTCTCTTCTCCGCGTCTCTGCGTCTCTGCGTTTTTTTCTTCTGCCAAATCCGTGATGGCAAAGCGCACGATGCGGTGGGCGCGGAAGTCGCAGGTGACGGCGTTGCCCTGCCAGTCGGCGGGGAAGTGGGGGCTGTAGATGAGTTCGAGGCCGGCCATCTTCGGGTAGCTGCCGGGGCTGACGCTGGGGACGGTCTGGCGGGCGCCTTCGTAGGTCACAAACGTGGCGCCGGGGAAGGCCCAGTTGATGCCGCCGCCGCCGGCGCCGTCGGTGAAGAAGCTCTGCCCCCAGCGATCCCAGGCGTGGCCCCAGGAGTTGATCCAGCCTTTGGCAAAGACCTCCACGCGTTCGGTGCGCGGGTCGTAGGCGAGGCACCCGCCGGAGTTCAGCCGGACGAGGCCCCACGGGGTCTCGAGGTGGCTGTGGATGTAGATGCTCTGGTTGAAATAGAGGCGTCCGTCCGGACCCCAGCGGAGAGTGTGGATGATGTGGTGGGTGTCTTCGGTGCCGAAGCCGGAGAGGATGATGCGTTTTG
This sequence comes from Chthoniobacterales bacterium, assembly GCA_038318725.1. Classification (GTDB taxonomy): domain Bacteria; phylum Verrucomicrobiota; class Verrucomicrobiia; order Chthoniobacterales; family Chthoniobacteraceae; genus Chthoniobacter. The sequence goes on from JBBQCM010000024.1 coordinate 7,868, forward strand.
TGCCGGTGGGGGAAAAGTGGAGCAGTTCGGTGCTTTGGCCGACGTAGCAGCCGTAGGAAAAGGCGGAAGGCGGAGGGCGGAAGTCGGAAGAGGAGTTTGCCCCTGCGGCGGGTGGTGGGGACGATGCCTGCGGCGCAGCCTCCCGTCTATCTTCCGCCTTCCGCCCTCCGCCTTCCGCCTTTCCTCCGTCGGCCACGAAGTCGGGGACAACCCCCGTCGGGATGAGGAGTCCACGCGCGAAGACCTCGCTTTTCGTCGCCCTACCGCTGGCCGTCGGGTCGGAGAGAATGAGGATTTTGTCATCGGCGGGCTGGCCGGGCTCGATCATGGGGTAAAGGGAGGAGCTGCAGACCCAGAGGCGGCCGAGGGCGTCCCAATTCATCTCGGTGGGCTTTTCCAGCAGGGGGTTTTCGGCCCACAGCTCGATCTGGTAGCCGTCTTCGACGGTGAAGGTGGGGAGCGGTGGAGCCTCGGAGGGACGCGCTCCTGCGTGTCCCGTTTCGGAGCCAAGCGCTCCTGCGCGCCCGGCGGGTGTGGCTCCCGCGCCGTCTTTTGATGATGTTCCGGGCGGACGTGCAGGAGCACTTGCCTCCGAGGCGCGCGGGAGCGCTGGGCTCCGTTTGAGGCGCTCGATCTCGGCTTCGGCCTTTTCGATGAGGGGGTCGAACATGGGCATTTCCTTGGCGTTCTGCCCCTGCTCGTGCTTGCGGAAGCCGAAGAGGTAGGTGCTGTTGGCCGGCCGGAACTGGTGGAAGAAGAGTTCGTTCTTGGCGATGACGGCGGCGCGGAGGGCTTGCCTGTTGTCGCTGAACCCAATCCGCCCGAGCCGAGCTATCCGTTCGTCTATTACGCCATCCCGCCATCCAAAAGAAGAAGGCAAACTGTCTCGGAGCGCTACAAAGCCGTAGGCGTTGAGATGAATGCCGTTGTCAGTGATTGGGACAGTCCGTTCCTGCGGATTCCCCATGTATTTCGATATTTCAAACAGGTTCACAAACCACGCCCCGCGCTCCTTCGCCAGTTCCTCGATGGCCTTGGCATACTCGGCGAGCAGCTTGTTGTGCGCAGCGGGGTCGGGGAGGCCGGGGCGCAGGGCGCGGAGGTCTTCGTGCCGGATGGGGGAGAGGAGGACGAAGCGGGGAGACGGGAAAGGCGGAGGGCGGAGGGCGGAAGTCGGAAGAGCAGATGGCGGCTGCGCCGGGTTGTCTTTGTCTTCCGCCTTCCGCCTTCCGCCCTCCGCCTTTCCCTCGATCGCATCCATGAGCATCCCCATTTCGCGTTTGAACCGCGCTGGAGTCATCGGCTCCGCACCGTATCTTGCGGGGTCGCGGTTGAGGGTGGGCTCTTGGCTGCGGTCGGTGAGCTCCTGCAGACTCGCGGCCATGCCGTAGCCGAGGAAGACGACGGTGGGTTTGACCACGGCGATGCTCTCTTTCAACCGCTCCCAGCCTTTGGCCGGGGGATCGAAGGCAGCGCGGCTGACGCCGAGCGGGGTGTCGCCGGCCCAGCTCAGGTTGCGGACGGTGAAGGAGCGGTCGGCGAACTGTTCGTGCATGCGCGTTTCCAGATAGCCATAGGTGCCTTCGCGCTCGAGGAGGACATCGCCGAGGAAGAGGACGCGGTCGCCTTCACGGATGTCGAAGGTAGGCAGGGCGATGGAGTCGGCGAGGGCGGTGGTGACGACAAGCAGGAGGGCGAGGAGGGGACGCATAGGGAAAGGACGAATGACGAAGGATTGAGGGAATGTCCAATGAGGATTCGCGCGGGGCGGGAGTGCTAGGGGAAATGTGCGGGCAGCAAAAAGCCCCGCCATCGCTGGCGGGGCTTTGTGGAATGGGGCGGCGTCGTGTCAGTCCTTGCGCTCGACGACGACGTAGCGGCTTTGGCCTTTGGTGGAGACGCGGAGGAGAACTTTCTTTTCCTTCTTCACTTTCTCGCTGAGATCGACGGCCTGTTTGGAACTGGTGATGGGCTCGCGGTTGACCTCGAGAATGACGTCACCGGCTTTCAACCCGGCCTCGCCGCTCGGGGACTCGGGGTCGATCTCGGTGATGACCACGCCTTTCGCGGTCTCGGGCAGGTCGAACTTCTTGCGCATCTCGGCATCAAGGTCGCCGACGGTCACGCCATCGAGGACATCGGGGTCGGACGGTTTCGCGGGCTCGGCGGCGGCGAGGCCCTTCATCACCGGACGCTCGCCGAGTTCGACGGTGATGGCTTTGTCTTTGCCGTCGCGCAGGACTTTGAGGTCGGCCTTCGAACCGGGCGCCATGCTGGCAATGCGCATCTGGAGTTCCCGCGTGTCTTCGACCGGCTTGCCGCCGACTTCGGTGATGATGTCGCCGCTTTGCAGGCCCGCTTTTTCCGCGGGGCTCCTGGCGGTCACTTCGGCGACCAGCGCGCCGTTGGTGCTTTCGATCTTGAACTGCTTGGCGAGGTCTTCGTTCAGCGGCTGGAGGGCCACGCCGAGGAAGCCGCGGGAAACTTTCCCGGTCTTGATGAGGCTCTCCATGATCGTGCGGCCGAGGTTGGCGGGCACCGCGAAGCCGATGCCCTGGTTGCCGCCGCTCATGCTGAAGATGGCGGTGTTGATGCCGATGAGCCGGCCTTCCGCATCGACGAGCGCGCCGCCGGAATTGCCGGGATTGATGGAGGCGTCGGTCTGGATGAAATCCTCATAGCGAGTGTTGTCGCCGGCGCGCATGCCGCGCTCGATGCCGGCGCGGCCGAGCGCGCTGACAATGCCCATGGTCACCGTCTGCGTGAGGCCAAAAGGATTGCCAATGGCGATGCAAATGTCACCAACGCGGACTTTGGCACTGTCGGTGAAGGTGATCGCAGGCAGGTTGCTCGCATCGATCTTGAGGACGGCAATGTCCGTGGCGGGGTCGTTGCCGATCTTGGTGGCCTTATACTCGTGCTTGTCTTTGCCGATGGTGACGATGATTTCGTCCGCGCCGTCGATGACGTGGTTGTTGGTCAGAATGTAGCCATCGGAACCGACGATGACACCCGAACCGAGGCCCACGCGTTCGAGGCGCTTTCTGCCTTTCTGGGGTTTGGCGTCTTCCTCGTTCTCATCGCCTTCAGGGAGGCCGAAGTATTTGCGGAACATCGGGTCGTTAAAATAGGGGTTCTTGTTCCGGGCCTGGAGTTTCGAGGTGGCGATGGTGACGACGCTTGGTGAGACTTTCTCGACCACGGGAGCGTAGGTGCTGCGCCCGCCATTCGCCGGAAGCGGGGCGGGATCGACCTTGATCTCGGGGAGTTTGGTCTCGGGCTTCGGCACATCCGCGGCGATGGCGAAAGGCGCGAAAGCGGCGAGGAGGGCGATGGAGGTGGTCAGGATGGGACGGCGGATTTTCATGTGGATGTGGAAAACAATCGGCGGCGGAAGCCGCGGTGGTTGTTTCCGTGGAAGACACGCGCGAGCCCGGCGTGTTCAAAATCGCGTGGCGGAAGCGATGAAAGGTCCAGCCCCCGCCGCCCGTCTTGCTTTGCCCATTTCGCGCGATAGTTTCCGCGCCATGTCATCCCCATGCCGCCGGCTTGCGCCGGCTTTTTTTGCCGCCGCGTGCGCGGCTTTTTCCCACGCCGCGGAGATCGCACCCGCGCCCGCCCAGACCGGATTGAAAGGCCCGGAGCGCGTCACGGCCCCGGCGCAGCGCCCGGTTTCCGACGAACCGGCGAAGGCGGCGAAACTTTTCAAGGCGCCGAACGGTTTTACCATCGACCTCTTCGCGGCGGAGCCGATGCTTGGCAATCCGGTGGCCTTCTGCCTCGACAATCAGGGGCGCGTGTTTGTCTCGGAGACGTATCGCTACCGGTCGAGCACCCTCGATATCCGGCACTACATGTTCATGCTGGAGGACGACCTCGCGAGCCGGACGATCGAGGACCGCGTCGGCTACATGAAAAAGAATTTCCCGGACGAATGGCCGAAGCTCGGGATTGAAACGGAGGTCATCCGCCTGATCGAAGATCGCGACCACGACGGCAAGGCGGACTACTCCGCGATCTACGCGGACGGCTTCAACTCACTGCTCGACGGCATCGCCTCCGGGGTGCTCGCGCATGACGGCAGCGTGTGGTTCACGAATATGCCGATTCTGTGGAAGCTCGACGGGATCGACAAGGACGGGCACGCGATCAAGCGCGAGGAACTGAGCCGTGGCTATGGGGTGCGCTTCAGTTTCACCGGACACGATATGCACGGGCTGATCATCGGGCCCGATGGGCGGCTCTATTTTTCCTTCGGCGATCGCGGCGCGAGCGTGACGACCAAGGAAGGCGTGAAGCTCGCTTTCCCGGATGAAGGCGCGGTCTTCCGCTGCGAGCTGGACGGCTCGCACATGGAGGCGCTCTGCCACGGACTGCGCAATCCGCAGGAGCTGGCCTTCGACAATTTTGGCAATCTTTTCACCGGCGACAACGACTCCGACCAGGGTGACCGCGAGCGCTGGGAGTATCTCGTCGAGGGCGGCGACTACGGCTGGCGCGTCGGCTGGCAGCATCATCCGCTGGGCAAGGATCTCAATCCGTGGTTGGCGGAGAAGCTGTGGCAGCCTTATTTCGAGGGCCAGGCTGCGTGGATTTTGCCGCCCATCGCCAACATTCCCGACGGTCCTTCCGGCCTCGCCTACAATCCCGGCACGGGCATGCCGGCGCGGTATGCGAACCACTTTTTCCTCTGCGGCTTCAAGGGCACCTCAGCACGCAGCAACATCTCCTCCTGGGAGGCGCAACCCTTCGGCGCATCCTTCCGGTTGATAGACGAGCACATTTTCCTGAACAATGTGCAGGCGACCGACATCACTTTCGGACCGGATAGCAAAATGTATTTCAGCGAGTGGGGCGAGGGCTGGGAAGGGACTGCGCGCGGGCGCATCTTCCGCATGTATGATCCGTCCGCGCTGCTCGATCGGCAGGTCGAACCGGTGCGCGCGATGCTCGCCGCGGGCTTCAAAACAATGCCGCTCGTCGAGTTGCGTCCGCTGCTCCGGCATCAGGATCAGCGCATCCGCCTTGAGGTCGAGTGGGAGCTGGCGAACCGTCCGGAAGCGCAGCGGGAGTTTGGTGAAGTCGCGGCCAGTCCGACGGGCTTTCCCGAGCCGCAACTCGCGCGGCTGCACGCGATCTGGGGGCTGGGGATCGTCGCCCGCCGCGCGGAATATAAAACGCTCGGCGCGGCGGGAAAAATCCTCGCGCCGCTGGTGCCGCTGCTTGAAGACGAGGACGAGGAAGTCCGCGCGCAGACCGCGAAAGTGCTCGGCGAAAACCGCGTGGCCGCCGCGTATGACGGCCTGCTGAAAATGCTCCGCGAGCCCAAGGAGCGCCTGAGCTTTTTCGGCGCGATGGGCCTGGCGAAACTCGGCCGCCCCGAGTGTGTCGGGCAGGTGCTGCTCATGGTTCGCGAAAACGAAGGGCGCGATGCCTACCTCCGCTTCGCCTACGTCTCGGCGCTCGTCGGTGCGAAGGACTTCGCGGCGCTCGAAGCCGCCGCCAAACATCAGAACGAGCATGTCCGCATGGCCGCGCTGCTCGCGATGCGCCGGCTCGAAAGGCCGGAGATCGCGCAGTTCCTCGCCGATGAGGATCCGCTCCTCGTCCTCGAAGCTGCGCGTGCGATCAATGACCTGCCGATCGCCCCCGCGCTTCCGCAGCTCGCCGCGCTCCTCGCCAAGCCCATCGAAGATCCGCAGCTCGCCATCCGCGCGATCAATGCCAGCTTCCGCACTGGCACCACCGCCACCGCCCAGGCGCTCGCTGCCTTCGCCGTGCAGGACGGCGCGAAGGATGCACTCCGCGCCGAGGCTCTGAAACTCCTGGCCTTCTGGCCGCAGCCGCCGGCCCGTGACCGCGTGGCCGCCATCATCCGTCCGCTCCCGCCACGCCCCGCCGCGCCCGCGGTGAGCGCTTTGCACGCCGTTCTCCCGCAGCTCCTCGCGGCGAAATCCGAGGCCGTCATCCTCGCCACGCTTGATGCTGTCGGCGCGCTTGAGGCGAAAGCCGAGGGGGCCGCACTCCTCGCCCTCATGGCGAAAAAGGAGGCCTCCCCGAAAGTGCGGGGCCGCGCGTTGGAAATCCTCGCCGCCCTCGGTGATCCGAAACTCGCCGACGCCATCCAGCTCGCTGTCACCGACCAGGATGCCTCGCTCCGCATCGCTGCCAGCGCGATGCTCGCGAAGCTCGACCCCGCCAAAGCCGCCGAGCAACTCGCCGCTGCCTTTGCCCAAGCCGCCCTGCCCGAAAAGAAAGCGGTCATCCTGGCCCTTGGCGGCATCCCCGGCCCCGCTGCCGATCGCGCACTCGCCGCGCTGATCGAGGAGCTTCGCAGCGGAAAAATCCCCCCGGAGGTTCAGGTCGAACTCCTCGAAGCCGCCGCCAAACGCACCGCGCCCGAGATCAAAACCAAGCTCTCCGCGTATCAGAACGCGCTTTCAAAAACAGATCCGCTCGCCGCTTTCCAACTCTGCCTCACCGGCGGGGACAAGGACGCGGGTGAAACCGTTTTCCGCGAGCACGCGGTGGCCGCCTGCCTGCGCTGCCACAAGCTCAAAGGCAGCGGTGGCGAAGCCGGGCCCGACCTGACGGGATTCGGCGCGAAAAAAGACCGCGCCTATTCCCTCGAATCCATCGTCCTCCCCAATGCCAAGACCGCCGAGGGCTTCCAGACCGTCGTCGTGACGATGAAGAACGGCGACATCCAGGCCGGCGTGATCAAAAGCGAAGACGCCGCCCAACTCGTCCTCCAGATGCCCGGCACGCCGGCCGTTACCGTGAAAAAGGCCGAGATCAAGAGCCGCGATGCCGCTCCCAGCGGCATGCCGCCAAACATGGGCGACCTGCTCAGCAAACGCGAAATTCGCGATCTTGTGGAGTTCCTCGCGAGCCTCAAGGACTGACGCCTACAGCATCGCATCCAGCGCCGGTGCGCTGAAGCCTTCCATCCGTTTCTCCCCGACCATGATGAGGGGCACGCCGCGCCCGCCGAGTTGCTGGAAAGCGGCCCGGCCTTCCGCCGAACGCTCCACGTCGATCTCCTGATAACTCACGCCCTTCTGCGCGAATTACTGCTTGGTCATGGTGCAGGCCGGCCAGTGGGACGTCGTGTACATCACGACCGACCGTCCGCCAGAGCCGCGAGCCAAAATGGCGGTTGCGGGTCATACGCCTGCGTAGCAATCTTTGCCGGTCGCCCCGCTGTCGTCGAATCATGAAAACGCACCGCTTTCTCCCCCTTGTCCTGCCCCTCGTCGGCAGCGGCTGGGCGCGCACGGCGGAGGTGCCGGCTTTTCCGGCGGAGTTGGCCGGCCGATGATTTCCAAGGCGCAGAGGTCGGAAATGAAGGCGCGACACGAGTTGGGCGCGTGATATTTACATGCCGATGAACACGTTTCCCCGCCGCCATTTTTTCAAACTCACGGCTGCCATCGTCAGCCTGTTCGCCGGAGCTGTTTGGGCGGTGGAGCCTGAATGGAAGCCCATCTTCGACGGCAAGACGCTGGAGGGCTGGAAGGAGACAAAGTTTAGCGGGCAGGGTGAGGTGGCGGTGAAAGAAGGACTACTCACGCTCGGTGTGGGCAATGACCTAACCGGCGTGAATTTTACCGGCGCGATGCCGAAGATGAACTACGAGCTGGCTCTGGAGGCGCAGCGTCTGGAGGGCACGGACTTCTTCTGCGCGCTGACTTTTCCATACGGCGAGACGCATTGTACGTTCGTCGTGGGCGGATGGGGCGGGGCCCTCGTCGGGCTGTCGAGCATCAATGGGGAAGACGCCTCGGAGAATGAGACGTCGAAGTTCAAGAAGTTCGAGAAAGGGCACTGGTACAAGATTCGTGTGCGGGTGACGGCGGAGAAGATCGAGGCGTGGATCGACGACGAGCAGATGCTGGATGTCGAGACGAAGGACAAAAAAATCAGCATGCGCCTCGGCGAGATCGAGCTGTCGAAACCCTGCGGCATCGCCACTTTTCGGACAGCTGCGACGCTGCGTGGGATCAAGCTGCGGGTGCTCGGTGAAGCGAAACTGTAACGTCCGCCACCGGCCACGCGCATTGTGCCGCGCGGCATCCTCTTTCACCCTCGCCCGCTTCCATCCATGAAACTCCGCCTTCTCGCACTCCTTGCCTTCGCCACGGCGCCGCTGAACGCGGCCGAGCCGCCCGCTGCACCGCCGCCGCCCGTGGCCGCAGTCGCGGGTGAAAAGATCTATGCACCCACGGAACTGGAGGCTCTGCGTGGCGTGAAGGGGCAGAAGGTGATTGTCGAGGGGACGCTGGTGAAGCAGGGCGAATCGAAGAACGCCACGGTGCGCTATCTGAACTTTACGGACAAATATCAGGAAGGCATTTCCCTCGTCTTCATGGTTTCAAAGGGCTCGGGCGATTTCACGAAAGAGAAGCTGACGAACTACGTCGGCAAGAAAGTGCAGGTGACGGGAGAGGTCGGCGAATTCAACAACAACCTCCAGATCGAGATTCGCGACTTCGACCAGCTCAAACTCGTGCCATGAAAACGGCGCGCCGGCTTTTCCTCATCACGCTGCTGGCTCTGCTGACGGGCACCCCGGCACGGGCTTGGGATGCCGGCGGGCACATGCTCACGGCGGAGATCGCGTGGCAGCGGCTGCGCCCCGAGGTGCGGGCCAAGGTCAGCGCGCTCGTGGGGAAGCTGCCGAACGAATACAACGCGGGGCAGCCTTACAATTTCGTCACCGCGCCGGCGTGGATGGACGACATGCGATCGATGCCCAATTACCCGTGGGGCAAGCTGCATTATGTGACGCTGGAGTTCACGGCCAGCGGCACGCCGATCACCATCCCGCCGCCGCCGCACATCCTCTCGGGAATCGACGACTGCCTCGCCGCTCTGAAAGCGCCGGCCACGGCGGAGGACCGGCGCGTCGAGGCGCTGGGCATGCTGGTGCATTTCGTCGGCGACATCCACCAACCGCTGCACGCCACGGACTGGGCCGGCGACCGCGGCGGCAACGCCTATCTCATCATGGGCATCCCTTTCAGTGACCTCATGCCAAAGATGATCGCCAACTTGCACACCTTTTGGGACAAGGCGTACCGCTTCGACACGAAGGCGGGCAAACCGGCCGAGGTGTGGCGCTGCCCGGACGTGAAGGACCGGCCAAAGGCGGCGGGTCAGGGCGTCATCGCCGAGCAGGCGCGTGAGCTGATGCTGCGCTTTCCCGAAGCGTCGTTTTATCAGCTCGCGGAGAAAGGTGGAGCCGTCGCCTGGGCGCGGGAGAGCCACCTCATCGGCTGCCTCGCGGCGTATCCGCAGCGGCCCTATCCGGCGGCGGATGAACCGGTCGCGCTGTCCACGGAGTTCATCGGCAAAGCCCACGAGATCGCGGGCCAGCGGGTCACGTTGGCGGGTTACCGGCTGGGCAATTTGCTCAACGAGATTTTCGCCGCGCCGGCCGAGCCCTGACCCTCTTTTTGGGAACGAGCCACCAACGAGAGCACCAACCGATAACTGCAACGCACGCTCAATCAGGACTGCCCGGCGGACGCCTAGAGGGCATCGCGGAGGATTTGAAAGATGACGGTGTTGTCGAGGAAGCCGTGGAGCTTTTCCGCGCCGGCACCGCGGCCGATGGCGAGGACGTCCTCGGCGCTGTTCAGCGCGGATGGAGTGGGGAAGGCGGCGGGTTCGGTCTTGGCGGCGGGTGCGGGGCCGGTCGCCCAAGTGAGGGCGGGCTGGCCGGCGGCGTTCACGCCGAGCAGGCCGACGCCACGGTCGGTGACGAGTGGGTAGCCGCTCAGGGTGAGCCCGCCGGTGGCATGTTTACCGACGGCGAGGATAAGGGATTTCGCACCGGCGTATTCGGTGGCGGTCTTGACGGCGCGGTCGAGGGCGAGGGTCTCGGTGAGGACACGCTCGCCTTCGCCCCGTTCGGCGGCGGTGGTGGCGAGGGAGGCATCGACGATGAGGACGTAGCCTTTTCCATGGACTTGGAGGAATTCGATGGCGCGACGGACCATGTCGGCAAGGGAGGGTTGCTGGCTGCCGGATTCGATCTGGTCGCTGAAGGCGAGGGGATCGGCGCTGAAGAAGCCGGCGAGGCCGGCGGTGCGGTAGGCAGGGGCGCTGACGAGTTCGGCTTTGGTGCGGACGAGGTCCCAGCCATGGGCACGGAACTTGGCAAGCAGGTCGCGCCCGTCTTTGCGCCGGCCGCCTTTCGCTTCCGGCAGAAAGTCGCCGGCCCCGCCGCCGAGGACGACATCGAGTTTCTCGGGGCCGAGGAGTTGAGCGGCGATCGGTTCGCGTTCCCGCGCGTCGCCGGACTGGGCGTAGAAGGCGGCGGCCCCGGGGGCGGAGAGATTGCCAGTGGTGACGAGCCCGGTGGCGCGCCCTTCCTCGCGGGCGAGGTCGAGGATGGTTTTCAACCGCTGCCCCGGAACGTCCTGGCCGAGCGTGCGATGGTTCACTTTCACCCCGGTGGCCAGGGCGGTGGCGGCGGCGGCATCGTCGGGGACGGCAAAATCGCGCGCGGGATTGCGGAGGAGCGCGAGGTGGGGAAAGGACTCCAGGGTGAGGCGGTGGCCGGCGCCGTTCTCATAAAGCCGGGCGGCGGTGAGATGCCGGGCGACAAGGCCATCGCTGACAAAGAGGATGATCCCAAAAGGCTTTTGCACCACCCAGGTGCGGACGTAGAGCCAGCCGAGGGCGGCAAAGCCGAGCAGGCAGGAGAGCGCGAGCAGTTGATTGCGAAGCTTCATCGGGTCAAGGCCGCGGATTCATAGCGGCCTGCCGGGGGCTGGCAATACCGGATGCTAGCGGGCTTCGATGGTCCCGCCGGCGGTCTCCGGCTTGTCGATAAACTTGATCGACGGCCCGTCGCCCGGATAGATGCGAGCGGAGGATTTCGGCTTGCCGCGGGCGCAGGCTCCGAGGGCGAAAAGCGCGGCGGTGGCGAGGAGTGCGGGCAGGAGGAGCTTGGACATGGGGCGCAGCGTAGCGGGGAAATCGGAAACCGCCAGCCGGGCGGATGCGGAATCGCCTCCGGAAAGCGGTGCTTTTCCCAGCGGCGCGCGGGGTAAAATGGGATTTGCGCGCGGGGGGGATTTGTGGGAGTTAGGGCCTCGCCGAATAACCGGCCCGCCCATGTGGGATATTTCACCTCCTCGCCTCCGTTTTTATCGTCGCCCTTGGTTTCTCGTCCTGCTCGGACTGCTCGTGGCTGTGGTGGGCGCGGGGGCGATTTTCTTCCTGATCGAAAAGGGGAAGCTCGAGGCGAGGGCGGCAACATTTGACTACGCGCGGCTGGAGGCGATGGAGTCGGCGAGTGTGATTCTGGACCGCAACGGAGGGGTCATCGGGCGAATGTTTACCCAGAACCGCTCCCAAGTAACCATCGACCAGCTCTCGCCCTCGCTGCTCACGGCCGTGGTGGCCGCGGAGGACGCGCGGTTTCACCAGCACAAAGGCATCGACCTTAGGGGCATCGTGCGCGCCATGGTGAAGAACTGGCAGGCGGGCAAGACGGTGCAGGGCGCGAGCACGCTCGCCCAGCAGCTCGCTAGGAATACTTTCCCCGATCTGCTCCCGCCGACGGATCGGAGCTATCAGCGGAAACTGCTCGAGTTGGCGGTCGCGAAGGAGATCGAGAAGCGGTGCAACAAGACGAAAATCCTCGAACTGTATTTGAACCGGGTCTTTTTCGGCAGCGGTTTTTATGGAGCGGAGGCGGCGGCGCATGGCTATTTCGGCAAAGCCGCCAAAGACTTGACCCTCTCCGAATCCGCGATGCTCTGCGGCTTGCTCAAAAGCCCGAGCAATCTTTCACCGTGGCGCAACCGGCAGGCCTGCATCGACTCGCGCAACTATGTGCTCCAGCGGGCCATGGAGATCGGGCTGATTACACCGGCGGAGCGGGAGAAAACCTTGAAGGAGGACATCATCGTGAAAGACCGGAAGCCGACCTATCAAGAGTCTTACGCGGCGGATCTGGTGGCGCAGCAGGTGGCGCAAAAGTTCGGACGGGACAGCGCGGTGAGCGATGGCTACCGCATTTATACGACGATCGATCGCGACCTTCAGAAAGCCGCGGAGAAGGCGTTGCGCGAGCAGCTTGAGGCGATCGAGCGGCGGGCCGATTTCGAGGGGCAAACGGTGGCGAAATACGGCATGGATTTCAAAGCCCACCAGCGTCAGGCCAGGACGGCGGAAGGCGTCGAGGGCGACCTGGCGATGCCGGAGTATTTGCAGGGCAGCGTGGTGGTGCTGGACAATAGCAACGGGGGCATCCTCGCGCTTATCGGGGGGCGTGATTTTGCCCACAGCCCCTATGACCGGGCGATCTCCGCACGGCGTCCGGCGGGCACGGCATTCAAACCTGTGCTCTATGCGGCCGCGTTTGAAAGAGGCTTCAATCCCGGCACGCTTTTGCAGGATGCGGTGATCGACAACCGGCAGGTCATGATCGGCGGCCAGACCGGCATCCTCGGAGAGTGGGGCCCGGAGCGGGTGGACAACAAATACGAGGGCGGCATCTCGGCGCGCACCGCGCTGGTGAAGTCCAAGAACGCCGCGACGATCCGCCTCGGAATGATGACCGGTCTCGAACCCACGCTGGCCCTGGCGAAGAAGGCCGGCATCGAAAGTCCGCTGCGCAAATTTCCAGCCACCTTCCTCGGCAGCAGCGAGGTCACGCTCATGGAAATGACCCTGGCCAGCACGATCTTCCCCAACGGCGGCTGGCGGCCCGACAAACCATTCATCATCACCAAGATCGAGGACAACAGCGGCCGGGTGGTCTATCGCGCCGAGCCGAAAAAGGTCGCCGTGATCAAGCCGACCACCGCTTACGAAATTCACACCTGTCTTGCGGAAGTGCTCGAGCGCGGCACGGCGGACAAAACTTTTACCGAACTCGGGCTGAAAAAGTTTCCCCTCGGGGGCAAGACCGGCACTGCCTACAATTTCACCGACGCGTGGTTCATCGGCTACTCCAGCGCGGTGACTTGCGGCGTATGGGCGGGCTTCGACAAACCGCGCCCGATTTATCGCGGCGCCTTCAGCAACGAAGTCGCGCTGCCGGTATGGGCGAACGTGATGAAGGGCACTTTCGCCGCCTATAAGCCGAAGGAATTCGTCCGGCCCAAGGGCATCATCAACTGCGAGATCTGCACCGCCTCCGGCCAACTGGCCACGGACAAATGTACGGAGACCGTGGAGAACAAGGACACTGGCGAGAAAGTCCAGAGGCGCACCACCTATCTTGAAATCATGTCCGAAGAGCAGGCCCCGAAGATCGGTTGCAGCGTCCATTCCGGCGGCGGCTCCGGCACCTTTGTAAAAGCGGTTCCCGCCGGCGAAATCCCCCGCGCCACATTGGCCGTGGACGTCTCGACCCTGCAAACCGTGGCGATGAAAGCGCCGACGGTGCTCGGCAACGATCCCTACAACTCAATACAGTCAATCAAGAACGCCATCGCCATGAAACTCCTCGCCGGTGGTGTCGCTCCGGTGGATAGTTCGGTGAACGTCCCCGCCGCCCAGGCGCAGCCTGAGGCAGAACCCGAAATCCGCCGCGCCGAAGCCGTGCGTCCGATGCAGCAGCAGGCCACAGTCATCGACTCCGCGATCAAGCTCGACCCGCCGCCGCCGCTAGAGTTTTAGACGGATTCCTCCAAGGGCCTCTGGGAAGGTGTGGCCTGCCTGCCCCGCCTCCTCTTCCGTGCCAAAACCAATTTGCGTTCACCGCCCGTCCGCATCGTTGAACGCGGTTTGAGCGAGACGTTCGCCTTGATCTTGTCCAAATGCACCGTGGCCGCGTCATTGACTGTTATTGTCCCATTGGCGAACGCCTTCGCGGATTCGCCTTTGGCGCAATGTTCGTGAATCGTGTCCGGTCACCGCTGTTTGGCAACGGAGAACACTGTTGTTTCCAAGCTCTCCAGACCAGCTTTCCGCCTTTAACAGCGAGGATTCGCTGGCGATGGATGCTGCGAGAAAAAGGCTCACGAAATGTGGCCAGTCTGCATTTTCTCCGTGCCGACTGCCGCGGGCTTGGTTCACTGCCACCATGCGCCTGCACCTTTTCGTCATCGGCAAACCGCGGCTCGATTTTGCCCGACTCGGCGTGGAGGAGTATGCGGGTCGGATGAAGCCTTTCGTCCCACTGGAACTGCACTATTTGAAAGCCAGCACCCAAGCCGGCGAGAGCCTCGCGCTGGTCGAGCGCAGCAACGGGATGTTCCGCGTGGTCCTCGACGAGCGCGGCCACGAGATCACCAGCCGCGCCCTCGCCAGCAAGCTCGCCGAATGGGAGCAGCACGGCCCCCGCGACGTGGCTGTTCTCTGCGGCGGGGCCGATGGCCACACCGACACCCTGCGCCAGGCGGCCGGCTGGCTGTGGTCGCTGAGCCGGCTCACGCTCCAGCACGAACTCGCCCTCGTGCTCACGCTCGAACAGCTTTACCGCGCCTGCACCATTCGCACCGGCCACCCGTATCACCGCGATTGAGCGAGAGGATGGATTTGCGCGCATTGGCTGTTGAATTGCGCCGCGGGAGTTTCTAGCCTTCGCGCGTTTTCCATTCACGCCCAACTCACTTCGCACCATGCACAAGCCTCTCCAGCCTCTCCGCCTCCTCACCCTTGGTTTAGTCGCCTTTGGTCTGACGAGTTGCAAACCGTCCAGCACTACCGATGCGGGCGGTGCGGATATGCTCAAGGTCGGCGAGTTTGCCTCGCTCACCGGCGGCAGCGCGAGCTTCGGCCAGTCGAGCCACAAAGGCACGGCGCTGGCCATCGATGAAATCAATGCGGCCGGCGGGGTGCTGGGAAAGAAGCTCAAGCTCATCGCCGAAGACGACCAATCGCAGGCGGGGCAGCCGGCGACGATTGTGCGGAAGCTGATTTCGCAGGACAAAGTGATCGCGGTCCTCGGCGAGGTGGCGTCGAGCAAATCGCTCGAAGCCGCGCCGATCTGCCAGCAAAACAAAATCCCGATGATCTCGCCGGCTTCGACGAATCCCAAGGTCACGGAAGTGGGCGACTACATTTTCCGGGTCTGCTTCATCGACCCGTTTCAAGGCACGGTGATGGCCAAGTTTGCCCAGAGCAAAGGCTGGAAAAAAGTGGCCGTGCTGACCGATGTGAAGCAGGACTATTCGGTCGGACTCCGGGAGTTTTTTGTGAAAGGATTCACGGCGGCCGGCGGTGAGATCGTGAAGGAGCAAAACTACTCCACTGGCGACAAGGATTTCAAAGCGCAGCTCACCTCGATCAAGGCGGCGGAACCCGATGCGATTTTCGTCCCCGGCTATTACGGCGAAGTTTCGCTCATTGCCAAACAGGCGCGTCTGCTTGGTCTCAAAGTGCCGCTGCTAGGCGGCGACGGTTGGGTGGGAGACTCGCTGCTGAAGGTGGCGGGTAACTCGCTCGACGGATCGTTTTTCTCCTGCCACTTCAGCGCTGATGATGCGAAGAGCGAGGCGGTTCAGGGATTCGTGAAGAAATTCAAAGCCAAATACAACGAGGTGCCCGATGACATGGCCGCGCTCGGCTACGACAGCGCTGTGATTCTGGCCGAGGCGATCAAGAAAGCCGGGACGACCGACGGGCCAAAACTGCGCGATGCCATCGCGGCGACAACGGATCATGTCGGCATTACCGGCAAAATTACCCTCGACGCGCAACGTAACGCGACGAAGTCGGCGGTCATCCTCGGAATCGGAGAAGGAAAGTTTAACTTCGTGGAGTCGGTAGCTCCCTAAAGCCGCGGCGTCCGCCTACGAGACCGCCGCACGCATGGCCGATACGCTCCTCTTCATCCAGCAGCTCCTGAACGGGCTCTCGCAGGGCTCGATCTACGCGCTCATCGCGCTGGGCTACACGATGGTTTTCGGAGTGCTGCGCTTCATCAATTTCGCGCATGGCGATGTCTTCATGCTCGGCGCGTTCGCCGGCTTTTACATCGGGCCGAAGACGCTCAAGCTCTTCGGCGACGGGCCGTCATATCCGGGCGCATTTGCGGTGCTCGTGGTGGCGATGGTCCTGTGCGCGATCATCGGCATCGTCATCGAAAAACTGTGCTACCGCCCTTTGCGTGACCGGCCGAAGCTGACCGTGCTGATCACGGCAATCGGCGTTTCGCTCTTTTTGGAAAACGCCGGCCAATTGGTTTTCGGCGCGAATCCGCAGTCGTTCCCGGAACTCATCGTGGATCGCGCCATCGAGATTCCCGCGTCGTGGGGGAAGATCTCCCAGTTGACGATCACGGTTTCGCAGGTGCTCGTCTTCGGCGTCACGCTGCTGCTGCTCTTTGTCCTCCGCTACATCGTGCTGAAGACGAAGATGGGCATGGCGATGCGCGCGCTGTCGTTCAATCCGGTGGCGGCATCGCTCATGGGGATTAACAACGATGTGGTCATCTCGTTCACCTTCGGCCTCGGCTCGGCGCTGGCGGGTGCGGCCGGGATTCTGACTTCGATCCAGCAGCCATCCATCGACCCGTTGATGGGTGTGAACGCGGGCTTGAAAGCGTTCGTCGCCGCGGTGCTCGGCGGCATTGGCAACCTGCCCGGCGCGGCGCTGGGCGGCCTTTTGATCGGCGTGATCGAAGCCCTGGTCGTCGGCTACATCAGCCCGACGTATCGCGATGCGATTGTCTTTGGCGTGCTTATCCTCATTTTGATCGTGAAGCCGACGGGGCTGCTCGGCACTTCGGAAAGGGAGAAGGTGTAAAAATGGCTCAACGGGCAAAACTTCTCCTCTTCGCCGCGTTGATTGTCTGCGCCGGGCTCTCGCATTTTGCGGGGGAAATCAGCCCGTACTATTTCGACATCCTCATCGGCATCGGCATCAACATCATCCTCGCCGTGAGCCTGAATCTCGTGAACGGCTACACTGGCCAGTTTTCGCTCGGCCACGCAGGGTTCATGGCGGTGGGGGCGTATGCGTCGTCGTGGCTGACGCTGCGCTACGGCTACTCGATCGGTTCGGGGACGTTGAGCACGACGACGGTTTTTGTGCTCGCGCTGCTCGGCGGCGGGTTGGGCGCGGCGCTTACCGGGCTGGCCGTCGGGGTGCCGTCGCTGCGCTTGAAAGGCGACTACCTGGCGATTGTCACGCTCGGCTACAACGAGATCATCAAGGGTGTGATCCAAAATGCCGAGCCGCTCGGCGCGCAACGCGGGCTCGGCGGCATGGAACAGCACACGAACTTTTTTTGGACCTTCGCCTTTGCCGCGCTGACGATCTACGTCGTGCTGACGCTCATCCACTCGACGTACGGCCGCGGGTTCCTTGCGGTGCGCGACGACGAAATCGCCGCCGAGGCGATGGGTATCAACACCACGAAATATAAGGTGCTCGCCTTCGTGCTCGCCGCGTTTTTTGCCGGCATCGCGGGCGGGCTTTATGCGCACTTCAAGCAGTTCATCCACCCGGAAGGCTTCAATTTCCTGCGCTCCGTGGACATCGTGGTCATGGTCATTCTTGGCGGCATGGGCAACACCGCGGGCGTGGTCGTGGCGGCGACATTGCTGACGATTTTGCCGGAGTTTTTGCGCGCCGTTTCGCGCTACGAATGGCTGCCGGAATGGCTGCGGCAGGTCGCGGAGAACCGCATGATCCTTTATTCCCTGCTCCTCATCATCCTCATGCTCACGCGGCCGCAGGGGCTCTTTGGCAACTTCACGGGCAAACGCCAGCAACGTCTGCAATGAGCGCGCCGCTTCTCGAGATCGATAACGTGACGATGCAGTTTGGCGGACTGAAATGCGTCTGCGAAGTGTCGCTGGAAATCCGCGAAGGCGAACTCGTCGGGCTCATCGGGCCGAACGGAGCGGGGAAGACGACGGTCTTCAATCTCATCACCGGCGTCTATGAGCCGACGCTCGGCAAAATCCGTTTTGCCGGCAAATCGGTCGTCGGCCATCGGCCCTACAAAATCACCGCCCGCGGCATCGCGCGGACTTTTCAAAACATCCGCGTCTTCGGCTCGCTGAGCGTTTTCGACAACGTCCGCACGGCCTGCAACATGCACCTCCGCCACGGGATCGCGCACGCGCTGCTGCGCGGGCCGGGTTTCGCCGCGGAGGAGCGCGAGATCGACGCCAAGGTGATGGAGTTGCTCGAAATTTTCGGCCTCACTGCCGAGCGCGACGCTTCGTGCAAAAGCCTGCCCTACGGCGACCAGCGCCGCCTCGAAATCGTCCGCGCCCTCGCCACGCGTCCGAAGCTCCTGCTCCTCGACGAACCCGCCGCCGGCATGAACCCCACGGAAAAGGCCGAACTAATGAAACTCATCCGTTTTACCCAGGAGAAATTCGGCTGCGCCGTGCTGCTCGTGGAACACGACATGAAAGTGGTCATGGGCATTTGCCAGCGGATCAACGTGCTCGATTACGGCCGCAAGATCGCCGAGGGCAGCCCCGCGGAAATCCGCGCCAATCCGAAAGTCATCGCGGCATACTTGGGGAAAGAGGAGGAGTAGATTCCGGTCGGCGACTTCGATTCATTCTCGTGCCCAAGCTTGAGAGACTGTGTGAAAAGGACTGAGTTGGGAGTCCGCTCCGCAGGAGCGAGCAGGGAAGCCTCCGAGAAACGCAAAAAGCGTCTTAAATCGCGCTTCGAGTGGGCGCAGAGCCCCCGAGCGACGTGAACAAGGCTGCCCTGCGCCCCAAAAGCGTCCACAGCCGTGCGGCGCACGGCGGCGATGCGCTGTGCGTCGTGCAATCATTACTTCGACGATAGCGACCGCACGCGGCGTGAGTTGAACGTGACCGGGCGCTTCGTCGTGCGGAATCCGCGTGCCGCGAAGGAGAGCGTCGGCTTCCACTGGAACGCGCTCTGCACGATGAGCTGGGGCGCGCTCGCAGAGCTGTATCTGCGAGCAAAGGCCATTGCCCGACGCGGCGACATCAGCGCGCTCAAGCAGTTCTACCAGAAGCGCCTCGAACTGCCGTGGCGCGAGTAAGCCGAGGACTACAAGTTGGAGATCACGCGCAGCGGCTACCACAAGGGCGATCTGTGGGAAGACGAGGCCGGCGTGAACGCGAAAGGGAAACTTGTCGCCGCACCCTTCGAGCCGGGCGACATCTCCGCGCCGTTGCGCATCGTCACGGTGGACTGCCAGATGGATCTCCTGTTTGCCGTCGTGAGGTCGTGGAGCGCGAACCGCTCCTCGCGCCTCGTCTGGAACGAGCGGCTGCTGACCTTCGACGATGTAGATGAGTTGCAGGCGCGCTTCGGCATCCACCCGAGCCTCGTCTTTTTCTATGCCGGCCACGCGACCTACGACGTCTATCGCGAACCGAACGTAGCGAGATAGCCGAAGGGCGGAGCTTTTTGCCCGGAGGGCGGGTGCGGCGGCACCCGGCAATGCGCCCAGCGCGGCCGGGTCGCGCTGCTCGCTTTCCATCTGCGCGAGGTATTCGTCGTCGATGTCGTCGGGCACTGCTTCGTCCACTATTGGAGCAATCTGAACATCAAGGAAACGCTCGCGCGTTTGCGCTCGAACATCACATTTGAACCACAACGTGGGCGATAAAAACCCCGCCGTCAGCGCAAACTGACGACGGGGCGGAACGCACGGCGCGGCAGCGCACTCCGACTAACGCGGAGCGCTAACTGCATAGCGGCCGGCGCCGCAATCGGTCACCAATCCAGATAAGTCCCTAGTGGAGACGCCTGTGAGTTAGTAACCGCCGAAGAGGAGGAAGGGAATAGCGGGGGTAGGTAGGCGGGTGAGCCACAAACGGTGGCAGCTCACGGAGTAACTGCTGCATGGCCCAGAGCTTGTCGAAGGGTCAAGCCAGTCAATCTTACGATGACTAGCTAGCGGGTCTGTATTGTCTGATTCCTCGCCCTGACTTTTCCAGTCCAGAGGCTTCGCATGACTATCTATGTCATGCTCCGGGAGGTGTGCCTGAAACACCGAAACAACCGCCGTGAAATCATCCTGCGGGTGCGAACTCAAGTTCCGAGTTGGCAGCGGTGTTTGTTCTTTTTTGTCGTATGCGGCGCGGGTGTCACAACCCGCGCCGCTCATTTGGCTCGCCCGTCCACCAGCCCCCACTTTTCCCTTCCGCCTCCTCGGCGGTCATCGTCCAAGTGCAGGATGCCTGAATGCCAATCAGGCGATGCTGGTGCAATTCCGGCTGACCGAACCAATTTTCAGATACCCACAATCAAATCACACAACGTGTGCGGCGGGCGCCAGCTTGCGCAGCAGAGTCCCCAAAACTCCGCGGGCTCGGGGCAGCACCGAATGCCTCGCGCGGAGCGCTACTGATAACAGCGGAGCTGCACTCTGCATGGCGCGACGGGGGTGCGGGCGCAAACCTGTGCCACTTTTCAAATCGCGGGGGAGCCAATTGAAGTGGTTCCGGCGCGCTCGTGAGTCACTCGAATCCTCCGCGCATCCCCCGCGGCGCAGCGCGCCGGGGTAACAGGAAAGCCACGTTCCCCTACTTCCCCGTCCGCCGCGCGCGATACACCCACACGTAACCCTCCGAGCCATCCAGCACGAAGACATTGTGCGCCGGGTCGTAGTAGCCGCGGTAGTCCATATACTGGCGCTTCGGCATCGGCGGACCGTCCGGCGTGATGATTTCCCACTGGTTCGTTTTCAGCGAAAAGGCCGCCAGCGACGTCCTGCCCTTCGGGTCCGCGAGGAGGAACACATCGGCCGCCTCGTCGTAGGCGAAAACCGTGCGCGCGTCGTGCGCGTCAATGCGCTCGTCCGTGTTCACCTTGGCCCATTCGTTCGCCTGGATGTCGTAGGTGAAAGTATCGTGCTTCAGCACCGCGACGAGCTTGCCGTGGCGCGGGCTGTAGGCGCTTTGCAGTTCCGAGTCCGGTGCGATTTTCTCCTTCGTCGCCAGCGCGGAGATGCCCTTCCCGCCGTTCGGCTTCAGCTCACTCCACGCATCCGCGGTCGCGTCGAAAGTCCACATCTCAAACGCGCCCGGCGACACGTTCTGCGCGGCGACATACCAGATCGTTTTCCCCAACTCCGGGATGAACGCCATCGTCGCCCCCATCCCGCGCAACGGCGCGTGCCCGGCCTTCGTGCGATAGTGGATCCACTGCTTCGCCATCGGGTCAAACATCCACATCGGCGTGTAACTCGGGTCCTCCTGCGCGATCAGCTTCTCGGGCGACTGCCCCGTCACCATCGCGTGATATTGCGCCGTGCCGCCGGGGCTCACGCCCATGCCCCAGATCAGCCGGTGCGCCTTCGGATCATACGTGAAAGCATCCCACGTATGCGCCGGGATGATCGGCCCGCCCTTGCGCGTCGTCACATGCCCGTCGTGCATGATCACGTTCTCCTTCCACCACGCCTTCGTCTTATCAAACTCCGCGATTTCCTTTTCCGTGAGCACCGCGTCCGGGTGATCCGTCAGCTTTTTCACCGCGCCGAAATAAAGCACCGACCGCACGAACACATGATCCCCGCCATCCGGCGCGAACAGCTCGTGCCACGTATTCGAGCCGAGATCATACTCCCACACATCGTTCCCGCGATACGTCTGATGACTCCCGCCCGCATAAAACGCCGTCCCGCGATCCGCCGCCCAAGGCATCTTGTTGCAATAATCCCGATGCCGCGGACTCGCGATCTTCCCCTCCGGGCGGGGAAGCAGCGCAGCCGCGTTATCGCCCAGCCCATCCAGCAGCGCGACGATCCCGGGATCGCTCGGATACACGCCATCCGCAGCGGCGGCAAAGTGCATCGTGCCGGCGAGGAAAAGCGCGAGCACCGAGCGGGTCATCGTGAGGGTGGAAAAGGGCGGGCGCAGGGGAGTTTCCATGTCCGCCTTCATGCCGATTGAGAGAGCGGCGCGCGAGTCACAAATGGCCTTAAGCGCGTAATGGCGCACCCAAAGCGCAGACACGCCGGGGCCGCGCCATGTCGGGTCGTTGCCGTGTCGGCGGTGATGACGACTAGATCGTCGGGTGTGACCTTTTCCAGAAACGGAGGCAGCCATGCGTCGAATTCGGCGAGGGCTTGCGCGTATCCCGCTGGGTCGCGTCGATGGCCGAAGAGCGTGTCGAAAGCGACGAGGTTCGCGAAGAGGAGGCCGCGTTTCGTTTCGCTCCAGAGACGCGCGATGGCGGCCATGCCTTCGGCGTTGGTTTTAGTGGGCGTGGAATCGGTGATGCCGCTGCCGGCGAAGATGTCGCTGATTTTTCCGATGCCGCGCACGGGCAGGCCCGCTTGGATCGCCCGGTCATCGATGCGGCCGCGGTAGAGCAGCATTCCGACGGGGGAAAAAACCGCGGCCTCCGGCACGCGGGTGGTGCCGGCGGGGCGGGCAAGCTAGAGTTTTGGATCGAGCAAACCGGGAAAAGTCAGGCCACAAGCTGCCGGGCCGCCAGTTCCCCGCCGATCACCAGCAGGAGCAGGCCGACGATCCCAATGACCACCCCATTGAGACCGCGCACCCCGAGCTTTTTCCGCTGGAGCGCTTCGGAATCGCCGGGGCCCAATGGGGGCCAGGTCAGCGATCGCAGTTGCGGCCAGCGTGAGGCGGCGCGGCGATGGGTTTCCTGAACCATGTGCGGGTCTCGCCGGGTGAAAGGTCGGCGGCAAGCCGCACTGGGGGTTGCCTAACGGAGTGGGACGCAGAATGGTTGTCCCGCTATGAACGATCCTTTCTCGATCACCCGACGTCACTTTTTCGGCCGCGCGGCGGCGGGCATTGGTACGGCGGCGCTGGCTTCGCTGCTCAATCGCTCGCTCTTTGCCGCGCCGGATTTGAGCACGCGCGGGGAACTGCCGGCGCTGCATTTTGCGCCGAAGGCGAAGCATGTCATCTACCTGCATCAGTCGGGTGCGCCGTCGCATGTCGATCTTTTCGACTACAAGCCGGAGATGCAGAAGCATCACGGGGAGGAACTGCCGGACTCGATTCGGAAGGGGCAGCGAATCACTGGGATGACCTCGGGACAGAAGGCGTTTCCGGTGGCGGCGACAAAGTATAAGTTTTCGCAGCATGGAAAATCCGGGCTGTGGCTGAGCGAGTTGCTGCCGCACACGGGGAAAATCGCGGATGAGATTTGTGTGGTGAAGTCGGTGCACACGGAGGCGATCAATCACGACCCGGCGATCACCTTCATCCAGACAGGCAGCGAGCAGCCGGGGCGGCCGTGTCTGGGGAGCTGGCTGAGCTATGGGATCGGAAGCGAGAATCAGAATTTGCCGGGGTTTGTGGTGCTGATTTCGCAGGGGACGGGGGAGCTGAACGATCAGCCGCTTTTCTCGCGGCTGTGGGGGAGTGGTTTTCTGCCGAGCAACTATCAGGGGGTGAAGTTTCGCAGCAAGGGCGACCCGGTACTTTACATCAACAACCCGCCGGGCATCGACGATTCCTGCCGACGCGAGATGCTCGACGCGGTGAAAGGGCTCAATGAAATGCAAGCGTCGGCGCTCGGCGATCCCGAGATCGAGACGCGCATCGCCCAGTACGAGATGGCCTATCGGATGCAGGCGAGCGTGCCGGAGTTGATGAGCCTGGAGAAAGAACCCGCAGGCACTTTCGAACTGTATGGATCGGAGGCGAAAACGCCGGGCACCTTTGCGGCGAATGCGCTGCTCGCGCGGCGACTCGTGGAGCGCGGGGTGCGGTTTGTGCAGCTCTATCATCGCGGCTGGGATCAGCACGGGAATCTCGCGGGCGCGCTGCCGAAGCAATGCCACGATGTGGACCAGGCGGGCGCGGCGCTAGTGCTGGACTTGAAACAGCGCGGCTTGCTCGACGAGACGCTGGTCATCTGGGGCGGGGAATTTGGCCGCACGCCCTACGTGCAGGGCGACATCGCCAACGCGGGCTACGGGCGCGATCATCATCCGCGCTGCTTTTCCATGTGGATGGCCGGCGGCGGGATCAAGCCGGGCGTGGCCTTTGGCGCGACGGACGACTACTGCTACAACATCGTCCGCGACCCGGTGCATGTGCATGACCTCAACGCCACGATCCTCCGATGCCTCGGCATCGACCACGAGCGGTTGACCTACAAATTCCAGGGTCGCGATTTCCGGCTGACGGATGTGCATGGGAAGGTCGTGACTGGCATCCTTGCGTAGCGGGCGTCAGCCCGTCCCAGAAACCTGCCGTCATTCTGAACACAGCCTTTGGAGGCTTTGCGACGAAGGCGGAGTGAAGAACCGCTGATCGTAGTGGGCGGAGGCGGTGGGTGGAAACCGGTGCCATCCCTCCCACCGCCTCCGCCGCATTGCCGTCAGCGATCCTTCACTGCGTATCGCCCGCGGCGAAACTCCGTTCAGGATGACGGCAGGTTTGGATTTTCAAACCCATCCCCGCGTTTAACCAAACCGACGAATTCCCCTCCGCCGGGCTTGCCCCGCTGCGCGAACCCTCCTACACACAGCCCCCATGAATTCGTCTCCCCGTTTCAAACTCTTCCTCATGATGGTGCTCGAAATCGCCATCTGGGGCGCATGGCTGCCGCTCATCTTCGGCTACCTGCCGAGTCTCGGATTTTCCGCGACCGAACCGCCGGTGGCGATTGCGCGGTTCGTGCCGGATTTCCTTAAGTGGCTGTTTTCGGAGCAGGGGATGATTCTCAACGCCTTCCCAGTCGCGGCGGTGGTGGGGATGTTTTTCAGCAATCAATTCGCGGATCGGAATTTCGCCGCGGAGAAGTTCCTCGCTTTCAGCCATCTCGTCGGCGGCGTGGCGATCCTCGGCTGCGGCTTCGTGCATACCTTCTGGCCGTTCTTCGCGCTGATGCTGATCCACTGCCTGCTCTACGTCCCGACGATGTCGATCACGAACTCGATCGCTTTCGCAAACATGAAAGATCCGCAAAAGGAGTTCGGCATCATCCGCATGGGCGGCACCTTCGGGTGGATCCTCGCGGCGTGGCCGTTCACATTCATCCTCGTGGATTGGGCGAAAGTGGACGCCGCACATTCGCAGGGCCTCGTGGCGTGGTTCGGCACCGTTTTCGCCAACCCTCTCGCCGGCGACGCGCTCAAGGCAGCGACAAAATGGACGTTCGTCGTCGCGGGCGTCATCTCGCTGACGCTCGCCGCTTTCAGTCTCCTCCTGCCGCACACCCCGCCGAAGAAGAAGGAAGAGGGAGCGGCTGAAAGCCTCGCATGGCTCGAAGCGCTGAAGCTGCTCAAACACCCGTTCGTGCTGGTGCTCTGGCTGGTGACCTTCGTCGATTCTTTTGTCCACAACTGTTACTTCAACTGGACTGGGTCTTTCCTCGGCGCTGACGCGGTCAAAGGCGGTGTCGGTATCGCCGGAAACTGGATCATGCCCGTGATGACCATCGGACAGGTCGCGGAACTGCTCACGATGCTCATCCTCGGTGCCACCCTCAAGAAGCTCGGATGGCGCCTCACGATGATCATCGGCATCCTCGGCCACGCTGCACGCTTTCTCGTCTATGCGTATTTCCCGCAGCACCGGGACCTGATCGTCGCCGTGCAAATCCTCCACGGCATCTGTTACGCGTTTTTCTTCGCCACGGTTTACATCTTTGTGGACGAGCATTTCCCGAAAGACGCCCGCTCCAGCGCTCAGGGCCTGTTCAATGTGATGATTCTCGGCATCGGTGCGCTGGTCGCGAACTCGATCTGCCCGCGCCTCATTCAGGAGACGTTCAAGCACGGGGATCTCGTGGACTTCAAGGGTCTCTTCCTCGTGCCGGCCTACGCCGCGATCGGTGCCGCCGTGGCGCTCGCACTGTTTTTCCATCCGCCAAAGATCGGGACGAACAACACTGGGCTCGCCGCACCGCCGCACTAAAACAGCGCGCGCAGGCCGCGGCGCGGCCTGCGGAAAATGCTCACGCCAGGATCTCTTTCACGACCATGGCCGGCTCGACACCGGTGAGTTTCATGTCGAGACCTTGAACGGGAAAACTGAAGCGGGCGGAGTCCATACCCATGCAGTGCAGGATGGTCGCGTTGAGATCGTTCACATGCACCGGCGCCTCAACGATGTTGTATGAGAAGTCGTCCGTCTCGCCGATGCTGATGCCGCCTTTGATGCCGCCGCCAGCCATCCACATGCAGAAGTTTCGCGGGTGATGGTCGCGACCGTAATCGGTGGCGGTGAGTGTGCCTTGCGAATAGACGGTGCGGCCAAATTCGCCGCCCCAGACAACGAGCGTGCTCTCGAGGAGACCGCGCTGCTTGAGATCGGCGATAAGTGCGCCCACGCCCTGGTCGGTGTCTTTGCACTGATTGCGAAGTTGGGCCGGCAGGGCACCGTGCTGGTCCCATCCGCGGTGCATGATCTGCACGACTCGCACGCCGCGCTCGACGAGCCGCCGCGCCATGAGCGCGCTGTGGGTGAAGCTCCCGGAGCGCTTCACGTCGGGTCCGTAGAGGTCGAATGTGGCCGGCGATTCCTCGCCCAAATCAATCAACTCGGGGACGCTCGTCTGCATGCGAAACGCCATCTCGTATTGCGCGATGCGCGTCTGGATTTCCGGATCTCCGAATTTCTCCAGGCCGCGCTGGTTGAGCTGGCCGAGTGCGTCGAGCATTTTGCGGCGTTCGCCCGGGGCGAGTCCTTCGGGGTTTTGCAGGTAAAGGACCGGATCGCCCGCCCCGCGCAGCGTGACGCCCGTGAAGCGCGTCGGAAGAAAGCCGCTGCCCCACATGCGCGAGAAGAGCGCCTGCCCGTTGCTATCCCGCGGGAATTGCGGCGTGAGGCAGACGAACGCGGGCAGGTCGTTGCTCTCGCTGCCGAGGCCGTACGCGAGCCACGAGCCAATGCTCGCGCGGCCCGGCACTTCAGCGCCCGTCATCACGAAGGTGCAGGCCGGGTCGTGGTTGATGGCCGTGGTGTGGACGCTTTTGATGAGCGCGATTTCATCCACGATTTTCGCGGTGTGCGGGAGCAGTTCGCTGACCCATCGCCCGCAGTCCCCATGCTGCCCGAACTTGAACATCGACGGCGCGACCGGGAGCTTGGCCTGGCCGCTGGTCATCGTGGTGATGCGCTGTTCGCCGCGCACGGTCTTCGGCAGCTCTTCGCTGAAGTGCTTTTGCAACCCGGGTTTGTAATCCCAGAGATCGAGCTGCGACGGGCCGCCGTTCATGTGCAGGTAAATGAGCGACTTCGCCTTCGGTGCGAAATGTGGGAAGCCTTCGAGTGGAGGATGCACGCGACCCGTGGCGGCGGTTGCCGATGCGCGAGTTGCCGCACCGGTGCCCAGAAGTTGGGCGAGTGCGAGACCGCCGAGGCGAAGTCCGGTGTGGCCGAAGAACTGGCGGCGGGTTTGCAGGAGTTGATGCTCGAAGAGAGGGGCCATGTCAGTTGCGGGTGATGGTTTCGTCCAGGTTCAGGACGAGGTTTGCGACAAGCGTCCACGCCGCCAGTTCCGGCTCCGGCAGCTCCGGTTTCGGTTTGGACTCACCTTGCCTGATGAATTTCGCCGCCGCCTCGGTCGTTTGCCGAAACGCGGCGAGATGGTGTTCGTAAGCACCGCGGACGATGGCGGTTTCCTCCGGCGCGGGTTTGCGTGAAAGGGCGGTGCGATAGGCGAAAACGATGTGTTCATCCGGAGTCGAGCCGCCCTCGGTCATGATGCGCTCCGCGAAAGCGCGGGCAGCCTCGACGTGCTGCACATCGTTCATGAGTTGCAACGCCTGCATCGGTGTGTTGCTGCGTTCGCGGCGGGAGCACGCCTGCTCGCGCGAGGGCCCGTCAAAATTTGCCATGTACGGCGCGGGTGCGGTGCGCTTCAGAAACGTGTAGAGACTCCGACGGTAGAGCGCGGAGCCGGTATCCTGTCGGTAGTTCGCGGTGTTGCTGCCGACAAAGCCGACCGGCTCCCAGATGTTTGGCGGCTGATATGGCTTCACGCCTTTGCCGCCCATCGTCGGATCGAGCAGGCCGGACACCGCGAGTGCGTTGTCGCGTAATTCCTCGGCATCGAGCCGGAAGCGCGGGCCACGTGCGTGCAGCCGGTTCTCGGGATCGCGCTGCCAAAGTTCCGCCGGCGCGGCGGACGACTGGCGGAACGTGGCGCTCGTGACGAAAGAACGGACGAGCTTTTTCACATCCCAACCGCTCTCGCGAAAGGAAACAGCCATCCAGTCGAGCAACTCGGGATGGCTCGGCGGCTCACCTTGCGATCCGAAATCGCCGGACGTTTTCACGAGTCCGACTCCGAAGAACTGCTGCCAGAAACGGTTCACCGTCACGCGCGCTGTAAGCGGGTGATTGTCCGCGACGAGCCATCGCGCGAGGTCGAGGCGATTGGGCGATTGGGCGTTTGGCAGGGGTGGAAAAGCCGCGGGCACAGCGCGGGCGACCTTCTCTCCAGGCTTGTCGTAGGCGCCGCGCATCATCACGAAGCTCTCGCGCGGAGTACCGAGATCGCGCATCACGAAGCTCGCCGGGATGGCGTTGTCGAAGTCCTCGCGTTCCTTCTTTAGTTTCGCGACCTCCGTTTGCAGCGGCGCGAGGAGCGGCTTGGTGATCGCGCACGCATTGGCGAGATAGTAGTCGCGCAATTGTTTCTGCTGCTCCGGTGTGCGGCTCTCCGCGGGAACGGTCTTGAGGATGGCATTCAGTTCCGCGGGCATTCCCGCCGTGTCCTTGCCTTCGCGGGATGCGAGCCATACCGAAAGAGACTTCGCAGGATCGTGGGCGTCGTCTTCGCGGGAGATCACACTCAGCGCGTCGAACATCGCCGTGCCGCCCTCCAGTGTGAATGCGAGCCCGTTGATTTTGTCGCCAGCCTTGAGTCCCATCTGTTCCGCAGTCACCTCGAGTTTCGTCCAGACGCCGGAAGCGGGCAGGGGACCGGCGAAGAAACGCTCGCCTGTATTTGGCGCGCCCCAGCCGGGAATGGCTTTGTCGTCGCCCCACATCGCGCGATGCCGCCAATCGTTGGTCTTGAATTGAATCATCACGGCCTTCGGCGGCTCGGTCGGGTCGATGAAAACAGAAAACGTGAACCGCGCGCCGGGCGGAACCTCGATCGGCGGAGTGCCGCCTTCCCAAACGACCTGCGTGACCTCCTTGCCGCTAATTCTGAGCGCGCGATCACCGCTTGCACCCGGCGTTTCGTCCTTGGTTACCCAGGCCGGCGTTCGCCCCGCCGGATGACTCGACACTTTCGCCCCAGCGGGGAAATCGTCGCCGACCAGCATCGTCTCCTGTTCCTTCACCGGTGGCGGTGGAACGATGCACGCGGGATCCTCGTAGGCGATTTTTTCCACTTCGGCAGGGATGCGTTTTTCCGCCGCCACCCGCTGCGCATCCAACTCCGCGAGATGTTGGGTTTGCTCCGGCTTCACCATTTTCACCGTCGGCGCGGTGAGCAGCACATTGCCATCCATCGCAGGATCGGCGGCGCTGTTGAAGAACGCGTAAAGCTGGTAAAACTCCTTCTGTGAGAGCGGGTCGAATTTGTGATCGTGACACTGCGCGCAGCCTGCCGTGAGACCCATCCACGTCTGCGCCGTCGTGGAGGTGCGCTCCACCGCGTAACGATAGGTCCATTCAGCGTCGATCGAGCCGCCTTCGCCGCTGGTCACGTTGCAGCGGTTGAACCCGGTGGCGATGATTTGCTCGGGCGTCGCCTTTGGGAGCAGGTCGCCGGCGAGTTGTTCGATGGTGAACTGATCGAAGGGCAGATTCCGATTGAAAGCGCCGACCACCCAATCGCGGTAAAGCCACATCGAGCGCTCGTTGTCGAGGTGCAACCCGTGCGTGTCGCCATAACGCGCCACGTCCAGCCAGTGCCTCGCCATTTGCTCGCCGTAGCGCGGCGCAGCGAGCAGCCGGTCCACCACTTTTTCGTAGGCGTCCGCCGACGGGTCGGCAAGAAACGCATCTACCTCCGCAATGGTCGGCGGCATCCCGGTGAGCGCGAAAGTCACGCGCCGGATGAGCGTTTCCTGGTCCGCCTCCGACGACGGCGAGAGCCCCTCATTTTTCAATCGGTCGAAAATGAATGCGTCCACGACGTTTGGTATTTTCAGCTCCGGAACCGCGGCTTTGACCGGCGGCTCGAAGGACCAGTGCTTCTGATACCTCGCGCCCTGCTCGATCCACTTCCGCAACGTCTCCTTTTCCGCCGCCGACAAAGTCTTGTGCGATTTCGGCGGCGGCATCACTTCCTCTTTGTCGGTTGCATTGATGCGCTGCCAAAGTTCGCTCCCCTCCGGATCGCCCCGCTTCACCGCCACCAGATCGCTCTCGCCCTTGCCATACGCGCCCTCCGCCGAATCGAGTCGCAGTCCCGCCTTGCGCTTCTTCGCGTCCAAACCGTGACACGCAAAACATTTGTCCGAAAGGATCGGTCGGATGTCGCGGTTGAAGGTCAGTTCCGCTGCGCACAGCGGAGTGAGGCCGGCGAGAGCGAACAGCGCGGGAACGAGGAAGCGAATGGGAAGCATGGGCGGGATTGCCAATCTTACCCGTTCCGCCGCGGAATTGTTAGTGCGGAACGGATCGCGTTAAAACTGCGCGCGCAGTTCCACCGGCGTCGCGCCGCCCGCGCGCAGGCCGCGGAGGCTGGTGGCGTCGTCGCGTTTGGCGAGGCGGATGCCGTTCACGTCGGTCATTAGCGCGCAGTGGTGAAACGCGGGCGCGTCGAGGCCGAGCGCCCGGTAGAGCAAGAGCTGACGGCAAGTGCTGGTTAGCAGATCCGCGCCGCGCACGACTTCGGTGATGCCCATCGCCGCGTCATCGACCACGCAGGCGAGCTGGTAGCTCGGCAGGCCGTCTTTCCGCCAGACGAGGAAGTCGCCGAAATCGCGGCCCGCGGTCTCTGCGTGCGGGCCGATCGCCCTGTCGGTGAATGCGATCGTTGCACCGTCGGGCACATGGAAGCGCCAGTTGGTTTCGGATTTCCCGCGCTGCGCGGTGCGACAGGTGCCGGGATAGATCGGCTCCTCCTCGCCCGCATGCGGCGCACCCAGCGCACGCAGCACATCTTGGCGCGAGCAGGTGCAGGGATAGATCGCGCCGCGGGCGCGGAGCTTTTCAAAGGCGGCGATGTAACCCGGCATCCGCGCGCTTTGCACATACGGTGCGTGCGAACCGCCCACGTCCGGCCCTTCGCTCCAGTGCAGGCCAAACCAGCGCAAATCCTCGATCATCGCCGCGCTGAACTCCGGCCGGCAGCGCGCGCCGTCGAGGTCTTCACTGCGCAGCACGAGCGTTCCGCCGGCCGTCTCCGCGCGGCGCTGCGCGAT
The DNA here is from genome assembly GCA_038318725.1 of Chthoniobacterales bacterium. Taxonomy (GTDB): domain Bacteria; phylum Verrucomicrobiota; class Verrucomicrobiia; order Chthoniobacterales; family Chthoniobacteraceae; genus Chthoniobacter. Next base: position 39,051 of record JBBQCM010000024.1, read on the forward strand.
CCAGAAAGTGCGCGCGTGACCGAGGTGAAAGTACCCCGTGGGTGAGGGCGCGAGCCGTCCGCGATAGGTGCCAGATGAAGTCACGGCGTCCTTCTATCCTATTGAGCCGCGGACGCGAAAGGGCATGCTGTATCCGCCGCGCACCCCCCCTCATTTCTATGCTCCGTTTTCTCCTTCGCATCACCACCCTCGTTTTCCTCACTGCGTTTTCCGCCGCGGCCTCCGAGCCGGAAACGTGGCGCAGCGAGCATCGGATCATTGATCTGCACATGCACATCGGCGGGACGGAAGAGCGTCTGGACCGCGCGGTGCGGATCATGGATGCGGCGGGTATCGGCGTCGGCGTGAATCTGAGCGGCGGCACGGTCACGCATGCGCCGGGGGAGACATCGGAATTTGAGCGCGTGAAGGCGCTGGCCGACCGGCTGCATCCGGGGCGGTTCGTGCACTACATGAATTTCGACTACGCGGGCTGGAACGAGCCGGACTTTGCCGGGCGCGCGGCGGAGCAGATCAAGGAGGGACGCCGCCTCGGAGCGGCCGGACTGAAGGAATACAAACGGCTCGGGCTTTTCCTCCGCGACGCGCAGAAGCGGCTCATCAAAATCGACGATCCGAAGCTCGATGACGTGTGGCGCAAATGCGGCGAACTCGGCATGCCGGTCTCGATTCACGTTGCCGATCCGCGCGCCTTCTGGCTGCCGTATGACGAGAAAAACGAGCGCTGGACGGAGTTGAAAGATCATCGCTCGTGGTGGTTCGGCGACGCGGCGAAATATCCGCCGCGCGAGGAACTCCTTGCCGCTCTCGATCGCGTCATCGGACGGCATCCGCAAACGACTTTTGTCTGCGTCCACTTCGCCAACAACGCGGAGGATCTTGACTGGGTGGAGCGTGCGCTCGACGCGCATCCCAACATGCACGCCGACCTCGCGGCGCGTATTCCCGAGCTGGGCCGGCACGAGCCGGAGCGGGTGCGGCAGCTCTTCACGAAACACGCGGATCGGATTCTCTTCGCCACCGATTTCATGATCTACGACAAGCTCATCCTTGGTTCCGGCGGCGATGCCGACAAACCCACCGACGACGACGCGCTGACCTTTTACCGCAAGTGCTGGCGCTGGCTGGAGACCGCGGATCGCGACTGGCCGCACATGACGCCAATCCAGGGCGACTGGACGATCAACTCTATTCAGCTTCCGCCGGAGACGCTGCGCAAAATTTATTTCGACAACGCGCGCAGGTTGCTCGCGCGTTCGCTGCCGCTGCCGGTGTTGTCCGCAGCGCGGATCGCGCGCGACTTTGCGCCCAACGGGAGGCTCGATGAGCTGGAGTGGCGGCAGGCTGCGCCGGTGCGGCTCGAATACCAATCGAACGACGCCAGTGCGCGGTCTGAGTTGAGCACGACCGTGCGCGCGCTCTGGTCGGGGGATTTTCTCTACCTCGGATATGAATGTCCGTTCACGAAACTCAGCGTTTTCACGCCAGTGCAGAAGGCCGAGCGCATCGGGCTTTGGGACAAAGACGTCGTCGAGGCTTTCATCGGGTCCGATCCCGCGAAGCCGGCACGCTACACCGAGTATGAATGGGCGCCGAACGGTGAAAGCCTCGACCTGCTCTGCGATCTGCCGGCGAAAGATTTTGCATGGAACAGCCGCATGGAGTCCGCCGTGAGTGTGGATGAAGCCACGCTCGTCTGGCGGCTCGAAGTGCGCATCCCGCTGCGCGCGCTTGCGGAGACAGCGCCACAGCCCGGCGCGCGCTGGCGCATCAATCTGTTCCGCCACGACACCGCGAACCGCGGCTTCCTCGCGTTCAGCCCCACGCTCACCAGCACTTTTCACACGCCGGAACGTTTCGGCTGGCTGGAGTTTGCCGGCCCCCCGCCGAAGCCGTGAACCCCTACTTTTTCACGCCGCGAAGATGTTCGTCGAACCAGTCGGCCATCGCCTCCATGTCTTTGTCCATGCCACCCCAGCCGTGCGCCCCGCCCGCGTGGACCACGACTTTTGCCGTGGCTCCGGCCTCGGTAGCGCGCTGGACGAAAGTCTCCGCCTGCTGGAGCGGTACGAGTTTGTCGGCGTCGCCGTGAACGATGAGCGTGGGCGGCAGCGCGGCGGTGATGAAATAGATCGGGGAGATTTCCCTGCCGAAAACCTGGCGGCTTTCCGCCGTGTCGGAGCGCGGGCCAAACGCGGGCTTGTAGTCTTTCAAAATTCCGGTGCCCACGGCGTCTTCACCGGAGGTGCCGTAGTTCAGGAAATCCGTCGGCGGAAAAAAGCAGGCGACGGCCTGCACGGCGCTGCTCTCGCGGTCGATCGGGTCTTTGGCGTCCGCCTTTCCCGGCCCGCCCTGGGTGCCTAGGGTGAGCGAAAGATGGCCGCCAGCGCTGCCGCCGGTGATGCCGAGGTGGTCGGGGTTCACGCCCCACTTTTGCGCGTTGAAGCGGATGAAGCGCACCGCGCGATGAATGTCCTGCGCGACCTCCGGGATGATGAACCGTGGCTGTGAGCCGTGGACGACGGCGAAGACCGTGTAGCCGCGATCGAGATACGGCGCGTAGCCGCGCGGGTTCACCGCATCGTGGCTGGAAAACCAGCCGCCGCTGACCATGTAGATGATGCCGTAGCCGTTGGCGACGGCCGGCTGGATGACATCCAGCGTGAGCGCGGTGCCGAATTTGCGCCCATAGACCACATCCTCGGTGCGTGTGAAAGTGGCGGACTCCTTCGCGCGGGCCGGCGGGAGCAGGAGCAGAAACGCGAGAGCGAGAAGGCGGAGAGTCGGGTTCATTGCGCGTTGGTGCCCGCTCCCATTTTCCAATGCAATCCTGAACCGCGGCTCCGGCCCGCCACCTACTGTTTCGTAACCGGCTTCAAGTCCTGATCGTACACGATGACCTTGCCGAGTTTCTCGAGTGCGGGCTGCACCTCTTTGGCTTCGCCGACGACAATGATCGCAAGATCCGTCGTGCTGAAATATTTTTTGGCGAGGGCCTGCATCTGCGCCGGGGTGACTTCGGACATGCGCCGGGCGTAGGTTTTATAGAAGTCGGCGGGCAGACCGTAGAGGTCAATGTCCTGCACACGCTGGGCGGTGCGGGCGGAGTTTTCGAGGCTGAGCAGGTAGTTGCCGACGTTGTACTGGCGCTGAAGGGCGACCTCGGCGTCGGGCGCTACTTCGTCCTGAAGGCGGGAGATCTCCTTGAGCGTCTCGATGATGGCGGGGGCGGTGACTTCGTTGCGCGTCTCGGCGCTGGCCTGGAAGTTGCCACCATACTTGAGCAGGTTGAAGGCGGAGTAGGCACCGTAGGTCCAGCCATGTTTTTCGCGGAGGTTTTGGAAAAGGCGACCGCTGAAACCGCCGCCGAGCGTGGCGTTGAGGACGTTGAGTTCAGGCGTATCCGGACTGCCGCGCGAGGGACCGGGATGGGCGATGATGATGTTCGACTGCACCGACCCGGGTCGGTCGAGGAGATGAATGGTCAGGCCTTTGAGTTCGGGCGGTGCGGCCATTTTGATCTTCTTCGGGTCGCCGGGTTTCCAGTCGCCAAAGACGCGTTTGACCTCGGCGAGGATGTCCGCGGCTTTGACATCGCCGACGATGGCGAGGGTGGCGTTGTTTGGGACGAAGTGCTCGCGGTGAAAGGCGGCGAGATCGTCGCGGGTGAGCGCTTGCACGGCGGCAGGCGTGAGGTTCGCGCCGTACGGGTGGTCGCCGAAAATCACCTTGTCCATGAGCTTGCCGGCGAGTTTGGCCGGCTGCTGTTTTTCCTCCTCGAGCGCGGAGAGGGTCTGGCGCTGAAGCTTGGCAAACTGCTCGGCGGGAAAGGCCGCGTGGAAGATGGCATCCGAAAAAAGATCGAGAATCTGCGCGGTGTATTTCGTCAGGCCGGTCGCGGAGACGCTGATGGAATCAGGCGCGGCACCCGCCTCTATGCCCACGCCGATGGAATCGGTCTCGAGCGCGAAGGCCGCGGCGCTGCGTTTCTCCGTGCCGCGATTGAGCAGGCCCGCGACGAAATCCGCAGTCCCCGTCTTGCCGTCGAAGATCGAGCCGCTGCGGACGATAAGGCGGAAAGTGACCGTGGGTTTGCGGTCGTCTTCAATGACGAAAACCTTGAGGCCGTTGGACAGCGTCTCGGTTTTATAGTCGGGGAAGGAAGCAGCGGGCGCGGGATCGGGTTCCGGTTTTTTGGTGCGGTCGATTTCGGCAAAGGCGGCCGTGGCGAAACCGGCGAGGAGGAGGATGAGGGCTTTTTTCATGGCGGCGGAAATCATTTCGCGGCGGGCGCGGCGGGAACGGGGAAGCGCAGGATGTTCACGCCTTCCTTCGTGAAATACTTGTTGGCGACGCGCTGGAGGTCTTCGCGTTGCACAGCGAGGTAGCGGTCGAGTTCGGTATTGATGAGATTCGTGTCGCCGTAGAAGAGGTGGTAGCGCGCCAGGTTTTTGGCGCGGGTGCTCATTGTGCCAAAACCGCCGGCAAAGCTGGCCTCCTGCTGGTTGAGTGCCTTGCGGAATTCCTCCTCGGTGACGCCCTCCTTTTTCACCCGCTCGACTTCTTCGCCGATGAGCGCGTCGAGTTGCTCGAGTGGAACGCCTTGCTGGCCGATGCAATAGACCCCGAGCATGCCCGCGTTTTCGAGCAGGTAGGGAAAGGCTTCGACTTGCAGCGCGGCCTGCTCCTTTTCGACGAGCCGCTTGTAGAGTCGCGAGCTGCGGCCGGAGCTGAGGATATTCCCGAGCAATTCCAGCGCGTAGGCGTCGGGATCGGTTTCTTTCACCGCGCGCCAGGCGTGGAGGGTGGCGGGCAGCGGGGTGTTATCCTTGAGGACGTCGTGTTTGACCGGTGCCGTTTGCGGCGGGAGTTCGACCTTGGGCCGCTCGACGTCCTTGCCGCGCGGGATCGGGCCGAAGTAATCGGCGACGAGTTTTTTCGTCGCCTCGAGGTCGAAGTCGCCGGCGACGGCGAGCGTGGCGTTGTTCGGCACGTAATAGGTTTTCCAGAAGTCGCGAAACTCCCCGATCTTCGCCTCGTCGATGTATTGCGCGGAGCCGATGGGCACCCAGGCGTAGGGCGTGCCGGCGAAAACGAGCTTCGCCAGCTCCTCGAAAAGCGTGCCGTAGGGCCGGTTGTCCACGCCGCGGCGCTTTTCCTCCTTCACGACCTGGCGCTGCGTCTCGACGCCGGTTTCGTCGATCTGCGCGTGCATCATGCGCTCGCTTTCGATCCAGAGTGCGAGCTTGAGCTGGTTGCTGGGTAGATTGAAAAAGTAGTCGGTCTGGTCGAACGAAGTGCTTGCGTTCAGGTTGCCGCCGGCTCCGGAGACGTATTTGTCGATGGTGCCGCGCGGGATGTTTTTCGTTCCCTCAAACATGAGGTGCTCGAAAAAATGGGCGAAACCGGTGCGGTCAGGCCGCTCGTTTTTGCTCCCCACATGGTAGAGCACGTAGGTCGCGACGACCGGCGAGGCGTGGTTTTCATGCAGGATGACGTGGAGCCCGTTGGGCAGATCGTATTCGACGAACTTGATCGGCTTAAGAACGACGCGCGCGGGCTCGTCTTTGGCGCTGGCGGGCAGGAGAGAGGTGGCGGCGAAAGCGGCGGCGAGGGCGAGAAGTTTGGCGGGAGTCATTGGGAGCGGGATGAGACAGGCGGGAGTGTGAGCCGTTCAGAATGGGCGGGCAAGGATGTGTGGAGGGATTCTGAGCGAGTCGCGAAATCAAGTGCGCGCGCCGCTCCGAGCGGAGCGGTCGATAAAATAGTCGTCATTCTGAACGGAGTTCCGGGAGGCTTTGCGACCGGAGCGCAGTGAAGAATCGCTGACAGAAAATGGGCGGAGGCGGCGGGAGAGAACGCGCGCATATCTCACCAGACCGCCTCTGCCCCGTACTGTCAGCGATTCTTCACTCCGCCATTGTCGCAAAGCCTCAAAGGCTCCGTTCAGAATGACGGCGGGTTTTTTCGGCCGCTGCGCGTGAACGCCCGCGGTGTGGATCCGGTTGATGATTTCGACCGTGGTTGCGTCGCTGATCGGACAGAGCGTCATCATCAGGTGCTCCGCGCCGGACATGCGCGAAGGCGCGGCGCAGGCCGAGCACCCCTTCCCCGGCCCGCACCGGCGACCGCTGCGGCCGTAGCCGGGAGCGTAAGGTTTCGGCGGGGCCAGGTGATCGCGAAAAGCATGGAGGTGGGGAAATACGGCACGCGCATTTCCACAATCCTAAACCATGATGATTTTGAATAGGCACTTGCGCTTGCCGCGCTGAGGTTCGGACAGACTTTTCCACCCGCTGTTGATTGCTCGGCGAGCCAGTGTCCCCAAACATTGCGCTGTCCACCGTGCTCCCACTGCTTTTTCAACCACCCTCCCCTTGTCTCTGAAACTGCTCCCACCCGCGACTTCCCGCCTATGCCAAGCCGTCGCCGCCGTGTGGCTGGCGAACTTGGGACTGGCAAATGCGCTGACTTGGCACTTCGGATATGTTTATAACGACGACGGAAATGGTCCTGCGAGGATGGTAGAGATCTCCAAGGCGATGAACGAAGCCGTCTCAGCCTACAATGCCACGACGAATTTCAACGCGGACATCAACGTCGCCTACCACCCGGGAGTTCCTACTGCTGAGTCGAACTACCTTACTGAAATCAAATTCGGCGGCCTCAGAACCACTCAGGCCGCCATCCACGAGATCGCCCACTATCTGGGTAGCGGCACGTATGGATCTTGGTGGGGCAATTTCGACGGCGGTGGGGTCTGGATCGGCCCGGCGCTGCGCCGTTATATCAAGCTTTTCGACGGACCGGGAGCGGAAATCAGGCAATCCGGCGTCCACTACTACCCGTATGGCTTCAACTACGGCAGCGAGGACAGTCCCAATGCCCGCTATCGGATCGGCCGCATCGTCCAGGCGATGCGCCAGGACATGGGCATCAGCAACGGCGACGGCAACGGAATCTCGGACGAATGGGAGCGAGACAAGATGGGCTTCACTCAACCGGCCGCCGGAGATGCGGACGGCGACGGCATCTCCAACTACGACGAGTGGTGGACGGACAGCCACCCGATGTGGGCCTGCCCGGTGAAAAGCGGTCACATTTACCAGCTTCGTTCCCGGCTCAGCCAAAAGCTCCTCGAAGCCGCGGACACCACCGCCGGCGCGAATGTCCGCCAGAACCCGAACGACGGCTCGGACCTCCAGAAGTGGACCGCCACCTATGTTAGTGGCGGCTATTGGAAGTTCACCAACCTCGCCAGCGGCAAGGCGCTCGAGGTGATCGGGTTTTCGACGGACCCAAGTGCCAACATCATCGCGTGGAACGACACCGGCGGCACCAACCAGCAGTGGCGCATCTTCTCCGGTGCCAGCGGCGCAGCCTATTGGAAGATGGGCAACCGCAACAGCACCAACACGGTCGTGGACGTGGACGGCGGACCGGGTGCCACCGGCGACAACGCGAACATCGCCCAGTATTTCGACGACCTGAACGCCTTCAACCAGGACTGGTTCTTCGATGATGTGACTCCCGGCGTCCTGACCGACGGACTCGTGGCGAACTATAAGTTCGAGGGAAATCCTCGCGACTTCGGTGGCCGGAATTTCCATGGAACCGCCAGCGGAGGGATCAGTTACACGCCCGGTCGCATTGATGGCTTGGCTGCCACCTTTAACGGAACAACCGGCTCCATCAGCATTCCGGCCACCGTGGAACGGAACTTCTCTCTAGCCTGCTGGGTCAAGACCACCGCCACCGCAGGGACCGGGCAGTGGTATAACGGCATGGGGCTCATCGATGCCGACGTGGGAGGGGTGGCCAAGGATTTCGGACTCGCCATGCTCGGCAATAAGGCAGCCTTCGGTGTGGGCAATCCCGAGGTCACCATCACCTCGTCCAATGCCATCAATGATGGAAACTGGCACCACATCGCCGCCACCTTCGACGCCGGCAATGGCGCGATGAAGCTGTATGTCGATGGTGTCGTGCGCGGCACCGGCAGCGGCCCGGCCAGCCCACGCTCCGCTCCCGCCACTTTCACTCTCGGCAGCGTGGGACCGAACGCCGGTTTCCTCAATGGTTCCCTCGACGAGGCACGCCTCTACAACAAGGTCATTAGCCAGGACGAAATCAACCGGCTCGTGAATACCGGACAATCGCTCGTCGCCAGTTATTCCTTCGATGGCGACAGCCGCGATGCCACGCTTTTCGACAATCACGGCGACGGCGTCGGCGTCACCTATGCTCCGGGAAAAATCGGCAGCCAAGCGGTCCAACTCAACGGGACTACCGGCTTCGTGAAACTCCCTGCGCCGGTCACCAGCGACTTCAGCATTGCCTATTGGGTGAAGACCACCCAGACGGGCGGCATCGGCCAATGGTGGGCCGGGAAATCCATGATCGATGCCGACATTCCGGGAGTTGCCAACGATTGGGGGATTGCCTTGGTCGGCGACAAGGCCGGCTTCGGGGTGGGGAACGCGGGTTCCGGTGACACCATTCTATCAACGACCGCGATCAACAACGGGGCGTGGCATCATGTGGTCGCCACCCGCATCAATTCGACCGGCGCGATGAAACTTTACGTGGACGGGGCGCTGCAGGCCTCCGGTGTCGGATCGAACGCACTGCGCAGCGCGCCCAACGGGATTCGCGTCGGCAGCACGCTCTATGGCGGCACCTATTTCGCGGGTGCCATCGATGACCTGAAAATCTTCAATTATGCGTTGGCTTCCTCGCAAGTGGCCGCGCTCGGTTCCACGATCCCCGCTCCGTGGACGGCTGCCGATGTCGGCAATCCCGCCAGCGATGGGTACGCCGGGTATTCCTCCGGCGGCGTCTTCACGGTGGTCGGCGGCGGCTCGGACATTGGCGGCACGAGCGATCAGTTTCAGTTCGTCTCCTCGGCGCAAAGCGGGAGCCAAAGCGTGAGCACGCGGGTGACCGCGGTTCCGTCGAATGCGCGGGCTGGCTTGATGTTCCGCAACACCACCGCGGCCGATTCGCCCTTCGTCGGTCTCGTTTATGAAAACCCCGCCGGTCTGCGCTTCCTGCGCCGCGATGCCGCGGGCGCGACGGCCACCCAGGTCGGGAGCACGGTCCCGGTGGCGCTGCCGTTTTGGCTGAAAATGACGCGGGCCAGCAATTCCTTCACGGCCTTCTATGCCACCGTCGCCGGCACTCCGGCGGAGAGCGATTGGATCGTGCTCGGCTCGCAGACGACCGCGTTGGCCGCGGCCCCGCTGGCCGGTCTGGCCGTCACTTCCCGCACCACCGGCCAGGTGGCCACGGCCACCTTTGCCAATCTCAGCATTTCACCCACTCGCCCGGACGAGCTATGGCGGCAGCAATACTTCGGCACCATCGTCAACGCGGGCAACGCCGCGGACAACATGGACCCGGACGCCGACACGCTGAGCAATCTGCTCGAACGCGCCCTCGGATTGAACCCGAACGTCACCAACCTTCCCGCCGAGCGCCCCACCCTCGGGCTCGACGGTGGCTTCCTCAGCCTCGCCTACACGCGCAGCCTCAACGCCACGGACCTCTCCATCGGCGCGAAGTGGAGCAATGATCTGGCGGTCTGGTCGAACACCGGCGTGATCGACGAACTGATCTCGACCAACGGCACGGTGGAAAGCCGCGTCGCCAAAGCGCCGCTGAGCAATGTCGATCCCCTCCACGCCTTCATCCGTCTGGAGATCCATTGACCCTTGCCCGAACGTGGAAGGCGAGGTGGTGGTCGTGACGCTGCACCAGAAGACGGGCCAGTTCGCGCGCGGCTGGCGGCCAGTGCTGGCCGTGCTGAAATCGTGGGACGAACTGGGCCTGCCACCGCGCGGCGTATGAAAAGCTGAGCGCGCCGACGCTTGCGCGCGTGCTCGACCGGGTGATCGTCAAAGGCCGGAGCACCGCGCTGGAACTGCTGGAGGTGGCGCACCCGTGCAGCCCGGACGGTTTCCCCGAGCTGGCCGCGCGCTACGCGGAGGCGTTTGCGCTCTACCAGCGCGGAGCGTTTGCCGAGGCCGCCACGCGCTTCAGCATCCTCGCAGCGACGGACCAGCCGAGCGCGCTGCTGGCGGCACGCTGCCGGGTCTTTGCGGCCAGCGCGCCAGCGGAGTGGACGGGCATTTATCGGCTGGAGACGAAGTAGGTGCTGCCGGCCAGGATTTCGCCGTGAATCTGCGCGCGGGGCGGGCTACGTATCACCCACATGAAACTCCGCCTGCTCTTCCTCGTGTGCTTTACCATGGTCGCGCAGCTCGCGTGGGCGGGCGAAGCGATGAAAGCGAGCGAGACGAAAATGAAGGAAGCCATCCAGTCGGTCATCACGCAACAGCTCGCGGCGTTTCGCGCGGGGGATTTCAAGGCGGCGTATGTCTTCGCGGACCAGGGGCTGAAGGACCTCTATCCGCTGGAGATGTTTGAGAAAATGGTCAAGGCGGGCTACCCCGCGATTGCGCAAAATGTCTCCGGGCGCTGCGGGCTGACCTTCGATAACGGCGACGAGGCGGTGGTGAACGTGCGCGTTTTCGGCAAGGGCGAGGAGTCGCTCGACTTCCAATACATGCTGCGTCGCGATGGTGAGGCTTGGCGGATCACGGGCGTGGTTCTCCTGAAGGAGCAGACGACCGAGGTGTGATGCGCGCGGTCTGCTCGTTACTCGGTGCGCTGGGAATCTGCCTGGCGACAGCGCTGCCGGCTGCCGAGACGGCTTTGCAGAAGTTTGTCTTCGAGAAAGCGGAGATGGGCCTGCCCTTTCGCCTCTCGTTCTACGCCGCGGATGAGGCGACCGCACGCGCCGCAGCGGACGCCGCGTTCGAGCGGATCGCGGTGCTGAACAGCATCATGAGCGATTACGACAGCGACTCGGAACTCAGCCGGCTGTCGCGGAGTTCCGGGCAGGGAAAGGCGGTGTCAGTGAGCAGCACCTTGTGGAAAGTGTTGGTCCGTGCGCAGGAGTTTGCGGAGCGGAGCGACGGCGCGTTCGACATCACCGTGGGGCCCTTCGTCAATGTCTGGCGGCGGGCGCGGCGGCAGCAGGAGTTGCCGTCGGCGGATCTGCTCGCGGAGCTGAAAGCGCGCACCGGCTACCAAAAACTCCGGCTCGATCCCACGCATCACACCGCCGAGTTGCTCGTGCCGGAAATGCGGCTCGACCTCGGCGCGATCGCAAAAATCTTTGCCGTGGATGAGGCGATCGCCGTGCTCAAGTACCGCGGTATCACGCGAGCGCTCGTCGGCGGCAGCGGCGACATGACCGCCTCGGATGCCCCGCCCGGGCAGCCCGGCTGGCGAATCGAGGTGGCTGCGCTGGATGCTGCCGGCGCCCCGCCGCCGCAAATCATCTGGCTGAAAAACCGCAGCATTGCCACGAGCGGTGACATGTTTCAGCGCGTGGAAATCGCCGGCCATCGCTACTCGCACATCGTCGATCCCCACACCGGCCTCGGTCTCACGGACCACAGCCTCGTCACGGTCATTGCGGATGACGGCATGACCGCTAACGGCCTCTCCACCTCGGTCAGCGTACTCGGCCCCGAACGCGGGCTGAAGCTCGTCGAGGAAACGCCGGGCGCTGCCGCGCACCTCGTCCGTCAGCCGGGGGAGAAGATCGAGGTTCTCGAATCCACCCGCTGGCGGGAAGTGCCGAAAGCCAGCCTGGAGCGTTGAAGCCCAAGAAAAATGGCCACCGTTTCTGGTGGCCATTTTCGATTGAGCGTTAGTTTTGCGCAGGGCGTCAGAGCACCTCGGTTTTCCCGGGGATGGCGCGCTGGTAGAAGCCGTCCGGACCCGGATTGACCGGCGCGGGTTTGTCCCAGCCGAGTTCCTTGGGCAGGAGTTCGATCTTCGAGTTGAGCGCGGCCTGATACTCGATCTCCTTGCCCGAGTAGGCGGCCATGCGGCCGAGGATCGCGGTCATGGTGCTGCTCGCGCCGTAGAAAGCCTCGTTGTATTCCTTGTTGCTGCGGATCGCGTTGAAGAGATCCTCGTGCTCCTGCTGATACGGGTCGATGTTTGGCCCGTCGGATTTGTAACGCCACGGATCGGTGCCGGTGATCTTGTAGCCGCTGATGTCGCAGCGGCCTTTGCTGCCGACGGCGTGCTCGCTCACGCTGTTCCAGGTGTTCGGCTGGTGGCGGCATTCGCTGAAGCAGATCGAGCTGTCCGCGTATTCGAACTGGCAGGCGAAGTGGTCGAAAATCACGCCATCATCCTTGCCACCGTAGTCGATCTCGCGACCGCCCATCCCGCGAGCCTTGACCGGCGGACCGTTTTTCACCCAGTTGATGACGTCGAGATTGTGGATGTGCTGCTCGACGATGTGGTCGCCGCCGATCCAGGTGAAGTAGTACCAGTTGCGGAGCTGGTATTCCATTTCGGTGAGCGGGCGACCGTATTTCTTCTCGAGATCGGCGCGCTTCATCTGCCAGGGACGCGAGCCGTTCCAGAAGGCGCTCATCGAAGTGATGTCGCCGATCTGCCCGTCATGCAGCCGTTTAATAGTTTCGAGGTAGGGCGCCTGGTGCCGGCGCTGCAGGCCGACGCCGACTTTGAGGTTCTTCTTCTTCGCTTCCTCAGCGGCGGCGATGACCTTGCGCACGCCGGCGGCGTCGCTGGCCACGGGCTTTTCCATGAAGACGTTTTTGCCCTGCTTGACGGCTTCCTCAAACATCATCGGACGGAAGCCGGGGGGCGTCGAAAGGATCGCCACGTCGCAGAGGGCGATGGCTTTTTTGAAAGCATCGAAGCCGAGGAACTGGCGTTCCGGCGGGACCTCAACCCGCGCGCCCTGCGATTTTTCGAGGTTGCCGAGCGCGCTCTTGAGGCGGTCCTCATGCACGTCGGCCATGGCTACGAGTTTGACCGGGCCCTGCTGATAGGTGCTGAGCGCCTGGCCCGCGGCCCCGGAGCCGCGGCCGCCGCAGCCGATGAGCGCGATTTTGATTTCTTCGGTCCCACCGGCGGCGTGGGCGAAACGTTCCGCCGCGAGCGAGCCGAGCAGTGCGCCGCCGGCCATGACCGAGGAGTTTTTGAGAAAGCCCCGGCGGCTGAGCGCGTCGGGCGTGAGGATGCGGGATGGAGGGTTCATAGATGGAGTGGTGAGGTGGAGCGCGAAGCTATGACGGCCCGGCGCGGTTTGGCTACGGTTTCTTAATCGGGACGCGGGGAAAAGCTTGGCTGCGATGACGGCCGAAGATTACTCCGCCTTGCTTAGTTTCGGGTTGTCCTTCTCCACGCCGCTGTTCCAGCAGGCGTTCATTTCCTCCGCGCTGGGCACTTTCAGCGGGCGCACCACGCGGAAGCCGAGGAACTGCGCATCCGTGTGATACCAGATGCTCTTCGGGAGCTGTGGATCCTGAATCTTCCATGAGGCGTCCGAAGCCCGCCGCGCGGCGGCGCGGAGCTTCGCGGGGTCCTCGTCATCCCATGAGCCGCCGCGGGCGCTGTGCGGATAGGGTTTTGTGGCCTTGTTCCAGGGATTCGCCGCTGGCGAGTTTTTGTAATAGTCCGGGCTGTATTGATCGAGCGTCCACTCGGTCACATTGCCGAGGATGTCGTGCAGGCCCCACGGGTTCGGCTTCTTCTTGCCGACTTTCTGATACTTGAAATCGCTGTTCTTCCCCCACCAGCAGTACTCGCTCATCGGCGCGGGATCATCGCCCCAGAAGTAGGCCGTCGTGGTCCCGGCGCGGGCCGCGTATTCCCACTCGGCCTCGGTCGGCAGGCGGTAAAAGTGGCCCGTCTTCGCGCTCAGCCACTGGCAGTATTTGTTCGCGGCGTGCTGGGTCATCGAGATCGCGGGAAAGCCGTCCTTGCCCATGCCGAAACTCATTTCCACATACGGCTGCGTGGGGTGGGTGATGGCGTCGGTCAGCGCATTGAGCAGCGCCGGAAGCTGCCGTGTCTCGCGAGCTTTCTTTTCCTCGATCGGATACATGAACAGCTCGAACTCGCGCCACGTCACCTCGCATTTTTCCATCCAGAACGGCGCGATCTCCACCTCGTGCTGCGGCCCCTCGTCGGGCTTGCGGCCCTTCTCATTTTCCGGGCTGCCCATCTTGAATTTTCCGCCCGGGATCGGCAGCATCTCGAAGGTCACATCCGTCCCCGGAATTTCCGTCGCGTAAGGTTTCATCTCCGTCGCCTCCTTCTCCTTCGTCAGCTCCGTGATCCGCGCAAAAGCCTGCGCCACCAGCGCGCCTTCATTCGACCCCTTCACTTCCTTTTTCCGCGCGATGAGCTTTGCGCCCGCCGGCCATTTCGCGCCCTCATTGATCCACGTTTTCAAAACCTCCGTCTCCTCCTTGGTCAGCCGCTCCAGTGCGCCGGTCACTTTGTTCTTCGGCGGCATCAGCTTCTTCGCGTCATCGCCGAGCACTGTGGTCTTGTAGAGTTTGCTCTTCTCCGCGTTGCCCGCCACGATCGTCCCCGCGTCCGCCGTCGCCACCTCGAAAGTCGAGAGATCAAGGTCGGTGTCGCCCTTTTCAAACTCCGTGCCCTTCGGGTTGTGGCAGCGCACGCAGTTGAGTTCGAGGATCGGTTTGACGTCCTTTTCAAATTCGATGGCGGCCAGCGCGGGCAGCGTGGCGGCGAAGGAGAGGGCGAGGAAGGGAGCGGAGTATTTCATGCGGATGGAGGCTTTTGCGGGGCGGGAATCTAAGAGGCAAATCGCGCGCGGCGCAAAGCGGAAATTCCACCCCTCGTTCGAGAAGCTGGCTAGCGCGGGAAGACGACGAGCGGTTTTCCGTCGGTGGCGTTCCAGACCCGGAGCACGCCGTCCTGGCCGCCGGCGATGACGAACTTGCCGTCAGCGGTGATTGCGGCGGCTTGCATGAAGTCGGCGACCTCGGGAAAGGCGCGGACTTCCTTGCCGTCGAGGCCGACGAGGCGCACGCGGTTGTCGCCGGAGCTGGTGAGTAACGTGGCGGCGGCGCCGACGAAACGGACGGCGGTCACTTCCTTCTCGTATCCTTCGATGTTCTTTTTGCGAGTGCCGTTCGTCGCATCCCACACTTTCACCAGATTGTCCGCGCCGGCCGTGGCGAGTGTGCGACCATCGAGGCTCCAGCTCACGGCGAGGACATGATGGGTGTGGCCCTCGAAAGTGCGCGCGACTTTGCCGGTCTCTAGGTCGATGACGCGGGCCATTTTGTCCGCGGCACCGGAGGCGAGAAACTTGTCGTCGGGCGAAAAATCGAGGCCGAGCACGGCGTCGCTGTGGACATTTGGCAGGTCACGAATGAGCGCGCCGTCGACCACATTCCAGAGCTTGATTTCACCGCCGCGCGAAGGCTCACCGCTGCCGGTGGCGAGCAGTTTTCCATCATGGCTGAAGGCCAGCGCGTTGACGCGGTCGATGAGCGTCGATTTTGTTTCTCCGGTGCCGATGGTGCGTTCGAGTTTCCACTCGGGCGCGAGATTCCAGACCACCGCCGCGCGGTCGCCTGCCGCGGAGATCAAGTCTCCGTCAGGCGCAAACCCGAGCCACGAGACGGCGGCTTCGTGGCCTTTCAGGACAACGAACGGCGCGCCGCTCGTGGCGCTCCAGGTGTGAATGAGTTGGTCGTCGCCGGCTGTCGCGAGCGTCTGGTTGTCGGGTGAAAAGGCGAGCGCCCGGATCGGCTGAGCGGCGGCAGTCGCCGCAGCGCGGGCAGTTTGCAGTTTGGCTTCCGCCTGCTTGCGCGATGTTTCCGCGGCTTCGACGGCAGTCTGAGCTAAGGCAAGCGCCGCGGTCGTCTTTTGCTCCTCGGCTGTCGCGAGCGTCAGTTCGGTTGCGGCGACGGTGCGAGCGGTCTCCGCCTTTTTCAAAGCGGCTTCGGCTTCCGCGAGTTTCTTCGTTGCGGGCTCGATTTTCTCCGCGGCCTGCTTGCGCAGCACTTCGCGCTGGTCGCGCTCGGCCTTGGCTTTCGCCACCTCCTGCGTTTTCGTCGCGGCTTCGGCGAGCGCTTTGTCGATGGCCGCCTGGTCGGGTGTCGTGAGCGTCTTGAGCGCGTCGGCGTCATTTTTCGCGAGCAGGACCAGTTTGTCCGCCGCTTCCAAAACTTCGCCGCCTTTCTTCAGTTCCGCTTCGGCGCCGGCGAGTGCTCGCTCCAACGCGGTTTTTGCGGTGGTGGCTTCGGCGAGTGCCTTCTGTTTCGTTTCGAGATCCTGCTGCTTCAGCGGGATCGCGTCGGTGGATTTCTTCACCCGCTCCTGCGCACCCTTCATCTGTTTTTCGGAGTTCGTCGCGCCTTCTTTGCGGTATGCGACCGTGCCCGACTCGACTTGCAACGCGCGGTCGCGCTCTTCCGCCGCTTCCTGCACGTAGCGGTTGCCGCGCAGCTCGGCGACCGGCTTGCCATCGGCGCTCCAAAGCTTCGCCGCGTTGTCCGCGCCGGCTGTGGCGAAGCGCTGCCCGTCGGGCCGCACGGCGATGGCGGTGATCGCCGCGCCGTGGTTCATCTGCGCGACCGGCTGATCTTTTTCGATCTCCCAAATGCGCAGCACGCCGTCGGCGCTGCCGGTCAGGATGCGGTTCGGTGCGACGGCTTCGAGCGCGGTGATCGGCCCGCCTTTGAGTTCCTTCACCGGCGCGAGTGCGGCGTTCCAAATCCGCACCACGCCATCGCTCCCACCCGTCGCTACGTCATCGCCCAGCCAGGCGAGCGCAGCGATGTCGCCCGGCATTTCGACCCGACCGAGAGGCTGGCCGTAGGCGACATTCCAGATCGTCAGCGATTTGTCCGCACCCGCGCAGGCGAGACGCGCGCTGTCGGGAGAAAACTTCAGCGCGGCCACCGCGCCGGATGCCGTCGCGATGCTGCGTGCAGGCTGGCCGCCGGGCAGTGTCCACAGCTTCACGCTCCCGTCGTCGCCGGAAGTGGCGAGCCATTTGCCGTCGGGGCTCATGGCGGCGCGCGGGCCCGCTTCGGCGAGGCGGTACTTCTGCACGTCGCGGGCACGCCGCCAAAGCTTCACCTCGCGGTAGCCGCCGCTGGCCATGAGCGTGCCGTCGGGATTGAAGGCGAGCGCGTTCACCTGATCGCGGCCCGCGACTTCATTCGCCACGCATCGGCCGGACGGCAGGTGATAGACAAACACGCGGTTCGCCCGCGCGCAGGCCGCAAACTGTCCGTCCGCCGTGACCGCCACGGCGAAGATCGCGCCGAGGTTTTCCGCGAGAGGCTGCCACTCAATCGTCCGCTCGACCTTCGGCGAGATTTTCGCGCCTTGATCGATCCACAGTTTGAGCAGACCGAGCTGTTCCGGTGTGAGGTCTTTGGCCTTTGCCTTGTTGTCGCGCGGCGGCATCGCGAGATCGGCGTCGAGGTGCGCCGCCGCTTGCAGCGCGAGACTTTCGCTGGCGCGACCGGGCACGATTGCCGCGCCGTTCTCGCCGCCCTTGAGCATCAGTTCACGCGTCTCAAGATTGAGCCCGCCTTTCGCCGTGGTCTTGGAGTGGCAGGCGAGGCAGTTATCGCTCAGGAACGGCAGCACCTCGCGCTCGTAATTCACCGGCTCCGCACGTTGCACCTCGGCGATGACCAGGGGATTTTTATCTGCCGCCCGCACTGCGAGCGCGGAGACGAGGAGGAGAACGGAAAGGCGCGAGAAGATCATCGGCTCACTTGGCTTCCGGCGCTTTGACGACGACGCGGATCGGCGGCGTGTAAACGACGGTGATGACATCCGCTTTGTTGCGAAACTTGCCCTTCGTCTGGGCCGAGAAAAAGATCGCGTGGGTCCCGGCAGGAATTTTCACCGTGGCGAGATCGAGCGTTGCGGTGGCAGTGGTTGCGGCGGGGTCGATGTCGATCGGTGGCAGCGTCTCGATGCCCGGCGCGCCTGCACCTTTCAACTTTAGAGCCTCCTTGAACTCCCCCCGCCGCGTGATCCGCAGCGGAATCTCCAACTTCGCGCCCGCGGCCACTTCCCACACCTTGTCCTCCACTGGATCGACGCTCACCGGCGCGGCTTCAGTGCCGCTGACTGCCAGCGGGAAGTCGCGCGTGAGCCGCGCCTGCACCGGGTCGTTGTTGTAGTCCGCCACGCTCCAAAGCACCGCTCCTGCCTGGGCCTCGCATGCCAGTTCGGTCTCGCCGATCTTCGCTTTTCCGACGATGCGAATCGGACCGACCCAGCGCGCTGCCGCTTCGCTCGCGGTGAGGAGAAGGAGCCCGTCGGATTTGCCGGCGAGAATTTTTGTCGGGTAGCTGGTCACGCCGGCGGGCAGGCCCTCGGCGGCGATGTCGATATTCCCAGCGAAGCCGTCGCGGCGGAAGGCGACGACTTTGATCGGGATGGTGCCGCCGCCACGGATCAAGGCGGAGCGCGGCGCGGCGGTGCGGTCGTCGTCTTTGGTCGGTGGCGGTTCGACGACGGCGACGAGGCGGAAATCGGGTGACTCCCGCCGGATCGAAAGCCGATAGACACTGCGTGGATCGCTGCGCAGGCCGCCGAAAAGATCGCGCACGCGAAGGCGATAGGTGCCGTCTTCCTTCACCTCGAAGCGCCCGGCGGAATCGTTGCTCGCCGTGTCGAAGCGCTTGCCACCGACGTTGGCGTCGGTGGAGACGATCTCCTGCAAGTCAGCGTTGTCGCGCTGGATGAGGAGGGCCGGGCGGGTCGGCAGACCGAGCCGCTGTGAGGTGATTTCGATCCAGAACACATCGCCCTTCTTCGCGTCGAAGGTGAACGAGTCTACGTCGGCTCCCGGGAAGAACTGACCGGAGATTTCACACGGCGGCGTGATCTTCTGCGCTTCCGGCGGTTGATTATTCGGCTCTCGCTCGGCGACGATGGGTGCGCTGGCGAAGCTGATGAACACCGGGTTGGCGGTGCCCTGTGCCGTTTTCAGCCGGTACGAAAAACCTTCGAACGCAGCGGAGGCCGGATCGGCTGGACCGTCGGCGCGTGCCTCGCTCATCGCCGGCACATCCACTTCGATTTCGATCTTTTGGAGCGGCTGGCCATCGAGGCCGGCGAGGCTGGCAGGTGTGCCGCCGGGGAGGTTGCGACCGAAGAATGTGAGCTTGGTTTTCGTCCCGGGCTGGACGATGTCCGGGAGGACGAAATCGGCGTGCGGGCCGGTGGTGAGGGTGAGCCTGTAGAAATGCTCGGGACCGCCGGCGAAGGCGAGATCGTGGAGGCGCAGCACGTAGCTCGCATCGGTGGGCGCGGTGAAGTCGAGCAGGCCGCCGCGTCGGCTGGTGGCGAGCTCGCGTCCGGCGGAATCGAGCACGGCGAGTACGGGGCTGAGGCGGGAGTCGATCTCCGGCGCGGCACATTCGATGAGCACGCGCTGGCCGGCTTTGGCGCTGAATTTGAAATAGTCGCCGGTTGCAGCCGTCGCGGTGCCGTTGACGACCGAACCGAGCGGGAGTTCGAGCGCGGCCTCCGGTTTGTCGCATGGTTTCGTCTTCACGATCTCGGGCAACTCGCCGACGACGAAGGTGCGCGGATTCGAGACGCCGAGCGCCCCGGAGACGCGGATGTCGTAGAGGCCCGGTGGCACATCGGGTGCGATGGTCACGGCGAAGTGTTTGTCGGGTTTGAGCGTGGCGGTGATGCCGGGGTGGGTGAAGTGCAGCGCGCTGGCTTCGTCGAGGTCGGCACCGGTGGCGACGAGGTCGATCTCCGAGCCGCTCTTTCCGCCGGGTGGGAAGACCGTGTCGAGGCGGGCGACGGGCAGTTCGGCGAAAGTCGGGAGCGTGAACGCGGCAAGGACGCTCGCGCAGAAACGGAGGACGCCACGATGCGCGCGAAGCGAACCAAAACCTGCCGTCATTCTGAACGGAGTCTTTGGAGGCTTTGCGACAAAGGCGGAGTGAAGAACCGCTGACAGTAATGGGCGGAGGCGGTGGGTGAAATGTGCGCGTATTTCGCCCGCCACCTCCGCCCGCGTTTCTGTCAGCGATTCTTCACTCCATTCCGCCCCCGCCTGCGCCCGCGGCGGAACTGCGTTCAGAATGACAGCTGTTTGGATTGGCACGGCGCTTCGCTCCGTTGGGCAATGACGGCTGGCTGGTACTTCCACGGCCTAGTGGTTGAACAGAAACTCCTTCGTATTCAGCACGGCCCAAAGGATATCTTCATAGCCCTGGCGCTTGCTTTGCGCGGGAGTGAGCGGCTGGCCGTCGGTGGCGGTGCGCGGCTTTTCGAGGTGCGCTTTGGCGAGGGTTAGTTCGCTCGCGGTGGGTTCGCGGGAGTAGGCGAGGAGGTGGAGGTCGCGGAGCTTTTCTTCGTCGGGGCGCGGGTCGGCGGCGAGCTGGGCGGCGGTGCCGGAGTCGGCGGTGAGCTTTTGCTGAATGTCCTTCGCGTTCAGCAGATGCAAGGCTTGGGCGAGGCTGGCTTCCTGGGTGCGCTCGCATTCGCAGGCGCTGGAGGATTCGGGCCGGCCGAAGACGGTGAGGAAGTAGGAGCCGGCGTTGAAGCTGTTGTCCGGCAGCGCGATGGCGCGGGTGCCGACGGGGAGGCCGGCGAACTTGCTCGGTGTCTGCGTGAGCTGGTTCACGGCGTCAAAGAGCACCTCGGCGGAGAGCCGTTTCGCGTAGTAGCGGGAGAAGTTTTGCCGGTCGGATTTGTTGAAGTCATTCGGCAGCGCGCTGAGCTGGTAGGTGCGCGATTGCGCGATGTCGCGGACGAGCACTTTCAGGTCAAAACCGCTCTCGGTGAAGTGCCGGGCGAGCGCGTCAAGCAGCTCGGGATTCGACGGCGGATTGGTGTCGCGCATGTCGTCTTCGGGCTCGACGAGGCCGCGGTTGAAAAAGTGTTTCCAATAGCGGTTCACGAGCGCGCGGGCGAAAAACGGATTTTCTTTCGCGCTCATCCACGCCGCGAGGGCGAGGCGCGGATCATCATCGGGCGCGATTTCCAGCGGGCCGCTGCCGAGCGCGGCAGGTTTCACAGCGAGCTTGGATTTCTTGTTCACGGCCGTGGCCAGACCGCGGCGCGGGAAGATCGTCTCGGTACCTTTTCTCCCGACCTGCGAAAAGAATGCGGAGAAGCTGAAGTAGTCGTTCTGGCTCCAGCGTTCGAAGGGATGATGATGGCACTGCGCGCACTGGAGGCGCATGCCGAGGAAGAGCTGCGCGGTGTCTTCGAGCTGCTGCTGCGGCTCCTTCACCTGACGATACCAGGCGACGGGCGGGTTGTCGGCGATGTCGCCGCTGGCGGCGACGACTTCGCGCACCATCTGGTCATACGGTTTATTGGCGAGCAGGCTGTCGCGAATCCACGCGTGGAAGGCGAAGTTGCCGCGCGCATCCTTGGGCTCGACGCGTTTGTTGCGCAGGAGCGCGCTCCATTTGTTGGCGAAATAGTCGGCGTATTCCGGACTGGCGAGGAGTGCTTCGATCAGCTTGTCGCGCTTGGCGGGATCGGGATCGGCGAGGAAACGGCGGGTCTCGTCGGTGGTCGGAAGGTGGCCAGCGATGTCGATGCTCGCGCGGCGGAGAAAGGTCGCGTCGTCGCACGGGCCGGACGGCGGCATGCCCATCGACTTGAGTTTGGCGAAAACCAGTTCGTCGATGTAGCTGCGCGGCGCGGGCAGATTCTCGACCGGCGCGCCGAGCGGGATGGTGGCGCGAAAGACGGCGACCTGGCCTTGGTAGCGGACCATCACGGCGACATCGCCGGGTTGGTCGAAGAGCGTGACGCGGCCGTCTTCCTCGGTCTTGGCCATGCTCTTTTCGTTCGGCTCGTAGAGCGCGCTGCGGGTCACGTCTTGCACGGAGCCGTCGGTAAAATGGGCGAGCACCGTGAGCTGCTGCGCGCCGCCGAGCGGCATGGTGCGCTGCTGCGGCTGAACTTCGATGGTCGTGAGTTTCGGATCGGTGTCTTTGCCAAAGGGCAGGCCCTGCGCGATCCAGCGGACGAGCAGGCGGTAATCGTCGGAATTGGGGTCGATGTGCTTGCCGCCGCCGTGCGGCAAAGCGGCGGTGGCTTTGAGCAGGAGCAGGCTGTTTTCCGGAGCGGCGGGGAAGACGCGACGCCCGCGCGCCTCCCTCACGATGTGCTCGTAATCCTCCGCGGGTTCGAAGCCGAGCAGCGAGAGTTTGAAGCCGTTTTGTCCGCCGGATTTTCCGTGGCAGCCGCCGGAGTTGCAGCCGGCTTTGGTGAAGATGGGGACGATGTCGTTGGTGAAATTGAGCGGGCGCTCGGCGGCGGTGGCGGCGAATGACGAATGAGGAATGAGGAATGACGAAAGAAGGACGAAGCAGGAATGACGAAGCGCGCGCGCCGTGGCGGTCATTCGGGCTTGGTCCTTCGACATTCCTTCGACATTCGTCATCCGACATTCGTCATTCATACGACCTCTTTCATCGGCGACCAGCCATCCACCAGATACTGCGGGCGACCGGATAAATCCCGCAGCGTGACGCTCGCGAGGTCGAGGCCCAGCCAGTGGTAAAGCGTAGCGAAAACTTCGCCGAAATGCACGGGTCGCTCGGTGGGTTCGCCGCCGAGGCGGTCGGTCGCGCCGATGACCTGGCCCGTCTTGAATCCGCCGCCCGCGAGCACCGCGCCGCCGACGCGCGGCCAGTGGTCGCGCCCGCCCTCTTTGTTGATCTCCGGCGTGCGGCCAAACTCGCCCCACGCGACCACGGCCACGTCTTTGTCGAGGCCGCGCTGATGCAAATCCTCGACGAGCGCGCTGAGCCCCTGGTCGAAAAGCGGGAGGTGCGTGAGCAGTTCGGAGTGGTTGTTCGAGTGGAAATCCCAGCGACCGAAATTGATCGTGACGCAGCGCGCGCCAGCTTCGACGAGGCGGCGGGCGACGAGGAAGTGCTCGTTGTTGCGCGGGGCGCCGTCGCCGTAGTTTTTCGGGTCGCCCTTGCCGTAACGCTCGCGGGTTTTCACGTCCTCTTTGCTGATGTCGAGCGCCTCGACCAGTCGGCTCGATGTGAGTACGCCGAAGGCTTGCTGATTGAACGCGTCGAGCCCGTCCATGAGCCCGCTGTGATCCATGTCGCGGCGGAATTTGTCGAAGCTCGCGAGCAGCGTGCGGCGGTCGGCGAGGCGGTCGCTGGTAATGCCGTTGAGCGTGAGATCGTCCACGCCCGCGCCGTTCGGGCGGAAGGCGGAGCACGCCGGGCCGAGGAAGCCGGGATGGCCGGGCGAGCCGTAGGGCGGATGGCCGGCATTCGGCGCGAGACCAATGAAAGGCGGCACTTCCGTCGCGCGTTCGACGCAGAGTTTCGTCATCACCGAGCCGAGCGACGGCCAGCCGCCGGGCGGCTTCCGCGCGCCCTGCGCGGTGCGGCCCGTGTAGCAGATGTGGGAATCGTGATCGCCGGTCAGCGAGCCGACCATCGAGCGGATGGGCACGAGTTTGTCCATGATCCGCGCGCAGTGCGGCATGTGCTCGGAAATCTGGATGCCGGGGACGTTCGTGGAGATCGGCGAAAACGGGCCGCGAATCTCCAGCGGCGCGTCCATTTTCAAATCGAAGATGTCCTGATGCGGCGGCGCTCCGGCCATGTAGATCATGATCACCGCTTTCGGCGATTTGCGGACACCGGAAACGGCTTCGGCGCGGAGGAGTTGAGGAAGGCCGAGCCCGCCCATCGCGAGGCCGCCGATGCGGATGAAGTCGCGCCGCGAAAAGCCATCGCAAAAACGCCCGCTGGGCTGGCCCTGGATGGTCAGCATCTCACGCGAGTTCCTTCATCGGGCCGCAACCCGGCTCGACGAGATACTGCGGCCGGCCGGTGAGGTCATCGATGGTCGTCTTTGCCACGTCGATGCCGAGGTCCTGGTAAAGCGACGCGAAGACTTCGCCAAATCGCACGGGCCGTTCCGTGGCCTCGCCGCCGAGTCGGTCGGTCGCGCCGATGACCTGCCCGTGGCGCATCCCGCCGCCCGCGAGCAGCGCGCAGGAGACACGCGGCCAGTGGTCGCGGCCGGCGTCCTTGTTGATCGTCGGCGTGCGGCCAAACTCGCCCCAGACCACCACCGACACATCCTTTTCCAGCCCGCGCTCGCGCAGATCGGTGAGTAGCGCGGTGAGGCCCTGATCAAGCAGCGGCAAGTCCTGCCGGAGCGCGCCGAAGTTGTCGCCATGATGATCCCAGCGGCTGAACGCGACGGTCACGCAGCGCGCCCCGGCTTCCACCAGGCGCCGCGCGGCGAGGAAGTGCTCCATCATTTTCGGGCCGCCGTCGTCGCGGTTTTTCGGGTCGCCTTTCCCGTAATTCGCTACGACTCGCGGGTCTTCCTTCGAGATATCGAGCGCGGTGAGCAGCTTGCTCGAAGTGAGCACGCCGAAAGCCTGCTGGTTGAACGTGTCGAGCCCGTCCATCAAGCCGCTTGCGTCGATGTCGCGGCGGAATTGATCGAAGCCCGCGAGGAGCGAGCGCCGGTCGGCGAGCCGGTCCAGGGTCACGCCATTGAGCGTCATGTCCTCGGCTGCGCCGCCCTTGTTTGGCTGGAAAGGCGCGTGCGCCACGCCGAGGAAACCGGGATCACCGCAGCGCGCCCATTCCATATGGCCCATCTTCGGCGCGAGCCCGACGAACGGCGGCACTGCTGGATCAATCGCCCCTTGCAGCTTCGAGAGCGCTGAGCCGAAGCACGGCCATCCCCCCAGCGGCTGATTTTTGAAAGCCCGCCCGGTCAGGCATTGGAAGGCGTCGTGCCGGTCGTCGCAGTTCGCCATCGAACGGATCAGCGTGCAGCGATCCATCATCTGCGCAAGCCGCGGCAGATGCTCGCAGATCTGGATGCCGGCGACGTTCGTGTCGATTGGACGGAATTCCCCGCGGACCTCCGACGGCGCGTCCATTTTGAGATCAAAAATGTCCTGATGCG
>JBBQCM010000025.1:0-63600 GCA_038318725.1 Chthoniobacterales bacterium
GCCGCGCCCGGGACCTCGTTGATGAGTTTTTCAATCTCGAACGCCTTCCGTTGGATAGCGTCGAGGTTGTCGCCGTAGATCTTCACGCCGACCTGTGCGCGGATGCCGGTGTAGAGCATGAGGATGCGGTTCTCGATGGGCTGGAGGAATGCGGGGACGTAGCCCGGCACTTCCTTCATTTTCTCGGTGAGCTCGGCTTTGAGTTTTTCCATCGTCATGCCCTCGCGCCATGCTGGATTGCGCTTCATGCGGAACTTGCCGTTAGGAATATATTCCGGCTTGAGCATGATGGTGGTTTCCAACATTTCCGTCGGCGCGGGATCGGTGGCGGTTTCGAATCGGCCGAGCTTGCCGGCCACGATTTCCACCTCCGGCGTCTGCGCGATGACGGTGTCCTGCCACGCCATCACCCGCTGGATTTCGCTCAGTCCGGTCTTGGGCAAAAGCACGGGCATGAAAAGCAGGCTGCCTTCGTTGAGCGGTGGCATGAACTCTTTGCCAAAGCCCGTAGTCGCCGCCGCGAGCCGCGGCCAGCCGGCGTCGTGCAGCCTCTGCACCGCGGCGCGCGGGAGGCCAAAGGCGGTGACGAGCGCGCTGGCGAGAATGAGTCCGGCGAGCGCGAGAACGGTGGCGCGGTGGCGCAGTGCCCAGTCGAGCGTGGGCGTGTAAAGGCGGAGCAGCACGCGCATCACCCAGTTGTCCTCCTCGGCGTGAAACGGTCCGCGCACCAGCCACGCGCAGAGCACCGGCACGAGCGTGACGGCGAGCAGCGTGGAGCCGATCATCGCGAATGTTTTGGTGAAGGCCAGCGGGTGAAAAAGTTTCCCCTCCTGCCCGGCGAGCGCGAAAACCGGGACGAAGGCGAGGATGATGATGGCCATCGCGAAGAAGATCGGCCGACCGACTTGCTGGCAGGCGGCGAGAGCGACCGGCCATCTTTCGTCCGCGGTGAGCGCGCGCGCCTTTTCCTGCTCCGCACGCTCGCAGTGGCGGATGACGTTTTCCGTGACCACGATGGCCGCGTCCACGAGCACGCCGATGGCGATGGCGATGCCGGTGAGCGACATGATGTTTGACGTGATGCCAAACTGCTTCATCAGCAGGAACGAGATGAGGATCGAAATGGGCAGCGGCAGCGTGACGATGAGGATGCTGCGGAAGTGCCAGAGGAAAAGAATGTGCGCCAAAATCACGAGGACGATCTCTTCGGCGAGCGCATGCTTGAGCGTGTCGATGGTCCGGTCGATCAGCTCGCTGCGGTCGTAGAACGGGCGGATGCTCACGCCCGGCGGGAGCGTGGGCGCGAGCTGCGCGATCCTGGCTTTCACGCGCTCGATGACCGCCTTCGCGTTTTCGCCCGAGCGCATGACGACGGTGCCGCCGACGACTTCGTGGCCATTCACGTCGAGCGCGCCGCGGCGGAAGTCGCCGCCGATCTGCACGGTGGCGAGATCTTTGAGGTAGATGGGTGTGCCTTCGCGCGCCTTCACGGCGATGAGTTCCAGGTCGGTAGCGCTCTCGATGAGGCCGAGGCCGCGGAGCACAAACTCCGCGCCGTTTTCCTCCACCACTTTGCCGCCGACGTTGAGGTTGGCGTTCTGCACGGCGGTGATGACCTCCATCATGGTCACGCCCCCGGCGCGCATCTTGGTGGAGGAAAGCTCGATCTGATACTGCTTCACGAAGCCGCCGATGCTCGCGACCTCGGCCACGCCATCGACGCTCGCGAGCTGATAGCGAAGCTGCCAGTCCTGCAAGGAGCGCAGCCGCGCGAGGTCGTAGCCGCCGTCCGGCGCGAGCGCGGGATCGACATGGAGATAGTACTGATAGACCCAGCCGAGACCGGTGGCGTCGGGGCCGAGCAGCGGCTTCACGCCTTCGGGCATGGAGCCTTGCAGGTAGTTCAGCCGCTCCAGCACGCGGGTACGGGCGAAGTACGGGTCCACGCCGTTTTTGAAAATGATGGTGATGAGCGAGAAGCCAAACATCGACGTGGCCCTCACGTCCTTCACGCCGGAGAGCCCCTGGAGGCCGGTGGTCAGCGGATACGTGATCTGATCCTCGACTTCCTGCGGGCTGCGGCCCGGCCAGTCGGCGGAGAAAAGCACTTGGTTTTCCGTGAGGTCGGGGATGGCATCGACCGGCGTGGTATAAACCGCGCGCACCCCGAGCGCGGTGAGCATGAGCACGGCGCAGATGACGAGGAAGCGGTTGCGCAGACTCCACTCGATGAGGCGGGCGATCATGGCGCGCGGTCGGCGGACACGGGTTTCAGCGGGGTTTCCGGCGCGGCGGCGAAGGAGCGGTTCATCTCGGCCTGGCCGTCGAGGAGGAGGTTGCCATTCGTCACCACTCTCTCGCCAGTTTCGAGGCCGGAGAGGATTTCCACGAAGGCATCGCCGCGCCGTCCGAGCCGCACGACGTGGCGGCCATACGCGCCTTCGCCGTGCGCCACATAAACGACCGCCTCCGGCCCGGTCTGCACGACCGCCGAGCGCGGTACGGTCAGCACTTCCGGCGCATCCAGCGCGACCGCGCCCTCGGCATAAAGCCGGTGCAGCAAGCGCCGGCGGCCTTCGACGAGCGGGTTCGGCAACTCCACTCGCACCTGCGTGGCGCGGGTTATTGAATCGAAGTTCGGGTCGATGAAGGAAATCCTGCCCTCGAAAATTTCGCCCGGCGCGGCGGGCGTGGTCACTTTCACCGTCTGCCCCACGCGCAGCCACGCGATGTCCTGCTCATAGACCGGGAAGACGAACCACATGGTCGAGAAGTCCGCGATTTCAAAAAGCTTTTGTCCGGCGGTAACGTACTGGCCGACGTAAATGGCATCGTTCACCACGGTCCCGCTCATCGGCGCGAGGATCTCGCTCGTTACCTTGTCGCGGGGCTTGCTGGGCAGGGCGGCGATCTGCTCCGGCGTGAGCCCGAGGAGGCGCAGTTTTTGCGCAGCGTTTGGCCGGAATTCGCTGGCGATGGTGAGGTGCTCGCGCTCGGCGAGGAGCAGCGTGGGGCTGAAAATCTCGAAGAGCGGTTTGCCCTCCACTACCTGCGCGCCGTGGTGGTTGATGTAGAGCTTCTCGACCCGCCCATCCACGTAGGCCGAGATGATGCGATGCCGCCGCGCGTCATCGTCAATGGTCCCGGCAAAAGTCAGCGTCCTGGTCAAAGCGCGCGGCCTGGCCTCGGCGGTCTGGACATTCAGTACCCGGACCATGCTCTGGCTGAGCGAAACCATGTCACCTCCCGCAGCGAAGCCGGGCTCGCCGTCATAGACCGGCGTGAGTTGCATGCCGCAGATGGTGCAGCGGCCCGGTCTGGTGCTTTTCACCCACGGATGCATGGCGCTTTGGTAATACGCGATTTGACGCGCGGCGGAGGCGCTGGCGACTTGGCCGGCCGCAGGCGGACGCCGGGTGGCGAACCACGTCGCAGGCACGGCGAGCGCGAGCGTGAGCAGGATGATGGCGGGAGTTTTCATAAGTCGGAAAATGGCGGCTGAGTTGAGTTGGGACGCGGCGCGACGGGCGCGGCGGTGCACGGCTGGCGACAGGCCAGACGTGGCTTTTTTAAATGGACGCCAAAGCGCGATGCCGTCCGCTGGACGGCGCGTGAGGCGTCAGGCCCGAGTGGGCGGTGCGTGCGAACGCAGGCTCCGCTGGAGCACGAGTTCCGAGAATGACCGCACCTCCGCCGGCCCGGCCGCAGCGCCCGGTCGCGCCGCGTCATCTGCCCCCAAAATTTCCACCACCGCAAAATCCAGCAACGTGAAAAGCGCCGTGTCGTAGTGCACGGCCACCTTGGCCGTATCCGCCGGCAGGGCACGCGGCACCTTGCAGCACTCCTGCATGCCGCTCGGGGCAGGCTGTGGGTGCGAAGACGGTGCCTGGCAGCCGGGGCAGCCCGTCGCCGTCGCCACCACCGGCGCCAAGCCAAGCGCGCAATGATTTCCCGCCACCACCCAGCCAACCATGAGCAGCGCGGCGAGCAGCGCGCGCAGCGGCAGGGAGAGTTGGCGAAAGGTTTTCACGACAGCGCTAAGAACGTCGAAGAGCGGTCTGCGTTCAATGAAAGATTCGCTGCCGGTCCCAAACGGACGCGCACGATCTATTTCGCCGCGAAGACC
The DNA here is from genome assembly GCA_038318725.1 of Chthoniobacterales bacterium. Classification (GTDB taxonomy): domain Bacteria; phylum Verrucomicrobiota; class Verrucomicrobiia; order Chthoniobacterales; family Chthoniobacteraceae; genus Chthoniobacter. The sequence goes on from JBBQCM010000025.1 coordinate 4,127, forward strand.
TGCAGCTCGTGGATCGACCAGAAAAGGCCGCTGACCGAACCGGTCTGGGTGATGCGGATGAACTTCGCTTTCGCTGGCGCAAAGGCGATGTCTGTCACCGCGGTACTGCCTTTGCCGGTGGCCACAGGCTGGCTCCATGTCCGGCCGTCGGCGGACAGCTCAACCTTGTAGCCACGCGGGTAATCGCTGGGCGACTTGGCACTGTCGAGTTGCACGGCGTTGATCGCGGTTTCCTTTGGCAGCTCGATCTGGAACCACATGCCCGGAGTCTGCGAGACGCCGGTGGTGTAGCGGGAGTTGGCATCGCCGTCGAAGACCTTGGAGCAGCCGTCCGCGCCGTGGCTGGCGGTCAGCTTCCATTCTTTGCGGTTCAACAGCGGCTGGGGCAGCGAGGCGCGGAGTTCGGTGATCGTCCAAGGCTGCGTCCGGGCGTTCGTCGCCGCGCGCAGGGCGGCCACTTCCGCGGGCGCGATGAAGCCGGCGTTGTTGCCAAAGGAATTGCGCACGTAGCTGAGCACGCCGGCGATCCAGGCGTCGTCATTCGTCGCCATCGCGATCATCTGGCCTTCGTACTTTTTCCCGTCGATGTCGCCGGTCAGACCGTGGAGCATGATTTTAATCGGACCGTCCTTCCAGCCGGTCATCGTCTTCGAGCCTGCGAGCGTCGGGGCGAGCATCGCGCCGGGCGCGGCACCGGCCAGCGGCAGGCCCTTGGCGTCCGCGCCGTGGCACGTCGCGCAGAGTGTTTGGAAAGCGGTCTGGCCGGCTTTGAAAAGCTTCTCCTGCTCGGCCGTCATCGCCACCGCTCCGCCCTGTCCCGGCGGGTTCAGGAGCGTGCCGCCGATTTCCTTGACGCCCAGCGGCGCGGTCGGCACCGCGAGTGCCGCGACCATCGTTTTCCAATCCGGCAGATCGAGCTGCTTCGCCGTGAGCATCGCCTGGATGACGACATTCGCGTCCGCGTCTTTCGCCGCTGCCTGCACGTCAGCAGCGAAGCTCTTGTCGCCCTTTTTGAAAAGCGACTCGCTCACGCGGATCGCGGTCACGCGAAGCTGAGGGTGCTGGTCTTTGAGCTTCTCGCGCACGATGTCCGGCGTGAGCGCGTCGAGACCGTCCAGCGTCCAGAGGGCGTGCAGGCGTGCGAGGTAGTTCTTATCCGTCCGCGCCATCGCGGCCAGCGCTGGGGCCACAGATTTGTCCTGTTTCAAAATGAGGAGCTTCTGCGCGGTGTCGCGCCACCAGCCGCTGGCGTGGCCGAGATAAGCCACGAGCTGCGCAGGCGTCTCAGCATTCATCCGTGGCTGCGGCGCGGGCTTCGTGGTGTCATGGACCAGCCGCCAGATGCGCCCGCGACCGACGACTTTGTCGAACTGATATTGCTCCACCACCTTGCGCAGATACGCGCCGGGCCGTACCCAATTTCCCTCCTGGATGATGCCGCGGTACATGTCCACGATGTAGAGCGTGCCGTCCGGCGTGTTCGTGATATTGAGCGGGCGGAAGAGCGGATCGGTCGAGCGAAGAAACTCCGACTTGGCGTCCTGGTACGGATTGCTCAGCACGGTGAAGCCCTCTTTTTCTTCGACCTTCGCCAGCCGCACCAGCCGCCCGACCGGCTCACTCACGAGTAGTTTTCCACGCAGCTCCGCCGGCAACCGGTCGCCGCGATACACGTCGCCACCTGTCGTGGCCGTAAAATGGTTCACCGTCCCGTCCGGGCGATGCCGCGAGTGGCCGCCCTGCACGTCCGCCATGCCGATCGCCGGCCACACTTCCATAAATCCGGGAGCCATTTGCCCCTTCGGATTGAACGCGCCATAAGCCACCGGCTGCTGAAAACTCTGCGGCCCCTGCTCGCCGCCCGCGTTCATGAAAAACATCTTCCCGTGATCGTCCTGGCAAAGCCCCCACTGCCCGTTGTTCGCCGCCGCGGATTCCTTCACCGCGCCATTCGGCGTCCAGCGCAGGCGGTAGTTATTATAGGTCGAGTAAAGTGTGTTATCGATCCCCCACAGCAAGCCATTCGGCTGATGCTCCAGATTTCCACCACGCGCCCCGCCGACGAAAAACGGCTCCTTCTTATCCGCCACGCCGTCGCCATTCGTATCCGTGTAGGTGAAGAGATCGTTCGTATCCGTCTCGCCCACGATCACGCGCCCCTTGTCCAGCGCCACAAGCATGCGCGGCAGCACCAGCTTGTCGATGAAAACGCTGTGCTTGTCATAGACGCCATCGCCTTTCGACGACCAATGCAGCGACACCCGGCTCCCCTGCGTCAGCTCATCCTTGCCGTCGATCTCCTGCATGTAGCTGCGCATCTCCGCGACAAACATCCGCCCGTCGCCATCGAAAACCGCGATCACCGGCTCCTTGATGTCCGGCTCGCTCAGCACCAACTCCATGCGGTAGCCCGGCGGCAGTTGGAAAGTCTTCGCCTCGTCTTGCGGGCTCTTCGCCTGGACCGGCGGCATGGCGGGAAACTCGTCCGGTTTTTCCGCCGGCTTATCGGCGGCAAAGGTGCTGGCGCACACGGTGGCGAGTGCGATGAAGACAGGGCGGAAGCAGGCGGCGGAGCGGCGTTTCATGGAGGTGGGCGGATTCATTGGCACGGATAAAATGCCCCGCCAAGCGGAACCTTAGCCGCCCCCAAGCTCGCGCCGTAAAGTTCTTGCCTGCCTCACCACTGCTTCGCCGGCTTCGACCAAGTGCCGTCCACGGTGACTTTGGTCAGATCGATGCGGGCGTTTTCCTGAATGAGCTGGGCCACCCGTTTCGACTCGATCCGCACGCAGCCGTGCGAAGCCGCATGAGTCGGCACGCTGGGAAAATAATGCAAAGCGACGCCGCGGGCGCGCATGAACCACGTCACGAAGACCGCGCGGGCATCGCTGTTCAGGCGTTGCTGAAAACCCGAGACGGTGAGCGTACCCTTGGGCGTGCATTTGGTGCCCGAGCGTCGGCTGGTCACGGCGTTGTCGCAGTTGAGCCCTTTCACGCCTGCACCCGGCGAGGTGCGGAACGGGCCGGTCTCCTGACTCGCGGCCTGCGGCCCGGTCCAGGTCAGCGTCATCCAGTGGTCGGGATCGTTCAGGCTGACGGAAATCTGTTTGAGGTAAGTGCGCGGGAAATCGCTGTTGCGCAGCGGGTGCGCGGCGCTGGCGGCGGCCCGCAGTGGAGCCTTCGGTTTGGCGGCGCTGGCGGGCGCCGCGTCGCGCTTTTCCAGGGCCCTGGCTTTGGCGAGACTGGCGGGCGACACCGAGCCGGTCGTGGCTTTTGCGGCGGCGCGCGCTTTGGGAGCGGGTTTTTTTCCGGACGCTGTCTTGGGGTTCTTCGCGCGCTTTGGCGCGACTGCTTTTTTCCGAGGAGATGGTTTCGGCATAAGGGCGTGAGGGTGACGCTTCCGCCTCGTCGCCGCAATCCCGAATCAAAATCCCTCCCAAGTATGTGCCCGGACCGACGACCGTGGTTTTACCGGCGAAGTGGGTGAATTTCCCGCCATACCACTGCGTCCAAATGTGCATGTCATCGGTCCTTTTGCGCTCGATCGAAACGCTGCTTTCCCTAAAGCGGCAACGTCTCTCAATCACGCATTCGCCGCGAACCCGTGACGTGCTGCGGCGGGATATTCTGGCACTCAAGCACCAATTGGAAACGCTGAGAGCGCGGCACAGCCAATGAAGATGCTGGTGACGATTCATTGAAGCCGAAATGCGAATTGTTACTGCCATGAAATGCAGTGTGATGCTGCTCATTTGCTCGTTGAGCTCCATGGGTGCCGGGGCCGCGGTTTCTGTGTCTCAAGACCCAGCGGGATGGCAGGAACCAGGAGCCGAGTTTTTTAGGGATCATCCTGATCTTAACGATGAGCGGGACATTGTGGAAGCGGTGTCCCGAGAGTTGGGGGCCGAAAATTTCAGCGCAGCGGACAGTCACCATGCTGCGGAAGTCCTCGCCACGCGAACACGGGAACAGCTCTCTCGCCGAACTTCCCAAGAGTGGCAAAAAAGGGCGATCAGCCTTTATCCTGACCTCGGCATCGCGGGTTCTGAGTTCAATGTCCTTTTCCTGCGACATTTTCGCGAACTTCAAGAAACAACGCCCGCGTTCGCGCAAGAACCGTCGTGGCCGATGCTGCTTGCCCAGCGGTGTGCTGATGAACTTCGCGCCGGCAGGCAGGCTTCGGGGATCTTGCCATCTCCCGGCACTTCACTCGCCGGGAAGACGGTCGCACCGTCCGCCGCTCTGCCATCCCACCGCCCTTCGCCCCAGCCAATTGATCCAAGTCCAATCCCCCCGATAGCGCCGAAAGCAACTGGCGGAGTGGGAGTTTTCCTGGCGGGAGCCGCTCTCTTTGCGGTGATGTTTCTTTTTCCTGGCCTGCTGCTCTTTCGCTGGAACCACTCGCGTTCATCTTCTCACGTTCCTGAGCGACGCATTGCCTCCCCGTGGCGCCGTGCGGTGAAGCCAGCCGCTGTCATTTACGGCGTCGCAGCCTTCGTGGCCATCGTTCAGGCCCTGCCCCAGAACGCGGATTTGAATATGATGAACCGCCTCTTCATCACCCTTTGTGTCAGCAGCGTGTTCGGCGGGTGCGTCGGTCTCGTCGGCTATCTCTTTGCATTACTCTACTGTGCCCTGCATCCACGCGCTGGCCAATCACTCCCAGTTTCCGCTGGTCAGGGCTAGCATGCTGGGATTCCGGGGCGCGTCGGCGGTGCTGAGTTCGACAGAATGAGCGGTCGCATCACATGATGCGGTCGTGCAGCGGGGAACCGTCGAGGTAGCGGCGGAAGTTGGCGAGGAAGTGACGCACCAGCGTTCCGGCTTCGTCGCGATGTCCGCCCGCGGTGTGCGGGGTGATGAAGCAGTTTGGCGCGCTGAGCAGCGGGTGGTCGGGCGGCAGCGGTTCGGGGTCGGTGACATCGAGCCACGCCGCGGCGAGTTGTCCGGAGCGGAGGGCTTCATGGAGCGCACACTGATCTACCGTGGTCCCGCGACCGATATTGTAAAACACCGCGCCGCCTTGCATCGCGGCGAGGCAGTGCGCGTCGATAAAATGTCGGGAAGCGGCGTTGTCGGGCAGAATGTTGACGACGTGCTTGGCAGTGGCGAGCGCGCCGGGCAGTTGGTCAGGCGTGACGACGGCGAGGCCTTCATCACCGCGGGGTGTGCGGCGCAACGCGGTGATCTGCATTTCGAAAGGCGCGAGCAGTTTGACCAGATGCGCGGCGATCGCCCCAAAACCGAGGATCACCACCCGCTGGCCGCGCAGCGAGGTCGCGGCGTGGCGGAGGTGCAGCCATTCCGGGGTGCCGTTCGCCGTGCGCGTGTGCAGCGCCTGCGGCAGTCGGCGGGATTGCGCGAGCATGAAGGCGAAGACGTGTTCCGCGCAGGCCTCGGCATAGACGCCGGAGCTGTTGGTCACGACCAGCCCGCGCGCCGCGGCCAGCGCGCGAAACTCCGCCGTGTCGTAGCGCGTGAAGCCTGCGCTCGAGAGGTGCATCCACCGCAGCCTCTCCGATGTCCGGATGCTCCCGAGATCGGGCTGCCCAAAAGCGATGTCGGCGCGGCCAAAAGCGGGGTCCGGCTCGCCCTTCGCCAGGACCGACGTGACTGGCACTCGCGGCACGATGATTTCATGCGGCGCCACGCTCTCTCGCAAAAGCTGCGCGGCGTCATCGTCGAGCTGGGAATCGGAGAAAATCTTGAGGTGTGGCATGAGTTGGTCGGCGAAGGAATCGCAGCGCTACTCAAACTGCTTCCGAAAAGCGCCGAATTCTGCGCGGAGCTGGGCTAATTCGGCTTTCAAGGTGGCGATCTCGCTTTCGAGCGCGAGGAGGACGGCGCCGTCCGGGCTCGCGGCGGGCGCGTGCGGGAAGGGGATGATGTCGGCCGAGGGTTCGGCGTGGACGGATTCGGCGGAGAGGAGCTGGGCGTAGCGACGTTCCTTTTGGCCGGGGCGCGCGTCAAGGAGGCGGACGAGTGCGGTGGCGTCGATGGCGAGGTCGTCGAGGCGGGACTGAATGGTCTCGAGGCTGCCGAAATTGAACATCCGTTCGGTGCGGAGTCGGAGTTCGCCGGAGGTCTGCGGGCCACGGAGCAGGAGGACGCAGAGGAGCGCGATCTCGGGCGGTTCGAGGGAGTAGTGATTGAGCAGGAGATGCCGGTATTTCTGGACGCGGGAGCCGGCTCCGAAGACGACGCTGGCCAGCTTCTTTTCGCGCAAGGCGTTGACGCCTTCCTCGACGGTCCTTTCGTCGTAGCCGGTCACGGGCTCGCGGTTCGTGCTCTGGTTGCACGCGGCGGTGAGGGCGTGGAGTGAGAGCGGATAATTCTCCGGCGTGACGCGCTCTTTTTCCAGCAGGCAGCCGAGGACGCGCGTCTCCAGCGCGTTGAGGTCGAAGGCCATGGGGGAAGGCGGCGCGGTTACGGTGTTTTCGGCGCGGGCTTCGGCTTCGTGGTCATGTCGAAGGCGTCGGTGCGGAAAGGGGTGACGGGCAGGCCGGCGTCGCTCGCGAGGTTGCAGACTGGATTGTCCGCCCAAGCGTAGCGCACGGCGATGGGCTGGGCCACGGCGTCGCTGGTCACCTCGACTTTGTCTTTGCCGACGATTTTTCCTTTCGCCGGATGCCAAACTTTATCCTCGCCGCAGATGGCGAAGCCGACGGCTTCCTCGACATCGAACGGGCGCAGGAAGCTGCCGAAACAATCAAGAGTGACCATGGCTTTCGCACCGTCGATTTGGAGGCTCTTATATTCGGGGCTGCGGAAGGGCAGGGTCAGGCCGTAGTCTTTGACCAAGGCCCAGCGGACGAGACGCGCGGCGACATCGTGCTTGTTGCGCGGGTGAATATCCCGGCCCTCGCCGAGGTCGATGATCACGGCCTGGCCGGTGTTCGGAAGCCTCAACGTATTCGTCTGCGTCTCGCGCAACTCGGCCCAAGTGCTGTCGCCAGGCGTGGCGCTCTCCGGGCGAAAATCCGCGAGCTGCACCCAGTAGAACGGGAAGTCGCCCTGCGCCCATTCCTTGCGCCACTGCTCGATGAGGAAGGGGAACAGCTCGCCGTGCTCGTAAGCGCGTCCGGCGTTGCTTTCGCCTTGGTACCAAATCACGCCCTTCATCCCGTAGCCAACAGTGGGATTGACGATGCCGTTGAAGATATTGCCGGGCCGCGCATTGCCCGAGAGCCAGGCGTCCGGCGATTGCGGCACGCGGGGCGCGGGCTTGCCATCAGCCTTGGCTGCCTCCACTGCCAGCTTGTGCTTCTCCATCGCCGCCGCGTAATCGTCCTTCGACTTCTGCGACTGTAGCTCCGTCTCTCGCTTCACCGTGCTCTCCATGAGCGGGGCGAAACGCGGATCGCTTTCGAGCGCACTGCGCCGCACCCAAGCCTCCGCCGCGGAGCCACCCCACGAGTTGTCGATCAGCCCCACGGGCACGCCGAGGATCTGGTGCAGATAGCGGCCGAAAAGAAAGCCGACCGCGCTGAAGTTCGACGCGGAGTCTTTGCCGGACGGTTTCCACGAGCCTTTGAAATCCGTCTTCAACTCCTGCGTGCCCACCTGCGGGACTTTGATGAGGCGGAGATTCGGGAGCTTCGAGGCGAGCGCTTCGAGGTCGCCGTTCCAATCCCCCTGCAGCGTGAAGCCCATGTTCGATTGACCCGAGCACATCCAGACTTCGCCCACGAGCACGTCCTGGATTTCCTGCTGCGTGGTGCCGGCGACGGCGAGGGTTTGCGGCTGCGCACTGGCCGGCACGGGGTCGAGCTTTACGGTCCATTTGCCATCGGCTCCGGCCTCGGAAGTTTTCGTCTGGCCGGCGAAAGTCACGGTGACTTTTGTGCCGGGCGTGTCCCAGCCCCAAATCGGGTTGGCCTGCTTTTGCTGGAGAACCATGTGGTCGCTGATGATGGCGGGAAGCTTCAGTTCCGCGTGCACTGCCGGAGTGGCGGCGAGCGTGAGCGCGAAGGCGACGGTGAGGAGCGGGGTTAGTTTGTGCATGGGAATGGCGGGGACTGTGAACGATTCCGCGCCGCGCGACAATCCCCGCGCAGGCGCAACTTTGCCGCCCACGCATCGTTTCAGGGCAACACTTCTTTTCCCATGAACTCCGTGATCCACTCTCTCTTCGTTCTCGCTCTCTCGCCGAGCCTTTTCGCCGCCCGCGCCGCCGATGGCCAGCACTGGCCGCAGTGGCGCGGCCCGGCCTTCAATGGCACGGCTCCGGGCGGCTCCGCACCCACGACCTGGAGCGAGACCGAGCATGTGAAGTGGAAGTTTCCCATTCCCGGCCTGGGCACGAGCACGCCGATCGTCTGGGGAGATCAGGTCTTCATCCTCACCGCCATCGAGGCGGCGAAACCCGCCGGTGCATCCGCTCCGACACCCGCGGCGGCTCCGCCGGAGGGGCGTCCGCGACGCGGTGGCGGGGGTGGCGGGATGAACTCCGAGAAGCCGACCACGCCGGTGCAATTCGTCATCCTTTCCGTCGACCGGAAGACCGGGAAGCCGCTCTGGCAGAAGACCGCGCGCGAACAGGTGCCGCACGAAGGCCACCATCGCGACCACGGCTTCGCCTCCGGTTCGCCGGTCACGGACGGCGAGCACGTCTATGCCTACTTCGGCTCCTACGGGCTGTATTGCTACGACATGAAAGGGAACCTCGTGTGGGAGAAGGATCTCGGCGACATGCAGACGCGCAACTCTTTCGGCGAAGGCTCCTCCCCGGCGCTGCACGGCGACACCCTCGTCGTGAACTGGGATCACGAGGGCGAGGACTTCATCGTCGCGCTCGACAAGCGCACCGGCCAGGAGCGCTGGCGGCAAACCCGCGACGAGCCCACCACCTGGTCCACCCCGCTCATCGTCGAGCACGCCGGCAAGCCGCAGGTCGTGGTCTGCGCGACGAACAAAATCCGCAGCTACGATCTCGCCACCGGGGCACCCGTCTGGGAGTGCGGCGGCATGACCGCCAACGCCATCCCCACGCCGGTCAGCGAGAGCGGGTTGCTTTATGCGATCAGCGGCTTTCGCGGCGCTGCGCTTCTTGCGATTAAGCTCGGCCGCACCGGCGACCTCACCGGCACCGACGCCATCGCCTGGCAGCACGGCAAAGGCACGCCTTATGTCCCGTCGCCCCTGCTCGTCGGCGGGCGGCTCTGGTTCTACTCCGGCAACAACGGCGTCCTCTCCTGCTTCGACGCCGCCACCGGCAAGGCGCTCGTCGAAGCCGAGCGCATCGGCGAACTCGCCGGCGGCGTCTATGCCTCGCCCGTCGCGGCGGATGGCCGCATCTATCTCCTCGGTCGCGATGGCAAAACCGTGGTCCTGAAGCAGTCCGACAAGATCGAAGTCCTGGCCACCAACCAGCTCGCCGACCGCTTCGACGCTTCCCCAGCCATCGTCGGCAAAGACCTTTTTCTCCGCGGTCACCAATTCCTTTATTGCATCGGCGAATAGCGCCTCGCATCGCCACGGGCATGCGCTTGATGAGGCGCCTACAGGCGCCGACCACGGAGTTTGATCTGGCCCTTATGGAATGGCCGCGATCATCGCAGCCATCCGTTCGTGGGAATAAGCGCGGGCCTTGGTGGCAGTCTCGCGGGCGGCGGGAAGATCGCGACCGATTTTTACGAGGCGCTCGGCGATTTGCGCGCCGGTGGTGTCATCTACTTCAAAGACCCAGTCGTTCATTTTGAGGTCATACCACATCCGGCCTTTGCGGGTGTCGGTGGGCTGGCGCACGAGCACGGACGGCACGCCGGCAGCGATGCCCATGATCGGCGAATGCTGCTCCAAGCTGACGATCGCCGCGGCTTGCGCATAGACGCTGCACGCTTCGGGCGTGATCCAGTAGCGATCCATCACGCCGACGTGCGGCTTCACATCGTCGGGCAGTTTGTCGAAGAGGAGCGTGGGCAGGAGCGGCACCTCGTAGGTCATCTCCGGCGTCAGCAGCACGCGCATCTTCGTCTCGCGCACCCAGGCGCTGATGCCCTCGCGGAGTTTGGCGTGATCCTTCTCGGCAAACTCCTCGTTCACTTTGATGCGCTCGGCGTTCGGCTTCACCGTCTCGGGATGAATCTCCCAATACGGCGTCCAGCGAAGGCGCGGGATGGCGCAGAGGAATTTGCCCGGCTCCATTTTGTGTTCCTTTAAAAGCGCGGCGGCCGCGGGGTCGTCGCGCAGATCAATGGCGAAGGTCGCATCCGGCCCGAAATCCATCCGCGGCCCGGTGAGCCCGCTGGCTTGCAAGGCGCGCATCGAATCGGAGTCGCGCAGGAAAATGAACTTCGCCCCCGCGAGGAGCTCGCGCTGATTTTTGATCTCCCCGTCATTCAGCGTGAGGCCGCCAAATCCGTACGGTTTGCCTGCCGCCTGCGCGAGTTTCGCTTCCTTCAGCCCCACCAGGCCCGGGCCGGAGCCGTGCAGGAAAAAGTCGCACTCGGCGAAGGCCATTTCGCGTTCGGCCTGCGTCTTCGCGATTTTCAGCTTCGGAAAACGGGCGCGCAAGATCTCCTCCACGCCGCGATCCACGCTGCTCGGCCAGAGTGTGACCGCGGCTTCGGGACGATGCTTTTCCAGCAGCGTCAGCATCCCCGGCGTGTGGGCGATGTCCCCGATGTTCACCGTCTGCCACGACGAACGGAGCAAAATGCGCGTGGGCTTTTTTTCCTGTGCGCGCAGCGCGGGGACCAGACTGGCGGCAAGAGCGGAGGCGAGAAAGGTACGGCGGTTCATGGGTTTGTTTGTGCGTCCACTCGTGCCAAGCCAGGTCTCTGCATCAGGGAACTCGATTCCGTGTTCCGCGCCGGCGTTTGCAGGCGAATGACGAGGCCTCTCTTTCGGTCGCCATGCCATCCGGCATCGCCTCGTCAAAGGCTGCGGCGCCGTGGCGGCTCTACAGGCCCTGGTCTTCGGTTGGCAGGAAGACCCGAAAGCGGTTTTTGTCGATGGCCTTCATGTAGGCTTCGTGCGGGGAGACGATGCCCTGTTGCATGACATTCCAGATGGCATCGTCCATGAACTGCATGCCCTGGCCTTTGCCGCCGACGATGACATCCTGAAGCTTTTGCGTCGCGCCTTCGCGGATGATCGCGGCGGCGGCGCTGTTGACGACGAGGATCTCATTCACGGCGAGACGCCCGCCACCGACCTCGGCGGTTTTTTTCAAAAGCAACTGCGCGACCACGCCGCGCAGCGAACTGGCGAGCATGGTGCGAACCTGGCTTTGCTGGTCGCTGGGGAAGACGTCGATCATACGATCGACGGTCTTGCGGGCGTTGTTCGTGTGCAGGGTGCCGAAAACGAGCAGGCCGGTCTCGGCGGCGGTGAGCGCGAGTTGGATGGTTTCCAAGTCGCGCATTTCGCCGACGAGCACGATGTCCGAATCCTCGCGCAACGCGGCTTTCAGGCCCTGCGGAAAGCTCGTCGTATTCTCGGGCACCTCGCGCTGAGTGATGATCGAGCGCTTGTTATTATGCACAAATTCGATCGGTTCCTCGACGGTCACGATGTGCCGGGTGAAGTTCGTGTTGATGTAGTCGATGAGCGCCGCCAGCGTCGTCGATTTGCCCGAACCGGTTGGGCCGGTGACGAGCACCAAACCTCCCCGGAGGTGGCCGAATTCCTTGACCACCGGCGGGATGCCGAGTTGGTCGAGGGTCATGATCTTCGTCGGAATCAGCCGGAAGACGCAGCCGTAGCCCTGGACTTGCTTGAGGAAGTTGCAGCGGAAGCGCGAGTGCTCATCCATTTCGTAGGCGAAGTCGAGATCGCCGCCCTGGAGGTAGCGCTCCCACCGGTCCATGCCGGAGATTTCGCTCATCATAAAAGCCATCTCATCATGCGAGAGCACCTCCTCGCGAATGGGGATGACCTCGCCATGCCGGCGGATTTTGGGTGCCTGTCCCTGGGCGAGGTGAAGATCGGAAGCACCGGCGTTGACGAGAACTTCAAAGAATTGGTCGATGTAGGCCATGGGAAGAAAGGGATGAAGTATGGGTTATGAGGTCTGAAGGAAGTGGCGCTCTAAGAGGACTTTCATACCTCATCCTTCATCCCTCTAGTGAGCGAAGTGTTGCCGCATGAGCGCTTTTTGCTCCGCCCGGATATACGCCTCCTCCTGGGAGATCAGGCCGGCGTCATAGAGTTCCATGAGGCTGTCGTCCATCAGCTTCATGCCCTGCTTTTTGCCAGTCTGCATGACGCCGGGGAGCATGTAGGTCTTGGCTTCGCGGATGAGGTTACCGACGGCGGGGGTGTTCGTGAGGATTTCCATCGCGAGCACGCGGCCGCGCCCGTCTTTGCGCGGGATAAGCTGCTGGGAAATGATGCCGCGCAGGGATTCGCTGACCATGACGCGGATCTGCTCGCGCTGGTCGATGGGAAAGACGTCGAGCACGCGGTCGAGGGTGCGGGCGGCGCTGCCAGTGTGGAGCGTCCCGAGGACCAGGTGGCCGGTTTCCGAGGCCGTGATGGCGAGCGAGATGGTTTCCAAATCGCGCATTTCCCCGACCATGATGACGTCGGGATCCTCACGCAGGGCTCCGCGAAGTGCGGCTCCAAAGGATTTGGTGTGCGTGTGGACTTCGCGCTGGGTGACGTGGCAGCCCTTGGATTCGATGACGTATTCGATCGGGTCTTCCAGCGTGATGATGTGGTCGTGCCGTGACTTGTTCACCTCATCCACGAGCGCCGCCAGCGTGGTCGATTTGCCCGACCCGACCGACCCGGTCACGAGCACCAGGCCGTTGTGATATTGCGTCAACAGCTTGAGCGATTGGGGGAGGCCGAGTTCGTCCATCGAGCGGAGGCTCGTGCTGATGATGCGGAAGACGACATCAATCCCCAGGCGATGCCGCACGACGCTCGCGCGGAAGCGTCCGAAGTCCGTGGCATAGGCGAAGTCGATGTCACCGCGGTCGGCGAGGACGTGCTTCTGTTCGTCGTTGAGGAAGCCCATGGCCAGCGTCTCGGTGTTTTCCGGCGTGAGCGTGTCTGCTTGAAGCCAGACCGGCTCGAGGATGCCGTGGCGGCGCCAGATCGGTGGCGAATTCACGCCGAGATGAATGTCCGAGGCGCCGGATTCCTGGGCGATGCGGAGATACTCATCGACATGGCTGCGCGCATGTTCGGGCTCCTGCTCGACTGTTTCAATGCCGGCGACGGCCGGGACGGCGACGACTCGGGGAACAGCGGCAACTCGGGGAACGCCGACCGCCCGGGGGACGGCAGCGACTCTTGGGATTTGAGGGGATGTGGGATCGGCCATGACTTCCGCTGAAATTGCTATCGACCAGCGGATGAAAAGCAAACGAAACTTTGCCCGGCGACAGGGAAAGCCGGTGTTTGCAGGGATTGCGGGCGGTTCAAGGCGGCGCGTACCGGCCCGCTTTGCGACGGGCCAGAGACGCTGTGACGCGCTGCTTTGCTAATTTGAAAAGGAACGGTCTGGAGAGATCGAAAGCGATTTTCAGTGCGCCGAGGAGCAGTCCGGCCTTGCCCGCGTTGGCCGCCGCCTTCTCCTTGCCGCTCCGGCCGATCGCGATTTTTTTCCGGCCAGCGGGCACCTTAGAAAGCAGCAATCCGATCAATGACGCTGCGGCCATCCACAGGACAGGATTTTTCAGGACGGCCCGTTTTGCGCGGGCTGCAAAATTCAAGTCACTGCGCAGCGCAACGACATGCCCGGCGATTCGGCTGCGGCTGCGGGCGAGTTCCGCGATCAGTTCAGTTTTGCGTTTGTTTTCAGCCATTCCTGATCGTGTTTGAGTTCCTCAAGGGTCGCGGGAAAAACCGGGGCTCCGAACCGCGCTTTGGCGACCAGCACCATCACCACCGCCGCAACAAGATGCAGCCCGGCCGCGCCCAGGGTCACCCAAATCCAGGCGTTCTCCCCTCCACAGGCCCACGCGAAGACAAAGACGAGCGCGAAGACCAAAAAAAAGTACCCAAACACGAGCATGATCAGTCCGCCGATCAGAAGCCCGAGAATGATCCCGAAATGGACCGCCGCCTCTTTGCCTTCCAGCCCGGCAAGCTCCAGCCGCGCCTTCAAATAGGCCAGTTTTGCCGCGAGGAGCGCGGATAGGTGGTGGAAGATTCCGGCTCCTTCCGCCGCGCGGTCCTCTTCGATTGGCGGGTAGGGCATCGCTCCGGACTTAACGGCGGAACATCAGCCCGAGCATAAAACCCGCGACCACGGCAGTGAGCACGGCCTTCGTGGGGTTCTGGCGGATGTAAACTTCGCCGTCTTCCTGGAAAGTTCGCACGCGCTCGCGGGTGTCGCCGTAGGTTTGCCCGGCGCGCTCGCGGAATTCCGCGGTCCTCGCCGCCGCCGCCTCGCGCAGTTCGCGCGCCTTGGCTTCCGCCGCTGCCCGGAGATCGTCGGCCGCGTGTTTCAAGTGCTCTTTGGAAGAATCCACCGCCTCCTTCAGATGCGCTTTCGTGGAGTCAACCGCGTCTTTCGCATGCGCCTTCGCGCTTTCGAGATTGGTCGCTGGGGGTTTGGGATTGGTTTCGTCGGGCATGGTGCGGGCTTGGTGTTGGATTGCGTTGCAGTGTTGAAAAGGGATCGGTTGGCGCGCGGTCGCCGCGCCTATTTTTCGCGGAAAATGATGCGCGCTTTGCTCAGGTCGTAGGGCGAGAGTTCGACCTCCACCTTGTCGCCGGGGACAATGCGGATGTAGTGCTTGCGCATCTTCCCCGAGATGTGAGCGAGGACCAGGGCGCCGTTCGGAAGCTTCACGCGGAACATCGTCCCCGGGAGCACTTCCTGCACAACGCCATCGGTCTTGATCGCGTCTGTTTTGGACATGCCGGGGAAAATGCAAAGCGCCCCGCGTAAAAGCAACTCTCTAGTCAGCCTGAATTTCCGCCCCGACCCACCGCACCAGCGGCGCGAGCGCCGAGACGCCGTCTTGGAGCCACGTCCACGGCGGCGACTGCATCCGGCCCAGCGGGCAAAGGCGCGAGACCCCGAGCGGGGCGAGCGTGCGGGCGTGGGCGAGGGTCGCCGGCCAGAAACCGGCGCAGCTCAGGTGGGCGCGCACTTCGCGAAACTCGGCGGCGAAGTCGGCGGGCAGCGGTTTCACGAAGACGAAGCGGTTCAGGGGCGAGTGCGGAAAGCCGGGCGTGGTGTCAAAGGCGACTGTCCACGCCGTCGAGCCCTCGCTTTGCCACAGAGCCAGCGGCTCGCCCTGCGCGGCGCGAAAGGCGAGATCCTCCCGCCGCGTGCGAATCGAGTTCGCCTCGGAAAGTGACACCCGTCCGCGCGGCTCTCGTTCTTTTTGGAAGGCGCGCATTTCCTCCGCCAGTCGCGCCGCGTAGTCGCGGGCGTTTCCGGCCACGTAAAAGACGTGCGGGGAAAGGCAGCCCTGCTGATCGAAGAGCGACGCATCGCGCGCCGCGAGCGGCGCGGAGGTGAAAGCCGGATCGTCAAAAACCACGCCGAAGCTAAGCCGGTGCCCGTGCGCGACGAAGCGCTGCCCGGGGCGCACGAGCGCGCGGAAATGCGCGATCGTGGAGTCGTGCCCGAAGACGATCACCGCCTCGGCGCGCGCCAGCCAGTCGTCCGGCAGTTCGCCCGCGAGTTCCACCCGGATGGCCAGCTCCGCCGGCAGCGCCGCGCGAAATTCCGCGATCTCCGGCAGCCCAGCCGACGGAATCTTGCACAGATTGTGCGCCCCCAGCAGCAGCCCGCGAAGCACGCTTTGCAGCCCCGCCGCCGGGGTATTGCTGCTGATCACATGCAGGATTGTCTTCACAGCACACGCCTTGGCCAAGTGCCCGCCATAGGGAACGAAATCGTCCAAGGCTCGCGCATCTCCGAGTTCCGCGCGGACCAGCGCGAGCAGGTCATCAGCAGTCGTCGGCCCGAGAAAA
This sequence comes from Chthoniobacterales bacterium, assembly GCA_038318725.1. Classification (GTDB taxonomy): domain Bacteria; phylum Verrucomicrobiota; class Verrucomicrobiia; order Chthoniobacterales; family Chthoniobacteraceae; genus Chthoniobacter. The sequence goes on from JBBQCM010000025.1 coordinate 20,015, forward strand.
GGAAACCGCGCAGCGGCGGCGGCGAGGTGCTGGGCGCGCGTGGCGGTGTTCACCCGCGCATCCTTTCGTCCGCGGCGCGCGAGCAGCCGCGCGGCAGTGCCGCCGGGTCGCGCCCGAGCATTTCGAAGCCGCGCTCGCGCCGCACCGCGAGGTCCTGTGTCTCCACCGCCAGCACCGAGCCGAGATTCGCGAGATCGAAAATCCGCAGCACCCCCGTTTCACCCACCGCCACCTCGCCGCCCGTTTCGGGATCGATGACCACCGCGCGCAGCCACGGGGGCCCCTCGTGCGGTTGGCCGAGCCCGCGCGTGTAGAACTGCGAACTCAGCTCCGTCATCCCGTACTCGTTGATGACGTCGTCGGGCGCGAGCCCAAGGCATTCCCCAAACATCGCGTAAAGCTCCGCCTTCGGAATCTCCCGCCCGCTGCCCTTGTAGCCGCCCGTCTCCAGCGCGTAGCTGCCCGCCGGGAGGTGAAAGCGGTGTGCGCCGAGCTGTTCGAAAAGATGGAGAAAAGCCAGGGCGGTTCCGTGCAACGCCACCGGATGGCTCGCACGGACGACGCTTTCCAGCGCCTTGTGGATGTCGGTGCGCAAGTGTCCCCGAACATCGACCATCCAAAACGGCTCCACCGCCAGTCGGGCCAGTTCGGCCATCATGTGCGCGAGCGACGAATGCGGAGCGTCATGCGCCGCCGTGACAAAAATGAACTGCGGCAATTGCGGCAGGCCGAGTTTCTCCCAGCCCGCCAGTACCGCCGCGTCATACAGCTTCGTGTCGATGAAATGGTGCTCCCCGAATCCTTCGCCCGTCGTCCCGCTCGTGCGAAACGTCCGGGTGATCCCCTGCGGTGGCGCGACCGTCAGCCGCGCGCTTTTGAACGCGCTCTGCGGCACCGCGGGAATCTCCCGCCAGTGGCTGGCCTTCTCCCGCGTGCCGCAAAATTTCGCGTAGGGGCCATTCCACCGCTTTTGAAACCTGTGAATCTTCAGCGCGAGTTCGCCAAACTCCTCCTCCGCAAGACTCGCGCGCAGGGCGGCAAGCACCTCGGTCTGCAGAGCGGCGTATTCTTCGAGCATGCCCGAACCTGCCGCGGGACGCCCTTCCTATGCAACCCGCCCGTGGCGATGACGCCACAGGCCGGGCGCCCCGGCTTCGCGTGTGGCGGGTGTGGTGGTACCGCGTGGCTTGCGAGTCCGCGGGCACCGCACTAGCTTCGCGCCGCTTCAATCTATGTGCCCTCCCCGAATCGCCGTTTTCCTGCTGCTCGCCCTGCCCGCCGCCCTCCGGGCGGATGAAACGGTGAGCTTTCGCAATCACGTCCAGCCGATCCTCGCCAAGGCCGGTTGTTCGCTGGGCGCCTGCCACGGGGCGGCGGCGGGGCAGGGCGGCTTCAAGCTTTCGCTGCGGGGTTATGATGACGAGGGCGATTACTTTGCGCTGACCCGCGGGGCGATGGGCCGGCGGATCACGCCGGGCGATCCGGCGCGCTCGCTCATCCTGACGAAGCCGACCACCGCCGTACCCCACAAGGGCGGCGACAAAATGAAAGTCGGCTCTGCCGAATACAACACGCTCCTCGAATGGATCGCCCAGGGGACGCCCGGCCCGAAGGCGGACGACCCGCGCATCCAGCGGCTGGAGATTTCGCCGGGCACCGCCGTGGTCGCGCCGGGCGACACGCCACAGATGCAGGTCCGCGCGCACTTCTCGGACGGCCATGTGGAGGAGGTCACGCGCAATGTGAAGTTCACCGCCACGAACCAGTCGGTCGCGAATGTCGATGACGCGGGGAAGGTCACGATCATCGGTCACGGCGAGAGCGCGGTCACGGCGTGGTATCTCAGCCAGATCGCCGTCGCCACGGTCAGCGCGCCGTTTCCGCACAAGATTGCCGACGACGTTTTCACCAGCGCGCCGCGGCGCAACTGGATCGACGATCTCGTCCTGGAAAAACTCCGCGCCCTCCGCCTCGCGCCGTCGCCGCGCTGCACGGACGCCGAGTTCATCCGCCGCGCGTTCATTGACACCATCGGCGTGCTTCCGACTGTGGCGGAGACGAACGCCTTTCTCGCCGACCTCAGCCCGGACAAGCGCGACCAACTGATCGACACGCTGCTCACGCGGCCCGAGTTCACCGATTACTGGAGCTACAAATGGAGCGACCTGCTCCTCGTCACCAAGCGCAAGCTCAAGCCCCCGGCGATGTGGGCCTACTACAAATGGATTCGCGATCAGGTGGCGTCGAACACTCCGTGGGACGAGTTCGCGCGCCGGTTGCTGACCGCGCAGGGCAGTTCGCTGGAAAACGGCGCGGCCAATTACTTCGTCATCCATCAGGACCCGCGCGAACTCGCGGAGACGACCGCGCTGACTTTCATGGGAATCTCGGTCGCCTGCGCGAAGTGCCACAACCACCCGATGGAAAAGTGGACGAACAACGACTACTTCGGCTTCGCCAATCTCTTCGCCCGCGTGCGTTTCAAAAACGGCGGGACGGACGGCGACAATGTGGTCTTTGCCGACGTGCAGGGCGACCTCGTCCAGCCGCTCACCGGCCGCCCGCAGCCGCCGCGTCCGCTCGACGGCAGCGCCATCGCGCTCGACGCGCCGGGTGACCGCCGCGAGACCATGGCCACGTGGATGACCTCCCCGGAGAACCCGTATTTTCCGCGCGCCATCGTCAACCGCGTGTGGGCAAACTTCTATGGCGCGGGCCTCGTGGAAAACGTGGACGACCTCCGCGCTACGAACCCCGCGAGCAATGAGAAGCTGCTCGCCGCCGCCGCCGCCTGGCTGGTGAAAAACCGGTATGACCTCCGCGCACTGATGCGCGAAATCCTGCGCAGCGAAACCTACCAGCGCTCCAGCACGCCGCTCCCGGAGAACCAGGACGACACCCGCTTTTACGCCCGCTATTACCCGCGCCGCCTTATGGCCGAGGTGCTGCACGATGCCATCGCGCAGGTCAGCGGGGTGCCGACGATTTTCAAGACCAAGGACCCAACCGTGGAAGGAGACAAGCCGCTCGACTTCCCGCGCGGCTGGCGCGCCATGCAGCTCCCGGACGGCAATACCAACAGCTACTTCACCAAGGCCTTTGGCCGCGCCGGCCGCGAGGCCACCTGCGAATGCGAGCGCACCGCCGAGCCGAGCGTCACCCAGGCGCTGCACATCTCGAATGGCGACACCATCAATGTGAAGCTCGCGGCGAAAGAGAGTGTCATTACCAAGGCCCTGGAAAAGCCGGTCGAGTCCGCGCTCGACGACGCCACGCTCGCCGCGCTCTCCCGTCCGGCCACCGCGGTGGAGCGGGAGCGCTTTCAGCAAATCTTCGCCGCCGCGAATCCCCAGACGCCCGAGGAAAAGCGCGCGCTGCTGGAGGACGCCTACTGGGCGCTGCTCAGTAGCCGCGAGTTTCTTTTCAACCATTGAGAGAGGGGAAATAGGTCGCGTTTTGCGGGTGGTGAGCCGCGCGCGGGAGCGCACGGTCGGCGCGCAGGAGCGCTTGGCTCCCAGCTTCGGAGGCGAGCGCTCCCGCGCGACCGCGAGGCGCTCCCGCGCCCGTCTCTCCTTCGTCTCTGCCGCGCGCACTTTCCGTTTGCCAATGGGCGGTCGCGCGCCAGTCTTTGCGGCCATGACGTTCCCCCGCTTCCTGCTCGCGCTCATCCTGCTCACCGCCGCCGTACGAGCGGAGGAGCCGTTTTTCAAAAAGGGCGACGTCATCGCCATCGTCGGCGGCGAGGACATGGTGGCGCTGAGCGAATACGGCTACCTCGAGCTGCTCCTCACCCGCGCGCTGCCGGACTACCACCTGCGCTTCCGCAACCTCGCCCAGGAGGGCGACACCGTCTTCGAGCAGCGCCGCGACCTGAATTTCCCGACGTGGGAGGAGGCTCTGGAAAAGATCGGCGCCACCGTGGTGCTCTGCCAGTTCGGGCAGATGGAAAGCCTCGCCGGCAAGGAGAAGCTGCCGGAGTTCAGCGCCGCGTATGAGAAGCTGCTCGGGCGGCTCAGCGGCGGGGGAAAAAGGCGCTTAGTCATTCTTGCGCCGAATTGGATTGGCTTGGACGTCGAAGCGACCGGTCCCGAACACGGGATGAGCAATGAAACCTACGGGTGGGTAATGGACCTGCAGGATACGTTTTTGGTATATATTCGTGCGGTCGAATCTCTTGCTGGGCGCTTGAACGTAAAGTTTATGGGTGTCCCCGGTGTTCTGCCGGAACGAAGAAAAATACCGATTCAGCGAGATTACTTTCATCTCACGCAATTGGGTCACTACCTTTGGGCGGAATATATTCGGCGAATACGCCCGTGGGTTCTACCGGAAGACAAAACATTCGTGGGTGCGAAGAATAACGGCGATTTGTTGTTCATGGAGCAGGCTAGGAATAAACGGAGGCAGCCCCTCCTGGACCTCATCATCGCCAAAAACCGCCTGTGGTTCGACTACTGGCGGGTGCAAAACTGGGCCTTTCTCGCGGGCGACCGCACCAACCAGCCCAGCAGCCGCGATTACCTCGACCCCACCAAACGCTGGTTCCCCGAGGAGCGGGAACGCTTCCTCCCCCTCATCGAGGCCAAAGAGCGCGAGATCGACACCCTCGCCGCCCAACTCGCCCAGCCATGAGCGCGCCCCTTTTCACCAGCGACGCGGAATCAGGAGCGCCGGGGAGCGCGCGCTTCCAGCGCGTTGGTTTCGGCATTCTGCCGAAACGCACTTTCCGCAGCGTCGGCAGTAATTGGATGCGCCTTTTGCCTTCGACGCGCCGGGAAGTCCGCGACGGCGGAACGCCTTCGCCATCGCACGGAACGTGCGCGCTCCCCGGAACGGCCATCGCGCCGCGCGCCTTTCGCGCCGCGCTCGCCCTTACTGTCGGCGTATCCGCTTTCACCCACGCTGCGGACTTGGACAAAGACGACCCCGCTGCCGAGCTGGCCTCGTTCAAACTCCCGCCCGGTTTTGAGGCGAATCTTTTCGCCTCGGAGAAGGACGGCGTGGTCAAGCCCATCCAGATGCGCTGGGACACGCGCGGGCGGCTGTGGGTCATCCAGAGCACCACTTATCCACAACTTATTCCCGGCGAGACGCCCAATGACAAGGTGCTCATCCTCGAAGACACCGACGGCGACGGGCGGGCGGATAAGACGACGGTTTTTGCGGATGGGCTGATGATTCCGACGGGCCTCGAAATCGCGCCGACGCCCGCGGCGGCGGTGAAGGCCATGCGGAGAGTGCGAGTTTTGGCGGGAGCAGCGGAAAGCGAAGAAGCGGCGGTTGCGGCGCCCTCGTTGCCGGCCAATCTGTTGCCGGCTGCGGTGAAAGTTTCCGCGCCCTCCGCCTGCTACGTGGGCGAGGGGACGAAGCTCCTCCTTTTGACCGACACCGACGGCGACGGAAAATGCGACAGGCGCGAGGTGGTGCTGCGCGGCTTCGGCACGGGCGACAATCACCAAAACATCAACTCCTTCCGCTGGTCGCCCGGCGGGGAGCTGATGTTTTCCCAAGGCCTCCACGCCCACGCCCGCGTGGAGACGCCCCACGGCATCGTGGCGCTGGATGAGGCCGGCTTCTTCCGCTACCGCCCGCGCGAGCCGTTTCGACAAGCTCAAGGCCCTGAGCCTGCCGAAGGGCAGCGGCTCGAGGCCTTTTACGGCGGCAGCGCCGAGCCGCAGAACCCGTGGGGCTTTGTCTTCACCGACTGGGGCCAGATGCTCATGGTGGCCGGCAATAACGGCGGCATCTACTGGCCGCTCCCCGAGATGATCCGCGGCGTGCAGGGCGGGCGTCGCGAGCAGATTTGGGAAAACGCCCGCGGGCGCAAGTGCAGCGGCCCCGACATCATCGGCACCGCACACCTGCCCCCCGAATGGCAGGGCGTGATGCTCAGCGGCGGCTACATCAACAACGCGGTCTGGGCCTTGAAGATCGAGGACGACGGGGCGGGCTTTAGGATTTCCGATTTCCAATTGCCGAATGCCGATTTGGGGAAGGACGCTGCCGGTGAGGCAATCGGCAATGGGCAATCGCCAATCGGCAATCCCACCCCGCTCATCCGCAGCACGCACGGCAGCTTCCGCCCCGTCGATGTGAAGCTCGGCCCCGACGGGGCGATCTACATCTGCGACTGGTACAACCCCATCATCGGCCACTACCAGGCCAGCTTCCGCCACCCCGACCGCGACAAGGCGCACGGCCGCATCTGGCGGGTGACTTACAAAGGCCGCCCGCTGGTCAAGCCGCCGGTCATCGCCGGGGCGACGGTCGAGGCGCTGCTGGAAAACCTGAAGTCCCCCGAGCGCTGGGTGCGGGAGCAGAGCAAGCGCGAACTGGCGGGGCGGGGGACGGAGGAGGTGGTGAAGGCGGCGCGCGGGTGGTGGATACGATTGGCTGCTGAGGCGGATCGTCGCTTCGACCAGAATTCCGAGCACGCCTTGGTAGAGGCGCTCGGAGTCTTTGAAACTCACAAAGCGGCGGAGCCGGCTTTGCTCGCGCGTCTCGCACGCAGCGGCGAACCGGCTGCTCGCGCTTACGCAGGTGGCGTGATCGGACGCTGGGCAAAGGAACATTCGCCTAACGAACCCATCCCCGCCGTGGAAGAGCTCGAGACGGAATACGGATTCATTGAATTGCTCCAAAATCTCGCGAGGGATGATGATGCGCGGGTGCGCCTCGCGGCGGTGGTTGCTGCCGGCAATACCTGCTGGCCTGCGGGATTGGTCGATGTGCTCGACGCACCGAATCCGAAGAACGACCGATTTATCGAACTCGCTGCGCGGAGTGCAGTCTCCGCGCTCATTCCTCAAATGAATCCCGCCCTCATTTCGTCCAAGAGCTTCGCGCCGTTTTGGGGGCAGCGTCTCGATGAACTCCAGCGCCCGCCCGGTTCCCCAAAACCTTCCGCGCCCTCCGCGGTAAAAATCAGTCCCACCATTCCCGCCACCGGCAAACTCCGCGCGACGCCGGAGTACGTCACCACGCTTTCCGCCGAAGTCCGCGAGCACGGCAACGCGGCGCATGGCGCGGAAGTTTTCCGCCGCGCGGAACTGGCCTGCACCGCCTGCCACAGCCTCGAGGACAAAGGCGGGAAGATCGGCCCGCCGCTCGATGCCATCGGCTCCGGGCAGCCGCTGGACTTCATCATCGGCACGGTGCTGGAGCCGCAGCGGGAGATCAAGGAAAGCTACGAAGCCATGCAGCTCACCGCGAAGGACGGCCGCACCGCGCTCGGCTACATCGTCGCCCGCAACGCCGAGAGCACCACCATCCGCGAGCCCGCCACCGGCGCGGAGACGAAGTTCGCCGCCGCCGAGATCGCGGAGACGAAGCCGCTCGGCTCCTTCATGCCCGCCGGCCTCGTGGACACGCTCTCCCGCGAAGATCTGCGCGACCTTTTCCGCTACCTCTCCGAACTGGGGAAGCCGAAGTAGCGCGAAAGGAAATCGGCTCACCGCGCGCCGGAGCGCGCAGAGCGGCGCGCAGGAGCGCTTGCCTCCGGAGCCGAGCGCTCCGGCGCGACGGCAGCGCGCTCCGGCGCGCGAATCCACGCGGAAGGGCCGACCCGGAGTTGGCGCGCTCCCTTTTCAAAAAAAGCAGCGCCGCCCCGCACGGAGGCGGGACGGCGCTGGAGTTTTCTGAGCGCGTGGCGGAAGCCGTCTTACGGCTTCGGCACGGTGTTGATCGTCTGCAGGATGCGGCCGGCGATCTTGTAGGGGTCGCCCTGCGAGTTCGGCCGGCGGTCTTCGAGGTAGCCCTTGTAACCGCTGTTCACGAAGCTGTGCGGGACGCGAACCGAGGCACCGCGGTTGGCGAGGCCGTAGTTGAATTTGTCGATGGACTGGGTCTCGTGCAGGCCGGTGAGGCGCAGGTGGTTGTCCGGGCCATAAACGGCGATGTGCTCGTTCTTGTATTTGTCGAACGCCGCCATGAGGGCTTCGAAGTATGGTTTGCCGCCGGTCTCGCGCATGTAATCGGTGGAGAAGTTCGCGTGCATGCCGGAGCCGTTCCAGTCCAGGTCTTTGCCGAGCGGTTTGCAGTGGTAGTTCACCTCCACGCCGTACTGCTCGCAGAGGCGGTTGAGGATGTAGCGAGCGGTCCACATCTCGTCGGCGGCTTTCTTGGAGCCTTTGCCGAAGATCTGGAATTCCCACTGGCCCTTGGCCACTTCGGCGTTGATGCCTTCGTGGTTGATGCCGGCGTCGAGGCAGAGGTCGAGATGCTTTTCCACGATCTCCCGGGCGATGTCGCCCACCGCGTCGTAGCCCACGCCGGTGTAGTAGAGACCCTGCGGGAAAGGGAAGCCCTCCGCGGGGAAGCCGAGCGGGCGGCCATTCTGATACAGGAAATACTCCTGCTCGAAGCCGAACCAGGTGCCGGGATCGTCGGGAATGGTCGCGCGGCCATTGGTGGAGTGCGGGCTGCCGTCGGGGAGCATGACTTCGCACATGACGAGCGCGCCGTTAATGCGCGTGGAGTCGGGATAGACGGCGACGGGTTTGAGCACGCAGTCCGAGCTGTGGCCTTCGGCCTGGCGGGTGGAACTGCCGTCAAAGCCCCAGAGCGGGAGATCTTCGAGCTTGGGAAAGCTGGAGAACTCTTTGATGAGGGTTTTGCCGCGGAGGTTGGGGACGGGCTCGTAGCCGTCGAGCCAGATGTATTCGAGTTTGTACTTAGTCTTGGCCATGTGGCGAATCGTGGTGGTGGTTTTTGAGCAGGCTGCGCTGATTTAGCCCGCTCTGGTTTGGTTTGGTTACTCTGGCGGCCCCAAGGGTTTGGGAACGCGCGCGCAGCTTTAGCAAAGCCAGTGCCAGTGGCAAGAAGGTTGAGCGTTGAGGAAGGAAAAATTGAGCATTGAGAGTTGAGAGTTGCCGGGCGTTTGGCGGAAGCTCTTGCCCAAGCGACCGCCTCCGCTTAGGACCGCGGGCTGGCTGAAAACCGCACTCGCTTTCAAACCTCAACTTTTTCGCATGCCCATCGTCAAAGACACCCTCCGCGCGACGGTTCGTGTGGGCTACGACGGGCGGGTCTATAAGCAATTCCGCGGACCCGATGCGGAGAAGCGTTTTGCCAACGAGGTGGCGGTGCTGCGCCATCTGGAGGCGCAGGGCTGCGATTTTGTGCCGCGGCTCCTGGAGGCTGATGCGGAGCAGCTCAAAATCGTGACCACGAATTGCGGCAGTCATGTCGCGCACCTCGACGAAGAGCGCCGAGTCGAGCTTTTCGCCCAGCTTCTCCCATTTGGCGTGCGGCACGACGACGCGGAGATGCGCAATGTCACCTACCGCCCGCAGGACGGGCGTTTTTGTCTGATTGATTTTGAGTTTGCGACGATCCTGCCGGACTCGGAAAGCTGAGCTGTTTTCCTCTCGCGCCAATGGAACCTGCTCAAAAAACGCCGGCCGCGCAACGGCTGCAATGGGTGGGCCTGACGGATGTGGGCAAGGTGCGGAAGAACAATGAGGACGCCTTTCTCGGCCTGCAATTCGACGCGCAGGAGGTGCGCCATCTCGGAAAGGTGGGCGAGGCTTCGACGGAAAATGCGGACTTCGTTTTCGCGGTGAGCGACGGGATGGGCGGGGCGATGGCCGGGGAGTTTGCGAGCCGCATCACGGTGGAAAAAATCACGCGCCTGCTGCCGCGGGCGTTCAAGCAGTCGGCGGTGGGGCTGAATGCGGGCATCGAGGATGTTCTGGAGGCATTGTTCGATCAGATTCACGCCGCCCTGACGGTGCTCGGCGAGAGCTACGGCGAGTGCGCCGGCATGGGCGCGACCCTCAGCCTGTGCTGGTTCACTCCGGGCTGGATGTATTTCGCGCACATCGGCGACAGCCGCATCTACTACCTCCCGGCGCGCGAGGGCGGGATGCGCCAGGTGACGCATGACGACACGCATGTCGGCTGGCTTTTTCGAGAGGGGAAACTCACCGAACGCGAGGCGCGCAGCCACCCGCGGCGTAACGTGCTGCAAAAGGCGCTCGGGGCCGGCCACCAGTTCGTCAACCCGCAGGTCGGGGCGGTGGCTTGCGAACCGGGCGACCTCATTCTCCTCTGCACCGACGGCCTGACCGAAGGACTCTTCGATGAGCAACTGCTCCAGCGCCTGCGCTCGCCCGACACCGCCGAGGCCGCGCTCAATCCCGCGCAGCGCCTGGTCACGGCCTCTCTGGAAAGGGCCGGGCGTGACAACACGACTGCGCTCGTGATCGAGGTGCGGTAGCGAAGTTCGGAGATCGCAGTTCGATCTCCCATCTTCGATCTCCGAAAAATCACACCGCCTTGTCACCCGTCTCTTCGGTCCGGATGCGCGTCGCGCTTTCCACCGGCAGGACGAAAACCTTGCCATCGCCGATCTTCCCGGTCTTGGCCGCTGCGACAATCGTGGTCACGGCTTTGGCCGCGACCTCGTCACTGAGGACGATCTCGATCTTCACTTTGGGGAGAAAATCCACGGTGTATTCGCTGCCCCGGTAAACTTCCGTGTGACCCTTTTGCCGACCGAAGCCTTTGACCTCTGTAACCGTCATGCCTTCGACGCCGAGTTCGGCGAGCGCGTCTTTCACTTCTTCGAGTTTGAACGGTTTGATGATGGCTTCGATTTTCTTCATAAGCAGGGCGGTAGGGAGTTTATTTTTGCGGAAGAGACCAAAGTCCGCGGGATGCGGTAAGAATTGGACTTCGCCGCCTTAGCAACGCCCATGCCATTTGCCGAGGCGGGAAATTATACAGGGAACGGCGGCCGGCACTGCCCCCAAGCCAACGCCTGCCGGGAGCAAAAAGCCGCAGATGCCTCGGAAAGATGGTTGTTTTGCGACACCCCCGCCGAGCTGCGGAACGGCGAATCCTGCGCACCCGCTCGACACGTTCCGCCCGCCGCCCGACTATCCGCTCGCATGATCAACCCGCTCCCGTATGCCCACGCGATGCTCCAGCATCTCAGCGGCGTGGTCTGGCTACTCGTGCAGACGGTGCAGGAGATGGGCGACCAAATGAGGCGCGGGCGCTTCCCCTTCCGCCTCGCCATTTTCTTTGAGCAAACGGATCGCGTGGGCGTCGGGTCGATCCCGCTGGTTGCGCTCGTGTCTTTTTTCATCGGGCTGACGATGGCGCTGCTCACCGGCTACCAGCTCCAGACCTTCGGCCAGGAAAGGCTCGTGCCTTCGCTGGTGGCGATCGGTTTCACGCGCGAACTCGGACCGCTGATGACGGGCATCATGGTGGCCGCGCGAATCGGCGCCGCCTTTACCGCCGAGCTGGGCACGATGACTGTGGCTGAGGAGGTCGAGGCCATCGAGGCGATGGGCCTCGGTCCGCTGCGTTTCCTCGTGAGCCCGCGGCTGCTGGCCGTCTTCTTTCTCATGCCGTGCCTCGTGGTCGTGTCCGACCTTACGGCGATGGGCGGCGCGGCGATGATCTCGCGCTGGGCTTTCGACATCCCTTTCGCGAGCTTTGCTGAGACCGCCATCGAGAGTCTGCTCATTCGCGACATCGTCGCCGGCACCGTGAAGAGCTTCCTTTTCGGGCTGATCATCGGCCTTGTCGCCTGTTACAAAGGCCTGACCGTGCGCGGCGGCGCGGCGGGCGTGGGCCACGCCACCACCGAGAGCGTGGTCGTGGCGATCACGACGGTGATCGGCTTCGACACGCTCTGCAATATTGTGCTCATCGCCATTTTCGACAAATGAGCAACGGCCCGATTATCGAACTGCGCGACGTGCATCTCGCCTTTGGCGAAAAAGAGATCCTCACCGGTGTCGATCTGCGCATCGCGCCCAAGGAGCGGCTCGTGGTGCTCGGGCAGTCCGGCAGCGGCAAAAGCACGCTCCTCCGGCTCATCCTCGGGATCCTCAAACCGGTCAGCGGCTCCGTGCAGTTCCACGGCCGCGAAATCTCCCGCATGCGCCGCCGGAAACTCAACGCCATGCGCCAGAAGATCGGCATGGTCTATCAGTACAGCGCCCTCATTTCCTCGCTCAGCGTGCGGGACAATCTCGCCCTGCCGCTCGAAGAACTCACCGCCAAAACCCCCGCCGAGATCGACGCGCTGGTGGAGGAAAAGCTCACCCTCGTCGGGATGGCCGACGCCCGCGACAAGATGCCCGCCGAACTCAGCGGCGGCATGCGCAAACGCATCGGTCTCGCCCGCGGCATCATCATGGATCCCCAACTGATCCTTTACGATGAGCCCAGCGCAGGATTGGATCCGGTGATCAGTTCCGTCATCGACCAACTGATCATCGAGCTGAGTGAAAAAATCGGTGCGACCTCGATCATTGTGACCCACGAAATGGAGAGTGCCTTCCGCATCGCGACACGCATGGCCATGCTCTACAAGGGGCGGGTCATCGCGGAAGACACGCCCGAGGGTTTCAAAAACTCCACCGATCCGGTGGTGGCGCAGTTTATTTCCGGCGACACCGAAGGGCCCATCCTCGAAGGTGCCGGCCGTTAATCCTGCATGAACATCCTCCGCAACGAAATCCGCACCGGCCTGCTCGTCCTGCTGACGTTCGCTGCGCTGGTCGCGCTGCTGCTTTATCTTGGTGCGCCCGGCGTGTTCGTCCCTCAGCACACCTACCGCATCTTCTTCGACAATGCCGCTGGCATTAAGCCGGGGGCGCAGGTGCTCCTCGCCGGTCGCAAGATCGGCCAGGTGCGTTCGCTTTATTCGCCCGTGCCGGAGAAGGATCGGCCGACTCCGAAGATGGAGACGCTCATCGAAATTCGGGTGGATCGTGATGCGAAAATCTACAAAAACGTCAAGGTCGAGATGACCCAGAACAGCCTGCTCGGGGAGTCTGTCATCGATTTCAGCAGTGGTCAGGAAGCCAGCGGCCTCGCCGAGGATGGCGCGACTTTTCTCGGCCAGCGACCCGGCGGCTTGGCCGATGCCGTGCCGGCCATCCTCGAAAAAATCGACCCCGCCCTGACCAAGGCCACGACCACCCTGGACGCCCTCCAAAAAACCGCGGAAAACCTGACGCGAATGACGGACGATGGGGCCGATCTCGCCGTGGCGCTGGCCGAGTTGAAAAAGACCGGCGCGAATCTGACGGATCTCACCGGCCCCGAAGGGGCGATGCGCCTCGCGCTTAAAAACATCGAAACAATGACCAGCGACGAGGGCAAGATCGGCAAGGTGCTCGACAACATCGCGTCGCTAACGAGTCCTGAAAGTTCTTTGGCCCGGACCCTTCAAAACACGGAAAAGTTTACCGCTGATCTCAACAGCAATAAGGATATCGAACTCACCCTCCGCAACTTTCGCCTCGCTTCAGAAAAGATGAACCGCACCGTGTCAGAGGTCGGGACAAAATTCTCCGCCGTCGGGGAAAACCTTGAGCAGGCCAGCGATACGGTGAAGAAACAACCGTGGCGGCTGATCTGGCCTTCGACGAAAAAATACGACGAACCCGCCGCCACGCCCATGCCAGTGCGCCGCGCGATCCCGGTCAAGAAGGCGACCTCGCGCAGATAACGCGTGCGCGCCCCGGGATCCATCCGCAGGGCTTGCCAAGCCGCATCCCCGCGCCGATTCTCCCCGCCCGAATCCGCATGACCCCAACGCGCCTTGTCTTTCTTCGCCGCCTCGGCAGCTCGCTGGCGCTCTGGACCGTGGCCCTCTGGATCATCTTTTCCGGCTACGAGCCGGGGTTCCTTTTCCTCATCACCACGCTCGGGTTGGTCGGCCTGTGGGAGTATTACACGATGCTCGATCACAAGCGTCTGCCGAACTTCAAGTTCATCGGCATGTGGTGCGGGCTGCTCTTCAGTTGGGGCAGCTTTTACTACTTCAGCAAGGTCGGTCCGGTGCAGTCCTACGACTTCGAGGTGGCCACACTGCTCTTCTTCATGCTCGTGGTTTTTGGCCGCCAGATGTTTCAGAAGACGCGCGACATTTCGCCCCTGGAGACGATGGCCTACACGCTTTTCGGCCTGCTTTATGTGGTCTGGCTCTTTGGTTTCGTGACGAAGATCGTCTATGTCATCCCGCGTGATGCGACGACCGGCCACGTCAGCGGTCATTTCTACGTCCTCTGGCTGATCGTCGTGACGAAATTCAGCGACATGGGCGCGTATGTCACCGGTTCGCTGATTGGGAAACATGCGCTCGTCCCGCACATCTCGCCGAAAAAAACCTGGGAAGGCTTTTTCGGCGCGCTCGCCTTCTCCACCGCCGGAGCCTGCGGCCTGCTCGCTCTGATGCCGACACAGCTCGCCTATCTGCATCAAATAGACGCCATCATCCTCGGCTTGGTGCTCGGGCTTGCGGCGATCATCGGGGATCTCGGTGAGTCGATCATCAAGCGCAGTTGCGACGTCAAAGATTCGGGCAGGTTCCTTCCCGGCATCGGCGGTGCGCTCGATCTCATCGACTCGATTCTTTTCACCGCTCCGCTCCTTTTCTTCTACCTCCGCTTCGTCCTCGGCGTGTCATGAGTATTTTGCAACGCAGAGACGCAGAGACGCAGAGGTCGCAGCACCGCGCAGCGTCGGACCCTCTGCGTCTCTGCGTCTCTGCGTTTTCATTTTTCCCATGAGAACGCGCCGCGTCGTCATCCTCGGGGCCACCGGCTCCATCGGCCAAAGCGCGCAAAAGGTCGCGCGCGACATTCCCGAGCGCATGGAGATCGTCGGCCTGTCCGCGCATTCCAACGCCGCCAAACTCCACGCCGCCGCCAAGCATTTCCCCAACGCCAAGCTCGCCATCTCCAGCGGACCCGACGGCGTCGAGCGGCTCGTCGAACTCGCTACGCTCCCCGAGGCCGACCTCGTCCTCATCGCCATCGTCGGCACTGGCGGCCTGCGACCCGCGCTCGCGGCGATCGAGGCGGGCAAAGACATCGCCGTCGCGAGCAAGGAAATCCTCGTCATGGCCGGCGAAACGGTGATGACGGCGGCGCGCCGCAAGGGCGTCGCCGTCCTTCCGGTGGACAGCGAGCACAACGCCATTTTTCAATGCCTGGAAGCGGCCAAGGATGAAGGCGGAAGGATGAAGGATGAAAAAATGAGTTGCTCCGCCGGAGGCCCATCTTCCTCATCCTTCATCCTTCATCCTTCATCCTTCCCCTCCGTCCGCCGCCTCATCCTCACGGCCAGCGGCGGCCCCTTTCGCAAATGGCCTGCCGCCAGCCTGGCGGGCGTCACCCCGGAGCAGGCGCTCCAGCATCCCACTTGGACGATGGGCGCGAAGATCACCATCGACTCCGCGACGCTCTTCAACAAAGGCCTCGAAATGATCGAGGCCCGCTGGCTTTTCGATGTCGAGATGGCCCGCGTCGAAGTCATCGTCCACCCGCAGTCCATCGTCCATTCCATGGTCGAGTTCATCGACAGCTCGGTCCTCGCGCAGCTCTCGACGACCGACATGTGCTTCCCCATCCAGTACGCCGTCACCTGGCCCGAGCGCGTGCCGAACACCCTGCCGCCGCTCGACTTCGCCAAACTGGCCAAGCTCGAATTCGAAGCCCCGCGTATCGCCGACTTTCCCGCGCTCACCCTGGCCCGCGAAGCCGGCGAAACCGGCGGCACGCTCCCGGCCGTCCTCAATGCCGCCAACGAAGCCGCGGTCGCCGCCTTCCTCCAGCGCCGCTGCAGCTTCCCCGCGATCTGGGAGACCGTCGCCCGCGTCATGGGCGAACACCGGTCAATTGCAGGCGCGGAGTTGGATGCTATCCTGTCCGCCGATTCCTGGGCGCGCACCCGCGCTGCGGAACTTCTCTAAAAACTCATGCTCTTCACCATCGTCAAAACCATCGGCATCATCATCACGGTGCTCGTCATCTTCAACCTGATGATCATCGTCCACGAGGTGGGCCACTTCCTGGCCGCCCGCTGGCGCGGACTGGTCATCGAAAAATTCGGCATCTGGTTTGGCAAGCCGCTGTGGAAAAAGACCATCAACGGCGTCGAATACAGCCTCGGCTCGATCCCGGCCGGCGGTTTCGTCGCCCTGCCGCAGCTCGCGCCAATGGAAGTCATGGAAGGCAAGGTCGAGACCCCGCGCGAGCAACTCCCGCCGATCTCCGCGCTCGACAAGATCATCGTCGCCTTCGCCGGCCCGCTCTTCAGCTTCGGCCTCGCCTGCGTCTTCGCGGTCATCGTCTGGCAGGTCGGTCGCCCGGTCGGCGAGGCCGAGAGTTCCACGGTCGTCGGCTACGTCGTCGAAAAATCGCCTGCGGCCGAAGCCGGCGTGCAGGTCGGTGACAAAATTCTCGCCGTGGACGGCCACGCGGTCACCCGGTTCAGCGGCATGGGCTCGGACAGCGTGATGTGGCGCATCGTCCGCAGCGAAGGCGCAACCATCGACCTGAGTCTGGAGCGCGACGGCAAGCCGCTCTCGCTTTACCCGAAGGCGGTCATTCCCGAAAAATCGCACTGGTGGAATCGCAAGAGTCTCCGCCAGATCGGCATCGCGCCGTTCGTCTCCGCCGTGGTCGCGCAGGTCACGCCCGGCGGTGCCGCTGCCGCCGCGGGTCTGCAACCCGGCGACATCATCACCGCCGTGAATGGCGAAAAACTCCGCTCCGGTCCCGAGGGCATCTACGACTTCGCGGAGAAGCACCCCGACATGCCGATCAAGCTCACCGTGCAGCGCAACGGCGCGGACGTGGAGCTGAATTTCGACCCCAGCGGCGTCGGCGTCGTCAGTGCCGAACAGGGCAGCCCCGCGGCTTTGGCGGGCTTGAAAAAAGGCGACATGATCCTCTCGATGGACGGCAAGAACATCCCCGTCGTCGCCTCCTTGATCGACTACGTCGGCAGCCGCGACGGCGTGCCGGTCACCCTGCGCGTGCGCCGCGACGGCCAGGACCTGGAGGTCAAAGCGACTCCGCAAGTGCCGCTCGATACGCCTGACCCGCTGAAGCGCGCGAAGATCGGTTTCGTCCCCGAGGAAGGCGACGGTGTCATGTTCCAGCACATGGGCCAATACACGCTCATCCACCCCGGCCCGATCGAGCAACTCCGCGCCGGCATGATGAGCATCGTCAACACGCTCGATGCCATCTTCTCCCGCAAATCCAGCGTCA
Organism: Chthoniobacterales bacterium; assembly: GCA_038318725.1. GTDB lineage: Bacteria > Verrucomicrobiota > Verrucomicrobiia > Chthoniobacterales > Chthoniobacteraceae > Chthoniobacter. Next base: position 37,045 of record JBBQCM010000025.1, read on the forward strand.
GCGTGCAGCACATGGGTGGCCCCGTGATGATGATGAACGCCTACTACAACATGCTCTCGAACCCCGAGGGCCTGCGCATGGCGCTTTGGTTTAGCGTCGTCCTGAATGTAAACCTCGCCATGCTCAACATGCTGCCCATTCCGGTGCTCGACGGCGGCCACATCACCCTCGCGCTTGTCGAGGCGATCCGCCGCAAGCCGGTCAATGTGCGCATCCTCGAATTCGTGCAGACCGGCTGCGCCCTCGTGATCATCAGCTTCATGGTGTTCATCGCGTTCTTCGACGTGCAGGATCTGCCGTTTTTCGGCGGCAAAAGCCCGTCGATGAAGTTCCGGCCACCGGCGGCTGAGGCGCAGAAGTGACGGCGTTGCCGTCGCTCGGCCCTTTGGCTAGCATCCAGCACCGATGAATATCACCGAGATCAAAGACCTCTACTATACGACTCCGTTTGAGCCCTTCGAACCGGTGCTCACCAACGGCACAGCGGTCAAAATCGTGCATCCCGAATTCATCTCCTTCTCCCCGGATAATCGCAACATTCATGCGTGGGAGCCGACCGGCGGAGGAAAGCGGATCGACGTAAAACTGATCATCGCTCTGAGCGAGTTGCCGCCGTCTTCGGGCAGGCGGAAGAACAGGAAAAAGTGAGCGCCCTGAGCTACTGCGCCTCGCCTTTCAACTATCAGCGCCGCCTCGCCCGCGAGGTGCGCGTCGGCCACATCGGCGTCGGCGGGAGCAATCCCATCCGCGTCCAATCGATGATCACCTGCGACACGATGGACACGGCGGCGAGCATCCGGCAGACGCTCGACCTTGCCGCCGTCGGGTGTGAAATCGTTCGCATCACCGCGCCGACGGTCAACGACGCCGCCAACCTCCAGCACATCGTCACCGGCCTCCGCGCGCAGGGCTGCGCCGTGCCGATCGTCGCCGACATCCATTTCAAACCGGACGCCGCGCTCGAAGCCGCGAAGTGGGTCGAGAAAGTCCGCATCAACCCCGGCAACTACGCGGACTCGAAAAAATTCAAGATCGTCGAATACTCCGACGCGCAGTACGCCGCCGAACTCGAGCGCATCCGCGAGCGCTTCACGCCGCTGGTCGTTTTCATGAAGGAGCATGGCCGGGCCATGCGCATCGGTACGAACCACGGCTCACTCAGCGACCGCATCATGAACCGCTACGGCGACACCCCGCTCGGCATGGTCGAGAGCGCGCTGGAGTTTGCCCGCATCGCCCGAGACCTCGGCTATCACGACTTCATGTTCTCGATGAAATCGAGCAACCCGAAGGTGATGATCGAAGCCTATCGCCTGCTGGTCGCGCGGCTGGCGGAGAAGGAGGAAAAGGATGAAGGCGGAAGGATGAAGGATGAAGCGCAGATGGCGCAGTCGCGCGGCGCGGAACTTCATCCTTCATCCTTCATCCTTCATCCCTCCTCCTGGTCCTACCCCATCCACCTTGGGGTCACCGAAGCTGGCGACGGCGAAGACGGCCGCATCAAGAGCGCCATCGGCATCGGCTCCCTGCTGGGCGATGGCATCGGCGACACCATCCGCGTCTCGCTCACCGAAGACAGCGTCCACGAAATCCCCGTGGCCCAAGCACTCATCGCGCGCGTCCCGCAATCCGGAGGCAAGCGCTCCTGCGCGCCCGCGAACGAAAACGATCACCCTGCTGAACGCGCCACGGTCGCGCAGGAGCGCTTCGCTCCGAGCTACGATCCCTTTTCCTACACTCGTCGCAGGACGGAAAAAATGACGCGCAGCGGCATCGCCCTCGGCGGCGAGGAACTCGTCCGCGTCGTGATTCGTCAGGAGAGCTTCGACAAAATCGCGCACAAGGTGAAAGCGATGGGCGATTACCAGCCGGAGATCATTCTCGAGGAAGCGCGCGTAGTCGAACTCGACCCGCGCGATACCGAGCTTGTCCACGCGGAAAATTCCCGCCCCGAGATCATGCTCTTTTCCGTCCGCGACGGCGTGGAAATGCCGGTGATCGCCGCCTTCCGCCTGCTCGCCGCGCAGCTTGATGCCCGCCATCCCATCCTGCTCAAAGACACGCTCACGCCCGTGACAACCGACGGGGATTTCCTCCCCACGCTTCTCACCGCCGCCACCAACATCGGGGCGCTTCTTTGCGACGGCATCGGCGACGCCGTCCTCGTGCAAGGCGAACCCGCCCCCGGCCAGTCGCTCCGCCTCGCCTACAACATCCTCCAAGCCGCCGGCACCCGCATTTTCAAGACGGATTACGTGGCCTGCCCGAGCTGCGGCCGCACCCTCTTCAACCTGCAAACCACGACCGCCAAAATCAAAGCCAGCACCGCGCATTTGAAAGGCGTGAAGATCGCCATCATGGGCTGCATCGTGAACGGCCCCGGCGAAATGGCCGACGCCGATTTCGGCTACGTCGGCGGCGCTCCCGGCAAGGTGAACCTCTACGTCGGCAAAACCCCCGTGAAGTTCAACATCCCCGAAGGCGAGGCCGTCGATCGGCTCCAGGACTTGATCCGCGAGCATGGCCGCTGGGTCGAGCCCGCGCTTGCCGTTGCCGGGGTGCATTGAGGCTGGGCCAAGCGACCCAGGCTGCGCGAGCCGCCGATGCGCCTTGCCGCCGTCGCGCGCGGCGGCTTCACTCGCCGCATGCCGGACCCCGTCGTGCCCCCGAAGAAGGACTTCTTCATCAGCTACAACAAAGCTGATCGCGAATGGGCCGAGTGGATCGCGTGGCACTTGGAGGAGTCGGGAAAATATTCCGTCGTCATCCAGGCGTGGGACTTCGGGTCGGGGTGCAACTTCGTCCTCGAAATGGATCGCGCCATCCAGCAGTGCGAGCGCGTGGTCGCGGTGCTGTCGCCCGACTACCTCACGTCGCTTTTCACCCAGCCGGAGTGGGTCGCCTACTTCGCGCAGGACCCGGACAGCGCGGAGCGCAAGATCGTCCCCGTCCGCGTCCGCGAATGCGAACTCAAGGGCCTGCTCGCCGCCATCGTCTATCTCGATCTCGTCGGCAAAACGGAAGCCGCCGGGAAGCAGGCGTTGCTCGACGCGGTAAAACTCGGGCGTCGCAAACCCGACCACGCGCCCGGCTACCCCGCACAGTCGCGTCACGCCACCGTCCAGCCGCGTTTCCCCGGCGCGCTGCCGGACATCTGGAACGTCCCGCATCTGCGCAACCCGAACTTCACGGAACCCGGCCAGCAGCTTGCGGATTTGCGCGGCGCGCTCGTCTCGGGCAAGCCCGCCGCGCTGACGCAGGCATTCGCGGGGCTGGGGGGCGTGGGCAAGACGCAGCTCGCCACGGAGTATGCGTGGCGTCATGCCGCCGAATACGCGCTGGTCTGGTGGGTGCGGGCGGAGAAAGGCGAGACGCTCGCGGCGGATTACGCGGGGCTGGCGGCGAAGCTGGACTTGCCGGAAAAGGACGCCGCCGAGCAGCCCGCCATCGTCGCCGCCGTGCGCGCTGCGCTGCGCCAGCGGCGCGACTGGCTGCTCATCTTCGACAACGCCAACGCGGCCGCGGACATCCTCCCCTTCCTGCCGGGCAACGACGGCCACGTCCTCATCACCTCGCGCAACCCCGTGTGGAGTGGCGTGGCGCAAAAGGTCGAAGTGAAGAAGTGGCCCGCGTCCGTCGCCGTCGAGTTTCTGCTCAAGCGCACCGGCCAGACCGATGCCGCCAGCGCCGCGGTCATCGCCGGGGAACTCGACGGCCTCCCGCTCGCCCTCGAGCAGGCCGCCGCCTACTGCGAGGCGACGGGCAAGACCCTCGCCGGCTATCTCCCACTCTATCGCGCGCGGCGGCTGGAAGTGCTGAACCGCGGACGCCCTTCCACGAACTATCCGGACACCGTCGCCACAACTTGGGACCTCTCCTTCCAGTGTCTCGCCACCGAATCGCCCGCCGGCACCGCGCTGCTCACGCTCTGCGCCTTCCTCGCCCCGGATGACATCCCGCGCGACATCATCGCCGCCGGGGCGGAGCATCTTCCCGAACCGCTGCGCGCGACCGTGGGCGACGCGCTGGCCTTCGACGACGCGGTGGCCGCGATCCGCCGCTACTCGCTCCTCGAAGCCGGCAGCGAAAACACCCTCTCCCTCCACCGGCTCGTGCAAGCCGTCCTCCGCGACCACCTCGACGAACCGTCCCGCCAGCAATGGGCCGAAGCCGCGGTGAAAGTCATGAACAAGTAGTTCCCAGAAGGCAGTGGCGACGTGCGGAACTGGCCGGAATGCGCCCGTCCCCTCCCGCACGCGGTCGCCGCCGCGGACTTCTCGGAAAGTCACGGCGTCGGCTTGGCAGTAGTCGCGCGGTTGGTCAATCAAATGGGCCTGTATGCGTTGGGCCGCGCGGAGTATAATACCAAACTCAGTTGAAGACTGGACGATACGAATCGGTGCGTTGCGCGATTTCCTTCGGTTCTCGGACTTTGGAAGGTGTCGGTTTTCAACTGTGTTTGGTATAAGACGGCCAAGGTAGCCTTCGAGCGTGCGCTCAAGATCGACGAGAAGGAGTTCGGCCCCCATCACCTGAGGCCGGCGGGTTGCGTCAACAATCTCGGCCTTGTCCTCCAGGATTTGGGCGACTTTCGAGGCGCAAAAGCGGCCTTCGAGCGTGCGCTCAAGATCAGAGAAAAGGCTTTTGGTCCCGATCACCCGAAGGTGGCATCCATTCTTAACAATCTCGGCCTTGTGCTGCAAGATTTGGGCGACTTTCTCGAGGCGAAAGCGGCCTTCGAGCGGGCGCTGAAGGTCGATGAAAAGGCCTATGGCACCGATCACCCGACGGTGGGGAGAGACCTCAACAATCTCGGTGCCGTCTTGTTGGTTTTGGGCGACTTACCCGGCGCGAAAGAGGCCTCCAAGCACAGCTTAAAGATCGCTGAGAGTACTTATGGCTCAGATCACCCGGATATTGCCATTTGTTACATCAATCTCGGTCGTGTATTGCTGGCTTTTGGCAACCGGCCCAAAGCGAAAGCGGCCTTCGAGCGCGCGCTGAGGATAGATGAAAAGGCCTTCGGGCCCGAACATCCGAACGTGGCGAGAGACGTTAACGATCTTGGCGGCGTGCTACGGGCTTTGGGCGACTTGCGGGGCGCGAGAGCGGCCCTCAAGCGGGCGCTGGCGATCTTGCGGAATTCTTTGGGCGACGATCATCCGCATGCCCGCGCCGTCCGCAGAAATCTCGACTCGCTGCCGCCGGAGTAGGTGGGTGGGGATGGGTCAGCGCTGGTGGGGTCGATTCCGTAGCTTTGGCCGGGGCCGGTGCGGGGGAGTCGTCGGGGGAAGGCGGTGGCGGGTGGTGAGGTGGCTTGAGCAGGGCGCCGGTGGGCGGATGCGGGGGAGGATTTTGTTGTCGGCGGCGTGAGGGGAGCGATGTAGGGTGCGGGTCACGATGAAGCGCGTGACTTTTTCCCTGACGGTGCTGGCGCTCGCCGGTGCGGGGTTTTCACTCGCGGAGGAGGTGCCGCCTTTTCCCGAAGATCCGGCGCAAGGGCTGGAGCGGACGAGTTTCCAGACCTCGAAGGGGTGGAGTCCGCAGGGGAATCTGCGGGCGGATGTGGCGATGGTGTATGGGATCGGCAATGGGCTGGCGGAACGGGTGAAGGGCTGGCGGGAGCGCGGGTATCGGGTGCATTTGATGACGGGGGTGTCGTGGGGGGATTACCAAGATTACCTCTACGGCAAGTACGACGGGGTGAATCATGAGGTCATCGCGCAGATGGATCGCTCGGGGAAGAAGATCGGGCACGGGGGGGATGTGTGGTACATGTGTCCGGCGGAGAATTATGGCACTTATCTCTGCCAGGGGGTGCAGCGGGGGCTGGATGCCGGGGTGGAGGCGGTGCATCTGGAGGAGCCGGAGTTTTGGGCGCGGGCGGGTTACTCGGAGGCTTTCAAGCGGGAGTGGCAGAGCTTTTACAAGGAGCCGTGGCAGGCGCCGCAGGAGTCGGTGGATGGCCAATGGAGGGCATCGAAGCTGAAATACTTCCTGTATCGCCGGGCGTTGCAGCAGGTGTTCAGCTATGTGCGGGCTTTTAACGAGAAGACGGGGAGGAAGGTGCGCTGTTATGTGCCGACGCACAGCCTGATCAACTATGCGCACTGGTGTATCGTGAGCCCGGAGTCGAGTCTGGCGCGGCTGGATGGCTGCGACGGGTATATCGCGCAGATTTGGACGGGGACGGCGCGGACGCCGAACCACTACCGCGGGGTGCGGAAGGAGCGGACGTTCGAGACGGCGTTTCTGGAGTACGGGGCGATGCAGAATCTGGTGCGGGCGACGGGGCGCGCGGTGTGGTATCTGGACGATCCGGTGGAGGATGACCCGCGACACGACTGGACGGATTATCGGGGGAACTGGGAATCGACGCTGGTGGCGTCGCTGCTCCAGCCGGAGGTGTGGCGCTACGAGGTGGCACCGTGGCCGGAGCGGGTTTTCGGCGGGAAGTATCCGCGCACCGGCGACCGCAAGGTGATCCCGCCGGAATATGCGAGCGAACTCCAGGTGGTGATGCAGGCGCTGACGGACATGAAGCAGGCGGACGTGCGGTGGGATTGCGGGACGCGGAGCCTCGGGGTGCTGGTCAGCGATTCGCTGATGTTTCAGCGTGAGCAGCCGACGCCGAGCGATCCGAACATGGCGCAATTCTACGGTCTGGCGCTGCCGCTTTTGAAACGGGGAATGCCGGTGACGCCGGTGCAGCTTGAGAACGTGACGCTGCGCGGTTTTCTCGATGAGCAGCGGGTGCTGATGCTGAGTTATCAAGGGCAGAAACCGCTGTCCGCCGACGTGCATGCGCCGCTCGCGGACTGGGTGCGCAAGGGCGGCGTGCTGGTGATGGTGGACGACGACAAGGATCCGTACAACCGGGTGCGGGAATGGTGGAACGAGGAGGGGAAGAGCGGGCGCATTCCGCGGCAACATCTTTTCGGAATGCTGGGCGTGAGGGATGAGGATTTCGCGAAAGGGCAGGCACCGATGATCGCGGTTGGCAAGGGAGCGGTGATTTGGCTCAGGGAAAGTCCCGTGCAATTCGCGCTCAGCGCCGACGCCGACGCGCGGCTGATCGGGGTGATGAAACTCGCCGCGGGCAAGGCCGGGTTGGCGTGGAAGGAAACTAACTACCTCGGTCTGCGACGCGGGCCTTACGTGATCGGCGCGGGGCTGGACGAATCGGTGGAGGGCGAAGCAAGGGTGGTGAAGGGCCGCTTCGTGAACCTGTTCGATCCCGAACTAAAAGTGCAGCGTTCCGTCGTGCTGACACCGAGAGCCCGCGTCTTCCTGCTGGACCTCGACGCCGTGAAATCGGAGCGCCCGAGGCTCCTCGCTTCCGCCTGCAAAGCGCTGCCCGCCAAGCGCGATGATGGCGCGGCGGCATGGACCGTCGAAGGCGTGGGCGATACGCCGGCGATCGTCCTGATCTCCAGCGCGAAACCACCCCGCTCGATCCAATTGGATCAGCAGACGGTGGAATCATTCACTTACGATGCCGCCGAAAGGTTGCTCTACGTCCGCTTTCCAAACGAAGCGCGGCCGCGGAATCTGGTGATCGGGTTCTGAACAGCAGAAGCAGCGCGCACTTTCCCCTTCCGCCACCGCACGCGCGCTGTTAATCCTCCCCGCCTTATGCAATCGCGGGAGTACTCCGAAGCCGGCCTGCACATCCTCGTCATCGAAGGCGAGATCGACCTCGCGTGCTCGCCCGAGCTGCGCGAGCTGCTGCATGCGCAGGTCAAGGCCCGCCGGCCCGTGCTGGTGCTGGATTTCAAGGGGGTGAGCTACGTGGATTCCTCCGGCCTGGCCACGCTCATCGAGTATGTGCGCAAGGCCCAGGACTTCGGCGGGAAGTTCGGCCTCGTCCAAGTGAACGAGCGCGTGCAGACCATTTTCGACCTCGTGCGGCTGAGCGAATTCCTCTCGATCCATCCGACTCTCGCGGACGCCCGGACCGCGCTCCTCGCCCCACCCGGAGCGTGAAAGACTACTTCGCCCTCAACGGCCGGATCCTCTATTGGACGCTCCTCGCGCCATTTCGCGGCCAGTCCTTTAAGATCGGCGAGGTTTTTCACCAGATGGTCCTGATCGGCGTGCGCGCGCTGCCGATGGCGGCGCTCACGTCTTTCAGCATCGGCCTGACCATGGCCATGCAGGGCGCGGGCGCGCTGCGCAAAATGGGCGGCCTGCAATTTGTCCCGGACCTCGTAATGCTCTCGCTGCTGCGGGAACTCGGGCCGCTCATCGTGGCCGTGATCGTCATCGGGCGCAGCGGTTCGGCGGTGACGGCGGAGCTGGGCACGATGAAGGTCTCCGAGGAGATCGAGGCGCTGGAGGTCATGGCCATCAATCCGATCCGCTTTCTCGTCGTCCCGCGCTTTCTCGCCATGCTCGTGATGCTCCCGGTGCTCACGGTTTTCGGCGACTGCATGGGCATGGTCGGCGGCTGGTCCATCTGCCACTTCGCGCTCGATTTCGACACCGCGGCCTTCATCTACCGTGCGGTCACGCGTGCGGAGCCGTGGGATCTTTTCTCGGGCGTGATCAAAAGCTTCATCTTCGCCTGGCTGATCATCACCACCGCCTGCCACATGGGGCTGAAAGTGGAAGGCGGCGCGGAGGGCGTAGGCCAGGCGACGACCGACTCGGTGGTCTGGTCGCTGCTCATCATGCTCATCGCCAACGCGTGCATGACGGCGCTGTTTTTCTTCACCTAAATGGACGCCACCACGCCCGTCATCGAAGTCACCGATCTCGTCCGCGATTTCCACGGGCGCAAGGTGCTCAACGGCATTTCCTTCAAGGTGATGAAGGGCGACACCATGATCATCATGGGCGGCTCCGGTTGCGGCAAATCCACGCTCCTTCGCCACATCATCGGCTCGATGAAGCCGACCTCCGGCTCGATCAAACTCTTCGGCGAAGAGATCACCACCATGGACGAAAAGGCGCTCTCCCGCGTCCGCCGCCGCTTCGGCATGCTCTTCCAAAGCGGCGCGCTGCTCCAGTCCATGACCGTCGGCGAAAACGTGGCGCTGCCCATCCTCGAACACGCGAACCTCGATTTGGGCATTGTCGATCTCATGGTGAAGATGAAGCTCGAGATGGTCGGCCTGACCGGCTTCGAGCACCTCAAGCCCGCCGAAATCAGCGGCGGCATGAAAAAGCGCGTCGGCCTCGCGCGGGCGCTGGCGCTTGATCCCGAGCTGCTCTTCAGCGACGAGCCGACCGCCGGTCTCGACCCGATCATGGTCAGCGTCGTCGATATTTTGACCAAGGACATGACCCGCAAACTCGGCGTCACCGCCGTTGTCGTGACCCACGACATGACCAGCGCCTTTCGCATCGGCAGCCGGATGATCATGCTCGGCACCGGGCCGAACCAGGGGAAGATCATCGAGTCCGGCACGCCCGACGAAATCCGCGCGAGCAGCAACGGCGAGGTCCAGCAATTCATCAACGGCCTGCCCGACGGGCCCGTGCCGTTCAAGCTTTCCAAAGACGACTACGTCACCCGCCTGCTCGGCCATCCGCGACACAAAAATAACGCGTTCACATGAAAAAGAACCTCACCGACTTCGTCATCGCCGTCCTGGTCATCGTCTGCAGCCTCGTCCTGCTCGGCGCGCTGGCCTATGCGCTTTCCGGGTGGGGGAGTAGAAAAGGCGTGCGCACCGTGGAGATTGACTTCGCCGATGTGACCGGCGTGCATCTGCACTCCGAGGTGCGCTACGCCGGCGCTCCGGCCGGCAGCATCAGCGCCGTGCGTCTGCTTTCGCTCAACGAGCGCGAAGCCGCAGCGACCGAAGAGGGGAAGCGCAATGCCGTCCGCGTCACCGCCACGCTGCGCGACGACGTCCCCCCGCTCCCCGCCGATGTGCGCGTCGGCATTTCCTCGGACTCGATGCTCGGCGACAAATTCATCGCCCTCTCCGCCGGCGCACCCGACGGTCCGAAGCTGGCCGCCGGCACCGTCCTGCAAGGTCAGGGTTCCGCCGGGTTTGACGCGTTGCTCGAATCCATCGGCCCCATCCTCAAGACCGTCGATACCGCGCTCCAGGACATCGGGCCGCTCCTCAAAAAAACCAGCGGGGCCATCGACACCTTCAAGGACGGCATCGGCGAGGCGCTGCCGAAGGTCTCGAAACTCATTGACGGATTGAAGGGCACCTCGGATTCCGCAGACGCGGCCATCAGGCGGCTCGACAAGCTCATCGCCGACGCCGACGGGCCGATCAAAGAGGACCTCAACGAAGTCAAAAAACTGCTCATCCAGATCGAGCAAACCATGGGCAGCGCCGACCAGCTCCTCACCCGCACCGATCGTAATCTCAACAACCGCATGCAGGAACTCAGTGTGGTTTTGGAAAACCTCAAAGTCGTCTCGACCCACGCCAAAGCGCTGATCCAATCCCTCGCCGAAAAGCCTAACCGCCTGATCTTCAGTGGCAAGGCGCAAAAGCTGACGCCCGAGGATGAGATCCTCAAAAGCAAGAAACCGCTCCCTGCGGTGAAAGCGCCGTAGCGCGCCGGCTGCATTCCGGGCCGGTTGTGCAGGGCGGGCGCCTCGCCTGCCCGTGGCAACTGGAGCGGTTGCCCTGCAATCGGTTCGCAAATTGAGCCACCACCTCCGGGCCAGTCGGCTTTACGCGGAATTCCAGTTCCTGCTACGAAGACGCGGTCGAGTTGCTTATATTCGGTGCCTGAGATGTTCACCTCCCGCCACCTCATTGCCCTGCTTTTTGCCGGCCCCCTCTCGCTCGCCGCGAGCGAGGCGCAGCCGTTCGCGGCCGAAAACAAGGCCGCCGCCAAAGCGCCATCCGAGAAAAAAGCGGAGGTTGTGCCTCCGCCGAATATGCCCGCGGCGGACCTGCCGCGCGGTGCCGTGCGTGTCGAGATTTTCGAGCACGCCGGACCGGCGGAAGACATCGCCACGGAGACCACCGGCGGAAATGACAGCGCCCCGCCGAAAGACGCCGCAGCCGAGGACGCTTCGTGGGCCACGCCGCCGTCGGTGAAGACCGATGAATATGCCGAGCCCGCCTTCGCCTTTTCCGCGGTGACGGCGAAATACAACGGGCGCGGCGTGAAGGTGGATCGCTCGCGGCCTTTTCTCATGCGCGCCGCGGGAGCGATCACGCTGCCGCCCGGTGAATACCGTCTGCTCCTGCGTTCGCTGACCGGTGCCCGGCTCGCGCTCGACGGGCAGCAACTCGCGCTGACGCCGCATCTCAAAAACAAATCCGGTGACGCCGAGCCCGTGGCCGACCAGGCGAAGACGCAACTGGTGCCCGGCCTGCCGCTGCTGCCACCCGGCCACAAGGAAGCGCTGGCCCATTGGCGCGCGGACGGCCAGGCGCATGTTTTCACGCTGGAGGCGTTCATCGGCGGGAAGGTCATCCGGCCGGAACTCGGTGAGCTTTCCGTGGCGGTCTCGAAGGGTGGCGGCCCCTTCGTTTTGCTCGGAGGTGAGGGCGCGACGGCGTGCGCTTTCGACGAAGCGGGCTGGAGCGCTTTCACCGCCGCGCAGCGCGAGCGCCTGGCCGCGCTCAACGCCGCGCGCCGCCGCAATCCGGCGGAAGAAGCCTACTGGAAAATGCGCCACGACCTCGCCCGCCAGCACGCCGCGCCCGCGCCGGGCACTTCGATCGACGCTTTCATCGACGCGAAGCTTCAAGCCGCGAAGGTCGCGCCAGCACCGCTAACCGGCGATGCCGCGTTTCTCCGCCGCGTGACGCTCGATGTCATCGGCCTGCTCCCGACTGCGGAGGAAGTCGCCGCCTTTCTCGCTGACACCAGCGCAAATAAGCGCGCCCGGGCCATCGACCGCCTGCTCGCCGATCCGTGCTGGGCGGATCGCTGGGTGCCCTACTGGCAGGACGTGCTCGCGGAAAATCCGTCGATGCTTAAAGGCACGCTGAACAACACCGGTCCCTTCCGCGCATGGCTTTATGAGGCACTGCGCGACAACGTGCCGATGGATCGTTTCGCCACCATGTTGCTGACCATGGAAGGCAGTGCGCAGGCCGGCGGGCCGGCGGGCTTCGGCCTCGCGACGCAAAACGACCTGCCGATGGCCGCGAAAGCGCAGATCGTTTCGTCCGCCTTTCTGGCCATGGAGATGAAATGCGCGCGCTGCCATGACGCGCCGAATCATCCGTTTGACCAGGCCGATCTCTTCCAGCTCACCGGCATGCTCCAGCGCAAGCCGGTGAAAGTGCCCGGCACTTCGCTCGCGCAGGGTCTGGCCAAAAGCTCGCATGTGGTTCTCTCCCTCAAGGAGGGACAACTCATCGAGCCGCACTGGCCTTTTGCCGAGCTGGCCGCCGAGCCGCTGCCCGGCGTGATCCGCAGAGCCGGTGACACGCGCGAAGAGCTTGCCGCCAGGCTCACCGATCCGCGGCACGACCGGTTCGCGCAGGTGCTGGTGAACCGGCTGTGGAAGGAGTGGCTGGGCTTTGGCATCGTCGATCCCGTGGACGATTGGGAGACCCCCCGGCCCGCCAATCCCGAACTGCTGCGCTGGCTCGCGCGCGAGTTGATCACCCACGACTACGATCTCCAGCACGTCGCGCGGTTGATCCTCAATTCGCAGTGCTACCAGCGCATGCCGACGGCCGCCGGTTCGCGCGTGGTGAAAAGCGCCGAACGGCTTTTTGAAGCGCCCGGACGCCGCCGGATGAACGCCGAGCAGCTCGTCGATGCGCTTTTCACGGTCAGCGGCAAGAGCTTCGACGCCGAGTCGCTGACGCAGGATCCCGAGTGCCGTCAGCCGGCGAAAGATCACGGCAATTTCGGCGTCCCGCGCCGCGCCTGGGAATTTGCCGGGCTGAGCAATGAGCGCGACCGCCAGGCGCTGGCCAAGCCCCACGCGCAGGTGGTGGTCGATATCCTGTCGGCCTTTGGCTGGCGTGAATCCCGCGCCGAGCCGCGGAGCGTGCGCGACCACGAGGCCAGCGTGCTCCAACCCGCGCTGCTCGCCAACGGGACTGGCGGGGCCCGCGTCATCCGGCTGAGCGAGGACAGTGCCTTCACCGCGCTCGCCCTCCGCGCGCAACCGCTGCCGGAACTGGTCACGCAGCTTTTTCTCCGCCTGCTCTCACGCCCGCCGACGCCGGAGGAAGCCGCCGTTTTTCAGGAACTTCTCGAGCCGGGCTACGCCGGGCGACTCACTGGAGCCGCCCCCGCGCCGCCCGCGCCGCGCAACACCCGCGCGGTTTCATGGGCGAACCATCTCAATCCCGAGGCCTCACGCATCGTCGTGGAAATCGAGCAACAGGTGAAAGCCGGCGACGTGCCGACGGCCCGCTTGCAGACCGCCTGGCGTGAGCGGATGGAGGACGCGCTGTGGGCGCTGATGCTCTCTCCCGAATTCATCCACCTGCCATGACTCCCGACCTCACGCGCCGCGATTTTCTCACCCGCACCGCACTCGCTGCCGGCGCGCTCAGCCTGCCGTCGCTCGTCCGCGCGGAGGACGCGAAGCCCGCGCCGGTGCTGGGCAAAGCGGAGCACTGCCTTTTCATCTGGCTCGGCGGCGGCATGGCGCAGATCGACACCTTTGATCCGAAGCCGACGCGCGGCGATGGGAAGAAGCAGGCGGGCAGCTACTACGCCAGCATCGACACCGCGATCCCCGGCGCGCAGGTCTGCGAGCACCTGCCGCGCGTGGCGAAACTGTTCGACCGCTTCATCCCGGTTCGCTCGCTAAACCACAACGTCATCGACGAGCATGCCGCGGCCGTGAACCGCATGCACACGGGCCGGCCGGTCAGCGGCAGCGTGGTCTATCCATCCATCGGCTCGATCGTCGCCCACCAGCGTAAGGCTGCGGCGGACGGCGTGCCGCCGTACGTCGTCATCGGCTACCCGAGCGCCACGCGCGGTCCCGGCTTCCTCGGGCCGAAGGCGGGCTACGTCTATCTCACGGACACCGCGAGCGGCCCGGCGGGGCTCAACCGTCCTCCGGAAATTACGCCGGAGCGCGAGGCCCGGCGCGAGGCGCTGCTCGACTCTTTGCGCGCGGATTTTGTGAAACAGCACGCGGAGGAACGGATCGTGCGCGATTACGACGAGGCTATCGCCGAGAGTTTCAAGCTCCAGGGCGGCGATTTCATGCGCGCCTTCCAACTCGGCGAAGAGCCCGAGACGGTGCGCGCAGAGTATGGCGATGAGTTTGGCCAGCGTTGTCTGCTCGGGCGGCGGCTCATTCAGCGCGGGGTGCGTTTCGTCGAAGTCGGGTTCAATCTGAACTTCGTCAACGGCGCGGGCTGGGACACGCACAACGCCGCGCAGGAGCAGCAGCACGAACTCATCCAGCGCCTCGACCACGGCTTGGCGGTGCTCGTGGCCGATCTTGAAAGGCAGCGACTGCTTGACAGGACTCTCGTCGTTGTCGCCACCGAGTTTGGCCGGCCCGGTGGCTTCGACGCCGGTGGCGGGCGCGGGCACTACGCCAAATGTTTCACCGGCGTGCTGGCTGGCGGCGGGCTGCGTAGCGGGCAGGTCGTCGGCCAGACCGATGACTACGCGATGAACATCCTCGCAGAATCGGTGGGCGTGCCGGACTTCTTCGCGACGATCTTCGCCGCGCTGGGCATCAATCCGGCGAAAAACCTCATGGACGGCGACCGCCCCGTCCCGATCACCGACCAGGGCCAGCCCATTACGAAGCTTTTTGCGTAACCCGCTCCAAGCCGGAATGAGTACCCGCTCGCCAAGCCGGTATTTTGGTGAAAGATGACCTCCTTTCCACCCTCCATGAAAACACTTCTCGCCCTCGCCTTCCTCGCCTTCCCGCTGCTCGCCTCCCGCGGGCAAAACCCTGCGCCTTCCGCGACCAACGCAACGTCGGAGGGGCGGGTGACTTTCTCGCTGCGGGCACCGGAGGCGAAGGCGGTGGCGCTGCGCGGGCAGTGGACGAAGGAGCCGATGTCGCTGGCGAGAGGGGAAAAGGGCGACTGGTCGTTGGTGCTGGAGGCGGTGCCGGCGGGGGTGTGGGAATACAGCTTCGACGTGGATGGGCTGAACGTGATGGACCCGGCCAACCCGGCTTCGAAGCCGCAGCGGCAGCCAGGCAAAAGCATCCTGCACATTCCCGCGACGCCGCCCGCTGCCTGGGACTGGCAGGACGTGCCACATGGGACGGTGCATCTGCACGGCTATGCCTCAAAGGTGCTGGGGCGTTCGCGCGAATTGGCGGTTTATACGCCGCCGGGCTATGAGCTGGCAGCGGAAAAGAAATATCCGCTGCTCGTGCTCCAGCACGGCTCGGGGGACAATCAGCGGACGTGGGTGGAGCACGGCAAGGCGCACTGGATTTTGGACAATCTCATCGCCCAGAAAAAAGTCGTGCCCATGGTCGTGGTGATGCTCGACGGGCATCCGCTCGGGCAGCTTTCACGCGAGTCCCCGGAGGCGAAGCGGGGTTCGTCGATGGACGCTTTTCAGCGCGAACTTTTCGAGGACGCGCTGCCGCTCGTGGAGTCATTGTATCGGGTGGAAAAAGACGCGTCGCAGCGCGCCATTGCCGGCCTCAGCATGGGCGGCGGGCAATCGCTGACGGTTGGGCTCGGGCATGTTGACCGCTTCGCATGGATCGGGGCATTCAGCGCGTCGGTGCCCTCGGGTGAGGCCGCGCAAAAGCTTCTCGCGGATGTCGCGGCGACGAATGGCGCGTTGCGGCTGTTGTGGATCGCGGTCGGACAGGGGGATTTTTTGCGCCAGCGGAATGAGGAGTTCATCGCCACGCTGAAGGAGAAGGGCGTGAAGCACACCTGGCTGCTCACCGAGGGCGATCACTCGTGGCCGGTCTGGCGGCGCTACCTGGCGGACTTTGCGCCGCTGCTTTTTCAGCCTGCGCCGTAGCGACTGTGAAATAAGTCGTCCCATCGCGACGAACGAGCGTAGCCGTGGGCTTCAGCCCAAGGTTCGCGCAGAAAAAAAGACCTTTGTCGCGGAGCGACATCCGAGCGCTTCAACCGTCGCTCCGCGACGGCGTGCTCGCCCTTCCTTTCCCTGGGCTGAAACCCACGGCTACCATCAAACGTCCCGCTGGGACGCGGCTCTACGCTGACTTATTTCACAGCCTCCGAGCAGGCGAGGGCTCTACTTCCGGCCAGTGACTGTGCCGAGCGGGGGGCGGGCGGTGAGTTGCTGAAGCCGCTGCACTTCTGCCTGACTCGTCGCGAGCTGTGTTTTGGCGGCGGTCGCCTCCGCGGTGGCTTTCGCGAGATCCCCCTCCATCGCGGTCATTTTGGTTCTGAGCTCTTCCAAATCGGTCATCTGCCTTTTGCTTTCTTCCGCTCCGGTTTCGTCGAGCTTTTTCATGCGCTCCTCGAGCTGGCTCTGCGCGTTGGCCAGCTCTTTCTTTTTGGTTTCCTCGAGCCGCGCGATTTTCTGCGTCGCGAGGTCCAGATCGGTTTTCGCCCGCGCGAGGTCGGATTGCGTGTCGCTGAGCTTGAGCTGCACGTCGGACAATTGATTGGTGACGACGGCCACTTCCGCCTGGCCAGTGCTGCGTCGCTTATTTTCGAAATAGCCGAAGACGCACAGGCCGACGGCGAGGAAAAGAACGATGACGAGTTTCATGGGGTAAAATTTGTATCGCATTCTGACCGGCTGGCAACCCAAGGCTTGGCGTTAGCGCGCATTATTAATGGGAACGTCCCAAACCTGAAAATTCCTTTCGCCGCACCGCTTCGCCGCGCGTAAGGTCCGCATATGGCTGAAGTCCAAACACACACCGAGGCGGGCGAGATGACTCAGATTTTCATCGAGTTCGTGATGATGCAGGCGCAAAATGCGGCCCTTTTCATGGGGCAAATCCCGAATCCGCGCGGGGGCCAGCCGGAGATCAATCTGCCGCTCGCCAAGATGTTCATCGACCAGCTCGCGGTGATCGGGGCGAAGACTCAGGGCAACCTCAACGCCGACGAGGCCAAGGTGCTGGATAGCGCGCTGACGCAGCTGGAAACGGCGTTTATGGACGTAGCCTCCCGCACCGAGGGTTTTCATCCCGGGGAATCACTCGCCCCGCCGCGGGAGTCACCGGCTGCGGCGGTGATCCCGCCACCAGAAGCGCCGACCGCTGCCGCGGCCCCGGAACCGGGCCCGGTTGAAGAGGAAGGACGGAAACGTTTTACCAAAAGCTACGGAGTCTGAGCGCGTGAGCGTTCCGGTGATTTCCGTCGGCGGCTGTCGGCTCGGGGGAGCCGAGCCGCTGTTCATTTTGGGTCCGTGCGTGATCGAGTCGGAGGTTTTCGTCTGGCGCATGGCGCGGGCGCTGAAAACTGTATGCACGGAAGTCGGCGCGCAGTTCGTTTTCAAGGCGAGCTACGACAAGGCCAACCGTACCTCGGTGAAGTCCTTTCGCGGGCTGGGCGCGCGGGAAGGGTGCAAAATCCTCGCCGCCATCGGCCGCGAACTGGGCGTGCCGGTCACGACGGATGTCCACTCGCCGGAGGATTGTGCGGTGGCGGCGGAGTTCATTGATATTTTGCAGATCCCGGCGTTCCTCTGCCGGCAGACGGATCTCATCCAGGCGGCGGCGGAGACACGGCGCGTGGTGAATGTGAAGAAGGGGCAATTCCTCGCGCCTTGGGATGTGCGCAACATCGCCGACAAGCTGCTCGCCTTTGGCAATGACCAGTTCTTTTTCACGGAGCGCGGGACGACCTTTGGCTACAACAATCTCGTGGCCGATATGCGCTCGCTCTACTGGATGCGCGAGGCGGGTTATCCCGTCGTTTTCGACGCCACCCATTCCGTGCAGCGGCCCGGCGGGGCGGGGGACAAGACGGGTGGCGATGGCGTGCTCGCACCGGTGCTGGCGCGGGCTGCGGCGGCCGCGGGCTGCGACGGGATTTTCATCGAGACGCACGAGGATCCCAGCCAGGCGCTGTCTGACGGACCGAATCAAATTCCGCTCTCGCAACTTCCGGCGTTGCTGAAACAATTGCTCCAGATTCATGCGCTCGTTTCCTAAACCTCTCGCGGGAATCGTTATCGCGCTGGCGATCGCCGGTCTGGTGATGAGCGCCTTTGCGCAAAAAAAAGAGGATGAGAAAACCGGGGGCAAGGACAAGAGAGAGTCGGTTAAAAAGGCCGGCAAGAAGAAGGACGCAAAGGACGACAAGCCGAAGGAGCCCGGAAAGATCGACATCCCGGTTTCCCAAGATCACGACGCGAAAGGGCTGAAGATTCCGTACTTCGACGGCGATGGAAAAAAACAGATGATCTTCACCATCGGCGTTGCCTCGCGGATCGACGAGGAGCACATCGCGATGGAGGAAACGCAGATCGAAACCTTTGACGCAAACGAGGAGCACGAGATGACGATCGATCTGCCCAAGTCTGTGTTGAACGTGACCACGAGCATCATTACCACGAAGAAGCATATGGAGATCAAACGCGAGGATTTCGCGCTCACCGGGGAAACCATGCAGTTCAACATGAAAACCAAGCAAGGCACGCTCGGTGGCGGGGTGCACATGGTCATTTACAATCTCGAAGACGAAATTCCCGATGCCCCGAAGGATGACAAGCCTCCTGAGCCCAAAGCCCCGAAATGAAGAAAATCCACCTCCTTGCCCTCGCCGTTGTTTTCCCCGTCGCGTGGAGCTTTGCCCAAAAACCCGCGGATACAGCCAGCAGCCAGGACGACCTGCATCGGCAGATCGAAGCCGTGGGTGGTGCGAAACCCGCCTTCAAGGGCCTGCCGGGGGCCGCTGCCGCCACGGAGAGTCGGCCGGTCGGGGAGCCCGGGGCTGCGCCCGTGCTGAAAAAAGTCAAAGGCCCGACGGAGATCGACGCGCTCGAGGCGACGTTCGACCAGAAGAAAAACGAGGCGATTTTCATCGGCGAAGTGGTCGTCAAGGATCCGGAGTTTAATGTGAAGTGCGACAAGCTCACCGCGATCCTGAAGTCCGCCGACGCGCCCAAAGCCGCTGTGGAAGGCCCCGGTCCGAAACCGGCGAAACCTGCGACACCAGCACCTCCGGCGAAGAAAAAGGGTTCGAGCGGTTTGCAGAAAGCCATCGCTGAAGCCAGCCCCGGCAGTCGCGTGGATATCACGCAGGACAAGGTGGATGCCGATGGCACCATCCAGCACTCGGTCGGCCAGGCCGACAAAGCGACTTACGACGTGGTGACGGGTGATATCGTCCTCACCGGCAGCCCGCAGATTCAGCAGGGTATCAATCTCATCGTCGCGACCTCGCCCGCGACCGTGATGACGCTCAACCGCGACGGCCACATGAACGCCAAAGGCCCGACCAAAACCGTCATCGTGGACAAAGGGGACGCCGGACTTTAATGCGCCCGTGATCACGACCGACTCTCCGCCCGCCCGTATCGGCCAGGAAATCGTCCGCACCGAAAAGCTCGTCAAAATCTATGGTGGGCGGGCCGTGGTGAATGGCGTGGACATCAACTGCCATCGCGGGGAAATCGTGGGCCTGCTCGGGCCAAATGGTGCGGGCAAGACGACGAGCTTTTACATGATCGTGGGCTTGGTGCAGCCAAATGGCGGGCGGGTGCTTTTCGAAAACAAGGAAGTCACCAAGTTCCCGATGTATCAGCGTGCGCGCATGGGCATGGGCTACCTGCCGCAGGAGGAGTCGATCTTTCGCAAGCTGACCGTCGAGGAAAACATCATGGCGATCCTCGAAACGCAGCCGCTGAATAAAAAGGAGCGCCGCCACCGCTGCGATGAACTGCTCACGCAATTTGGCATCGAGCATGTCGCGAAACAGGTCGCGCTGACACTTTCCGGCGGCGAAAAACGCCGCCTGACCATCGCCCGCTCGCTGGTCACGAAACCCAGCCTGCTGATGCTTGACGAGCCGTTCAGCGGCGTTGATCCCATCGCTGTCGCCGACGTGCAGCAGATCGTCTCCAATCTCCGCGACGCCGGCCTCGGCATCCTCATTACCGACCACAACGTCCGCGAAACCCTCAACATTGTGGACCGCGCCTATCTTATCAGCGAAGGCCGCGTCGTCACCCAGGGCCCCAAGGAATTCCTCATCAACGACCCCATCGCCCGCCGCGTCTATCTCGGTGAAGGCTTTCAAATGTAACCAGTCAACCAAACGAAAGGACCCACATGCAAACCGCCAACGTCAACGTCCCCGTCCAAGTCACCGGCCGCCACGTCAGCGTCACCGAACCGATCAAGGACTACGCCATGAAAAAGGTCGAGGGCCTGCATCTCGACTACCCGCGCATCATCGATGCGCAGGTCATTCTCGACGTGGAAAAGCACCGGCACTTCGCGGAAATCATCCTGCACTGTAACAACCACATCACCATCGAAGCGAGCCACGAGTGCGATGACATGTACGCGGCCATTGACGGCGTGATCGCGAAAATCGCGCGCCAGATGCGGAAGTATAAAACGAAGATTTTGCGCGACCACCGCCCGCGCCGGAGCGAAGTGCAGCACTTCGACGAACAGGTCTTCCACCTCGATGAGGCCTTCGCCGAGGTCGAAGATCATGTGCCCGCGGTCATCAAAACCGAGCGCTATCCGGTGAAGCCGATGTTCGTCGATGAGGCGGTGCTGCAAATCGAAATGTCGAACCGCCAGTTCGTCGTTTTCCTCAATGCCAAGACTGAAAAAATCAACGTCCTCCACCGCCGGAAAGACGGCGGCTTCGGCCTGATGGAGCCGGTCTTCGCGTAGCGCTGCGCAAATTGCGCGGGGAGCAGTCCGGCCTTGCCGGAGGACTCTCCCAGCGGTCACGCGGATCGCGGGATTGAAAATAGCGCTCAAGCCCGATTTTCCGCTTCTTGCGGCTTTTCGTGGATGCCTAGAGTGGGAGTGAAACCGATGAGCGCGCCCGAATCCAAAAGTCCTTCCGTCACGGTTGGCGAATTTTATACGCGCCACTCTGAGTCCTTGCAGATGAAACTGCTCGGCTCGGACACCGGTTTCGACCGGCGCATCCGCGAACCCACCATCAACCGCCCGGGGCTCGCGCTGGCGGGCTTTTTCAGCTACTTCGCGGCCAAGCGCATTCAGGTGCTCGGAAGTGCCGAGCTTTCGTATCTCAAAAGCCTGACCGATGCCGAGGTGCGTGAACGCTGCCATGCGCTCTGCGCTCAGCCCATTCCTTGCGTCGTCGTCTCGCGCTCCGCGAAACCGCCCCCCGCTTTGCTCGAGGAGGCCGAGGCCAGTGGGATCGCCGTCTTTCGCTCGCCGATGATCACGATGCGCTTTACCAACGCGGCCACGCTGGCGCTGGAGTTCGACTTTGCGCCCACCAAGAGCGAATACGGCAGCATGATGGATGTGATGGGCGTGGGCACGTTCATCCGCGGATCGAGTGGGATCGGGAAGAGCGAGTGCGTGCTTGGCCTCATCGAGCGCGGGCACAGCTTGGTGAGCGACGACATGACGCGATTTCGCGCGCTGGAAGGCAAGGAACTTGCGGGCACTTCGCCCGATCTCACCCGGCACCACATGGAGGTGCGCGGCCTCGGCGTGATCAATGTCATGTCGATCTTCGGCGTCGGCTCGGTGCGACTCGAAAAGCGGCTTGATCTGATCGTGACACTAAAGGATTGGCAGGAGTTGGAGGAGGTGGATAGGATCGGACTGGATCAGGAGTACTACGAGATTTTGGACATCCTGGTCCCTCACATCACCATCCCCGTGCGGGTGGGCCGCGACTTGGCCCGCCTCGTGGAGGTGGCGGCGCTGGACCAGAAGCTGAAAAGCATGGGCCAGAACAGCGCGGTGGAGTTTAACGAACGCTTGCTGAACATCATGCAGAAGAAGAAAGAGCCGTAAATGGGCTTCCTAAGCCGCAAACCCGAACCCACGTCCCAATCGAAAGCCACCAAGGAACTCACGATTTTGAATCGCCTGGGCCTCCATGCGCGTCCCTCCGCGATGTTCGTCAAGACGGCGAGCCGCTTCCGCGCGGAGATCTGGGTCGAAAAGGACGGCGAACGGGTCAACGGAAAGAGCATCATGGGTCTGATGATGCTCGCTGCCGGTCAGGGCTCAAAGCTCTCCATTTCCTGCGAGGGCGCGGACGCCGACAAGGCGCTGGCCGAAATCGAGGCCGTCATCCTGCGCAAGTTCGATGAGGATTGACCGCCGCGTGCCCCACCCGCTCACCCCCCCATGAGCCTCGACGCGGCCTCCACTGAGGAAAGACGCTTTCAAGGAACCGGTGTTTCACCCGGCATCGCCCGCGGCACCGTCTTTGTCTATCGGCCCGACGATGAAGCCGCCCCTTCGCGGCGTATCGAAGAAGGCGAAATCCCTGCCGAGATCGCGCGTTTCGAGGCCGCCCTCATGGCCACCCGCGCGCAGATTCTGGAGATGCAGGCGCGCATCGCCGAGTCCATCGGTGCCAAGGACGCCGGCATCTTCGACGCCCATCTCCTCGTCGTCGAAGACCGCACGCTGATCGACGAAGTCCTGCGCCTGCTCGCGCGCGACAAGATGAACATCGAGCACGTCTTCCACAGCGTCGCCAGCCGCTACGCCAAGACCCTTAGCGAGATCGACGACCCGTATCTCCGCGAGCGCGCGCTCGACATCCACGATGTCACACGTCGCGTCGTCCATAATCTCATGGGCAAGGAGGCGCGCAATCTTTCGAGCATCACCACGCCGCACATCCTCATCGCGCACAACCTCGCGCCGTCCGACACCGCGCAGCTCGACCGCCAGCTCGTCCTCGCCTTTGCCACCGACGTGGGCAGCAAGACCTCGCACACCGCCATCATGGCGCGCTCGCTGAACATCCCGGCGATCGTCGGCCTGCACGATGCCAGCACCCAGCTCGCCACCGGCGACCACATCCTGCTCGACGGATACAACGGGCTCATCATCGTCAACCCCAGCGACCAGACGCTCTGGGAATACGGCGAACTCGAAATCAAAAAGACGGAAGTCGAGGAAAAGCTCACCCGACTCCGCGAGACGGCTTCCACCACGCTCGACGGCCGCCACGTCATTCTCTCGGCGAATATTGAACTGCCCGAGGACATGGTCCTCGTCGAGCAAAACGGAGCTGAGGGTGTCGGCCTGTATCGCACCGAGTTTTTCTACCTGAACAAGGCCGAGCTTCCCACCGAGGAAGACCAGTACGCGGCCTATCGCCAGGTCGCCGAAGCCGCCGCACCGCACAGCGTCATCATCCGCACGCTCGATCTGGGCGGAGACAAATTTATGAGCGCGCTGCACATGCCCGAGGAGCTCAATCCCTTCCTCGGCTGGCGGGCCATCCGCTTCTGCCTGGAGCGCGTCGATATCTTCAAAACCCAGCTCCGCGCCATCCTCCGCGCCAGCGCCGCCGGCAATGTCCGCATCATGTATCCCATGATCTCCGGCGTGGATGAACTGCGCCGCGCCAACGTCGTCCTCGAGGAATGTCGCGCCGAACTGCGCGCCGAGAACGCACCCTTCGATAAGCGCATGGAAGTCGGCGCGATGATCGAAATCCCCAGCGCCGCCATCTCCGCCGACATTCTCGCGAAAGAGGTGGACTTCTTCAGCATCGGCACCAATGACCTCATCCAGTACGCGATTGCGGTCGATCGGCTGAACGAACGCATCGCGCACCTCTACGAGCCCACCCATCCCGCGATCGTCCGGCTGATCCGCATGACCGTCGATGCCGCCCACGCGCGCAATCTCTGGGTCGGAGTCTGCGGCGAAATGGCCGGCGACATCGTCCTCACCCCGCTCCTCCTCGGTCTCGGCATCGATGAACTCAGTGCCGGCGCTGCCTCCGTGCCCCGCGTCAAACGCGCTGTGCAAGCGCTCGACAGCGCCGCCTGCCAGCAACTCATCGAAGACATCCGCGACCTCGACAGCGCCGCCGCCATTCTGGAAAAGTGCGACGCCGTCGCCCGTGCACATTACCCCGAGCTGCTTTAGCCCGCTCCTTCCCCCACTCAACGTGATCCCCAAACTTCTCCTCCCGCTCCTCACCGTCGCCCTCTGCCTCACCGGCTGTCATCCCGAATCCACGAACCCACTTTCCTCGCCCACGGCCTCGCTTTTCGATGACCGGCTGGACGGAGTCTATGTCCAGGAGGACGATGGCGAACGGACCTTCTGGCACTTCCGTCATCGGGTGGCGCCGGCCAAAAGCTCGACCGCCGGCGAAGAACTCGCCCAGCTCGAAGTCACCGCCGTGAATCATGCCAAAAACAACGGCGGGCTCGAAACGCGCCGGTTTCAGGCTCTCGCCACGCGCCTCGGCGGACGCACCTACCTGAGCTTTATCGAAATCTCCCCCGGAGTGCCGAAGCCTTCGCCGACCTTCAACTTCGCCCGCTACGAGGTGAACTGGCTCGGCGAACTGCGCGTCTGGCTGGCGAGCGACGACGCTTTTGCGCAGGCCGTGAAGGCTGGACAGCTCAAAGGCAAAGTCACCGGCAGCGGCAGCGGCAGCACCG
Organism: Chthoniobacterales bacterium; assembly: GCA_038318725.1. Classification (GTDB taxonomy): domain Bacteria; phylum Verrucomicrobiota; class Verrucomicrobiia; order Chthoniobacterales; family Chthoniobacteraceae; genus Chthoniobacter. The sequence goes on from JBBQCM010000025.1 coordinate 61,474, forward strand.
TCCTGCTCACCGATACCACCGAGCGGCTCGCCGCTTTCGTTGCCGCGGGCGATGCAAAAAAACTTTTTGGCGGCAAGCCCGTCTCTCTCGGCCGGCTGCCCTGGTAAGTCAGCCCAGCACGCGGCGCACGACTTCCTCGATCACGGCGACGTGCCCGGCCACGCGCCGCTTCAGGGCAAACTCCGACGGCGACTCAATCGTTAGCGAGTGTTCCGCGTGCTGGAGGTAAAACCAGATGGCCTCCGGATAACCCATGCGCGCGAACCGCTTCTCGTTAATCCGGCGGCGATGGATGCCGTTTGTGACCTTGCGCCCATCGATGCGCGGGCGCGGGTCCGTGGGCAGATGCGGCCGGGCGGCGGCGAGCAGCGCCTCGCCCCAGTAGGGCTTAGCGCGCTCGACCTCATACACGTAGAGCCCTTGCCCGTCATAGTCCTCATGGAGCATCATCGCGGCGGTGAATCGATGGGGCGCAGCGAGCCGTTTCACCGCGCTGACCACGGGCTGGTCGTCGCGGTGAAAGAGCCGGTTGAGATCGAGCCCGTCTTCATTGCCGCGCGTGTTGTTGATCAGGCCCCACGGGTTCAGGCACGGCAGCAGCAGCAGCGGCAGGCCGGGCAAACGGCGGACGTTTTTCTCCGCCCAGGTGATGAGCGCCTCGGTCGCGGCGGGTTCGTCGCCGTGGATGCCGGCGGAAATGTAGATCCCGCCCGTGGTGCCCAGGCCCTTTGTCCGCAGAAAATGGAGGTCGTGCTGCTCCGTGCTCACCAGCTTTCGCATTGGCACGCCCGCGGCCCGGGCGACCGCCCGCCAGCGCTGAATGAGAAAGCGGTAGTCGTGCGCGCGATGAGACATTGCTCCTCGTAAACGCTCCGCGTGGGGCCATTCAAGCCCGATGTCTGTGCGCCGATCAGCGCGGCGCGGCCCGCTCCCACAGATACTCGCTCATGCTCTTCGCGAGCGTCACAAAGTCGGACGTGATCATCAGCACCGTGGTGCGGTTATTTTCCGACCCGATCTCCGGGAGCATCTGCATCCGGCGCAGTTCCCGCGCCGCAGGGTTGCCCGCCATCATCTCCGACGCCTGCGCCAGCTTTTGCGAGACCTCAAACTCCGCCTGGGTGATGATCCGCGCACGCTTTTCGCGGATCGCCTCCGCCTGCATCGCCATCACCTGCCGCATCGCCGCCGGCGATTCCACATCTTTCATCTCGAAGTCTTTTGTTGGGTTCTTTGGGTTGCAGTAAATCCCAATGATTGCCGTAGAGGTCTTTGAATACCGCTACCGTGCCGTAGGGCTCGTCCTTTGGCTCGCGCACAAAAACAACACCTCTTGCTCGGTATAACTCGTAATCACGGTAAAAGTTATCGGTGTAAAGGAACAGGAAGACTCGTCCACCGGTCTGAGCGCCGATGCGTGACTGTTGCTCCGCGGTTGACGCTCGCGCAAGGAGCAGGCGCGACTCGCTGGCACCCGGTGGAGCGACTACCACCCACCGTTTGGCTTGCTCTGGGACAATCGAATCCTCGACAAGGTCAAAGCCAAGCGTGCCGACAAAGAAACCAATCGCTTCGTCGTAGTCCCGAACGACAAGCGAAACCAGCCCAAGGGATTGTTTCACGCGATTGGGTGACGGGCTCCGCAGACGCCTCACGACCCCAAGCTCAGCGACGGCGGAGGGCGGCGCGGCACCTGCGCGGCGGGTCTGCGGGGAGCAGGAGCCGTGAAGCCCGTAGCCGTTAGAGGGATGAAGGAGGAAGCGAGCGTCATCTGTGCGGAAGTGGGAGCGAAAGGGATGGCCTTGGCGCAAAGTGAATTCTGATGAAAAAATACCAACTCCACACCAAGACCGAAGTTATTCTGAGACGCTTTCCGGCGCTGTGCAAGCGCCTGGAGGGGGCGGAGCGAACCCCGGAGATGGCGGGCGCGCCGCGCGTGCTCTGCGTCGGGGCGGACCTCGAAAAAGACGGGGCCTGCCTCGCGGTGCAATGCGGGCTCGGCGAGCCGGTGAGCCTGGGGACATTGACCCGCGAGACCATCCTGAGCCTGCTCGCCGCCCTCCGCGCCCGCGGTTGGCGCTGCGTGGTCGGGCTGGAGGCGTGCGGCTTTGGCTGGCGCTTCCAGCG
>JBBQCM010000026.1:0-62816 GCA_038318725.1 Chthoniobacterales bacterium
GCCCGGTTGCGCGTGCTCGCGATCGAACTGGCGTCCGCGGGCGGGATCGGCCTCGCGCTCATCGCCTTGCTCGTGCGCGCCACGCTGCGGCGCGGCCTCGCCCCGCTCGCGCAAATTTCCGACCTCGCCTCACAGCTCGACGCCGAGCATCTCGACGCCCGCTTTCCCCACTCGGGACTGCCCGCGGAACTCGCCCCCATCGCCGCGCGCCTCAACGACCTCGTTGCGCGTTTGCAAGACGCTTTCGCGCGCGAGCGACGTTTCAGCGCGGATGTCGCGCACGAACTCCGCACGCCCATCGCTGAGTTGCACACTCTCGCCGACGTCGGCCAGGGCATCGCGCCTGCCGACGCCGAGACCGCCGCATTTTTCCGCGATGCCGGAGCCATCGCGCGCCGGATGGACGGCACCGTCTCCGCCCTCATCCTCCTCGCGCGCTGCGAGAGCGGTCGTCAGCCAGCCATGCGCGGGCCGGTGGACGCGGGCGAACTTCTCGCCGGGCTTTGCGCCGCCGCCAAACCCGTCGCCCGCGCCCGCAGCGTCGCCCTCGAAAACTGCGTGCCGAAAGGTTGGCCGTGCGAGAGCGATCACGACCTGCTAGCGCGTCTTCTCCGCATCCTGCTCGACAACGCGGTCGAATACACCGGCGCGTCCGGCTTCGTTTGCCTCCGCGCGGGCGAACGCGAAATCACCATCGCCAACGGTCCAGTCGCACTCGAGCAGGACGACATGCCGCACCTGTTTGAACGTTTCTGGCGCAAGGATTCCGCCCGCTCCAGCGATATGCACGCCGGTCTCGGCCTCGCTCTCGCTGCGGAAATCGCGCGTCTGCTCGACCTCCGGCTCACGCCGGAACTAGACGCCAGCACGCTCACCTTCCGCATCCGCTTTTCATAAAAGCCCGGCGACCGCCGCCGCATCAATGACGCAGAGTTTTCCCGCCGCATCATGTTACCATAATCAACGCTCGGCAAAAGTGCGCGCCACCACGGACATCCGATCCCGCGCGAACAACCCAAACCCAAAACCAACAACGACCACATGAAACCAATCCACATTGTCACCCTCACTTTCGCCGCCCTTGCGGTGCCTCATTTCGCCTTCGCCGAAGATGAGGGAGCCAAACACGAAAAAGGTGAGCACCGCGAAAAAGCCAAAAAGCACGAAAAGTCCGGCCACGAAGACGCTGACGACGAGGACGACGACGGCGACAAAAAGGGAGGCAAACACGAAAAGGGCGAGCACCGCGAGAAGGCCAAGAAACACGACAAGTCCGGCCACGAGGACGCTGACGACGAGGACGACGACGGCGACAAAACGGGAGCCAAACACGAAAAGGGTGAACACCGCGAGAAGGTCAAAAAGCACGACAAAGCGGGCCATGAGGACACCGACGACGAGGATGCCGACGGCGACAAGAAGAGAGACAAACACGAAAAAGGTGAGCACCGCGAGAAAGCCAAGAAACACGACAAGGCCGGCCACGAGGACGCTGACGACGATGGGGAAAAGAACAGCAAGAAAGAGCAGAAAGACAAAGCCGCACAATCTTGGTTTGCGGGCTCCGCTGCGCTCGTCGGCACGGCGGAGCCTGCTTTCTCGAAACGATGCGGTTATTTTCGTGGAAGCTTGCGGATGTCGGCTGTGGGATGAACATCGCATTACTACCCCCGTCGGCCAGACGACCAATGGCAAGGTGGAGCTGCTCGGCGACTTGGAACATGCGGTGAAAGGACTGCCCGCATCTCGCAAGTCAATCGTCTCTTCGACGGCAGCTATTCCTTCATCCGCCTGGTGCGCCACTCCGATACGCATGGCCGCGATCACCCGATCATTCGCGGACTGATCAATGGCCGCTACCTCGTGCTCGCCATGCTCGGAGCGCATCCGGAAAGTCCCCTAGATTTAGTACTTGTACGATTTATGACTTTTATCGATCACACTTGGGATGCACGCATCTCAAACCTATCCCAGTGACTTCACCGACGATGAATGGCAGATCCTCGAACCGCTCATTCCCCCGCCGAAACCTGGGGGGCGACCCATCGAACAAACCCGTCGAATGATCCTGAACGCGATCTTCTATGTCAACCGAAGCGGCTGCCAGTGGAGCATGCTGCCCAAGGACTTTCCACCCAAGTCCACGGTTTTCGACTATTTCTCGGCGTGACGAAAAGGCGGTCTATGGGTCGAACTCAACGCTGGCTCTATAATTCCCGCCGCTTATCCCGCGACGATGATTACGAACCTCAATTAAATCAGCGGTTCCCTAGGCTCAACTTTGAAGTGCGACATGGGTTAGCGGGGTCATCGTGTTTTGGTCGGCCCTCGTGAACCGCTCGAGCTAGCCTTTCTCCGGTGGGTGGCAGGCGCAGTCCGTGCCGCAACCGCCGGCGCCCATGACGCGCACGAGGAGGTCGATGCCTTGGAAGGCAATCTGTTCGCGGACGTGGCTGAGAAAGCTGACCGTCATGGAATCCGGCGGCGTGGCGCAGTCGAGTTGGAGGCGCAGCGGCAAGGCGGTGAGCGCGGGATAGGCCTCGGCCATTTCGCCATCGAGGGCGAAGGAGAGGTAGGCGTTGATCTTTTCCTGGAGTTGAAAAAGGCGCAGCTCGGAGCCGTCCCACGGCCGCGGTTCGAGCATGATGAGGGCGACGGTGCCGTCCCTGGCATCGTGCGCCACGATGTCGATGACATGGGCGTGCTCGACGCCGCGCGGAGGGGTGGTCTCGGTGCTCATTGGGAAAGGCCGCGCAACTAAGCGGGTTGGCGGCGCGATGCAAGCAGCAGCCAGGTCGCGAGCGCGCCTCCGATGAGGAGCAGTGGCAGCAGGCTCCGGCGGCTGCGCGGCCAGAGGAATTCGCCGGCATTGAAGGACGCCCATTCCGCCTGCGGACTGTGCATCGGCCAGACGCCGTAGCCGAGCAGCCCGTCGAAGGGGTTGACGGAATTCACCGAAACCGGGCCGAGGATGGCCGCGAGCATGATCGGATCGCGTTCGCCGCGGTCCACGGCACCGCGGAAATCGCGACGCATTTCCTCGATGCGGCGGGCGCGCTCGGTCTCGTCGGCGATGGTTTCGGTGAGGCGTTTCTCCTCTTTCTCCAGGCGCAACGTGAGGAGTTGCTCGGTGAGCGGCCCGATGTGGCCAGTGAAGAAAAGCGGCGCGGCGTATTCGCCGATGATGCTGCAAAAGAAATCGTCCTTTCGGTGAGCGTCATCGACCCGCGCGTGGCCGCCGACGGCGAGCGAGTTCTGCGCGTCCGTCGCGGTCAAAAGAAACTGCTGCCCGACGGACAGCGCGAGCAGGACGAGCGCGGTCTTTTTCCAGCGGAGGAAAGCGACGACCAGTGGCAGGGCGAGGAAGGGCAGGCCGGGCACGAGGTAGCGCGGGCCGGCGGAGAAGCCGCCGTGATAGCCGTTGAAGCTCGCATTCACGAGGAAGAACCAGGCGAAGATCGCCAGCCCGAGCCGCGCCTCGGCGGTGAAGGTCTTTTCGCGCAGCCAGACGACCCAGCCGGCGACCCCGAGGATGAGCACCGGACAAAGCCAGAAGACGCCGCGATAGGGCGAGACTGCGAGCAGCGCGGCGACGTAGGGATTGGGCAGGCCGAACATCCCGAGCGAGCCGTGCGGGTCTTTGAAGACGGGGTTCTGGAAGTCATTGGCGAGCGCAAATGGCGAACCGAAATTGACCGTGTGATACCAGCCGAGCAGCACCGCCGGTCCGAGTCCGCCGAGCGAAAAAAGCAGCGCCCGCCGCCAGCCCGACCGGCTCCCCGCGAGCAGCGCATAGAGTCCGAGCGCGATGACCGCGCCGCCGGCCACGTAATTCGTGACCACCGCGAAGCCCGCGCAAAATCCCGCGAGGACCGGATGCGCGGTCCTTTCGCGCAGAAAGTAGAAGCTCGCGAGGAGCAGCACGGCGGTCAGGTTGTGATCGAAAAGCAGCGTGCCGAACGGAAAGAACGTCGTGCCAAACGCGAACGCGAACGTGGCGAGCAGCGCGGGAGTTTTGGCCCCGCCGGCAAACTCGCAGGCCAGCCGGAAGAAAAGCACGCAGCCCAGCGCGGAGAGCAGGCCGGTGCTGAAAATTGTCGTCAGCCACGCGTTGAGATTGAGCGTCCACCAGTGGTCGGGATCGAAGCCCAGCGCGCGCTCGAGATGGAAGATCGTGAAGTAGGCGGGCACCGCGAGGAGCGAAGTGCCCGGCGGTTTGTTCGGATGAAAATGGCCGGTCGCCGCGACGTAGGCCACGTCGCCCGAAGCGCACACCATGTGCATGGGCTCTTCCACGGTGCCCTCCGCCGTCGGGCGTCCGCTGATCGGGAAAAACGTCCACGAACCATCGACCCAGCAGAGCGCGCGGCGCTTCCCGTCGAAGTCATACTCCGCGTGATCGACCGGTACGCGCACGAGATCGTCCTTCGCCGGATCGCGCAGATAGACCAGGAAATTGTCGATCGGCAGGCGCCCCTCCTCGACGATCGCCCGCACCTCCGCGAAACGGGAGTTTTGGTTCCACCCGCCGCCCTGATGAAACCACGCGAAGGTCAGGAACGTGGCGAGGAAGAGGATGGCTTCGAAGCGTGAGTCTCGGGGCATGCGGGGAAATGACGAAGGAGTAATGACGAAGTTCGAAGGAATGACCAAGCTCAAATGGCCGGCAAAGCGGCTTCGGGATTTTCTTCCGCTTTCCCAAGCTTCAAGCGCAGCCCAGAGAGAAAAATGCCGAAGTTTCACGCCTCTGCACGAAGCGTTTTCAAAAAGGGCCGCGATTTGCTGCCGACAGACTGAAGCCAGTGGCACCTACACTGCACGCATGCTGTACTCCCGTGCGCACTTCGGCCGACGTCGCGGGGCTTTCTGGTGGAAAGTGAAACCCTCCCGTCCTAATAAGCCGAGCCCGATTTGCCATGAACACTCGCCACGCTGCACTCCTCACCTTGCTCGTCTTTGTTGCTCTCGGAGTGCTTGCTGCCGTCGCAACACAAAGTGCAAATGCGGAGGGCATGGGCGTCAACTTTACGGGCAATTCCCAGTTTCTCCTCCCGGCAGATCAACCGGGTGTCATGGCGGGTGCCAGTTGGAACAACGTCAATGGCGCGTCTGGAAGCAACGTCGTCTTGCGCGACTCCAGTGGGGGTTCAACGACCGCTTTGCTGTCGTTCACCAGCGCCGCGGTCTTAGATGGCACCAACGCGCCTAATACTCTCAATGCCGCGACTAATCTTCTGTATCGGGGGAGACCGTCCGAGGCAACACCGACAGCGAAATCTCAATCAGCCTGAGAAACAATCCTTAAACCAGGTATGCCATTTACGTTTACGCGCCACAGAATGCGGGGGGAGTGACCACAAACACCCGCTCTATAAAAATTGGTGTCATTACTTTCTACTATCGCAGCGCTGGGCAAACCAATGATGCTGCCACGAGGTTACACCAAACGACAAGCACGGACCCATCTAACCCAACGAGGTGGTCCGGCACAATACCAAGTGTTCCGCGGTCTGACCGCTTCGTCGTTCAACCTCTCCACTGGAGGCTCAATTCACAATGTTATCTCAAACAATGTCCTCGGCCTTCAGATCGTCCCAACAGCTACGGCACCGAAGGTAGTGACCAATGTGTGGGGAACGCGACTTCGCGCTTTGAAGTGCGGAAACGGCGGATGAGAAATGCGGAGGGCTCAACCCGCACGCCCTTCTGCCCAGTCCGCAAACTGGAGAGACAGTCGGACTTCCGTGTGCGTGTCGAAACGGGCAGACGCAGCGGGCGCGACGGCGTCCGGGCGGGAGTCAAACTTCGGAGAAGCCGTGGTCGCGGGTCAGCGGGGGCCGTGGCCGATGAAATGGTGCAGCGCATCGGTGGTGCGGCCATCTTTTTCCCAGCGGAGAAAGTGGGTGACGGCGGCGGTGACGAAGCTTTTCGCCTCGGCGACGGCTTCGTAAAGCGTGAGCCCTTTGCCGAGCCCGGCGGCGATGGCGGCGGAGTAGGTGCAGCCGGTGCCGTGGGTGGAGACGCTGGGCACGAAGGGCGCGTTGTATGCGGTGACTTCGTCATCCGCGAAAAGCAGATCGGTGGCGGTGGGCTCGCGGAGATGGCCGCCTTTCAACAAGAATGGGACGCCGTGGCGCGCGGTGAGTTCTGTGCCGGCGCGGCGCATCTCGGCGAGGCTGGTGACGGGGCGGCCGAGCAGCGTGGCAGTTTCGTCGAGATTCGGCGTGATGAGGGTGGCGAGAGGAAAGAGGCGGTCGCGGTAGAGGGCGATGGCGTCGGCTTGGAGGAGCGGGTCGCCGCTGGTGGCGACCATGACGGGATCGATAACCAGAGGAATCTTGCATTGCTCGAGAATGTCGGCGACGGCGGCGATGATTTCGCGGGAGTAGAGCATGCCGGTTTTGATGGCGGCGACGGGGAAGGCGTCGAGGCAGAGGCGGATCTGCCCGGCGACGATGCGGGGCTCGATGGGTTGGATGGCGCTCACTTTGCCCGGCACTTCGGCAACGACACAGGTGATGGCGGTAAGGCCGTAGGTGCCGAGGGCGCTCATGGTTTTGAGGTCGGCCTGCGCACCGGCACCCGCGCTGTTGTCGGACCCGGCGATGGTGAGAATGGGCGGGAGCATATTTAGGATTTTAAGATTCAGGATTTAGGAAGTAAGAGTCGCTGGCCGTTCGGTGCCGATGCGGCGCAATCAGGAAACAGCAACCAGCTATCAGAAATCCTAATGTCCGCTCTTACCGAACTCACCGGGCTGCATGTGACAGTGGATCGTGTCGAGCACATGCCGCATCTGGATGCGCCGGCGGAGCGTCCGCATCCGTTCGTGTATTTTCTCACGATCCACAACGATTCGACCGTCACGGTAACGATCAAGGGAAGGAAGTGGGTGGTGACAAATGCGGAGGGGCACAGCGTCGTGGTCGAGGGCGATGGGGTGGTGGGGCAGTTTCCGTGTCTCGATCCAGGCGAGCATTTTTCCTACAACAGCTACCACACGATCGGTTCGGACAGCGCGGCTGAGGGGGCGTTTTTTGGAGTGACCGAAACGGGCGGCATGGTGTTTACGCGGATCCCGCGGTTTACCATGCGGGCGCCGCTGGGTTGAAAAAATGACGGCGGATTTTTTGCCGCGCTAGGGCGCGAGCGGCTCGCTTTCGGTGATGACGGCATCGACGGGCTGGTCGTGGGGCTCGCAGGGGAGGTCGGCGACGAGTTGGAGATCGAAGCAAACGCCAAGCGCCAGGGAGTGCGGGCGGCATGGCGCGAGGAGGCGGTCGTAGTAGCCGCCGCCGCGGCCTAGACGGTGGCCGTCGCGGGTGAAGGCGAGGCCCGGGACGAGGATGAGGGCGATTTCGCCGGGCGCGATGATCGGCTTGCCGACGGAGGGTTCGCGGACGAGCGGATTCCATTCGGCGGGCGCGAGTTCCTCAAAATGACGGACGGCGACGAATTCGAGCTGCGAGCCGACGACGCGCGGGCAGCAGAAGCGATGACCGCTTTGCTCCCACAGCGGATCGAGGTCGGGCTCGCTCGGGAGCGCGGCGAAGAGAGCGATAGTTTCCGCCTGCTGAAAGGCCGGGTGGGCGGCGAGGGCGGTGACGATGGCGCGGGATTTTTCCGCACGCGCCTCGCCGAGTGTTTTGAGGCGGGTGCGCATCTCGCGGCGGAGGTCGGCTTTGGTCACGGGCGAATTACAAGCTCCGCGCGAAGCGCTGGCAAGTGCATGAAAACTTTGCGCGCCGCGCCGCGCTCCCTACACTTTCGCGCCGTGCCCAATCCTTTTTCAAAGCGCCAGCCCAAGGTGAAAATCCAAAAGTCCGTGAAAGCCGAGGAGGTTGGCGGCAAGGCGGGAGCGCGAAAGGTCGGGCTGAAGCCGACGAACGGGTGGCAAAAGCGGAATTTTCTGACCGAGGTGCTGATTCCCTCGCTCTTCGAACGGCGCGCCGGGGGGCACGCGCCGCCGAATTTTCCCGAGCTGAAGGAGGGCGAAATCGGGATCACCTGGATCGGGCATGCGTCCTTTCTGATCCAGACGCGCGAGCAAAATCTGCTCATCGATCCGAACTGGGCGAAGTGGCTGAAGGTTTTCAAGCGGATGAAGCATCCGGGGCTGCACCTCGATGATCTGCCGGCGATCGACCTCGTGCTGGTGACGCATGCGCATTTTGATCATCTCGACCGCAAGACGCTGCGCGGCGTGGCGGCGGATCAGCCGATCGTGGTACCGTTCGAGGTCGGCAATCTCGTGCATGACCTCGGCTTTCGGAGCGTGCATGAGCTGCACTATTGGGAAAGTTATGAATGCGGGCCGGCGAAAATCACACTCACGCCGGCGCATCATTGGGGTGCGCGGGTGCTGCACGATACGCATCGCGGTTTTGGCGGGTTCGTCATTGAGGTGGCAGGGCGGACCATTTTCCACTGCGGCGACACGGCGTATTTCGAGGGCTTCCGGGAAATCGGCGAGCGGCACGCGATCGATGTCGCGCTGCTGCCCATCGGCGCCTACGACCCGCCGAGTGGTCGCGAAGTCCACATGACGCCGGAGGAGGCGCTGCGGGCCTTCGTCGAGTTGGGGGCGCGGCGGATGGTGCCGATGCACTACGGGACTTTCCGCCTGAGCTACGAGCCGATGCACGAACCCCCCGCGCGGCTCCTGGCCTGCGCGAGCGAGCAGGGGCTGGAGGCGCGGATCACGGTGATGACGGAAGGCGAGTCGATGGTGTTCTAAACAAAAGGCGCCGACCTTTTGGCCGGCGCCCTTTGGAGAGGTGCCCGCGACTTACTTCGCCAGCACCGCGTTCCACTTATCGAGTTGCGCCTTTTGCGCGGCGAAGAGGTCGTCGGTGGAGTCGAGGATCTCGATCGATTTGATGGTGTCGCCGGCGGCGATGGTGTCCACGACGTTCTGCCCTTTGGTCACTTCGCCGAAGACCGCGTGTTTGCCATCGAGATGCGGGGTGGGGACGTGGGTGATGAAAAACTGGCTGCCATTGGTGCCGGGGCCGGCATTGGCCATGGAGAAAAGACCGGGCTTGGTGTGCTTGAGCGCGGGGTGAATTTCGTCGGCAAAGCGATAGCCAGGACCGCCGGAGCCGGTGCCGGTGGGGTCGCCGCCCTGGATCATGAAGTCTTTGATGACGCGGTGAAACTTCACGCCGTTGTAGAAGCCGCGCTGCGCGAGGTTCAGGAAGTTGCTGGCGGTCACGGGGACTTTTGAGGCGAAGAGTGTGCCTTCGATGTCGCCGCGGGAAGTGTGGAGGATGAGGCGGATGTCGTTCATAGAGGCGCGGACTATGGGGAGCCAGATGACGTTGGCAAATGGTTTCCCCTCGGCGAAATGCCAGTTTACGACGCAAACATCAGCATTGCATGCAGTTGCTTGCGCGGACCGCCCCACGGCATAATCTTCACGGCGGTCCTTGCCTGCCGCTCAGTGTCTCCCCACAAAAATATGAACAAATCCCCTCGTTTCCTCCTCCCTCTCGCCGGCTCAATCGCGCTGCTCCTCGCTCCGGCCCACGGCACCGAAATCCCCAAGCTGCAAAATGCCACCGCCCTGAATCTGGTTGGCGCATGGAGCGGCGGCGCGGTGCCGGGCACGGACGACACCGCCGTCTGGGACAGCATCGTGACGGCGCCCCTCAGTTCGGCAGTTGGCGGCGATCTTTCGTGGCTGGGCCTCCGGATCGGTAGCGTCGGCGGCGCGCGCAATGGGACGACCAACAACATTACGATCGCCAACGCGTCATCGGCCAACACGCTAACCCTTGGCACAGGCGGGATCGATATGTCGGCGGCACTCCAGACGCTGGTGATCCAGTCGAAGATCGCGCTGAGCGGAAACCAGACTTGGAATATTGCCAACGCGAACACGAACGCGAATCCGGCGACTCTCAGCCAGAACGAGGATCTGGCTTTCACCGCGCTGGCGGCCGGCGCTGCCATCAACTTGGGCGGGTTCACGGTGACCAAATCGGGTGCCGGGACGGCGGCGATTTCGTCCGGCTACACGATTTCGAACGGCACGTTCAACCTTGATGCCGGCGTGCTGCACATCCAGGGCGGTGGTAGCCGGATCACCACGGTCAACAGCGATGTCACGTTCAACGTGAACAACGGCGCGCAGCTTCGATTTGGCGCCCAATCCGGCGTTGGCGGCATCACGACGGTGAACAACGCTCCGATCACCCTCAATACGGGCAGCACCTTCGCGGTATTGATCAACCAGGCCAACGCGGTGAATCTCAACGGCAATATCACGGCGGCGGGCAACACGACTTTCAGTATCACCGGCGGCAGCACCGGCGTGACGACGCTCTTCGGCAATCTCCTCGGCGCAGGTAACATCACTTACAGCGATACCGGCACAAACGCGGGAGGGTTGCTCCGCCTCGCTGGCGACAACAGCGGCTACACCGGCATACTGACGGTCAACGGCGCAAGTGGGACGCGGGCCTTGCGGTTGACGACGCCGACGGCGGGCAGCGCAAACGCAACGTGGTCCGTCGCGGCGGCCAACTTTCTGCAAGTCGATGGCGTGAGCGTGAACCTCGGGACGCTGAACGGGGCGGGCACGGTCACCAACTCGCACGCGACCAACGCCGCCACGCTCAACGTGGGCGCGGGCACTTTCAGCGGCGCGATTACCGACGGCACGGTGACGACCGCTTTGACCAAGAACACCGCGGGCACCCTCACCCTCTCCGGCGGGAACTTTTACACCGGCGCGACGACGGTGAGCAATGGGGCGCTGCTCGTGTCACCCGGCGTCTTGAACGGCACGACGGTGAGCGTGGCGAGCGGCGCGACTTACGCCGCCCAATCCGCGGCTTCCGGCGCGTTGAACACGGATGTGAACGTGGCGGGCGGCGGCACCATGCTGGTGCGTCCGCTGGCGGCGGGCGTGAACATCGATTTGCCGTCGCTCACCGTGGCGGGGACGGGCACCGTGACCTTCGACACCGGCGTGCTCGGCAATCCCACGACCGCGCCGCTCAGCGCGACCATTTTCAATCCGGCCGCGGGGACGAAGCTGAAGTTCATCGGCTCGAATCTGACGGCGGGCACGTTCCCGGCGATCGGCTATACGGGCGCGATTGGCGGTGGCGGATTTGCGGGGCTTTCGCTGGCGCTGCCCTTTCGCATCACCGGCGGGCTGGTGGACAACGCGGGCGTCTCCGTGGATGTGAACATCACCGGCACAGCCAAGCCGGCGTGGCGCGGAAACATCGACGGCAACTGGAACATCGACTCCGTGGGCGACGGCTCCACGGGCACGCCAAACTGGCTGGCGGGCTCCGGGCCGAACACCTACGTCGAGGCGGCTGTCGGCACGGATTCGGTGGTGTTTGACGACACGGCGGCCGGCGGCATTACCAATGTGAATCTCACGACGACGCTCTCGCCCGGCGGCGTGTCGGTGGGCAACAGCACGCTCGCCTACACCTTCAGCGGGAGCGGGCGCATCAGCGGCGCGGGCGCTTTGATAAAAACGGGGACGGGCGCGCTCGTGGTCGCGAACACCGGCACGAACGATTTCGCGGGCGGCGCTTTCATCGACGAGGGCACCGTGACGGTCGGCGACGGCGCGACAGCCAACGCCGGCACGCTCGGCGTGGGAACGGTGACGATGACTTCGCCAGGCACGCTGGAGTTCAACCGCACGGAGGCCTTCACTTTTGCCAATGTCATTACCGGCGAGGGCGGCTTGAAAAACAGCCAGGCCGGCACGGTGACGCTCGCCGGGGCCACGACGGCCGGGGCGGTGAATCTCGCGGCGGGCACGCTGCGTTTCACCGGCGGGGGAAATCTCAATGGCGCGGTCACGGGCAGCGGCGCGCTCACTGTCGCGGGCGGCACGCTGCAATTCAGCGGCAATGACGCGAATACTTTCAGCGGGCCGCTCACCGTGAGCGGCGGCGCGCTCCAGCTCAACAAGACGGCGGGCGTGAATGCCGTCGCCGGCGACATCACCATTAGCGGCACCGGAAGTCTCCAGCTTCTGTCCTCCGAGCAAATCCCCGACACCGCCACGATCAACTTCATCGGCAGCTCCACGAGTTCCGTGCCGACGCAGGCGTTCGGCGGCGAGACGGTCGCCAATGTCATCGTCAACTCGAGCGTCGGCGGCGCGGCGGGCGGCCAGTTCATCATGGGCACGAGCAACAGCAGTTTCACCATCACCAACACGGCCACCGTGACCAGCGGCATCCTCGGCGTGGCCAGCGGTGGTACGGGCACGGTCAACGCGATCGTCATCACTTCGCCCACGGCCATCGTGCGTATCGCCGGAAGCGGAGGCCCATCCATCCTGAATGTCGGCGCGGGCGGCATCACCACGGTCGGTGGCGACATTCAGGTGAAATTCAACGCCAACAATCAGGATGCCACGCTCAACCTCGGTGGCAACTTCATCGCCACCGGCAACGTCACCTTCTCCAACGCCGGCTATACCGGCGGGAATCTGAACGTCATCAACCTCACCGGCACTCGCACCTTCGATATCGCCAGTGGCACCACCACGACCATCGCGCCGGACGTTGCCGGTCCTGGCGGCATCATCAAAACGGGCAACGGGACCCTGCAACTCACCGCGGCCAGCGACGGCACCTACACCGGTGCGACTACGGTCAGTGAAGGCACCTTCCTGACGACGCCGGCGCAGATTGGTGGGGGAAGTGTGAGCGTGGCCGGCGGCGCGACCCTCGGCGTGAATCTCACCTTTGGCGGCACCACGCTCAACGTCACGGACGCAACCACCGCCGCCGCCTCGACGCTGCAATTTGCCACCGGTGCGCTCGGCAATCCCAGCGCGCCGGTGCTCTTCGCGGGCGCGTTCACGGTTGATGGCGCGACCACCATTCGGCTCACCGGAAGCGGGCTCGCCTCCGGCACGGGGATTCCGCTCATCGCCTACGGCACGCTCGGCGGCGTTGCGGGTTTCGGCGGACTGTCCATCAGCTTGCCGACGCGGATGGGTGGCACGCTGGTCAATAACCTCCTCGATTCGCGTGTGGATCTGGATCTCAGCGTCGAGCAGGCCAAATGGAACGGCAGCGTGAACGGCAACTGGGACATTGATCCCGACGGCACTGGCGGCAGCGGCACGGCCAACTGGCGGACCACCGTCCTCGAGACGCCAACCCGCTATTTCCAAGGACCGCCGATCAGCACCGACACCGCGAACTTCGACGACAGTGCCACGGGTACGACCACGGTCAACTTGACCACCGCGCTCACGCCCGTCGCGACCAACGTAAATAATACGGCAAAGACCTACACCTTCGCCGGACCCGGCACGCTCACTGGCGCGACCACCCTGAACAAAAGCGGTCCCGGCGCGCTCATCCTCGCCAACGCCAACGCCTACAACCACACGGGCGGCACTAATGTGAACGAAGGCTCGCTCCACGTCGGCGATGGAGTGACGCCCGGCGTCGGCTTCCTGCCGACCACGGCGGTCACCAATAATGCGGCGATTGTGCTCAACCGGCCCGATGATTTTGCCGTCTCTACAACGATCAACGGTTTCGGCACGATCATCAAGCTGGGTGCCAACACCGCAACTTTCGCCATCGCGACGATCTATGCGGGGCCGGTGGAGATCGATGGCGGGGCGCTAATGTTCTCCGCCGGGGGAAATCTGAGCGGGGCTGTCACCGGTGTCGGGGCGCTGGCGGTTGCCGGCGGCACCCTCCAACTCAGCGGCAATGAGGCCAACACTTTCAGCGGACTGACCACCGTGAACAACGGCACGCTTCAGCTCAATAAGGAACCCGGTGTTGACGCAATCGGCGGGAACCTTCTGTTTACCGGCACCGGCGGTCTGACGCTCAGCCAGGCGGACCAAATCCCCGACACCGCGACGGTGACGTACAATAAAACCGGTACGAACCAAGGTACGATCATTCTCGGCAGCAACGGCGTCGCCGCCCCGAATACTGTGATATTGCACGAAATCATAGCGACATTGAATGTTCTGGACGGCAACGACACCGGCACCCAGGTGCAAGGCCACTCCGGGCTCGAGGTGACCGGAAATCTCAACCTCGCCGCCGGCGCTGTATTTGCCGTTGCCAGCGGCCATGCGGTGAAGGTTGGGGGCGTGACGCTCACGGGCACGCCTGTGCTGCGCATCGCGGCAAACTCGAACTTCACCACGCTCGACGTCGGTGCGGCCGGCATCACCGCGAGCGGCGGCACGATTCAGGTGGGGCAGGGGGTCGGAGCGTTTGACGCGGTGCTCAATCTCGGCGGCGACGTGACCACCACAGGCGATTTGGCTTTCACCGACGGTAATTTCACCGGGGGAAACTTGCGGCAGATTACCCTCACCGGCGCACGCATCTTCAACATCGGCGCGAGCACCACCACCACCGTCGCGCCCGATATCGCCGGTCCCGGCGGCCTCAGCAAGACCGGTGACGGTACGCTGAGCCTTGATGGCGATCAAAACTACGACACGCTAACGACGAACGCCGGGACCACGAACGTCAACGGCGCTTTCACCAGCGGCACCGCGACGGTCAATGCGGATGCGACGACGAACTTTGGCGTGAGCCAGACCCTGTTCGCTCTGAACATCGGCACCGGAGCCGTGGTGGCGATGAATCAGACGCCAGCGTTCGCGGACTTCGGTGCGGCTGCCGGTGCCTCCGCGGTGCCCGAGCCCGGCGCGCTCAGCCTGCTCCTGCTCGGCGCGCTCGGCTGCCTGTCCCGCCGCCGCCGGTGAGGTCGTGGTGCGGGCTTGTGGCAAGCGACCTTTAGAGAGCGTCGGTGCTGAGCCAGGCAATGAGACCGCGGGCGCGCTCGGTGGAGGAAAGCTCCTGGCCGCGCGCCCAGGCGAGGGCGGAGCGCTGACGGTAGGCGGCGGGATCGTCGAGCAGCGCGAGGAGCGTGGCGCGGAGGGCGGCAGTGTCAGCGGGAGGGATGTAGAGCGCGGCCTCGCCGAGGACGCTGCGGTTGGAGGGCAGGTCGCTGGCGATGACGGGGAGGCCATGGGAGAGATAGTCGAGCGCTTTGGCGGGCAGGTCAGGTTGGCGTTGTAGTAGGTGTGATGGAGCGCGACGACGCCGACACTTGCCTTGGCCGCCAGGTCGCGTTGCAATTCTTCCGGCGAACGAAAGCCTAGAAACTCGACGCGCCCGACGGCTCCAGCTTTCACCCGTGCGCGGAATTTTTCCACCTGCGCCGCGCCGCCGCCCCAGAACGCCGCGCGCAAAGCGCCGTCCTCCGGCATGACCGCATCGAGCAGATTCTTGGCTCCCTTGGCGGTGTTGAGGTGGCCGACATAGACAGCCCGGCGTTCGCGCCGCCGCGCCTCGGGATCGCCGGACGCGACGGGCTGCGTGCCCAGGGGAAACGCCCGCACGGGCACCTTTGGAAAACGCCGCGCATACAGCTCGGCCTGCGGCCCGACGATCGCCGCGACGCCGGAAAGATGCGGCACGCACATTTGCTCGAGCCAGCTCTGGCGGCGGTCCTGGGCGTTGATCGGGCCTTCGCGCCAGCTCAGGTCGGCGAAAAAATTGTGCGCCTCGAAGCAGGTGCGGATGCGCGGATCGCGGCCGAGCCACGCGAGGTAGGGGAGAAAGCTCGGCTCGCGGGCGATGGCGATGACCTCGTCGCGCCGCGAGAGCTGGCGGATGAGCCGCACGGCGTGCCAGAAGATCGGCAGGCTGGAATTTGCCCGAGCAAACGGCGGCGCGGGACGCGGTGGATGTGCAACTCAGGGCGCGGCGCGAGGCCGTAGAACCGCCGCAGATCTTCGTCCGTGTCGGACGGCTCGCCCGCGCCGACCACAAAATGCGTCTCGTGGCCGAGGGTGGCGAAAGAGTAGGCGTTGTGGACGCCGACGTTAACCACCGGCCCGGGATCGCGCCAGGTCCGCTTGTGAATCCAGACGCAGATCACGCGCGCCTAGAGCCGGCGGTAGATGATCTCCAGCGCCATCACGGCGTAAGTGGTCACGAGCACGGGATCCTTCTCCATCCAGCGGGCGTTGTCATTGATCCAGGAGCCATCGGCGGCCTGCGTGCTGACGAGCTTGAGCGCGACCTCTTTCGCCCAATCGACTTTGCGGCCATCGGGCAGATCAAGCGTCTGCACTTCGGCGGCGGCGAGGGCTTTGGTCATCAGGTGGTAGTAGTAGAAAAGGCCGGCGCGCTCCATGCCGGGGTTTTCCGCGAGCGTGTAGTTCTGTTTCAGCCAGTCGAGCGCAGCGGTCACCCGGGCGTCGTCCTTGGGCAGATCGGCGTAGATGAAGCTGAGCAGGCCGGCGTAGCTCATGGTGCCGTAGCTGCGCAGCGCGGTGCGGCCGTCGGAGAGCTTTTGTTCACCGGCTTTGCTGTCGCCGGGAAAGTAGATGAAACCGCCCTTGTTCGCCGCGTCGCCGCTCGCCCACGGCTCTTTGTTGGCACCCGGGAGGTTCTGGCAGCGAGTCACGAAATCAATCGCCGCGGCCCAGTTCAGGTCTTTGCCCGCGACGACTTCCACGGCCGGTCGTGCGCTTTTGAAAGCGCGGATGGCTTCGAGGCCGACGAGGGTGTTGTCGAGATCGGGATGCTGGCGGCTGGTGCCGGTGGGGCCGTAGCTGATGCCGCCGTCGAGCGCGGGATTGGTCAATCCGCCGGCCTGCTGACCGACGACGAAATCGTGCGCCGCCTTGATGATCGGCTCGTCCTTCGGATCGCCGGAATTGAGCAGCGCGAGAAGCGCGGTCGAGGTGTTGTAGTTCGAGAGACCCTTGGTGTAGATGCCGCCGTCGGGCTGCACTTTGCTGCGGAGAAAGGCGTAACCTTTGCGCATGAACTCGGGCTGCGTCTTCATGTTCCGACCGCTCGGTTCGCGCTGGAAGGCGACGAGCGGGAGGCCGGTGAGCGCGGGGTGGTTCGGCTCGGCGGCGCTCCACGAGCCGTCTTCCTTTTGCTGGGTCTTGAGGAAGCCGAGGCCCTTGTCAATGGCGAGCTGGATTTCGTTGCGCAGCGAGAGGTTTTTGCCGTCTCGCGGGATGGGCTCGTCGGCGGCGAGAAGGGCGGGCGCGAGCAGCAGGGCGGCGGTGGCGAGGAGGGCGCTGGGTCTTTTCATGGCTTGGGTGTGGGATTGGCGGGCGGGACGAGTTTGAGGATGATTTCGACCGGCGTGTTGACCGGCGGCACGGCCTTTTCGTTCACGCTCCACATCTGGTCGTCGTCATTACCCTTGCGCGGGTTGTTGATCAAGGCGCTCGGATTCGTGACCAGCGCGGCAAAGGTGCCCTCGGTTAGCGCGAGAAAGCGTCCTTCGCGAAACATTGAGCCGTTGTATGTCCACGGCCCATGCTCGATCGGCTTCCTGGTCGTCGCATTGAAGAGCCAGTCCTCGACCGGCACGGTTTTCGCGGCGTCGCCGGCCTGCCATTTCACCGAGATGAAAAGCGTGTCGCCTTTCAGCTTTGGCGCGGTTTTTAGATACTTCGCGTCGATCTGCGGCGGCGCGCTGTCGTTGTTTTCGCCGCCGCCTTTCGCGCCGAGGAGAAGCATGGCGAAATGGACGTCATTCGGCGAAACGTCGCTCACGAGCAGACTCTCGTGGGTGCTGCCGTGTGGGGTGACGATGAGGTATTCAAGCAGCCCGCTGATCATGTTGAGCGTGCCGGGAAAAGTGACGGTCAGCGTCTTCTGGTCGAGCCGCAGTTTTCCAACTTCGAAAATGCCGGGCGAAACTTCGCGCATCACCGGCATGGCGGGTGGCGGTTCCTGGGCCAGCGCGGGCAGGGTCAGCATGGCACGGAGGAGGAGCGTGGCGGTGAAGCGGTTGATCATGATCTTAATATCCCGACGGGAGCGGAGGCGTAAGATTAAGATTGGAATCACAATTGCGAGGGGAAAGGTGCGGCTTCATTTTCGGAGAAGGATGGGTTCAAGCCAAACGCCGGAGCCCGTGGCGCTCGTGGGAAAGCCGGCTTCCACGCGGAGCGAGACGGTGCGGACACTACCGAGCGTGGCGCGCAGCGGCACCGGTTTGTCCGCGGAAGTGAGCGGAGCGCTGCGGATAATGGGGCGGCCATCGGCATAGATGGCGAAGACGAGACGGTTGGCCGGCGGGACGCCCGCCGGCACCACGACCTGCATGGCCAGGGCGTTGAAACCAGCGGGCACTTCCCACGTCGCGGCGACGCCGACGGCGGATTCGAAGC
The DNA here is from genome assembly GCA_038318725.1 of Chthoniobacterales bacterium. GTDB lineage: Bacteria > Verrucomicrobiota > Verrucomicrobiia > Chthoniobacterales > Chthoniobacteraceae > Chthoniobacter. The sequence continues at coordinate 18,185 of JBBQCM010000026.1, forward strand.
CGCGTCCGTGCGTTGCGCCGAGGCTGTCGAGCGGCTCGCCCGCGAGCGTTTTGTCCACCGCAAAGCACTGCTCCAGTTTGCGTCCGGCGAGGGGCTCGACACGCGCGGGTTTGAGCATGGTGAGCGGCTGGTAGCGCCCGGTGCCGGCGCGGATTTCGACGAGTTCTTTTGGCTCCAGCTTCACGCCATCGTAGAGCGGATGCTTGAGCGTCACGCCGGTCTTGTCGAGCATGAGCGTGTCCACGCCGAAGAGCGCGCCGTCGCGCGTCCGCACGTCGAAGAGCGCCCCGCTGGGGCGCGGATCGCGGAGGATGAGCGCGAGCAGATCCTTGTGCTCGCCGGTGAGCGTGCGCGTTCCAAAGATCGGGTTTTGCAGCTTTGCCGATTTGCTGTCCGCGGCTTTGACCGAGCCTTCAAAAAAATCGCCGCCTGGCAGCAGCGCACCGATCTTTCCAGTCGGCGCGTTGGCGGCGGCGGCCGCGGCAAAGGGCTGGTAGATGATCCACGCGATCTCCGCGCCGGCGATGGTCAGCCCGCGTTTCTCGAACTTCACCTGCGGTTCCGTCAGCGGCCCGAACGGTCCGGGCAGTCGCGCGCCATTTCGAAGCACCGCGCCGGGCAGCAGGTTGTCGCTGGGCAGCGTGTCGGTGAATTGCGCCCGCAGGACTTCCACGGGCTCGATCTTTACCGGTGGCCCGCTCTCCGGTTTCACTACGAAAAAGCCGGTATCGAAGCTGATCGCGCCGCTGGTGACGTTGCCATCAAAAGTTTCCACGACGCCAGCGCACAAGGTGGTCGTCAACGTGAGAAAAACGAGCAGCGGACGCATCGGCGCTTAGCGCTGGTAAAGTGGGATGTAATGATACGGCATCGCGAGGATCGTCGCGTGCGCCGCCGTGGAATACACCGGCCCGACCTCGCCATCCCACGAGCACTGCTCGCCGTTCTTCGTCACGCTCTTGAGCAGCTTTTCACGCATCACGCCGTACCAGCGTTTCCAAGTGTCGCCGCCGATCATGTATTGCGCGGGCGCGGCGTAGTTGCTGCCATAGGTCCACCACTGGCCGGCGTCGTTCACCTTCGTAAAAAGATACTCCGAACCGGCGGCGACGAGTGGGTCGTCGTAGAGCCCGCAGACTTGCAGCGAGTAGATGGCTGCCGCCGTCCGCGCGTACCCGGGGTCGCCATTGCCGGCCTGGTAGGCAAAGCCGCCGCTGGCCCCGGTGCGGCAGCGCTTCACGTAGTCGATGGCATCGTCGATCGTCCGTTGCGGCACGTCGAAGCCGCAGTTTTTCGCCGCGCGCAGCGCCACCACCTGCATCACCGTCACGGAAATGTCCGCGTCATCCGGCCGCGGACGGTAGCGCCAGCCACCGCTGTGCTGCCCCTTCGTGCTTTGTGTGGTGACGATAAGCTTCACCGCGCGATCCAGCTTCGTGCGAATGGCCGGCGATTTCGTCTGCCCGTAGATCTCCGCGAGGGCCAGCGTGGCGATACCGTGATTGTACATGTATTTGCCGCCATCCACGCCGCGAAAGGTGCCGTCGGGCATCAGCGAATCGAGGAGGAATTTCATCCCTTCGCCGACCTGCTTCGCGTATTCGCCCTCCTCCGGGAGCTGGCCGTTGGCGAGGAAGCACATCAGCACGTAGCCCGTCATCGCCACCGGATGCTCGCCCTTGCGCCCCTGCGAAGTCCACGAGCCGTTGCCATTCTGCTGGTCGGCGAGATAGCGCAGCGCGCCGTTGAGCACGGCTTCCGTCGGCGCGTCCACGATCACGGAGTCAGCGGCGGGCGGCGCGACGGGCTCCTCCGCATGCGTGGGAAAAACGCCGAGCGCGAGCGCGGCGAGGGCTGTCAGGCAAAGGGGAGGACGCATGAGGAGGCGGGAGCGTAGCGTGGTAGTAGGTCTCCGGCGAAGGCAAACGACCGAAAGTTCAGCGCATGGTTACGCCTATTCGTCCGTTTCGTTCTCATCAGCCTTCTCGATCTTCTCAAGCCAGCCTACGAAATCGACCGAGTCAGGAATAATCCGCAGTTCAACGTGATAGCGGTAACCTCCCTCTGAGCGGAAACCGTCCTCTGTGTCGGGAAGCGTGCCCATTGTGAGCAAAAGCAGGCGATCGTTGTTGAGCCATTTCAGCGGCTTGTCCACTTCGCCGCGTCCGCCGTGGAGAATTCCGAGTCGGCCAAAAATGTTCTGTCTATAATCCTGAAGGCTTACCTGTTTGATCGCGGTATCTGTGACTGCGAAGACAACAAGCTCCATAGAGTGGCGGCTGCAATTTGTCTGAACGGCGACGAAGCGCTCGGTGGGGCTCCAAAGCAGTACGGCGTATGGAGAATAACTGCCTAGAAAATATGAGCCGAGACGCTCGTGCGAAGATGCTTTACGAAACACAAGGGTCATCTCGTGAATATCAGAGGTCTGGATGACAGCCTCAAACTGCTTCTTCGGTGAAAAACCTAGACTTGTCTCTTCTGCGCGGCCCGTGAAGCAGTTACTCATCATAAACATCGTTAAGAGAATGGGCGCTCTCATATGCCTAACTCTTTACTAACCAACCTCGGTCCGAGCGGGCACGGCGGCGATGAAGTTGCGCAGGATGGCGAGGCCGACGTCCTGGCTTTTTTCCGGGTGAAACTGCACTCCGGCGGCGCGACCGCGCGCGGCGCTGGCGGCGAAGGTTTCGCCGTAGGTCGATCGCGAGGTGATGACCGTCGCATCGGCGGGTGCGGGGAAAAACGAGTGGACGAAATAGACGTGCGGCTGCGCGGGCAGGCCGCGCCAGAGCGGGTGCCCGCGGTCGGCGAGGTCGAGCTGGTTCCAGCCGATTTGCGGCACTTTGAGGCCGGGCGTGGTGAAGCGTTTTACTTTGCCCGGGAAGAAGCCGAAGCCGCGCACGCCGGGCGATTCCTCGCTTTCGTCGAAGAGCATCTGGTAGCCGACGCAGATGCCGAGAAAGGGTTTGTCCGCGGCGAGCCATGCGGCGAGCGGCGCCCACAGGCCGCGCGTTTGCAGGCCGCGCACGCAGTCGCCAAACGCGCCGACGCCCGGCAGGACGAGGCCCTCCGCCTCCGCGAGCCGCGCGGGATTACTGACGAGTTCGACATCCGCTCCCTCGCGTTTCAGCGCATTGGTGACGCTGCGGATATTGCCGCTGCCGTAGTCGATGAGGGCGAGCATGGAATTTGGCATTTAGGAGTTAACATTTGGCATTTTGGAAAGCCGACCGTGTGCGGCAACAAATCCTAAATGCTAAATCCTAAATCATAATTGGCCCTTGGTGCTCGGCACGCCTTCCACCCGTGGATCAAGCTGGCAGGCGGCATCGACGGCTTTGGCGAGCCCTTTGAAGACGGCCTCGGCCATGTGGTGGGCGTCGCGGCCGTAGAGGATTTCGACGTGCAAATTGATCCCGGCGTGGACGGAAAAGGCGCGCAAAAATTCCTCGATGAGGGTGAAGGAAAAAGCGCTGCCGATGGTGGCGACGCCGGCCGGAGCGCGGTATTCGAGGAAGGGACGGCCGCTGAAATCGACGACCACGCGGGCGAGCGTTTCGTCCATCGGCAGATAGGCGTGTCCGTAGCGGCGGATACCGCGCTTGTCACCGAGCGCCTGCGTGAAAGCCTGGCCGAGCGCGATGCCGGTGTCCTCGACAGTGTGGTGCAGATCGACCTCGATGTCGCCGTCCGCCTGGACCGTGAGGTCGCAAAGGCTGTGGCGGGCGAAGAGTGTGAGCATGTGGTCGAAGAAGGGGATCTTCGTGGCGATGCGGCTCCCGCCGCGCCCATCGATGACGAGTTCGAGGGCGATCTTGGTCTCGCTGGTGCGGCGGTCGATTTTGGCGCGGCGGCTCATTCTTCCGTCTCTTTGGAGCGGGCGCGGATTTTGTTGACGATGTTCATGACCCCGAGCAGGACGGCGAGCGCAATGACGATGGTGATGGCCCCGCCGAGGGTTCGGAAAAAGGGCCTCGGCGGTTCCGGGGCGGCTGGTTTTGGCGTTTCATCATCGTCGGGCACTGCTGACGCCGCAGCCGGTGCGGGGGCTGGTGCGGGGGTGGCGGCGGCCGGGGGAGCGGGCACGACCGGTGCGGGTGTCGCAGTTGCCGGGACGGGCGCGGGGGTGGCGGGGGCCGTGGCGGGAGGGACTGCGGCGGTCGGCGCGGGCGAAACCTTGGGATCCGGCTTGGGCGGGTTCTTGGCGTCGGTGATCTGCGCTTGCAGGCGGATGCCAATTTCATTGGCCGGCCACAGCCGGGCCACTTCTTTGAGGGTTTCGGTGGCGGACGCGAAATTCTTGTTCGTGAATTCGGTCTGCGCTTTTTCGGCCAGCTTGAGGGACTCGCGCATCGGCGCAACGGAGAGGGCGTTGAGGCGCGGCCCCTCCGACTGAATTTTCGCGAGGATGGCCGTGAGGCATTTCTCGCTGGTCGTGGCAAAGGGCGGCCACAGGTTGGCGGCGGTGGCGGCGGCGAGCGCGGCGTCGGCTTTCGCCTGGTCGCGCGCAAAGGCGGCCGTCAATTCAATGCGATCCTGCGGGCTGGCATCGGCAAAGCCCTTCTCCCGCTCGATGTTCTTAATTTTTTCGGTCTGGACGGCGCGCTCCGTGCCGGGCTTGAGCGCCGTGAGAATCTGCCGGGCAAGTTCGATCGCGTCGGGCATGACTTTCGCGCCGGGGAAGTTCTTTTCAATCGTGGCGAAGGCGTTGAGTGCGCCGATGGGATCGCCTGCGCTGTTCGCCGTCTTCATCGCGTTGAAGGCAAGTGCGCCACCGATCTGCACGCGCTGTTTCTGGACCTCGGCCGGGCTCAGCCAGAGGCCGTCGAGTTTTACCTCGCCGGCGTCCACGCGCTTCTTTTCCGCCTGAAAAGCGAGCAAGGCGGCATGCACCTCGCCGGCATGGGAACTGGCGGGATACTGGGTGTTGAAAGCCTCGAGCGTGCTCAGGAGGGCGTCGTATTGGCCCGGCTGAAGGGAACTTTTTCCCGGCTGCAGTTTCATGATCAAGCGATAAGCCGTCTCATCGGGGGCCACGCGGTCCACCTTCGCGACGTCGGCCGTCTTAACGGTACGCTGATCGATGATGCCGGCGGAAATCTGAATATTGAGCGTGATCTCGGCCGGGGTTTCGCTGGCAATCGTGCCTTCGATCCGCTCACCGGTTTTGAGCGTGACGCTATCGGCAAAGGCGCTCGCCGCGAGCATCGCGAGGCTGAGCAGAGAGATGGGGAAGCGGGAGTTTTTCGACATGGGCGGGTAAATAAAGCAGACGGGAGCGGACGCGAGAAGGAATTAACGGGCCCCGCAAACCGCGCGTGTTCCGGTCAGGGCGTGGCCGGCGTGCGCAGCGTCTCGCGGCCGGCGGCCGCGCGGCGGTAGTCGGCGAGGACGCGCGGAGCCTGCCGCCGCTCGGCAAGGGCGCGGTAGCCTTCCACGCCATCGACCACGGCATCCGCGACCCGCTCGCGCCAGGAGGCGGAACTGATCAGCGAACCCTCGGCGGCGTTGCTGACGAAACCGCATTCCACGAGGACCGCCGGGCGCTCACAGCGCCGGAGCACGGCGAAGCGGGCGTGTTTCAAACCGCGATCGACCATCGGCACCTGCCCGAGCAGGGCGTGGTAGACGCTGCCGGCGAGTGCGCCGCTGGGGAGTTCCATGGAGTTTCCTGGCTCCGCGCGGAGGTCGCGCTCGCTTGGTGTGGAGTCGTTCGTCGCCGGAGCGCCGCGCGGGGCGATGGAAAAAATCTCGAAGCCGCGGGCGTCGGCGTTGCTGCTCGAGGAGTTGAAATGGATGCTCACGAAAATGGAATCCGCGAGACGGTTGGCGACGGCAGGGCGCTCGTCGAGTGGGATGAAAATGTCCGACGAGCGCGTCATGACGACTTTGTAGCCGGCTTTTTCGAGGAGCTTCCGGGAGCGCAAGGCGACATCCAGGGCGAAGTCTTTTTCAAAGCCATAGCGGGAGACCGCGCCGCGATCATGCCCGCCGTGACCGGGATCGAGGACCACCGTGTTGACGGGTTGGAGTCCGCCAATCAGCTCCGGGCGCAGGCGCGGTTCGATGATCTTGCTCAGATCCAGTCGCGAAACCAGCACCCGTCCGGCCTCGAGACGAATGGGGAAGGCGAGCCACTGCTTGACGCCATTGATTTTCACCTCGCTCAAGCCGGGGGTGACCTCAAGGTGGCGGCCGTCGGAGTCGAGGACGATGGGGCGCGCCGCGGCGGCGAAGCTGGCGGCGGCGGTGATGCCAAATTCGCTGACGCTTGCGGCCCCGGCGAGGGGCAGGAGCGCCGCCAAGCCGGGGGGCAGGGTGGCCTCGCTTGGGGAGGGCTTTGGGAAGCCGTAAAAGGCGGCGATATTTTCCAAGGTCACGTAGTCGCGCCCTTCAAAGCGGTGCACATCCCACTCGGCGCCATCCGCGCGCCCGAAGAGCGCGCCGAGGCCGAGTGAACACGCCAGAATACGAAGCTTCATGCCAGGGATTTTCACACAATCGGCCTTTAGTGCAAACCCCGTGCCGCCGGCTGCGGCGTCGCTGCCGGTGCGCGCCCCGTTGCGGACGCCGGGAAGAAAGGCTCTTGCCGGCAATCGAGGGTTGTCCGCAAATGGGTTCATGGATCCTTTTTTCACAGAGCTCGGGCGAACGGTTTTAGCCAGGTGGAAAAAGGTGAACTTCTCGCTGGGCAGCTTCCCCGACATCGCCGGTGGCGTGCTGGAGGAGCGGCCTCCCGCCAGCAATGTGGCTGTCTCCACGCTCATCAGGGAATTTCTCCTCGATGATCAGCAGCCTTTCCAAACCCAGTCGGGTTTTGGCGAGCCGGAATTGGTGGTCTATGATGACCCGCGGTTTTACATCCAGCTCCTTTTTTGGCTGGACGGCACCACGGACATTCATCAGCACACCTTCTCCGGGGCTTTCCACGTCCTCGCCGGATCAAGCATTCACTCCCGCTTCGATTTTGAAAACCCGGAGCCGGTCTCGGCCCATCTTCGGGTGGGCCGGCTTCGGATGAGAGATACCCGGCTTTTGGCAGCCGGAAGCACCGTGCCAATCGTTTCGGGGAGCGGCCAGATTCATGCGCTTTTTCATCTGGATACGCCTTCGATCAGCGTGGTTGTCCGCACGCATTCAGACCCTGGGACCGGCCCGCAATTCACCTATCTCCCGCCGCATCTCGCCGTGGACCCGTTTTCCAACGATGCCTTGACGACCCGGCGCAAACAGCTCCTCGACGTGCTGGAGAAGACGCGTGATCCGGCCTACCCGGTCTTGGTGGCCGAAATGCTGCGCGACTTGGACTTCGAGCGCGGTTTTTTCATTTTGCAGAACGGCGTGGGCTATCTCCAGAGTCTGGGAAGATGGGAAGAAAGTCTGCAAACCTTCCGGCAGAAGCATGGCCGTCTGGCCGATTATGTGGCGCCGACATTGGAGGAAATCATCCGCAGGGACGGACTGGTGGAACTGCGGAGATCGATCACGGACGTCGAACATCGGTTCTTCCTGGCTCTGCTGCTCAACGTGCCCACCCGTCACGATATCCTGAGTCTGGTCGCACAACGGTTTCCGGGCGCTCCGGCAGACACCGTCATGCGCTGGATCGAAGAGCTCACGGAAACGTCCGAGTGCGGGACGTGGATCCTGGACGCGGAGTTTCCCTGGCCATCCTCCATTGAGCAGCAGCCTGAAGTCATTTTCTCGGCTCTTCGCTCGTTCGTGGAAGGAGAAGGCGCGACCGCTTCGGCGGGCTCTTCCCCGTTGCCTCCCGAGGATCTTCAAGGGCTGCGCGACGCGTTTCTTCGGTCGAGTCTGAGAGCCTTGGTGGCATAGCGCATGCGGCCCAAGGAATCAGGCGCTCGGTGCCGTTTCCTCGGACAGTGAGCAAGGGTCGCCTCGTGCGGCGGCATTGCCCTTACAGCGTCAATTATTTCGTCTCCGATAAACTGAGTAAGTCGATCCATCCCGACAATTTTGCCGCGAGCGCTGGGTCGCTCCTTTTGGCGATGACGCGGATGTTGTTCAGGATCCGCGTGAGGAATTGAGGGGCACGAAACGGCTGGAGCATCGAGACCGTCAGCGTCAACCCCTGCTGCGCCGTGCGCGCGCGGCATTCCTCCAATCCGACGCGCACGCCCCCGTGGAAGGGGTCGAAGAAGTTCTGTCCATGCCGAATCAGAAAGTGTCCCGGAAGCCCGGCGCCCGAAATCGGAATTCCGGCGCGCTGCCCGACCAGGATATACACCAGCGAGAGGGTGATGGGGATCCCGAGGCGGGTGTCGATGACCTCCGGCAAAAGCGAATTGTTGATGTTGTCGTAGTCCTCCGTGTTCCCGCGCAGCCCCACGTCGTGAGCGAGAAACTCGACCAGCGTTTCGATGCGGTCGAGCTCAGTGGCCGCTTGGCCCAACCTTCGCGTCACCTCCGCTCCCCAGCCGTCCAGCAATTCACGCTGCCGCGCAAAATTCTCTCCCGGAAGAAAAATCACGGCCAGCCGCCAGGACGCCTCCTCCAAGTCGCCGTCGCCCCCAAAGTCAGCGCACAATTTCTCGAAAGCCGATTCCGCTTCACCAGCCACGATCTCCGCGATCACGTCGCGAAGATGCCGCGCCTCGACCCCGCTGGCAGACGCGAGCAACCCGCGCAATTCTGGCAGGGCAGAAGGGCCCCGCCGGGCAAGTTGCTCTTTGAGCAGAACTAAAGTCGCGGGATCGTCGTCGTGCAGCAGGCGGAGGAGCGCATCACGTTGGGCGGTCATTGGCTTCCAGCTTACGTGTAGCGACCAGCGGAGGGAAGAGAGAGAAGTTCGTTTCCAAGACTCCGTTTCTTCAAGACAACCCTGCTGAAAGCTCTGGCCACCCTGAAACCCAAGGCCGCGGTGATAATTCCGCGGCCCGTTTGGATGCTACCGCCGCGTCGAGTATGGGGCTTGCTATCTCACATGCCATGAACATGGCCAGAATACTCGTGGTGGACGACGATCCTGTGATCACAGGGCTTGTCGGTTCCGCGCTCAAGCGGCTTGGCGGCTTCTTTGTGCGTGAGGAGAACAGACCTTTCGCCCTCTGCACGGCGCTGGAGTTTGGGCCGGATCTCATCATTCTGGATATGGATACGCCACCCGCCGACGGCGGAGATGTGGCTGCGGATTTACGGCAACTTCCTCCATTCGTCAGGACCCCGATCATCTTTCTGACCGCGCTCATTGCCAAGTCGGAGAACGGTCGAAAGGGCGATGGATTCATTATGGCCAAGCCTATTGACGCGACACTTCTGGTGGACACCGCGCGTCGTCTAGTGGCCCCGCCTCCCATGAAACCCATGCCGCGTCGTCGATTTCTGTCCCGTGATCGCGTAGAGGCGCTGTGTCACTAGAAGATATTTAAGGCTGCCCGCCGAAAGTGTAACGCGGCGAATACCTGTCAAATAGAGTGCGTTTTCCGGCGTTTCCGCGCGCGTTGCTGCGCTGCGGGGCTTTTTTCAGTGAATCGAACGCAAACCCTGTATGGAGGCTGTTTCAGAGTGAAAACCGCGGTGAGGGAGGGATTTGAACCCTCGATACCCTTTCGAGTATGCCGCTTTAGCAAAGCGGTGCTTTCGACCACTCAGCCACCTCACCGGTGGACTCGCGACGATCGAGCGTCTGCGAGCGGTCGTCTTCTTCGCGCGCTTCTCCGGGCTCGGCAAGCCAATTTTGTGCTGCCCCGCCAATCCCAATGCACACGCGCGGACCTTGCGTGACATGGCGCGGACGACATGGAAAGTGAAGCGCGGATTCCGCTCCCGATCACGAAAACCCTCTGCCCACTTCTCGCTCTCCTGCTCGGCTTTGCGGGGTGGGTTGGCGCAACGCAAACTCCGCCCGCGACTTTTACGGGGCGGGTCATCCGACGCAGGCGGTCGAGGTCTGGACGGTGGTGGTCAGTGAGCGTCTGCTTGGCGAAGAGCGGGAGGCTAGGGCCAGGGCGCTGGAGCTTTTGCGGGCGCAGTTGCATGAGATCGTCCGCAGTGCCGGCTTCCGGGGTGGCGAAGTTACGCGAGGTGCGGCTGTGGTTTTCGCCCGAGTAACCCGGTGTGCCGCCGCGCGCGGAATATCACCCCGGAGCCGGCTGGCTGCGGGCAACGGGCGCGATGCGGCGATGGTCAAGGGCGTGGATTTTTACGCGGCCTCGATCTCCGGGTTGTCGAAACCAAGCACCTGATGGTGGTAGGCGTGGGCCAGTTCGTGCAGGGCGAAGTTGCTGCGGGCAAGCCCAGCACGCTTTTTCGCGGTACCTACGCGCCCGCGTCGAGGTAACGCTGCCAGTCCGGCGGGAGCGGGGCGCGTTCGATGGAGTCGGCGATGCGGCCCTCGAAGGCCGGCTCAAACGGCGTGCTCGTGCCATAGACCATGATGGCGTCGCGCGAACCCTCGGCGCGCAGCGCGTGCGCCACGCCGGCGGGGATGACGACGCCCGCGTTGCCCGGACCGCGCTGGTCGTCGCCCTCGATGGTGAAGCGCATCACGCGGCGCGGCAGCCCGGTGCGTTCATCGACGAGGAGCATCTCGACATTGCCCTGTACGAAGAACATTGCGTCCCACTGCTCGCGGTCGTACGGACGCAGCGCCATGTTTTTCGGCTCTGCCGCGAAAAGGCGCTGGAACCAGGCCTCGGCGGTCGTGCCCTCGGGGACGTGCGGTGGATGGATGTGAAAGCCTTTGGCCGTGCCTGCAAACATTCGTGCCGTCGCCCATTGCCGTGGCCAGAGTCCGATCGCGGCGAGCGGGCCGTCGTTCATCCGCGCGAACTCGCCAAAGAAGCCGCGATGCCGCTGCGCGAAAATCCGGCGTCCGAAAATCTCGACGCCAGGAATCCACGCGGCGTCGAGTTCGGCGCGTTTGGCGATGAGGTCACCGGCATCCACGCCGCTACTGGCGAGGCGTTCGGCGAGCGAGCTGGAGGAGTAATCGCGCTGCGTGAGCTGCGCGCGGGCGTCAGGTTGGAGGGCGTGCCAAAGGTCGGACATGCGGGGGAGCCTAAGGAAGTGAGCGCGGCGCTGGCAGCATCATTTTTTCGCGCGACGCAGTCGCGCCCAGAAACTCACACGCCCGCCGCCGCGTACCAGCACACCGTTTCCTCCAGTCCCTCATCCACGCTGACCAGCGGCTCGAAACCGAGAGCGCGGCGGATTTTCCCGATGTCCGCGGAACTGTGCTGGATGTCGCCGGAGCGAGGCGGGCCGTATTTCACCGGCTTCACGGGCGCTCCGCTGACCGCGGCGACGCGCGTGGAGATGCTCTCGTAAAGTCCGGCGAGCGTGGTGCTGCGCCCGCCGGCGACGTTGAAGACTTCGCCGAGCGCGGCGCGGTTGCGCGTGGTCGCGGCGAGGAGGTTCGCTTGCACGACATTGGCGACGTGGCAGAAGTCGCGGGTGATCCCGCCATCGCCGTGGATCGCGCACTCGCCGCCGCGGACCAGCGCGGTGATCCACTGCGGGATGACCGCCGCATATCCGCCGGTCGGATTCTGCCGCGGGCCGAAAATGTTGAAGTAGCGGAGGCCCACGCTCTCCAGCCCGTAGTGGTCGAAAAACTGGCGCGCGTAAATTTCGTCCATCAGCTTGGAAGCCCCGTACGGACTGAGCGCGCGGCCGATCTCGGGCTCGACTTTCGGCATGCGTGGATCGTCGCCATAGACCGCGCTGCTGCTCGCATAGACGAAGCGGCGCACCCGGTTGTCGCGCGCCGCGGCGAGGAGGTTGAGCGTGCCGGTGACGTTTGTCTCGTGGCAGCCGAGCGGGTCTTCGATGGACATTGGTACCGAGACAAAACCGGCGTGATGGAGGACGTAATCGACGTGGTTGCTGGCCTCGCGGCATGCGCCCATGTCGGCGACGGAGCCTTTGAGAAAGGTGAAGCGCGCCCATTGCTCCGGGCTCACGCGCGCCTGCACGGCGGCAAGGTTTTGCGGCGAGCCGGTGGAGATGTTGTCCAACCCGGTGACGCGTTGCTCAAGCCGCAACAAGGCCTCGAGGAGATGCGAACCGATGAACCCGGCAACGCCGGTGATGAGCCAGGTGCGCGGCTTGGCGGCGAGTTCTTGCTGGAGGCGGGCGTAGGAGGTCATGCGGTTTTAGGGGAGTCCACGAAAGACACGAACGGCACGAAAGGGGACAATCCTTTTCGTGTCTTTCGTGTCTTTCGTGGACCTACCGCCCGGCGGCACTGCGCAAGACGCGCTCGTATTCGCTGGCGATGCGGGTGAGATCGAAACTGCGGGCCCTTTCCCAACTCGCGTGCTTCATCGCGAAAAGCGTGGCGTCACTCTCCAGCAACCATTGCAGTTTGTGGGCGTAGGAATCGAGCCGCAGGCGATAGCCGTTCACGCCATGCTCGACCACATCGCGCACGCCGGGGATGTCGCTCGCAACGATCGCGAGGCCGTGTTTGAGCGCCTCAATGGCGGCGACCGGCAAGCCCTCGCTCGCCGAGGGCAGGCACAGGATGTCCGCGTCGCGGAGGATTTCGCCCACGCGCGCAGCGGGCAGCCAACCGGTCAGTTTGACGCGGCTGCCCATTTGATGCGCAGCGATCAGACGCTCGACCTCCGGGCGGTCAGGCCCATCGCCGACCAATGTGGCCCGCCAGTTCCCGGCGTGCAGGCGGCTGAGTGTGTTCACGAGGAAGATGAGATTCTTCTGCGAATTAAAGCGGCCTACGAAAACGAGATGGCGCGTGTGCCGCAAAGTTTCCGGTGGCGGGAGAGGTTGGTCGGCGAGGTCGATACCGTTGAGGATGCGCTCGACCTTTCGCTTGTAGGCGCGCTCGGCGAGTTGCTGGACGAAAGAACTGACGGCGGTCGTTGCTGCGGCGCAGTTCCAGACCTGGCGGGCGAGGGGAGTGATGATTCCAAAAAGCGTGTCGGTCTGCTCGGGCACGCCGCCGGGGACATCGCCGAGATGCGCGGTGAGGACGTAAGGCACGCCGGTCAGGCGATGCACGGCCCACGCGAGTAGGCCGGTGGGCATGGCGAAGTGCGCGTGGATCACGTCCGGTTTCCATTCGCGGATGTGGCGGAGCGTGGGGAAAAAGCTGGTCGCGCAATAGGCGGCCATTTCGTGGACGCGGCAGGTGTCGGGCGCGCGGCGGCCGCTGGCGGTGCCGAAGATTTCCACGCCGTCGGCCGTTTCGCGGGTCGAATGCCAGCCGAGAGCGGCGGTCTGCACGCGGACTTCGTGGCCGCGCTTCACCATTTCCGTAGCGATGCTCTGCGCCACGCGTCCGCCGCCGCCGCCGAGGGGTGGGTATTCGTAGCAGAGGACGAGGATCTTCACCGTTTCATCCACTGGCCCAGCAACCAGTAGCTCCAGAGGAAGAGGCGCTCGTCGCGTGCGCCGCTCATGTGGGCGGCATGCTGGCGTTCGGCGAAGGCAACGTCGAGGTGCGGGAAAGTACGAGCGTGGTCGAACTCGAACTTTCCCTCGCGCAGCCAGCGGCCGATGGGCATGCCGAAGCCTTTCTTTTTGCGGTCGATGATTTCGCGCGGGAGAAGCGGGGCGAGGGCACGTTTCAAAATCCATTTCGTCTGGCCACCGCGGAGCTTGAGCTGCCAGGGGATGCGGCGGGCGAGATCGACAACCTCGATGTCGAGAAAAGGCGAGCGGGCTTCGAGCGAGCAGAGCATCGAGGCGCGATCGACTTTGGCGAGGATGTTGTCCTGCAAGTAGAGGTTCGTGAAGAACTGGAGTGCGCGATCGACGAGGTTCGGCTGCGCGCAGCGGTCCCAGGCTTCGATGGCTTCGCTATACACTTCCTCCTCGTCGCAGGGTTCGCGGAAAAGCTGTGCCAGGTCGCTGGGTTCGAGCGCGCCCATCCAAACGGCGTTCCAGAGCTTCGGCGGATAGCTCAGGCCCATGAGGGTGCGCTTGATTTTGAAGTCGAAGCTGACGTTTTCGTGTGACACTGGCAGGCGCGCGGCGACGAGACGGATGGCGTGGTGCAGGGGGCGCGGGACGAGCTTGGCGTAAAGCTCGGCGGCGCGCAGCGCGCGGAAGGGATCGTAGCCGGCGAAGAGTTCATCGCCACCGTCGCCGCCGAGCGCGACGGTGACGTGCTGGCGGGTGAAGCGCGAAAGCAGATACGTCGGGAGGAGCGAGCCGTCGCCGAGCGGTTCGTCGAGCCGCGCGACGATCTCGGGTAGGAGGGCGACGGATTTGTCGAGGTCGAGGGTTTCGTTGCGATGCCGCGTGCCGAGTTTCTCGGCGACGAACTGCGCGTAGCCGGATTCGTCGAAGCTCGGTTCGTTGAAGCCAATGGAAAAGGTGTTGAGCTGGCCGGCGGGGACGTGCTTCGCCGCGAGCGCGGCAATGGCGGAGCTGTCGATGCCGCCACTGAGGAAGACGCCGAGCGGGACATCGGACATGAGTCGGCGCTTCACCGCGCGCTCAAGGATGCGCCGAATGCAATCCTCAACGCTGCCGCGCTCCGCACCGATCGTGTCGTGAAGGCGGAGGAGCGTTTCGGATTTGTCCGGGGCGGAAAGAATGGCGTCGTCAGGCTGGATCACGAACTCCCACCACCGCCACGTCTTCAGCGCGCGGCTCGCGAGGTCGAAGGTGAACGAGTGTCCGCCGGGCAGTTTCCACACGCGCTCGTAGATCGAGCGCGGGGCGGGGATATAGCAGTAGGCGAAGTATTTTTTGAGCGAGAGCGGGGAGAGGTTGCGCGGGCAACTCGGGTGCTGAAGGAGTGCGGGGAGTTCGCTGGCGAAGGCGAAGGTTTCGCCCTCCTTGAACCAATAGAGCGGCTTCTTGCCGAAGCGGTCGCGGCTGCCGAAGAGCCGCTGCTTCGCGCGGTCGTAGATGAAGAAGGCCCACATGCCATTCAGCCGCTCGACAAAACTCTCGCCCCACTCGCGGTAGCCGTGAAGCAGGACTTCGGTATCGCTGTGGTCGGTGATGAACTCGCAGCCGCGCGCCTTCAGTTCGGCGCGGAGTTCGGCGTGGTTGTAGATCTCACCGTTGAAGGTGACGCCGAGCTGGCCGTCGCGCGTCCACATGGGCTGCGCGCCTCCGCTGAGATCGACGATCGAGAGGCGCCGATGCCCGAGGAAGACGCCCGTGCTTTCTTCGGCCCAATGCCCGTCCGCATCCGGCCCGCGGTGCGCGATGGCGGCGGTCATCCGGCGGAGCACACCGAGATCGCCGAGCCCCGCGAAACCGGCTATGCCGCACATGGGGAAAATGACGAATGACGAACGACGAATGAGGAAAGAATGACGAAGCGCGAATGATGAAGTCGGTGCGCCAGACTCATTCGGCCTTCGGCCTTCGTTTCTCCTTTGTCATTCACCAGTCTGTCATTCGTCATTTCTCAATGTTCCGCGTGGCCCGGACGAGATACACGCTCTTCCCCTGGCTCTCGTAAAAAGTGCGCATGATCATTTCCGCGAGGAGGCCCATGAGGATGCACATGACGCCGGTGATCGCGGACATGACGAAGAGCAGCGGGAGCGGGGTTTCGATGAAGGCTTTGTGGCCGAAGAGTTTCAGATACACCGCAAACGCGCCGGCGAGGAAACTGACGACAAGGGAAAGAGCCCCCACGCTGCCAAAAACGTACATCGGCTTCTCGGCGTAACTGTCGAGGAACTTCACGACGACGAGGTCGCACAAAACCTTGAGCACGCGTTCGAGGCCGTATTTCGATTTTCCGCTCACGCGGGCGAAGTGATTGACCGTGACCTCGGTGATCTTGGCGCCATGCCAGCCGGCATAGATCGGGAGGAAGCGGTGCATTTCGCCGTAGAGGCGCACGCCCTTGATGACCTCGCTGCGATAAGCCTTCAGCGAGCATCCGAAATCGTGAAGCTGCACGCCGGAGACCCAGGAAATAAGCTGGTTGGCGAGGATGCTGGGAAAATTGCGCTGGAGGGCGTCGTCCTGGCGGTCCTTGCGCCAGCCGGAGCAGACGTCGAAGCCCTCTTCGAGTTTGGCGAGCAGCTTGGGGATGTCGGCAGGGTCGTTTTGCAGATCGCCGTCGAGCGGGATGATGACCTCGCCGCCGGCGAAGTCGAAGCCGGCCATCATCGCGGCGGTCTGGCCGTAGTTGCGGCGGAAGTGGACCACCTTCACCGCGGGGTTCTCGGCGGCGAGGGTATCGAGCACGGCCTCGCTGCCGTCGTTGCTGCCGTCGTTGACGAAGATCAGCTCCCACGGACGGCCGAGCGCAACCATGACCTCGCGGATGCGCCCGTGGAGGGTGGGCAGGGACTCCGCTTCATTGAAGACTGGGACGGTGATCGAGATCATCAGGACGCTGGGAGCGGGCATTAAAGGCGACGCGGGCGCTGGCGGGCAAGAGGGAACGCGCGCCCCTCGGGAGGGGCGCCGGGTTCTGGAAATTATTTTGTCCATCGCGTTCATTTTTATTTGAACACATTGCGCCCGGCGTATAGAAAGCCCGCCGATGCAGGCGAAACTCACCACTCTGGCGACGCGCAAAGCCGCGGCCCGCCGGCCATCCGGCGGCCTCTCGCCGCTGGAGGTCGAGGCGATCGATCTGTTCATCAGCTTTGTGCGCCTGCTCGGCATGCCGAAGTCGGTCGGTGAACTCTACGGGCTGCTTTTCGCCTCGCCGGAGCCGCTGGCCCTGGATGCGCTGATGGACCGTCTGCAGATGAGCAAGGGCGCGGCCAGCCAGGGATTGAAGGTGCTGCGCTCTTTCGGTGCGGTGCGGCCGGTCTATGTGGCGGGCGACCGGCGCGATCACTACGTCGCGGATTTCGAGCTGAGCAAGTTCGCCAGCGCCTTCATCAAGGAGGAACTCCAGCCGCATCTCGACAGCGGCTCGGCGCGAATTGCGCGCATGGAGCAGCATCTGGCGAGGATGCCGAAGGCGGAGCGCGAAGCCGCCGGCGCGCGCATGGCGAAGCTCCGGCACTGGAAGGAAAAGGGCGAGGCGATGTTGCCGTGGCTTTTGAAATTCCTCGTCGCATAACATGACTCCGATGCTTCCACCCGATCGTGAAAACCCTGCGGGGCCGGACACCCCCGAGCCCCAATGGTACTGCCTTCGTTCGCAGCCCAAGCACGAGCACATCGCCGCGGCGCATCTCCGCCAGTCGCCGGGGATCGAAGTGTTCTGCCCGCGGGTCCGCATCCAGCGGAAGACGCAGCGCGGGTTGAAGTGGTTCGTCGAGGCGATGTTTCCCAACTATCTTTTCGCACGTTTCGATCTCACGGAAAACCAGACGATGGTCCGCTACAGCCCGGGGATCAGCGGCATTGTGCGCTTCGGCCAGCACATCGCGCCGGTGCCGGCCGAGGCCATCCGCGACCTCAACGAGTTTCTTGGCGGCGAGGACATCAAGACGCTTTCCTTTGAACTCGCCGAGGGCGACGAGGTGGCGATCGTGGATGGCCCGCTGGCCGGACAGGAGGGCATCATCACCAAACTGCTGCCCGCGCGCGAGCGGGTGCGGGTGCTTCTCGAGTTTCTGGGCAACACGCGAGAGATCGAACTCGGGCTGCTCGCGGTCTTTAGGCAGGCGGTCAAAACCCGCACCTGAAGCCCCGGCCCGCCGCCGCCGGGAGAGCGGCCTACATCCATGAATTCCCAGCTGCACCCGCAGCTTTGCGAGGGTCTCGCCGGTTTTTCCCGGCAGCTGACCAAGGGCGGCAGCTTGCCCGCGTTTTAGACCGCTCCATGACAACGGAAACAACCAGCCCTATCCCGTCCGGGGAAGAGCCGATCCAGTGGACGGAAGTCATCACCCCGCAGATCGGCTGGTTCGATGTCCGGCTCGGTGAAATCTGGCAGTATCGCGATCTCGTCTGGCAGTTTTTCCGCCGCGATTTCGTCTCGAGCTACCGGCAGACGGTGCTTGGCCCGCTGTGGTTCGTGCTGCCGCCACTTTTCACGACGCTCGTGATGGCGATCGTCTTTGGGCGCGTGGCGAAAGTCTCGACCGACGGCACGCCGCACATCCTGTTTTTCCTGCTCGGGGTGATTGCATGGAATTACTTCGCGTCGTGTCTTACGCGCACGGCGACAACTTTCACGGGCAACGCCGGCCTCTTTGGAAAGGTGTATTTCCCGCGGCTCACCGTCCCAGTCTCCGTGGTGCTAAACAACCTGGCCACCTTCGCGATCCAGTTCGGGATTTTCCTCGCGATCTTCCTCTACCACTGGGCCACGGGTGCGGCGGTGGAGCCAAACTGGCGGATGATCCTCGTGCCGGTGCTCCTCGTGCAAATGGGCGCGCTTGGCCTCGGGATGGGCTGCATGGTTTCGGCGCTGACCACGCGCTACCGCGACTTTGGGATGATGCTGAGCTTCGGCGTGCAGCTCTGGATGTATGTGAGCTGTGTGGTCTTTCCGCTCTCGTCGGTCGCGGAGAATGTGCGCTGGGTTTTCATCCTGAATCCGATGGTCCCGATCATCGAGTCGTTCCGCTTCGCGTTTCTCGGGAAAGGCGTCATCGAACTCTGGCAGCTCGCGCTCAGCTTCGGAATTAGCGGCGCGGTCCTCTTCCTGGGCCTGCTCATGTTTCATCACGTCGAGCGCACGTTCACGGACACCGTCTAGTCATGCCCCTCGTCATTCGCGTCGAAAAGGTCAGCAAGAAATACCGGCTGGGCACCATCAGTCGGGGGATGCTTTTCCAGGATCTCCGATCCGGGTATGCGCGGATGATGGGGCGGCCCGATCCGCACGCAAAAATCTCCGAGACCGGCGCTGGCGGTTCGAAAGTCGGCGGCATCTCCGACTATCTATGGGCGCTGCGCGACGTGTCGTTCGAGGTGAATGAGGGCGACGTCATCGGGATCATCGGGCGCAACGGCTCGGGCAAATCCACGCTGCTGAAAATCCTCTCCCGGATCACCGCGCCCACGGAAGGGCGGGTGTATTTGAAAGGCCGGGTGGCCTGCCTGCTCGAAGTGGGCACCGGCTTTCACCAGGAGCTGACCGGGCGCGATAACATCTACCTGAACGGCTCAATCCTCGGAATGACGCGGCCCGAGATCACGCGGAAGTTCGACGAGATCGTGGACTTTGCCGGCGTGGAAAAGTTCATCGACACGCCGGTGAAGCGCTATTCGAGCGGCATGGTCGTGCGCCTCGCTTTCGCCGTCGCCGCGAATCTTGAGCCGGAAATCCTGATCATCGACGAGGTGCTCGCCGTGGGCGACGCGGCGTTTCAAAAAAAATGCCTCGGCAAGATGAGCGCCGTCGCCCGCGAGGGGCGCACGATCCTTTTCGTCAGCCACCACGCCGCCGCCGTGGAGAATCTCTGCACGCGCGGCATCGTGTTGGAGAGCGGGCAGGTGAAATTCACCGGCACGCAGACGGAGGCGATCGCGCATTATGTCGGCTGCTTCACGCAACACGCCGGCTCGCTGCGGGAGCGGCCCGACCGTACCGCCCGCACAGCACTACAGGTCAACTCGATCGAGTTCCGCGATCTCCAGGGCCGGCCCGTCACCACGGCGCAGGCCGGGCAGGATCTGGACATTTTCTTCCATTTTGAAAACACGGCGCCCGAAATCCCTCGGCCCACGCTCTTCGTCACCTTTTACGTGAAGAGCGATCTCGATGTGCCCATTTTTACGCAGAGCAATCTGATCACGGGCCAGTCCTTCGATGCGCTGCTGCCGGAAAAGGGCGCATTCGTCTGCTGCGTGAAAAATCTGCCTCTGCCCTCGTCCATTTACAGGCTCGATTACGTGCTCCGCTCCGCTCCGCTCGGCGGCGTCACTCTCGACGGCATGGACAGCGCCGTTGAGCTGACCGTCGAGGGCGGCGACTTCTTCGGCAGCGGCCAACTCCCCGGCGTCCACAGCGGCGTGGCGCTCGTCGCCGCGGACTGGCGCATTGAAACGGGCGAGCCCTCACGGCTGTCCCACCGGGAGCCGATGGCCGCTGCCTGATCCCTCGCGCTCGCATCCAATGTCCGCGCCCGCAACCTCAGTGAAAAACAGCCCCGGATTTCTCGCCGGCGGTCGCGCCTGGCTGCGAAAGGTTTTGGCGAAGTCGCCGGCCGATCCCGCGGTCCAGCGCTTTGTCGCTTTCGCGCGGGCGAAGTGGCCGCGCCGCCGCGCCGGTCGCGACGCCGTGGTGCTGGTGAACTTGTTCCCGGTCCCGGCCTCGATCTTCTGCTACGCGTACGTCGCGAATCATCTGGCCGACCGCCTCGACTGCCGCGTCGAGGCGTTCAATTTCGCGAAGCGCACTCCGCCGGATACCGCGAAAGCCTACGCCGCGTTTGGCGCCGAGTGCCGCCTCAGTTCTGCGGATGCGGAGAAGGACCGCGGGAAAGCCGAAGCGCTCGCCGACGAACTCTTCGGTGGGCTGCGCACGAAATGGGACGTGGTGAATCTTTCCGTGGAGGGCCTGCTCATCGGCGATCAGGTGTACGACACTTACCTGCGGAACTTCAACGAACCCACCGTCCAACTCACGGATCCGCGCCTCCGCGACACGATTTGCGAGGCGCTCCTAATCTATTTCGCGGTGAAGGACTACGTCGCGCGCAACAAGGTCGAATGCCTGCTCACCGACGACTTCAGCTATCTCTACAGTGGCATCATCACTCGCGTGCTCTTCCAGGCGAAAGTGCCTGTCTTTCTCGTCCTTATTGGCCAGCCGTTTCATCTCCTCCAGCTTGATCCCGAGCACTCTGGCCCCGGCCCCGATGGCTTTGGCCACGGGTATCCGTCGCCCGTCGTCGCGCGCTACTACCAGTATCGCACGGCGTTTTCCCGGCTCTCCGGGGAGGAAAAAGAGACCGCTCTCGACAAGGCGCGGCATCGTCTCAGCGCCCGGCTCGCTGGCGAGGAGGACGCGCTCGTCCGCATGGCGGCAAGCACCTACGGGGTCGGCGGCGACCGCATTTTCCCCGCCGACGGCCCGCCGCGCGTTCTCGTCATGCTGCACGACTTCATCGACTCGCCGCACGGCTACCGCAGCATCCTCTTCCCGGATTTCCAGGAGTGGATTCACTTCCTGCTCGATCACGCGCAAGAGACGCCGTTCGAGTGGTATGTGAAACCGCATCCGGCCTCTGCGGACACCGCGCGGACCAAGATGACGGCCGCAAACCGGCAGGCGCTCGAAAAACTCCAGGCGCGGTATCCGAAGATTCACTTCCTGCCGCACGGCACTTCAAACCGGCAGATTCTCGAGGAGGGCGTGAACGCCATGTTCACCGTCCATGGCACTGCGGGGCATGAATTCGCCTATTCGGGCATTCCCGTTGTCAACGCCGGGGACAATCCACACATTGCCTACCCTTTCAATATCCACGCCGCGTCGCTGGACCACTATCGGGAGTGCATCCGCCGGGCGGACCGCCTCGATGTCACGATGGAGCGGCGCGCGATCGAGGAGTATTTCTACATGCACTATTTCCATCTCGCCGAGCGGCATGGGGCCGCGGTCAATCCCATCGACGAGAAGGTCGCCGCCGCGCCGGACTTTGGCTCGCGGCTGGGGCAGGCGGATATTTTCGACGATTTGATCGGCGGCATCACGCCGGCCCGCGAGCGCGGAGTGCACGAATACCTTTCCCGCTATTTCGACACTGTGGGCATCACCAAAAAACTATGAACTGGCAAGAATCCACCGTCCTCGTCACCGGAGGCACAGGCTCCTTCGGGCGCAAATTCACCGAGATCCTGCTCAACGAATACCGGCCAAAAAAGCTGATCATCCTTAGCCGCGATGAGCTGAAGCAGCATGAAATGCGGATGGTATTCCCCGACGGCGGCGACCTGCCGATCCGCTATTTCATTGGCGACGTGCGTGATCGCGAGCGCCTGAACCGCGCGTTTCACGGCGTCGATCTCGTCGTCCACGCTGCCGCGCTGAAGCAGGTGCCGGCCTGCGAGTACAACCCCATCGAGGCGATCAAGACGAACATCGTCGGCGCGACGAACATTATCGAGGCCGCGATCGATCAGGGCGTCAAAAAGGTGCTCGCGCTGAGCACCGACAAGGCCGTGAACCCGGCGAACCTCTACGGCGCGACGAAGCTCTGCGCGGAGAAGCTTTTCGTCCAGGGCAACGCCTACTCGGGCGATGACGGTACGACGTTCAGTTGTGTGCGCTACGGCAATGTTGTCGGCAGCCGCGGCAGCGTAGTCCCGCTCTTTGCGCAGCAACGTAAGACCGGGCGGATCACCATCACCGACCCGCGCATGACGCGCTTTTGGCTCACCCTCGATCAGGGCGTCCGCTTCGTGATCAACTGCATCGACAAAATGCACGGCGGCGAAATCTTCGTCCCGAAAATCCCGAGCATGAACATCATGGACCTCGCCCAGGCGCTCGCGCCCGAATGCGCGGTCGATAACATTGGCATCCGGCCCGGCGAAAAGCTGCACGAGGCGCTGCTCTCCGAGGATGAGGCGCGCAGTACCGTGGAGCTGGACAAAATGTTCATCGTGCAGCCGCTGCACTCGTGGTGGAACGACGGGCGCTGGCCCGAGGGCAGGAAGCTGCCGGAGGGCTTCCGCTATGGCAGCGACAACAACGACGACTGGCTGAAAGTGGAGGATCTCCGCACGCTCCTCGCACAGTCGTAAGCGACACCGATTTGGAAAAGCCCGCCATAGAAGGAGGTACGCCGGTCCGGCGGCAAATGCTGCCGTACGGGCGGCAGTCTATCGACGAGGCGGACATTGAAGCAGTGGTCGCCGTGCTCCGCTCTGACTGGTTGACCACCGGGCCGAATGTCGCCGCGTTCGAGCGCGACTTCGCGGCCTTCACCGGCGCGAAGGAGGCTGTCGCTGTCAACAGCGGTACCGCCGCGCTGCATGCCGCGATGGCCGCCCTCAGCATAGGGCCGGGCGACGAAGTCATCGTTCCCGCCATCACCTTCGTGGCCACCGCCAACTGCGTCGTGTACCAAGGTGGCACGCCTGTTTTCGCCGAGATCGATTCTGAGACGCTGCTCATCGATCCGGCCGATGTGGAGCGCAAAATCACCTCGCGTACCAGGGCGGTCATCGGGGTCGATTATGCCGGCCAACCTTGTGATTACGAGGCTTTGCGGGCCATCGCCCGGCGGCACGGCCTGGCCCTGGTGGCCGATGCCTGCCATGCGCTCGGCGGCTCCGCCAACGGCCAACCCGTCGGTTCGCTGGCGGATTTGAACACCTTTAGCTTGCATCCGGTAAAGCCGATTACTGCTGGTGAAGGCGGCGTCGTGACGACCAGCGATGCCGCGCTCGCCAGCGCGATGCGCGTCTTTCGCAGCCACGGGATCAGCAGCGATTTCCGGCAGCGGGAAAAGCAGGGTTCGTGGGCCTACGAGATGGTATCGCTGGGCTTCAACTACCGTCTCTCAGACCTGCAGTGCGCGCTCGCCGCGAGCCAGCTTCGCAAGCTCCCCGCCTGGGTGGAGCGGCGCCAGGAAATCGCCCGGCGTTACGATGAGGCCTTTCTCGATCACGCGTTGTTTCGTCCGCTGGCGAGTCGGCCGGGGATTTCGCATGGACGCCATCTCTACGTCATCCGGCTTCGCGCCGATGTGGATCGCGAGGCGTTTTTCAAGGCTCTGCGTGCGGAGGGCATCGGCGCCAATGTCCACTACGCTCCGGTTCATTTGCATCCTTTCTACCGCGAAAAATTCGGCACCGGGCCGGGGCTTTGTCCAGCCGCCGAAAAAGCCGCCGCCGAGATTGTCACGCTGCCGCTCTTTCCGCGCATGAGCGAGGCGGATGTCGAGGATGTCATCGCGGCAGTCCGTCGTGTCGCCGGATGAAAACCGACCTGCAATGCAGCCTGGATGCGGGCCAGCTCGCGGCCTACACGGCCCGGCAGCTCAATCACCTCTTCCCCGATCCCGAGCCGGTGGAAGCCGCCGCCTTGCGGCCGGCGATCGTGTGGACGTGCGAGCGTCTGGCCAGGCTCCACCGCGCCACGGCGGACAAGTATTACTTTCGCCAGGGCATCCCGCACTTCGATCACCTGCATGGCGATCAGTATGCGACCTGCATCTATTTCCTCTCCCGCTATTGCGCGACCCAGGCAGGAGATCGGAATCTGGCGGGGAAACTTTACCTCCTTAACAAGGCGCTCTTTGCCGTGGATATCTTCTTCGAGGTCGAGTTGCCGGAGATCTTCCTCCTTTGCCATCCGGTCGGCACGGTGCTCGGCCGCGCGGAGTATCAGGACTACCTCGTCGTCAGCCAAAACTGCACCGTGGGCAATATCGACAACGTCTATCCGAAGCTGGGGTGGGGGGTCGTGCTGTGCAGCGGATCGAGTGTACTGGGCGGGTGCGAGTTGGGTGATTCGGTCTGCGTCGGTGCGGGCAGCCTGCTCGTGGATTTGTCGGTGCCGTCCGGCCACACCGCGGTCGGCCGGGCGAGGGAGGTGCGCATCCTGCCCGGCGGTGAGGCCAAGTGGAAAAACTTCTACGATGCGGCGGTGGCCCCTCGATGAAGACCGCCGCCATCATCCAGGCGCGGCTGGGGAGCACGCGGCTTCCCGGCAAGGTGCTGCTCGATCTCGCCGGCGAGCCGATGCTCGCGCGCGTGGTGGAGCGCGTGCGCCGCGCGCGCCGCGTGGATGATGTGCTCGTGGCCACCACCACCGAGACGCGCGACGACCCGCTCGCCGCGCTCTGCGCCGAACGCGGCTGGCCCTGCTTCCGCGGGAGCGAAAACGACGTGCTCGATCGCTACTACCGCGCCGCGAAATCCGTCGGCGCAGACCTCGTCGTGCGCATCACCTCCGACTGCCCGCTTATCGATCCGGCGGTCATCGACTCAGCCATCGACGGCCTCGAACTCCAGGCCGCGGACTACTGCGCGAATGTCATCCGCCGCACCTATCCACGCGGGCTTGATGTTGAAGTGTTCACATTCGCCGCGCTCGAAACCGCGTGGCAGGAGGACGATCGACCCGAGTCGCGGGAGCACGTCACGCAGTTCATCCTGCGAAACCCGGACCGCTTCGCGCAGACGAACATGTCTTACGACGAGGACCATTCCGCTTTCCGCTGGACCGTGGACACGTTGGAGGACTTTGACCTGATCGGAAAAATCTACGCGCACTTTGGCCGCGATGATTTTCCATGGACCGACGCGCTCGGCCTCCTCGCCGCACATCCGCAGTGGAACGAGATCAACCGCCACATCGAGCAGAAGAAGGTGTGAGCACGCCGTCTTTGCCACGCCTCCTGATCCGCGCGGATGCCGGGGAGAAAATCGGCAGCGGCCACGCCATGCGCTGCCTCGCGCTGGCTCAGGCATGGCAGGACGCGGGTGGCGAGGTTCTGCACGCAGGCGTGTTGCCGCCGACACTCGCTATACGGTTTGAAAACGAACGCATCACTCGGACTGCGTTGCATGATGCGCCGGGAAGTCCGGCCGACGCGGTTCGCACCGCAGCGCTTGCTGCGGAAGTCGCGGCTGGTTGGGTGGTACTCGACGGCTATCACTTCAGCCTCCGTTATCAGCAGACACTCGTTGCGACCGGTGCGCGCCTCCTCGTGCATGACGATTTTGGCTGTCTCGGCGCATACGCCGCCACCGTCATCCTCGATCAAAACCTCGGCACCAGCGAAAGCGCGTACGCGCACCGTGAACCCGAGAGCCGACTGCTCCTCGGACCGAAATTTGCCCTGCTCCGGCGGGAGTTTTCGCGCTGGCGCGGATGGACGCGGGAAATTGCCGCACAGGGGCGCCGCGTGCTCGTCACACTCGGAGGTTCGGACCCGCACAATGCCACGCTCGCCGCGCTCACCGCCTTGCGGGAGGTCAAAGTGGATGATCTCGAAGTGGTGATCGTGGCTGGCAGCGGCAATCCGCACCACTCACAACTGGCCGCCGCTGTGCGCGAGGCGGGTGAAAATTTCCGCCTGGTGATCGACGCCCGCGATCTCGATGAACTCATGGCTTGGGCGGACCTCGCTGTCGCTGCCGGCGGCAGCACATCGTGGGAACGCGCGCTGCTGGGCCTGCCGGGTCTGATCGTCGTCCTGGCGGAAAATCAGCTCCCCATCGCGGGCGCACTCGTCACAGCGGGCTGTGCGCGCCCGCTGGGCTGGGCGCGCGATCTCCGCGGGCCGGAACTTACCACCGGCATTACCGCTGCACTCCGCGATGCCGGTTGGCGGGCCACCGCAGCGGAACGGAGCCGCGAACTGGTCGATGGACGCGGAGCCGAACGGGTCGTGAATATTTTGGCGGCAATCTCCAGCGAAGCCCGATGCGCATAGTCTATTTCGGCAACAACTGGCTGGGGTGGAAAGTCCTCGAATTTCTAAAGTCGAGCGGGGAGGACGTGGCCGCGCTGGTCGTGCATCCGCCCGCCCGGCGCAAATACGGCGGGGAAATCATGGCCGCCGCCGCCCTCCCTCCCGGCCGTATTTTCGACGCCTCAAGCCTGCGCGAACCCGCTACCCTCACGGCCCTCTCCGCTCTGCGTCCCGATCTCGGCATCTCCATTTCTCTCGGCTACCTCCTGCGGCGCGAGATGCTGGCGGAATTTCCCGAAGGCTGCATCAACCTCCACACCTCGCTCCTGCCGTGGAATCGCGGCGCAAATCCAAATGTCTGGAGCATCGCCCGGCGCACCCCTGCGGGAGTCACGCTGCACTACATCGACGAGGGCGTGGACACCGGCGCCATTCTCGCCCAGGAGACGGTCGCCGTAGAGGCATCCGATACCGGACAGACGCTTTTCGCCCGGCTTGAGCAGGCGGCGCTCGACCTTTTCATCAAGACGTGGCCGGCGATCCGCGCACGCGCACTCACCGCGCAGCCTCAAGATCCGACGGCGGGTTCGACCCATCGCGTGGCCGACCTCGCTGCACTCGAAATCATCGACCTTGACCGCAGCTATGTCGCCCGCGACCTCATCGACCTCCTGCGGGCGCGCACCTTTCCGCCATATCCCGGCGCCTATTTTCTGCATGAAGGGCGAAAGATTTCGATGCACCTGATTTTGCACGACGAAAAAAACAACGAAGCCTGCCCGCCATGAAAATCGGGAGACGTTTCATCGGTCCCGGCCAGCGTGTCTTTGTCATCGCGGAACTCTCCGCGAATCATCATCAGGACTTCGACGAAGCGGTGCGCCTCGTCCGTGCCGCGCACGCCGCCGGGGCGGACGCGGTCAAAGTGCAGACCTACACCGCAGACACGCTCACCATCCCCTGCGACAATCCGCATTTTCGCATCGCTGGCGGCACCCTGTGGGATGGACGGACGCTGCACGATCTCTACGCCGAGGCTTTCACTCCGTGGGAGTGGCAGCCGCGGCTGAAATCCGTGGCTGACGAAATCGGAATCGAGTTTTTCTCGACACCGTTCGACTCCACGGCCGTCGCCTTTTTGGAAAAAATGGACGTGCCCGCGCACAAGATCGCGTCGTTCGAGATTGTCGATCTCGGGTTGATCCGGGAGGTCGCACGC
Source organism: Chthoniobacterales bacterium (assembly GCA_038318725.1). GTDB lineage: Bacteria > Verrucomicrobiota > Verrucomicrobiia > Chthoniobacterales > Chthoniobacteraceae > Chthoniobacter. The sequence continues at coordinate 45,599 of JBBQCM010000026.1, forward strand.
ACCGGCAAACCGATCATCATGTCCACCGGCATGGCCACGCGCGCGGAAATCGACGAGGCAGTCGCCGCGGCGCGTGCGGCTGGAGCAGGCGATCTCGCGCTGCTGAAATGCACGAGCGCCTATCCGTCGCCGCCGGAGACGATGAACCTGCGCACGATCGCGGATCTGGCCGCGACCTTCGGCCTGCCCGCGGGGCTTTCCGATCACACGATGGGCCTCGCGGTGCCGGTGGCGGCAGTCGCGCTGGGTGCCTGCATCGTGGAAAAGCACTTCACGCTTTCGCGCAGCGTCGCCGGGCCGGACAGCGCGTTCTCTCTCGAACCGGAGGAGTTTCGCGAGATGGTCGCCGCCATCCGTACCGCGGAGGCCGCGCTCGGCGCGGTGCATTACGGCGTCACTGATCGCGAGGAGGCGAGCCGCGTGTTCCGCCGGTCGCTCTTCGTCGTCGAGGATGTGAAAGCGGGCGAGCCCTTCACGGAGCGGAACGTCCGCTCGATCCGCCCCGGCTACGGCCTCCACACGCGCCACCTCGGCGCGGTGCTTGGTCGGTGCGCCGCCGATGACATCGCGCGCGGCACGCCGCTCAGCTTTGAAATGATCGCGTCCGCATGAGTACGAAACCCGCCATCCTTGGCGGTGCGCCGCTGCGCACGCGGCCCTTTGCGAAGCGTCGAACCATGGGTGACGCCGAGCGCCAGGCTGTGATCGAAGTGCTCGACTCCGACGTGCTCTCGGCCTTCATCGGCGGCGCGGGAAAATTTTTCCTAGGCGGAGCAAAGGTGCGCGCCTTCGAACGCGCGTGGGCGGGGAAATACGGCTTCGCGCACGCCATCAGCGTGAACTCATGGACCTCCGGCCTCGTCGCCACCATCGGTGCCGTCGGGATCGAGCCGGGCGACGAAGTCATCTGCACGCCCTACACCATGTCGGCCTCCGCGACGTGCGCGCTTTTCTACGGCGGCATCCCGGTCTTCGCGGACATCGATCCCGACACGTTCTGCCTCGATCCGCGGGCTGTGGAGGCGTGCGTCACGCCGCGCACGCGGGCCATCGTGGTCGTGCATCTCTTCGGCTATCCGGCACCGATGGATGAAATCATGGCCGTCGCCCGGCGACACGGCCTGCGCGTCATCGAGGACGCGGCGCAGGCGCCGGGCGTCTTCTACAAAGGGCGGCCCGTCGGCGCGATCGGCGACCTCGGCGGCTTCAGCCTGAACTTTCACAAGCACATCCACACCGGCGAGGGCGGCATGATCGTGACGAACGACGATGCGCTGGCCCGCCGCTGCCAGCTCATCCGCAACCACGGCGAGAACGCCGCATCCGGCCTCGAAGGCGCGGCGCTCAGCAATGTCATCGGCGGCAACTACCGGCTGTCGGAACTCCACGCCGCGGTCGGCATCGCCCAGCTAGAGCGGCTCGACGGCTGCCTCGCCACACGCGCGCAGCTCGCCGCGCACCTCGGCGCGCGGCTGGCGAAACTGCCGGGGCTGTCCGTGCAGCGCGCGCCGGACCCCGGCGGCACGCACGCGCACTACGTGTATCCGATCTGCTACGACGCGGCGGCCACGGGGCTGTCGCGGAATGCCTTTGTCCGCGCCGTGCTCGCCGAGATGCCCGCGCCGGACGGTTTCGAGAGCACAGCGCTCACCGAGGGCTACGTCCAGCCGCTCTACCTGAACCCGATCTACCAGCAGCGCATCGCCATCGGGACGAAAGGCTTCCCGTTCAACTGCAATCCCGGCGTCACCTACCACTACCGGCCCGGCCTTTGCCCGGTCGCCGAGCGGATGTATGAGCGCGAACTCATCCTCACGCCGCTCGTCCGCGAGCCGCTCACCACGGCCGACATGGACGACCTCGCCGACGCGATGGAAAAAGTCCTCAGTCACGCGGGCGACATAGCGGCCCGGGTCGGCGCGGAATTGGGAAAGCCCGCCATTTTCACGCCCGTGAGTGCTGCCAATGAAACCGATGTCCGCTGAGCTTCCACGCATCGTCATCACCATCGAGGCCCGCATGCTTTCCTCGCGGCTTCCGGGCAAAGTGCTGCGCCCGATTCTCGGCCGGCCCATGCTTGCGCTGATGATCGAGCGTCTGCGCCTCGTGGAAAAGGCCGCCGCCATCATAGTCGCGACGACCACCGATCCGAGCTGCGACGCCATCGAGGCGCTCGCGCGCGAGCTGGGCGTTGGCTGCTTCCGCGGGAGCGAGGACGATGTCCTCGACCGCGTCCTTCAAGCCGCGCGTGCCGCGGATGCAGACGTGATCGTGGAGACGACCGGCGACTGCCCGCTCATCGACCCCGCGGTGATCGGCACGGTGATCGACGCCTTTCTCGCCGGCGGCGCGGATTATGTGGGGAATGTCCTCCGGCCCACATGGCCGCGCGGGATGGATGTGCAGGTCTTCCCACGCGCCGTGCTCGAACGCGTGGCGCAGCTCACGAACGATCCCGCGGATCGCGAGCACGTCTCGCTTTACATCTACGAGCACCCGGAGATTTTCCGCCTGCGCAATGTCGAGAGCGGTCTGCCGGCCGACGCCGCAGACCTGCGGCTGACCGTGGACACGCCAGAGGATTTCGAACTCGTGACGCACGTCTATGAGGCGCTCTATCGCGAGAATCCGCACTTTGGCGTGGCGGCCATCCTCGCGCTCTTCGCGCGGCATCCGGAGCTGCCGGAAATCAACCGCGCCGTGCGGCAAAAGGAGGTCCGGTGAACCCGCTTCGCGCGGCCGTGATCGGGTGCGGAAACATCGCCAGCCGACTGGCCGGCGATGCGGACGTGGTCGGTGTTTACACGCATGCCGGAGCCTACCGTGCCTGCGCGGAAACCGAACTCACGGCCATCTGCGACACGGACGACGCGGCGCTGCGGGAATGCGGCGAGCGCTGGCAGGTGGCGGCGCGTTTTCGCGACGCGCGGCAGCTCCTCGCGGAAGCGCGGCCCGAGATCGTGAGCATCTGCACGCCGGACGCGACGCACTTCGACCTCGCACGGCTGGCGCTCGCCGCGCCGGGAGTGCGCGCGCTGTTGATTGAGAAACCGCTCGCGATCAATCTCGCGGACGCGCAGCTGCTGGCCGCGCTCGCGGCGGAGAAAAAGGTCGCCGTCGCCGTGAACTACTCACGGCGCTACGCGGCCGGCCACCAGGCGTTGCGCGAGGACGTGCGCGCGGGACGGCTGGGCCGCATCCAGTCGGTCGGCGGCATTTACACGAAAGGCGTTTTGCACAACGGCACGCATTGGTTCGACCTGCTGCGCTTCCTCGTCGGCGAGGTCGTCTCGGCGCACGGCTTCCGGCGCGCAGGCGACGCGGCGGACGACCCCACGCTGGACGCTGTGCTGGAGCTGGACGGCGGCGGATGGGCGCATTTGCAGGGGTGCGGCGCGGAGTGCTTCAGCGTGTTTGAAATGGACATCGTCGGCACGGCGGGCCGGGTGCGCGTCGTCGATTCCGGGCACACGTTCGAGCGCTTCGAGCCGGCGGACGATCCGCGCTACGCGGGCTACCGCGCGCTCCGGCGCGCGGATGCGGACAACGCCGGGATGCGCGATACCACGCTGCACGCCGTGCGCGATCTCGCGGGCTGCCTCGCCTCCGGCGGAATGCCGCGTTGCTCGTCGGATGACGCTATCCACGCGCTGGAGATCGCGCTCGCCGTGAAAGAATCCGCGCAAACCGGAATGCCCGTTCGCTTTTCCAAATCATGACGCCGGGAATCCATGTCGCGGTCATCGGCGGCGATCCCGGCGGGGCGGAGGCGGTCGCGCCTGTTCTCGGCGCATTGCAGTCGCCGGACGTGACGCTGCACGCCTTCGGCTACCGGCAGGCGTCCGCCATCTGGCAGTCGCGCGGCGTGGATGTGCGGAGCGTGGAAGAGGCGGCGACCGTCGGGGATTGCGCCGCGCTGCTCCGCGGATGCGGTGCGGACGTGCTGCTGCTCTCCACGTCGTCGAACGGGATCGATTTGGAGAAAAAATTCGTGCAGGCCGCGCGCGAACTAGGCGTGCCGTCGGTGGCGGTGCTGGACCTGTGGACGAACTACCGCTGCCGCTTTGCCGACGCCTCGGGCGCGATGGCCTTCCTGCCGGACCGCGTCGCGATCATGGACGAGCGCGCCCGCGAGGAAATGGCCGCGCTGGATTTTCCGCTGGAGCGGCTCGTCGTCACGGGCCAGCCGGCATTCGACGAACTCGCGGCCTGGAAACGGCAGGCGGGGATTGGATTCCGCGCTGCGATCCGCGAGTCGTTCGGCGTGCAGGCTGGCGAGCGATTCGTCGTCTTCGGCTCCCAGCCGCTGGCGGCCATCTATGGCGACGACACGAGCCGGCCCGGCCATCCGGGCTACACGGAAGCCGTCGTCGTTGAGCGGCTCGCCGCCGCGCTCGAAGTGGTCGCGCGTGAATCAAGCGTGGGGATTTTTCTGCTCATCCGCCCGCACCCGCGCGAGTCCGCGCAGGCGCATGCCGCAGTGAAGTCCGACGCGATCCGCATCGCCGTGTCGTCCGATCACCACCGCCGCGAATTGATGCTGAGCGCCGACCTTGTGGTCGGGATGACTTCGGCGTTCCTCCTCGAAGCTGTGGTGCTCGGCTGCCGCACGCTCAGCCTCCAGCCCGGCCTGCGCACCCGCGAATGCCTGCCGACGAATCTCTTCGGCGCGACGCCGGTCGTTTCCGACGATGCGGAGATCGTGCCGGCGCTCCGGCGCGCGCTTTCCGCCACCGGCCCGGCGGCGTCCGGCGCGCCCGCGATCCCGCAGGACAGCCGCGCCGCGGAGAAAGTGGCCGCGCTCGTCCGAAGCCTCGCCTGCACCGCCGGCCAGCCTCAATGCGCCTCGCACACCGCATGACCGCCGCACCTGCGAAACCGCCAAAAACCTGCCGTCATCCTGAACGCAGTTCCGGGAGGCTTTGCGAACCGGAACGGAGTGAAGGATCGGTGATAGTACGCGGGCGGAGGCGGTGGGACGGGACCCGCGCCATCACTCCCGCCGCCTCCGCCCGCATTTCTATCACCGATCCTTCACTGCGCCATTGTCGCAAAGCCTCCAAAGGCTGCGTTCAGGATGACGGCATTGTTTTTCGATGGGCTCCGCCTTCGCCGCCGCTCGCGTCCCACCAATCCGCAACTCCACCGAACCATGGAAACTGACCCGATTTCCCCCACGCCATTCCTCGCCGGAGAGCGTGTCGCTTTGCGCGCGCTGCGCGAGAGCGACGCCGACGGCCCGTACGCCGACTGGCTCAACGACGCCGAGGTGTGCCGCGGGAATTCGCATCACGTCTTCCCCTACACCCGCGCGCAGGCGCTGGACTACATCCGGCAGGTGGCCGCCCGGCGTGACGAACTCGTGCTGGCCGTGACCCTGCGGGCCGACGGACGCCACATCGGAAACATCGCGCTTCAGCACATCCATCCGGTGAACCGCTCGGCGGAGCTTTCGATCCTCCTCGGCGACCGCGCCGCGTGGGGACAGGGCTGCGGAGTCGAGGCCGCGGAGCTGCTTCTCGCGCACGCCTTTTCCACCCTGAATCTCGAGCGCGTGGCCTGCGGCACCTTCGGCGAAAATCAGGCGATGCAGAAGCTCGCGCTCCGGCTCGGGATGCGCGAGGAGGGCCGCCGCCGCCGGGCTGTTTTCAAGGACGGGCGCTACGACGACGTGGTTGAATACGGCGTCCTGCGCGACGAATTTTTGGAGAGAAAATCCGCCAATCGCTAGACCACGACCGCCATGCAATCACCGACCTACGGACAGCCTCTTTTTCGCGACATCCGCTACTGCACGCGGTGCTGCATGCCGGAGTCGAACGAGGGGATGCAATTCGATGAAATGGGCATCTGCCAGGCCTGCCAGTCCGCCGAGCACAAGATCCGCATCGACTGGGTGGAACGCGAAAAGGAGCTGCGCACGATCCTCGACCGCTACCGCTCGGCCGAGCGCGACTATGACTGCATCATCCCGATCAGCGGCGGCAAGGACAGCACCTTTCAGCTCCATGTGCTGACGAAGGTCTATGGCATGCGCGCGCTCGCGGTGACCTTCAGCCACACGTGGTTCTCCGAGACGGGAAAGTACAACCTCCAGAACTGCCTCGAAAAGTTCGACGTGGATCACATCATGTTTTCGCCGAGCAAGGCGCTCGTGAACAAACTCGCGCGGCAGTCGCTGTTCAAAATCGGCGACGCCTGCTGGCACTGCCACTCGGGAGTCGGCGCGTTCCCGCTACAGGCAGCGGTGAAATACCAGATTCCGCTGCTCATCTGGGGCGAATCCATCGCCGAGAGTTCCGGGCGGGCGACCCACCGGAATCCGGTGCGGAAGTTTGACCGCGACTATTTCACCAAGGTCTCGGCCAAGGTGTATCCCGACGCCATGGTCGGCGGCGACATCACGGCGCGCGAGATGGCGGCTTTCCGGCTGCCGCCGGTCGAGGAGATCGAGCGGCTCGGCGTGACGGGCATCCATCTCGGCGACTTCATTTTCTGGGACGACGAGCGGCAGATGGAGTTCGTGCGCGATGTCTATGACTGGCGCGAGGACAAGGTCGAGGGCACCTACAAAGGCTACAAGAGCGTGGAGTGCAAAATGGCGGGCGTGCATGACTACACGAAGTTTCTCAAGCGCGGCTTTGGCCGCGCGACGGACCACGCGAGCGCCGACGTGCGTGCGGGGTTGCTCACCCGCGAGGAGGCTTTCGAGCTGGCGAAAAAGCACGACACCGAGCGCCCGCCGGCGCTCGATTTCTACCTCGGCATCACCGGTTTCACCGAGGAGGAGTTCAATGCCGTGATGGCGCAGCACCGTCGCGATCTCGGCATCGCGCACCTCACGGACGAGTCTTTCTCCGCCGCCGTGGAGGATTACCGCAGGAGCCAGACGAGCGCCGCGTAGCAGAACGGACCATGGATTTCACACAGCTCACCGCCACCCAGCTCACCGCCCGGCTCCGCGCCGGAGACTGCACCGCCGTGGATGCGACCCGCGCGTGCCTCGACCAGATCGCGCGGCTGAATTCCGCCATTGAGGCGTGGGTGCTCGTCGCGCCGGAGATCGCGCTCCAGCAGGCGGAGGCCGCCGACCGCAAACTCGCTGCGGGCAAAGGCGGCGCGCTCTGCGGCGTGCCCATCGGGGTGAAGGACATTTTCAACACCGCCGACATGCCCACGCAGATGGGCAGCCCGATCTGGGACGGCTTTACGCCGGGGAATGACGCGCGCGTCGTCCACTACCTGCGGATGGCGGACGCGGTGCTGCCGGGCAAGACGGTGACGGCGGAATTCGCGGTGCATGCGCCGGGGCCGACGCGCAATCCGCACAATCCCGAGCACATGCCCGGCACGTCATCGAGCGGCTCCGCGGCGGCGACGGCCGCCGGCATGGTGCCGCTCGCGCTCGGCACGCAGACGGCAGGCTCGATCATCCGCCCGGCGAGCTACTGCGGCGTGTTCGGCTTCAAGCCTTCCTTCGGCCTGCTCCCGCGCACGGGCATGTTGAAGACCACGGACTCGCTGGATACCGTCGGGATGTTCTCCCGCTCGGTGGACGATCTGGCACTGCTCTTCGAGGTCCTACGCGTGCATGGCACGGACTACCCGCTCAGCCACGCGGCGCTGAACGATCCCGCGCGCCGCGAGAAGGGCGCAGGCCCGTGGCGCGTCGGCCTGCTCCGCGGTCCGAAGTGGGAAAACGCCGAGCCGTACGCGCGGCAGGCGCTGGAGGATTTCGGGAAGCGGCTTGCCGGTGTCCCGGAGGTGGCCGTGGAGGAGGTGAAGATGCCCGAGAGTTTCGGGCGCGCGCATGAGATTCACGCCACGATCTACGACCGGACGCTCGCCTATTACTTCAAGGAGGAATTCGCTGCGCAGACGCTCGTGAGCCCGATCATGTACGAGATCGTCCAGCGCGGAAACGGGCTGACGCTCGACCAGTATAAAGAGGCGCTCGCCGAGCAGGCCGCACTCTCCCGGGAGTGCGACGAGTTCCTCGCGGAACGCTTCGACATCGTCGTCGATCTCTCCACCGGCGGTGAAGCGCCCAAAGGCCTCGACTCCACCGACCGTCTCGACAACTGCCTCATCTGGACGCTTTGCGGCGTGCCCGCGATCAATCTTCCCGTCTTCACCGGCCCCCTCGGCCTGCCATTCGGTGCGCAGATTTTCGGCCGCCGCTACAACGACTACATGCTGCTGAATTTCGCGCGCCACCTGCGCGCGCACGGCATCGTGAAGGACGGCACGCATCCCGCGCCGCGCATGGACTTCGCCGCGTGAGCGTCGTCGCGCTCATCCCCGCGCGCGGCGGCTCGAAAGGCATCCCTCGGAAAAACCTCGCGCCTCTCGCGGGCAAGCCGCTGATCACCTGGACGATCGAAGCGGCGCTCGCGTCGAAAAACCTCACCCGCGTCATTGTTTCCACGGACGACACCGAGATCGCAGAAGTCGCGCGCCAGCACGGAGCAGATGCGCCCTTTCTCCGCCCGCCGGAACTGGCCGCCGATGACTCTGGCGCGCTCGGAGTCGCGCTCCACGCGCTCGACTGGCTCGCGAAAAACGCGGGCGGCGAACCCGAGTATCTGCTGCTCCTCCAGCCCACGAGCCCACTTCGCATGACCGCCGACATCGACGCCGCCATCGAACTGGCCCGTGCCCGCGATGCCGACGCGGTGCTCAGTGTTTGCGAGGCTGTGCCGCATCCCTACCTCGCGCGCAGCGTGCATGAAAACGGCGCGATCAGCGATTTCATCCCGGTCCCTGAAGCGTCCGGGCCTCGGCAAGGTTTTCCTCCGGCCTACTTTCTGAACGGTGCAATCTATCTCAACCGCTGCGTCTCGCTCCGCGCCACACGCTCCTTTCAACCATCCGGGGCTCTCGCGCTGCGCATGCCGCTGGAGCGCTCGCTCGACATCGACACGCCGCTCGACCTCCTGATCGCGGACGCGGTCCTTAAAAAATGACGCCCATCGAAATCGCCGGCCGCAAGATCGGTCCGGGCCAGCCGTGCTTGGTGATGGCCGAGGCCGGCGTGAATCACAACGGCAGTACCGAGCTGGCGCTCCGTCTCGTGGATGCTGCCGCCGACGCGGGCGCGGATGCGGTGAAATTTCAGGCGTTCAAAGCGGAGCGCCTCGTCAGTGCGACCGCGCCAAAGGCCGAGTATCAGATCGCCGCGACGGGCGGCGGAGAGTCGCAGTTTGAAATGCTCCGCCGCCTCGAATTGCCGCACGAAGCGCTGGCCGCCGTGCAGGCCCGCTGCGCCAGCCGCGAGATCCTGTTTCTCGCCACGCCGTTCGACGACGAGAGCGCCGCGCTGCTCGAGGCGATGAACGTCCCGCTTTTCAAAATCTCCTCAGGCGACGTAACCAACCTGCCCTTTCTGACGCACGTTGCCCGCACAGGCCGCCCGATCGTGCTCTCGACCGGCATGTGCGACATTCTCGAAGTTGGGGACGCGGTGCGGACGATTCGCGCCGAGGCCAACGACTCGATCGTGCTGCTCCAGTGCGTCAGCAATTATCCGGCGGACCCCGCGGATTCGAATCTCCGCGCGATGCAGACGATGGCGGCGGCGTTCCAGGTGGCGGTCGGCTACTCGGATCACACGCTCGGCAACGAAGTTTCGCTCGCAGCGGTCGCGCTCGGCGCGTGCATCGTGGAGAAACACCTCACGCTCGACCGCACGATGGCCGGACCCGATCACGCCGCGTCATCGGAGCCGGCGGAGTTCGCCGCACTTGTCCGTGGCATCCGCCTCGTCGAGTCGGCGCTCGGCGACGGCCGCAAACTGCCCGCGCTCAGCGAGCGGAATACAGCCGAAGTCGCCCGCAAAAGCCTCGTGGCTGCGTACGATCTCGCAGCTGGCACGACGATCGCACCCGAAATGCTCGCCGCCATGCGGCCCGGGACCGGCCTTTCGCCCGCGCTCACGCTGAAGGTGCTCGGGAAAAAGCTTCGCCACGCGGTCGCCGCCCACACGCCGCTGACATTGCAGATGCTTGATTGAAGCGGTGCGTCAGAAATCCTTTTTGAATTTGCCATTAAGAACAATCGGTGTCGTGACCGTTGGCCGTTCGGACTACGGCATATACCGCCCGCTGCTGCGCGCATTGGCGGCGGAGCAGGACGTGGAACTGCGTGTCTTTGTGAGCGGCATGCACCTTGCGCCGGAATTCGGCTCGACGGTCGCGATGATCGAAGCGGACGGCTACCCCATCGCTGAGCGAATCGAGACCATCGACAACATGGATTCACCCGCAGGCACAGGCGGAGCGATGGGGCGCGGCGTCCTCGGATTTTCGGAGGCGTTTGCGCGTTTCAGGCCGGACATCCTCGTCGTCCTTGGGGATCGTTTTGACATGTATCCGGCGGCGCTTGCGGCGCTGCCATTTCGCATTCCGGTGGCGCACATTCACGGCGGCGAGCTGACTTTTGGCGCGATCGACGACGCCCTGCGGCACTCGATGACGAAGCTCAGCCATCTCCATTTTACCGCGACGGAGAATTACGCCCGCCGCGTCGTGCAACTCGGCGAGGAGCCGTGGCGCGTCACGGTCTGCGGCGCGCTCGGCCTGGACGACTTGGAAGGCCAGCCGCAGCTGTCAGCGGAGGAACTGGAGCGACGGTTCGGGATCAAACTGGACCCCGCTCCGCTGCTCGTCACTTTTCATCCCGCCACCCTCGAGTCCGACAGTGCCGGGCGGCAGACCGCCGAGCTTCTGAGTGCGCTGGATGCCGCGGGCAAGCCGATGATTTTCACCGCTCCGAACGCCGACGCTGCTGGCCGCGAGGTGCGCGCGGCAGTGGAGCGTTTTGTGGCGGGCCGGGAGGACGCCTGGCTGGTGGAAAACTTCGGGCAACCCGCTTACTTCAGCGTGCTGCGTCACGTCGCCGCGATGATCGGAAATTCCTCCAGCGGGATCATCGAAGCGGCGTCGTTCGGACTGCCTGTCGTGAATATCGGCACCCGCCAGGCTGGGCGCACGCGCGGGGCGAATGTGCTCGATGCCGCGCCGGAGCGCGGGGAAATCCTCGCCGCGATCCAGCGGGCGCTGTTGCCGGAATTTCGCGCTGCGTTTGCCGGGAGGCCGAATCCTTACCGTCCCGGAACGGGGAGCGCCGCGAGTATGATCGTTCAACGGCTGAAGACCGTGGCTTTGGACGAAATGCTGTGGGGAAAGAAATTTCACGATTTGGGACATGAGTGATCGGAAATGCGTGATCCTAGGCGGCGGCGGCCATGCGCGGGTGCTCATCGACTGCCTGCGCCTGAGCGGCGCTGCGCTTCCGATTGTGATTCTCGACAGCGATTCCGCGCGCTGGGGGTCTGCGTTGGACGGCGTGCTCGTGCGCGGTGGCGATGCCCTGCTGGCCGACCTGCGGGAGGAAGGGATCGTGTGGTTTGCGGTGGGGCTTGGGCAGGGGGCGCGCGAGAAACTTTTCGCCCGCGGAATCGAAGCCGGCCTGCGGCCTGTCACAGCGATTCATCCGAAAGCCATCGTGGCTGAGAGCGGGATTATTGGCGCGGGTTCGCAGATTTTTGCCGCTGCGGTTGTCAATTCCGGTGCCGCGCTTGGGGAAAACGTCGTCATCAATACGGGGGCAATCGTCGAACACGACACATGTGTCGCGGCGCATGCGAGTGTGGCGAGCGGTGCATGTCTGCTGGGCGGTGTGACCGTGGAGGAGAGGGCGTTTATCGGTGCGGGCAGTGTGGTGCTTCCGGGTATTCGCATCGGTGCAGGCGCGGTCGTGGGAGCGGGTGCGGTGGTGACGAAAGACGTGGCTGCGGGCCGTACCGTGGCGGGCGTGCCTGCGCGGGAGCTGAACTGACTTTTTTCCATGCCGCTTCGCATCATTGCCCGCCTCGACATCAAGGCGCCCAAGCTCGTCAAAGGCGTGCGTCTGGAAGGGTTGCGCGTGATCGGCTCACCCGCGGAGTTTGCCGCACGCTATTTCGACGAGGGCGTGGACGAACTCTACTATCAGGACATCGTGGCCAGCCTCTACGGGCGCAACAGCATCCTCGATTTGGTGTGTGAAGCGGCTGAGCAGGTTTTTGTGCCGCTCACCGTCGGGGGCGGTCTGCGAACGGTGGATGATATTCGCGATGCTCTTCGCGCGGGGGCCGACAAGGTGTGCCTCAATACGGCTGCTGTCCGACGGCCTGAACTGATCGGTGAAGCTGGGCAGATTTTTGGGAGGCAGTGCGTGGTGGTCGCCGTGGAAGCGATCCGGCAGCCCGACGGCCGGTGGAAGGCTTTCACCGATCACGGGCGCGAACACACCGGTTGGGATGCACGGGACTGGGCTCTGCGGGCGGTGGAGCTGGGAGCCGGCGAGGTGCTGCTGACGTCAGTGGATCGCGAGGGGACGCGCAAGGGATTCGATCTGGATCTGATTCGCGCGATCGCGCCGGACATCGGCGTGCCACTCGTGGTGCATGGTGGAGCCGGATCGGTGGAGGACGTAGTGGAAGTGGCACGCTTGGGTGTGGATGGCGTCGCGCTGGCGTCGGTGCTGCACTACGGAACGCTCCAGATCGCTGCGCTCAAAGAGGGCTTGGCGGGGGCGGGAATAGAGGTGCGAAAATGAGCGCGCAAATCACCATCGTGGACTATGGGGCGGGGAATCTGCACAGCGTGGCCAAGGCGTTCGCCAAGGTGGGAGCAGAGGTCGAGGTCGCTGAGAATGCGGTGGAGATCAAGGCGGCGCAGCTTCTGGTGCTGCCGGGTGTAGGCGCTTTTGGAGAAGGCATGGCGGAACTGGCCCGGCGCGGGCTGATCGAGCCGTTGCGCGCTCACGCCGCCGCGGGCAGGCCGCTGCTGGGAATTTGTCTCGGGGCGCAACTGCTGATGGAGTCGAGCGACGAGTTTGGCCGCCATGACGGCCTCGGTCTGATTCCGGGCGACGTGCGGCGTCTGCCGGACGGCGGCGGGAAAATTCCGCATGTTGGCTGGGCGCGGATTTGTCCGCCGGCGGGAATCCGCTGGGACGACTCGCTGCTCGACGAAACGGCGCCGCAGACTTGGGCCTACTTTGTCCACTCTTTCCAATGCCACCCGGTGCAGAGGCAACACGTTTTAGCGGTCGCATCCTATGGTCCGCACGAGCTGACAGCGGCAGTGCGCTGCGGCGCGGTGACAGGCGTGCAGTTTCATCCCGAGAAAAGCGGTGCAGCCGGGCTCGCCATGCTGCGTACGTTTCTGGCCACCCCGGCTGCCGCTGTGTGAGACCGGCGGTTCATCTTCCCAAAACGCTTTACTGCTCCCAACTTCAAACACACCCATGAGGCCGATTCCATTTCCGAAATTCCAACTGCCTGAGCTCGATGTGCAGAAAAAGTACGCGCTCCCGACCGAGGTCCGCTACTGCCGCCGCTGCGTCATTTCCAATCAGCGGCCCCGGATCAGCTTTGACGAGGAGGGCGTCTGCTCGGCCTGCCTTTTCGCGGAGGTCAAAGAAAGCGGGATCGACTGGGCGAAACGCGATGAAGAATTGCGGGCGACGTGCGACCGTTTCCGCCGGAATGACGGGCGCTTCGACGTTCTGGTTCCCAGCAGCGGCGGCAAGGACAGCAGCTACACGGCGCATGTGCTCAAGACGAAGTATGGCATGCACCCGCTGACAGTGACTTGGGCGCCGCACTGGTACAGCGAGGTCGGACGGCGAAACTTCGAGGGACTCGTCCACGCCGGGCTCGACAACGTCTGCTTTACGCCCAATGGCGAGGCGCACCGCATCATGACGCGGCTCGCTTTCGTCAATCTCGGCGACCCCTTTCAGCCGTTCATCTACGGGCAGAAAAACTTCCCGCTGAATACGGCGGTTCGGTATGACATCCCGCTGATCATGTTCGGGGAAAACGGGGAGGTGGAATATGGCGGCGACATGAAGAACGCATTCAAGGCGACGCACGACACGGGCGAGGACATGGTGAAGCATTATTTCTCCGGGATCTCGCCGGAACAGTGGGTCGAGTACGGCGTGAGCAACCACGACCTCCAGGTGTACCTCGGGCCACGGCAGGAGGAGATCGCGCAGAGGGGCGTGGAGTGCCACTTCATGGGTTACTACCACCGCTGGATTCCGCAGGAGCTTTACTACTACGCATCCGATCACACGGGCTTTGTGCCAAACCCGAACGGGCGCTCCGAGGGCACCTACTCGAAGTACGCGAGCCTCGATGACCGCCTCGACGGGTTTCACTACTACCTCGCCTTCATCAAGTTTGGCATCGGCCGCTGCACGTCCGACGCGGCGCATGAGATCCGCGACGGGCACATCACCCGGGAGGAGGGCGTGGCTCTCGTGAAGAAATTTGACGGCGAGTTTCCCCGCGCGCATTTCCAGGACTTCCTGGATTACACCGGGCTCTCGGAGGACGAATTCAACCAAGTCATCGACAACTTCCGCAGCCCCCACTTGTGGGATCGCGGCGCAGGCGCTTGGGAACTCCGCCACGCGGTTTGGAAGTAGAAGCCTCCCACCATATGAACGCCCCCACGGGCTATCCCGCTCCACGGATCGACGTGGCCTCGCAAATCACCGCCGCGGACGTCATCACCCGGCAGCGACTCCGCCGCGATCTGGAGCGACTGGGTCTCGCCGCTGGCGATGTCGTCTGCGTCCACTCGGCTTATGGCAAAGTCGGCTATGTCGTGGGCGGCCCGCGTACCGTGCTGGACGCGCTGTTAGAAACCGTCGGCCCGCAGGGAACGGTGATGATGCCTACATTTACCGGAGACCTTTCCGATCCGGCGGATTGGAAATATCCGGCAATCCCTCCTGAGATGATCGCGGAAGTCCGGGAGTCCATGCCGGGATTCAACGCCCGGCTTTCCCCGGCGCGACAAATGGGCGTGCTCGCAGAACTTCTCCGCCACCTTCCCGGTGCGGTGCGGAGTCCGCATCCGCAGTCGTCGTTCACCGCTGTCGGTCCGCTCGCCGCAGAATTGTGCGGGCGGCATCCGCTGGATTTCCGATTTGGCCCGCAGTCGCCCTTGGGCGCGCTGGTCCGGAACGCGGGCCGGGTGCTGATGCTCGGCTCCCCGTGGAATGCGGCTTCGGTATTTTACCTTGCGGATTGTGAAATGCCCGACCGCTGCGAGTGCCGCTTGGCTTCACCCGTCGAAACAGACGCGGGCGTGACGTGGAGCGATTATCAGGATCTCGTTTACCGGCAGCGCGGGCACGAGGCGATCGTCCATCTCATCGAGAGGGGCATGGCGTCCCGGGGCGCTGTCGGCCTGGCGGATTCCGTCATCTTCGATGCGGGCGCGGGAGTGCGGGAAACCCTTCGCTGGTGCCTGCCATGATCGTAAAAGACGCCGTTCGCGAGCTCGCCCTCCACACTTCCGCCAGCTTGCAGCGGGCGATGGAAATCCTCGACCGCACCGCGCGCGGAGTGGTGCTCGCGGTTGACGATGAGTTCCACCTGCTCACTACGATCACAGACGGCGACATCCGGCGCGGTCTCCTCGGCGGCCTGGCTCTGGATTCGCCGCTGTCGGAAATCATCCGCCGCAAGGCCGCTTCGGAATTTGCCGCGCCGACGACGGTCCGGCTGGGCGCGCCGCGGGAGGAAGTCCTCCGCCTCATGGAGGAGCGCTGCATCCGCCACATCCCGGTCGTGGATGACGAAGGGCATGTCGTCGATTTGGTGACCGCGGATCAACTCGTGCCGAATGAGGTGATCGCGCAGGCGGTCATCATGGCGGGCGGATTCGGCAAACGCCTTTTTCCGCTCACGGAGCATACGCCCAAACCGATGCTGCACGTCGGAGATCGCCCGCTCCTGGAGCGCACGATCGAGCAGCTCCGGCAGGCTGGAATACAGCGCGTGAACGTCACCACGCATTACCTGCCCGAAAAGATCACGGAGCATTTTGGTGATGGCTCGGACTTCGGCGTGGAACTCAAGTACGTCAGCGAAGATACGCCGCTTGGGACTGCCGGCGCGCTCGGCCTGATGGATGCGCCGACCGGGCCGGTGCTTGTTCTCAACGGCGATGTACTCACCCGCGTGAACTACCGCACGATGCTTGATTACCACCGCGAGCATGGCGCCGACCTCACGGTCGCCGTTCGGCAATTCGGCATCGAGGTGCCGTATGGCGTCGTCGAATGCAGCGGCGGGAACGTCGTCTCGGTGAAAGAAAAGCCGACCGTCAATTTCCTTGTCAACGCAGGCATCTATCTCCTCGAGCCGGCTGTCTATGCCTATCTCGAAAATGGCCGGCATTGCGACATGCCGGAACTCATCCAGCGGCTGCTGGCCGCAGGCCGAACGGTGTGCAGCTTTCTCATCCATGAATACTGGCTCGATATCGGAAAATATGACGACTACCTCCGCGCGCAGGAAGACGTCCGGGGAGACGCTTTCGCATGAATAAATGGGCGGGAAAACGCGTGCTCGTCACCGGCGCGGGCGGCTTCATCGGCAGCCATCTCACGGAGCGGCTCGTCGCGCTCGGCGCGGAAGTGCGGGCGCTGGTGCATTACAATGCGCTCAGCAGCGCCGGGTGGCTGGACCATTCGCCTGTGCGGGAAAGCGCGCACGTCATGGCTGGCGACATCTGCGACCGCGACAGTGTGCGCCGCGCGAGCGAAGGGCGCGAGGTCGTCTTCCACCTCGCGGCGCTCATCGCCATCCCATACTCGTACCACGCGCCCGAGTCCTATATCCGCACGAACATCCTGGGCACGCTCAACGTCCTCCAAGCCGCGCGCGAGACCGGCGTCGAGTGCGTGGTCCACACCTCCACGAGCGAGACGTATGGCACCGCGCAGTACGTGCCCATCGACGAGGCGCACCCGCTCCAAGGCCAGTCGCCCTACTCGGCGAGCAAGATCGGCGCGGACAAGATCGCGGAGGCGTTCCATCTTTCGTTCGGCGTGCCGGTCGTTACGGTGCGGCCGTTCAATACCTTCGGCCCGCGCCAGTCCGCGCGCGCGGTCATTCCCACGATCATCGCGCAGTTGCTCGCCGGGGATAAAGTCCGCCTCGGCAGCCTGCATCCCACGCGCGATTTGAATTTCGTCGCCAACACCGTCGATGGATTCGTGAAGGCGGCGGAGGTGCCCGCGGCGCTCGGCCAGACGGTCAATCTTGGCACCGGACGCGAGATTAGCATTGGCGAGCTGGCCGAAACGATCGCGCGGCTGATGGACAGGCCGATCGCCATCGAGAGCGACGACCAGCGCTTACGAC
>JBBQCM010000027.1:0-62573 GCA_038318725.1 Chthoniobacterales bacterium
GTGCCACCGGCCTCGGCACGCTCACGGTGGCGGGCAATATCTCGGCGACCGGCAGTTCGATCCTCAGCACGCCGAGCATCAGCGGTCTGCTCAATCTCGCGGGGGCCACGCGCACCTTCGACATCGAGGACGGAGTCATCTTTAGCGACATGGACATCTCCGCCGTGATTTCCAACGGCGGCATGACCAAGACCGGCGCAGGAAGGCTGACTCTGAGCGGCGCGAACACCTTTGCGAATGCGGTGACGATCAACGCCGGCGTGGTGAGCGTGTCCGATGTCGCCGACAGCGGCGCGAACAGCCACCTCGGCGCGGGCGGCAGCATCGTCTTCGGCGGCGGCACGCTCGCGTTCACCGGCGCGAGCGATTCCACGAATCGCGCGGTCACGCTCAACGCCGGCGGCGGCACGATCGATGTCGGCAGCGGGGCGAGCGTCCTCACTTTTTCCGGCGCGATCGGAGGCGTGTCCGGATTTGCGAAAACGGGTGCCGGGACGCTGTCGCTCGACGGTGTGGCGACGAATACCTACGCGGGCACTGTCTCCGTCGCGGCGGGAACCTTGAACCTGAACAAGTCGGTGGGCCTCACCGCCATCACGGGCGATCTCGTCATCGGCGACGACGTTGGCGCGGCCGGCAGCGCGATCGTCACGCTGGGCGCGAACGAGCAAATCGCGAACAGCAGCAACGTGACGATCAACTCCGACGGCGCATGGAATCTCGCCAGCGGCAATCGTTCCGAAACCATCGCCTCGCTGACGCTGGCTGGCTGCAGCGTTGCCACCGGGACCGGGACGCTGACCGTGGCGGGAAATCTCACCACGAATGCGAGCGCGGCGACCGCGACGGTCAGCGGGCTGCTGAGCCTCGGCGGCGCGACGCGCACCTTTGATATTGCTGACGGAGCCGCGGCGTCGGACCTCACCATTTCCGCCGTGATTTCGAACGGCGGCATCATAAAGACCGGTGCGGGGACAATGACGTTGAGCGGAGTGAACACTTTCACCAGTTCGGTCAATTTCAATGGCGGCACCATCAGCGTCGCGGACGTGACCAACGTCGGCGTCAACAGCCCGTTCGGCACGACGAACCTTTTGGCGTTCGACGGTGGCACACTGAGTTTCACGGGCGGCTCGGATTCCACGAATCGCCGCGTCTTTCCCAGCCCCGGAGGCTGCACGATCGAGGTGACGAACGCAGCGGCGGTGCTGACGATGGGTGGCGGATTCGGATTCGGAGGAACGGGCGGCGTCACCAAGACCGGCGCGGGCACGCTGGCGTTCGATGCGATTACATTTGGCCAGCCGAACAACTACACCGGCCCAACGACGATCAACGGCGGCACGCTGCGGCTCTCCGGCGGCAGCTCCCTCAGCGATTCCACCGCGACGACGCTCGCCAACACGACCGGCGTCGTGCTCGACCTCGATGGCACGAATGAAACGATCGGCTCGCTTGCAGGCGGCGGCGCGAACGGCGGAAACATCACGCTCGGCGTGGGCACGCTCACCACCAACGGCGACAACACTTCGACGAGCTATGACGGCGTGATCAGCGGCACCGGCGGTTTGGTGAAACTCGGCTCCGGGACGCTCACGCTCACGCGGGCAAGCAGCTTTACGGGCGGCGTGACCATCGGCGGCGGCACGCTCACCGCGGTGAGCATTGCCAACAGCGGTACCAACAGCGCCCTCGGTGCCGACGGCACGATCAATTACGCGGCCTTCGGTATCTTGAGCTACTCGGGACCGACTGCCTCGACCAACCGCACGTTCACTATCGGCAGTACTTTCGGTGAACTGGCTCTTCCTTTCGCAGCGACGACACTCACGATTTCAGGCAATATCGGCGGCTCCGGCGCCTTTTCCAAAGCCGGCCCCGGCGCGCTCGTGCTCAGCGGTGTGAACAGTTACAGCGGAACCACCTTCGTCAGCGGCGGCACCTTGCGCGTGAGCGGGGGGAACGCGATTCCAGACACGTCCGACGTGACGCTCAGTAATATTGCCGGCGGCGTCTTCGATCTCAATGGCAGCAACGAAACAATTCGCAGTCTGTTCGGTGGAGGCGCAATCGGCGGCAACGTCACGCTCGGCGGCGGCACTCTCACGCTCAACTCTGCGAGCGGCACGAACTACCAGGGAAGCATCAGCGGCAGCGGAGGGCTGACGAAAACCGGCATCGGCACGTTTGCGTTGCAGGGCGCGAACAGCTTTGGCGGTCCGCTCACGATCAATGCCGGAACGATCTCGGCGCAGGCGTTCGGCGCGATTCCGTCGAACGCGGCGGTCGTGATCGGCAACGTGTCCGGCGCAACGCTCGATGTCTCGCTTTCCGCGCAGTCGATCGGCTCGCTCGCGGGTGGCGGCCCGGCTGGAGGCCGTGTCAGCCTCGGCAACAGCACGCTCACGGTCGGCAACGACAATACTTCGACGACGTATTCCGGGACGATCGACGGCTCCAACGGCTCCCTGACCAAAGTAGGCACGGGAACGCTCACGCTGGCCGCCAGCAATTCCTTCTCCGGCACGACGACGATCAATGGCGGCGTGCTGCGGGCCACGAACGCGAACGCCTTGTCCAACAGCTTCACCGTCTCCCTCGCGGATGTCGCGGGTGCGGCGCTCGATTTTGCCGCTTTCAACGGAAGCCTCCGCTCGCTCAGCGGTGGCGGCCCGAGCGGCGGCAATCTCATCCTGAGTGGCGGCGCGGCAAGTATGCTTACGGTCGGCAATGCCAACATCTCGACGACTTACGCGGGCGCCATCAGCGGGAGCGGCGGACTGAACAAGGTGGGCGTCGGCACACTCACCCTCTCAGGCACGAACACCTTCGGCGGGGAACTGTTCATTTCCGATGGAAAGCTGCGCCTCACCGGCGGTGCCGCGGCGGGGGACACGGTTGCGGTCACGATGACCAACATCGCCGAGGTGCTCGAAGTCAGCGGCGGCAACGAAACGATCGGCTCCCTCGCCGCCACGGTTGGAACGGTCGCGTTGAACGGCGGCTCGCTGATCACGGGCGGCAATAACGATTCGACGAGCGTCTCCGTCATCATCAGCGGCACGGGCGGACTAACAAAAGCGGGGACGGGCACTTTCACGATCAGCGGCGCGAATACCTACAGCGGCCCTACGACGATCAATGCCGGGACGCTGCGCCTCGGTGGCGGAGCGGCCATCGCCGACGATTCGCCGGTGACGCTCGCCAACACCGCCGGTGCGATTCTCGATCTCAATGGCGTGAGCGAAACCATCGCGTCGCTGGCCGGCGGCGGCGCGCTGGGCGGCAGCGTAATCCTCGGCGGCGCAACGCTGACGGTCGGCGCGGATGGTCTCTCGACGACCTTCGCGGGTTCTATCTCCGGCGCTGGCGGCCTCGTAAAGATCGGCACCGGCGGGCTCACGCTGGCTGGCGCGAGCACGTTCTCCGGCACCACACAGATCGACGGCGGCATCCTGCGCATCGGTGTCGCGGCGGCGCTGCCGTCCGACACCGCGATGACGATTGGCAGCTCCGGCGGCGCGACCTTCGATCTGAACGGGATCGCCACCACCATCGGCTCGCTCAACGGAAACGGCGGCGTCGCGCTCGGCGGCGGCGTCCTGACCACGGGCGGAAACGGTACATCCACGACCTACGGCGGAATCATCAGCGGCGCGGGCGGCCTCACGAAAACCGGCTTCGGCACATTCACCCTCAATGGCACAAACATCTACACCGGCACGACGACCCTCAGCGCCGGGACGCTGCGCCTCGGCATCGCGGGCGCGCTTCGCGACACAACGCCCGTTTTCTTGTTCGGTGACATCGGCTCCGCGCTCGATCTCAACGGCAACAACCAGACCATCGGATCGCTATCCGGCGGCAGCGGACTTGGCGGAAATGTAATCCTCGGCAATGGGACGCTGACCGTCGGCAGCGACAACTCGACGACCAGCTACGACGGCGTGATCAGCGGCAACGGCGGGCTGACGAAAATCGGATTCGGCACGCTGACGCTCACGCGCGACAGCACATTCCTCGGTCCGGCCGCGATTCAGGCCGGCACGATCTCCGTCTCGAACGTTGCCAATATCGGCGCCGGCAGCACGATCTTACTCGGCGGCAGCACGACGGCGGGCACGCTCGCTTTCGTCGGCGCAAGCAATTCGACCAATCGCTCCATCCAACTCGCCACCGGTGGCGGAATCGTGGACGTGGGTCCTTCCACGCTGACGCTCTTCGGCGCCATCACAGGCGCGGGTGGGTTGACCAAGGCCGGCGTTGGCACGCTGCAGCTCTCCAGCGCTGCGAACACCTACAGCGGTGCGACCACGGTCAGCCGCGGAACGCTTCTGGCCCTGGGCGGTTCTGCGATTGGCGACAGCTCGGCGGTCATCCTCGCCAACGTGGCCGGCGTTGTCTTCATCATCAACGCGAACGAAACGATCGGCTCGCTCGCGGGCGGTGGGGCTGCGGGCGGAAATGTCCTGCTCGGGATCAGTACGCTCACTACCGGAGGCGACAACACTTCGACGACGTTCGCCGGCGCGATCAGCGGCGCAGGCGGCAAACTCACCAAGACCGGCACCGGCACACTCACGCTCAGCGGCGCGAATACGTTCTCCAGCACGACGACAATCAATGGCGGCGTCCTTCGCCTCACCGGCGGCAGCGCGCTCGCCGACAGCAGCGTGGTCGATCTCGCCGACACCACCGGTGCGGCGCTCGATCTCGCCGGCAGCAGCGAAACCATCGGCGCGCTCACCGGCGGCGGCGCGAACGGCGGAAACGTGTGGCTCGGCGCAGGCACCCTAACCGTCGCAGCCAGCCTCACGTCGAACTACACCGGCGCGATCAGCGGCACGGGGGGCTTGACCATAAGCGGCCTTGCCCACCTCACGCTCACCGGGTCGAACAGCTACACCGGCCCGACCAGCATCGGCAGCGTCGGCGTGCTCACGCTCGACAATGGTCTCGGCACGCCCGGCGCGGGGATCGTCGTGTCCGGTTTGCTTGAGGGACGCAACGTGATCAATCGCGCGATCGCGGGCGCCGGCACGATCATCGCGACCGGCAGCCTGCTCATCGGCGATCCGACGAGCACAAGCGGCTTCAACCACAGCGGCGCGCTGACAGTCGGCACCAATCTCGTCGTTCTCCTCGATGCAAACGCCGCCGATCTCGGCACGAGCACGACGCTCGACGTCGGCGGCCGGCTCGACGCGCTCAACGGCATCTCGCTCGCCGCAGGCCGCAGCCTCACCGCGGCTGCGAGCACCACGATTACCAGCAACTTCATCAACAACGGCACGGTGAACGGCCCGGGCGGCGCGGGCCAGTTCCTCACCTTCACCGACGACGTAAGCGGCGCGGGCAGCTACACCGGCAACATCCTTTTTACCGACGGCTTCTCGCCAGGCAATTCGCCCGCGCTTGTGACCTTCGGCGGCGATGTGGTGTATGGCACATTCGCCACGGTCCAGATGGAACTCGGCGGCACCACGCGCGGAACGCAATACGACGCCCTCAACGTCGCCGGCAAACTCACCTTCGGCGGCACGCTGAACGTCCCGCTCATCAATGCCTTCGTCCCGCAGTTCGGCCACGTTTTCAACCTCTTCGATTTCGGCACGACTGCCGGCACCTTCGGCAACGTGAATCTCCCCGCGCTCAATCCCGGCCTCGCGTGGACTCAGGCGAATCTTTATACGGCGGGAGAGATCCAAGTCACACTCGACACCGCGTTCACGAGCCGAACCTGGGACGGCGGCGGCGCGAACAACGACTGGGCCACGGACAACAACTGGACGCTCGACGTCGAGCCGCTCAACAACGGCACCGCCGCGCTCGTCTTCGCCGGCAACGTGCGGCTGACGCCGAGCGTCGATGCCGCGTGGAACGTCGCGTCGATCACTTTTGATCCCACCGCGGGCGCCTTCACCATCACCGGCCCGCAAGGTGTGACCGTCGGCGCGGGCGGGATCGTGAATAACGACTCGCAAACGCAAACGATCATCGCCGCGGTGACGCTGAGCGCGAGCGAGAGCTTCACCGCCGCCGCGGGCGATCTCGCGTTCGCCAATGTGGACATCGGCGCGCAGACGCTGACGATCGCCGGGGCGAACGACGTGACCCTCGACGACGTGAGCGGCACGGGCGCGATCACCAAGACGGGCGCGGGCACGCTCGACCTCGTCGGCGCCGTCGGCACGGGTGCGATCACCTTCAACGCCAATGCCGGCGCGACCCAGATCGCCGGGAGCCAGACGCTCGCCGGGCTGAACATAGGGGCCGGTGCGGCCGTCTCGCTGATCACCAGTCCGCCCTTGACCGCGGCGGCTGCGGTACCCGAGCCGGGCGGGCTCACGCTGCTGCTCTGGGGCGGCGCGCTGCTCGGGCTGCGTCGCCGCGCGCAGTAGCGGCGCTTGCCATTTTGCGACTTCGTTCCCAGACTCTGTTTGGAAACACAAGTGCGGGCGAAGCTCTGTTTCGTGCGAGGGGGAGAATGTCTGCGGGCGCGAGCGTGTGCTCTCCCGCAAAACACCCGCCGCGGGCAACAGAGTTGCGCTTCCAAGTGCGTTCCCGAACAGATTTTGGAAACGCGGGAACAAGGGACAAACTCATCGCGCTGGACCTTTTTTAAATGAACGCCGCCCCCCATGAAAACCCGCATCCTCACCACCACCATCGCCCTCCTCCTCACCGCCCGCGCCTTTGCCGTCACCGACACTTGGGACGGCGGCGGGGCGGATAGCCTCTTTATCACGAACGCGAACTGGCTCGATAACACCGCGCCGACGAGTGATGTCACCAGCACCGACCTGATCTTCGGGGCCGCGCCGCGGCTGAACCCAACGCTGCCGTTCGACTTCGATGCACGGAGCATCACCTTCAACAACACGGCCGGCGCCTACGGATTTTCGGGAGCGCGACTGCGGGTCGGGGTGAACGGCATCACCAACAACGACACGCAGACGATGACCTTCACCAATGAAGTGACCGTCGCCGGCGTGCTGGTTTCGAGCGTCCATGCGAACAATGGCGCGCTGACTTTTACCAACACCTTCACGATCGGCTTTGCCACTCTGGTTGTGGACGGCGCCGATGACGCAAGCTTTGCCAACATCTCCGGCAGCGGCGGCCTGCAGAAATCCGGCGCGGGAACGATGACCTGGGCGCCGACCGCGAACATCTCGCTCGATCTCACGGTGGACACGGGAACCGTCTCCACCGTCGCGGACGGCTCGACCGATTTTTTCAACAGCCTCGCATCCATCGCGATCAATGGGACGAGCACTTTTAACATCAATGAAAGCCTGACGCTGAGCGCCGCGCAGCTCACGCGGGCTAGCGGCGCGGACCTCAATCTCGCCGCAGGGAAAACACTCCGGGTGCAAGGCGGCGGCGATGTCGTGATCACGGGGCTCTATGACCATTCGACCGCCTCGACGATCACCGTCACGGGCCCAGGCTCCACGTTTTCCAACTCGGTCAGCACTCTGACGCTCGACGCCGGCGTCACGCTGAACGTGCTCGCAGGTGGCAGCGTCTTCAGCGGCGGGCAGGTCACGGTCGGCTTCATCGGCAGCGGTACGGCGACGGTGGACGGAGCGAACTCCAACCTCAGCGGCACGGCGCTGAACGTGGCGCAAAATGGCAGCACCGGGACCGCGACGTTCAGCAACGAAAGCATGGGTGTTTTCACCGGCACCGTGGCGGTCGCGGCGACGAGCGGCACCACGGGGACGCTGAATCTTCAAAGTGGCGCGACAGTTTCGAGCGGAGGCTTTTCGATCGGAGCCGTCCTCGCGCCCGGGGTCTTGGCGACGGGCGTGGTGACGATCACCGGCGACGACTCCGAGCTGACCGTCTTCAGTGGCGGAGCGACGACGATCGGCGCGGCCAACAGCAGCGTCGCGACGCTCAACTTGCAGGACAACGGCTCCTTCAACAGCGGCGTCGGGGCGGCGGCCGTGAACGCCACGGGCACCGTCGCCATTGCCGGCGGGAACTACATTTCCAATGGCAATCTCACCATCAACGGCGGTCAGTTCACCCGCGATGCGAATGGCACTTTCAGCCTCGCCGCGGGACGAACACTCACCGTGCAGGCGGGCGGCGATGTGACGTTCACCGGTTCCTTTTCCCACACCACCGCCTCGACCATCGCGGTCACCGGTACGGGTTCGACCTTCTCGCTCAATGGCGGCCTCACGCTCAATGGCGGGAGCGCGCTCGATGTCCTTGCTGGCGGGAGCGTTTCCAGCGGCTTCATGAATATCGGGACGAGTATTGGAAATGGTACGGTGACCATCAACGGCCTCGGCTCCAGCTACACCATTACCTCGGCGGTCGCTTCGACCATCGGCGCGGCCAACGGCAACACCGGGACTTTGCGGACGCAAGCAAGCGGGGCGTTTCAGAGCGGCAGCGGGCTCACATTGGTGAACGCGACCGGCACGATCGACATCAGCGGCGGCAGTTACACTGCGAACGGTGACCTTACCCTCGACGGCGGCCAGCTTACGCGCGCCGCGGTCGGCACCTTCACGCTCAACGCCGGTCGCACCCTCACCATCCAAGGCGGCGGCGACGCGATCTTCACGGGCAATTACGTCAACTCGACTGCCTCGACCATCCTCGTCACCGGCGCGGGATCGACCCTTTCCACCACCGGACTCCTCGTGCTCAATGGCAGCACCAACCTCACCGTCGCCGCCGGTGCCGATGTCACCAGCGGCGCGGCGCAGATCAATCTCGCCACGTCCAACGGCACCGCCACGGTTTCGGTGAATGGCGTGGGATCGACGCTCACCGGCGGCGATCTTTTCATCGCGCAAGCGGGCCACACGGGCAGTCTGACTTTTAGCAACGGCAGCGCGGGAGCCTTCGCCGGGATCAGCGTGGATGCGTCCGCGTCGATCGAAACGAATGGGATGCTCACCATCCAGAGCGGCGCAACAGTGACTGGCACCAGTCTCACCGTCGCACCCAACGCGGTGGCGAACATCGGCACCGTGAGCATCACCGGCACCGGCGCCGCACTCACGCTCACCGGTGCGGCTACCGCCACGATCGGCGCGGCGAGCGGGAGCATCGCCACGGTGAACATCGGCAGCGGCGGCACCTTCACCACCGGCACTGGGCAGACAAACGTGAACGCGACCGGCGACCTGAACGTCAACGCCGGCGGGACGATGATCGTGGGCGGAGACATGGTCGTGCTTACTTCACTGGACATCGGCGGCACGATGATCGTGCATGGAAACATGGTGGTAAGCGGAGCGCTGAATATCGGCGACACCTTGATCGTTGCCGACAGCGCGCCCTTCACGCCGGCAGAGGCCCAGTTCGGCACGCTGGAGAGCAGCGACTCGGCGGCTGTCGGCACCTTCGCCGGCGATTTCGAGCGCATTACCGCGCCCGCACTCGGCGGCGGAGCCGAGTGGGATTTCACGAACCTGAAAACCACCGGCAGCGTGACCGTCGTCCCCGAACCCGGCGTCGCCACGCTCCTCCTCCCCGCGCTCGCCACCCTCGGCCTGCGCCGCCGCAAATGAAACGCGCGACGTGCATCCCGCCGCCTACCGAAAAATCAACCGCGCAGCGCACGCCGCTCCGTGACACCTCGCGCTGCTCCATCTGATCTCTCAACTTTCAACTCACATGAAATCTCCACGCATTCTCACCCGCACCATCGCCATCTTCCTCGCGCCGCTCGCCGCTCGCGCCGCCACCTTCACATGGGATGGCGGCGGGGCGGATGACAACATCCTGACCGCCGCGAATTGGAATCCCAATGCTGTGCCGGTGAGCAGCGCGACCACGACCGATCTCGTTTTCGAAGGCACGGCCGCGACGCCGACGCTCACTTCCGCCTTCTCGGCAAAATCGGTCACCTTCACGAACGCCTCTTCCATCACGATCTTTTCCGTGACGGGAACGCCCGCGCTGAGCATCGGGGCAGGCGGAATCACCAACGGCCTGACACAAAAGCAGATTTTCGATGTGCCCGTCACCTTCGTCGCCACCACGACCGGCCTCACGACCAATTCCGACGGCCTGACTTTCAAAAAGACCGTCAACATCGGCTCCGGCACCATCAACAATTCGGGCAATTCGGTGTCGTTTCTTTCCTCGATCGCCGGTACGGGCACGTTGAATCAAAACGGATTCGGAACGCTTTCATTCAAGGAGTCCTTTTCCGATTTCAGCGGCACTCTTCGGGCAAACGGTGGCGGATTGTCTTTCTCCGGCGACGACGGAACCACGCAGTCTCTCAGCGGCACCGGATTGGTCTCGGTGGCGGCGGGCGCGAATTTGACCGTGAATGGCGGG
This sequence comes from Chthoniobacterales bacterium, assembly GCA_038318725.1. Classification (GTDB taxonomy): domain Bacteria; phylum Verrucomicrobiota; class Verrucomicrobiia; order Chthoniobacterales; family Chthoniobacteraceae; genus Chthoniobacter. The sequence continues at coordinate 10,321 of JBBQCM010000027.1, forward strand.
CATACGCTGGCGCTTCGTAATGACGCGCAGATTGCGGAAGCGGTGGGCAATACGGTGCTGATGTTCGGTACCGGGGCTCTGCGACTCGAAAGCGGGGGCGATCTCGTGGTGGGCGGAAACTTCACGATAAGCCACAGCGGCAGCGCGAGCACGAACCCGAGCGTCGTCGTCACCGGCGCGGGCTCGACGATTCAGACCGGGGCGGGGACGCTGACTGTGAAAGGTGGGGCGATCCTTTCGCTGCAAAACGGCGGCAGCGCGCCGGGAGCGATCAACGTCATCGAGGGCGCGACCTTGCAGGTGCAGAGCGGCGCGAGCGCGGCGGGACTTTTGAGCATCGGAGCGGGAACCGCCGGGTCGCTGGCCGTGGATGGCGCTGGCTCCACGATCAACTCCTCGAGCGGCCCGAATCTCTGGGGCAGCAGCGGCGGCAGCGCGACGGTGACTTTCTCGAACGCGGCGACCGCCACCTTTCCCAGCGTGCAAATGGCGGGCAGCGCGGGTGTCACCACGCTGGCGCAGGTTTTGTCCGGCGCGGTGATCGGCAACAGTGGCGTGCTCTCAATCGCTGGCACGACGACGGCCGGCGCGGCAGGCTCGCTCGTCATCAGCGGCGCGGGCAGTGCGTGGAATCAATCGCTGCTCACCACCACGACGATCGGCGCAGCTTCCGGGGGCGCGGGCACGCTCACGGTGAGCAACGGCGGGACTTTCACGACGGGGTCTTTTGCGACGACCATTGGCGCGACCGGCATGCTGAACCTCGACGGCGGCACCTTGAATGTGGGCGGGGGGATCAGCAGCAGCGGCGCGTTCAACTTCACCGCGGGCGTGCTGAATCTCACCTCCACCTCCACGAATCTCACCGTCGGTACCGGCGGCTTGCTCGGGCAAAATTTCGCCGTTACTTCCGCGCATCAACTCACGGTCGGCGGCACGACCACGATCGATCTCGGTCGCACGCTCACGCTGAACGGCGGTGTCTTTCGCACCGGCGCGCTCGTGAACAATGGCGCGTTCGATTTTCAAAAAGGCACGCTCGGCATCATCGGCGCGAGTGGATTGAACATCGGCACCGGCGCGCTCGGCGCGAACGTCGTGCTCGGCTCCGCGATGATCTTGCAGGTGTCGGGCCCCACGACCATCGCGGGCGGTGCGTCGCTCACGCTGAATGGCGGCGCATTCACCGGCGGCACGCTGAACAACTTGGGCACGATGCGGGTGAACCTCGGTGCGGCCAGCGCGGGCGCGGTCACGAACAGCAGCGGCGGACGCATCTTCGTCGGCGACACGCTGACCACGAGCGGCGCGTGGACGAATGCCGCGGGCGCGACGCTCACGCTGGAAAATGGCGGACTGGTGAACGGCGCGGGCGCGATCGCGAACAGCGGCCTTGTCAACGGCGACGGCACGATCGCGAAACCATTCACGAACGCGAGCGGCGGCGAAGTGCGCGGCGACTTGGGCAGGACGCTCGTCTTCACCGGCACGGTGCAGCCGAATGCGGGCACGTTTTCGCTGCAAGGCGGCACGCTGGAATTCACGACGGCGATCACCAACAGCGCGACCGGTTTCATCGCCGGCCACGGCGCGCTGCGCACGGCGGGCTTCACGAATCAAGGCACGGTCGCGGTGAGCGGCGGGAATGCGGATCTCTTCGGCGATGTGACGCTGAGCGCGGGCGCGAAGGTCATCACGAGCGGCGGCGCGGTGACGACGTTCTTCGACGACGTGATTCACAACGGGACGGAAATCCGCACGAGCGCGGGCAGCGGCACGGTGTTCTTCGGCGCGGTGAGCGGGGCTGGGCCGTTCACGGGGACGGGCACGGTTTATTTCGAGGGCGATCTGCGTCCGGGAAATTCACCGGCGTCGGTGCTCTACGAAGGCGATCTCGTCTTCGGCGGCGGCGCGTCGCTCACGCTGGAAATCGGCGGTCTCACCCTCGGCGCGCAATACGATCACCTGACCATCGGCGGCACGATGCACGCCGACGGCGATCTGGTGCTGGCCTTGCTCGACGGCTTCACGCCGCAGTTCGGCGACACGTTCGACCTGCTCGATGTCGGCTCCTTCACCGGCGACTTCGACTCTATCTCCGCGCCCGCGCTCGGCGGCGGAAACGCGTGGGATTTCACGAATCTGAAAACCACCGGCAGCGTCGCCGTCGTCCCCGAATCCGGAAACGCAGCGCTGCTCCTTACTGCGCTCGCCGTCCTCGGCTTGCGCCGCCGCTCCTTCTGCTCAAAACACCCATGAGCATACGCCTCCTCACAACGATCGGTTCTCTCCTCCGCATCGCCTGCCTGTTGATCCTGGCATCCGTTGCGGCGAGGGGCGCGATCTATGTCACGATTAACACGACCCCGACCACCGGCGGCGCGTTCGCGGCGGGTGTGTGGACGCCGCGGCTTCGCCTTCGCGGATCAACGTGAACGATCTGCTCACCGCGCTGAACAGCCTCGTGGATACCACGACCGGGACGATCCTCATTCAGCCGAATGCCGCTTCCGTGGCGACAATCACCGCTGCGCTGACTGGTCCTGCCTAGCTCATGAGCGGCACCACGCGCTTCACCACCGGCAGCGTCACAGCCAACAGCCTGACGGTCGGAACGGGCGCGACACTCGAGTTTGACACGGCGGCGCGCGTGCTTTCGCCGAGCACTTTTTCACAGCAGAATCCGTCCGGAGAAACGCGCCTGCGCATCGGTGGAACCGCTGCCGGTCAGTTCAATCGCCTCGTCGCGAGCGGGACTTTCACAGCCGGCGGAAAACTCACGGTGCAGATCGAGCCCGGATTCGTGCCGGCGCTGGGGCAAACCTTCGACCTCTTCGATTTTACGAGCTTCAGCAGCTTCAATCTCCCGGCCCTCGCGAGCGAACTCCAAATTTTGTGAAAACTCCCCGCATCCTCACCACCACCATCGCCCTCCTCCTCACCGCCCGCGCCTTTGCCGTCACCGAAACCTGGGACGGCGGCGGCGGGAATGACAACCTCAGCACTGGTGCGAATTGGGTGGATGGGTCGCCGCCGGTCAGTGATCTCGTGAATACGGATCTCTTCTTCGCCGGCCTCGTGCGGCTGACGCCGAATGTGAGCGTGGCTTTCGGCGCGAACAGTCTCAGTTTCACGAAAAACGCAGGCGCGTTCGTCATCGACGGGCAGCCGCTGAATATCGGCGCGGGCGGCATCGCGAACTCCGACGCGCAGACGATGACTTTCAACAATCTGGTGAGCTTCGGGAGCGTGGCGAGCTCGACCGTCGATACGTCCGTCGGCGGGCTCACTTTCAATGACACCGTCACGCTCCCGACAGGCACGCTCCTGGTCACCGGCAGCGGTCCCACGAACTTCGCGAACATTTCGGGCCCCGGCGCGATCAACAAAACCGGTGCGGGCACGATGACCTGGACGCCGAACATCGCGACGCCTTTCAATGTCACCGTCGGCCAGGGCGTGCTGACGATGGGCGCGGATGGCGCGGCGGATGTTTTCAGCAGCACGGCGACGATCGCGGTGAATGGGGCGAGCCTTTTCAATCTCAACGAAAGCCTGACGCTGGATGGCGCGCGGCTCACGCGGGCGACCGGCGCGGACATCATTCTCGCCGCGGGAAAAACGCTCACCGTACAGAATGGCGGCAGGGTGACGATCACCGGCGATTTTACGAATAACACTGCTTCGACGATCGCGGTGACGGGCGCGGACTCGATCTTTTCCGCGACCGCCACACTCGGGTTCACCGGCGGCAGCCTCACGACGGTCTCCGCGGGCGGCAGCATTTCCGCTGGATTCAGCGGGGTCAGCATCGGCAATGGCGGCAATGGCACGGTCACGGTGGCGGGCAGCGGCTCGAGCTTGAGCGGTGGCCTGCTCACTCTGGGCCTCAACGGGACGACGGGGTCGCTGACCTTCAGCAACAGCAGCAGCGGCACTTTCACGGCGATCCGCGTGGACGCGGCGACCACCGCGGGGACGGCCGGCGTCCTGAGCATTCAGAGCGGCGCGACGGTGACGGACACGGGGAGTCTCGAGATCGGGACGAACGCTGTGGCGAACACCGGCACCGTCACGATCACCGGCACCGGCTCCGCCTTCACGATCACCGGCGGGTCGGCGACGGACATCGGCGCGGCGAGCGCGAGCACGGGCACGTTGAATGTGAACAGCAGCGGGATTTTCAACAGCACCACGGGGCTGACGACCGTGCGTTCCACCGGCACGATCGCGATCAATGGCGGCACCTACAACTTGAACGGCGTCCTCACGATCAATGGCGGCACGCTGACGCGCAGTACGGCGGGCGTGCTCGCGCTCGTGGCGGGCGCGACGCTCACCGCGCAGGCGGGGGGCGATGTGACGATCACCGGCTCGTTCACGAACGCCACGCCCTCGACCATCATCGTGACCGGTGCGGGCTCGACGCTGACGACGACGGGCGCTCTCGCGGTCAACGGCGGCAGCACCTTCAGCGTCTTCGCGGGCGGTGATGTTTCCACCTCCGCCAGCGCGGTGAATATCGGCACCACGCCGGGCGGCGGCACGCTGACGGTGGATGGCGCGGGTTCGAGCTTCAGCACGGCGGGCGTCAATCTGGGACTCTCGGGAAACGCGGGCAGTCTCACTTTCCGCAATGGCAGCACGGGCACGCTCGGAGCGATCAAGGTGGATGATTCGGCGACCTTCGGGACAAGCGGAATTTTGCAAATCCAGAGCGGCGCGGTCGTCACGGGGACGAGCCTCATCATTGCGGACAGAGGAGTGGCGAATGCCGGCACGCTCACGATTACCGGCGCGGGCTCGGCGCTCACGCTGAGCGGCGCAGCGACCGCGATCATCGGCGCGGCGAGCGCGAGCACGGCGGCGCTCAACGTGCAATCGAGCGGCGCTTTCAACAGCGGCACGGGTCTCACGACCGTGAACGCGACGGGCACGATCGCGATCACCGGCGGCACTTTCAACGCGAACGGAAACCTGACGCTCAACGGCGGCCAGTTCACGCGCGATGCGGCGGGCGTCTTCGCACTCGATCCCGGGCGGACTTTCACGATCCAGGGCGGTGGCGATGCGCTCTTCACCGGCGCTTACGTCAACTCGACCGCCTCCACGATCATCGTCACCGGCGCGGGCTCGACCTTTTCCACCACGACCACGCTCGGCCTCACCGACAGCAGCATCGCGAGCGTCTTCGCAGGCGGGCGGCTGAGCGCGGAAACGGCGAATCTCGGTTCCTTCAGCGGCAGCGGCACAGTGTCCATCGACGGCCCCGGCTCGAACTTCGACGCCAGCTCGCTCGCCGTCGGGCAAAACGGCGGCGCCGGCACGCTCACCTTCAGCAACGGCAGCACCGGCACCTTCGGCCCGATCGCTGTGGACAACTCCGGCTTCGCCGGCACGAACGGAACGCTCAAAATTCAAAGCGGCGCGGCCGTCACCGGCACGAATCTCAATCTCGCCAGCACCGCGGTCGCGAACATCGGCAACATCCTCATCACCGGCCCCGGCTCGGCGCTCACGCTCAGCGGCACCGCGACCATCGGCGCGACGAGCGCGAGCAGCGGCACGCTGACGATGGAAAACGGCGGCACCTTCACCACCGGCACGGGGCTGACGACCGTGCACGAGACCGGCTCGATCCGTGTGAACGCCGGCGGCAGCATGATCGTGCGCGGCAACATGACGATCGCGGGCGGGCTGGACATCGGGGGCGCGGGGATCTTCGACGCGGGCGCGCCGGGTCCGACGGAAGCGGCAGAGATTTTTCCCGAGTCTTATGGCGGCGCGATGTGGGACGACTCGCAACTTCAAACCGCCGGCCGGTTCCGCGCCGTCCCCGAGCCATCCGCCGCCATGCTCGCGCTCCTCGGCGCGGGGGCGTTGCTGGGCCTTGCCGGACGCGGACCTTCCCTCCAGCGTCGCCGCCTGTGACCTCGGCCGATCTCAAAGCCTTCCTCGCGGAGTTCGTCATCTTTGCCCGGACGCTGAAGGGCGACGAGAAGAGCGAGGCGCAGATTTTTCTCGATCACTTCTTCCGCGCGCTCGGGCATGGCGGGGTGCAGGAGGCGGGCGCGACGCTGGAATTTCGCATCGCGAAAAAAACCCGGCTCGGCGCAGCTCGAACTTCTGCAGGGCGCCGACGCGAGAGCCCGAGGCGAAGCCGGACGACCGGCTGGCGGCAAGAAATTCGCCGACCTGCTGTGGTCGGAGCGCGTGCTCATCGAGATAAAATCGCGCGGGCAAAATCTCGAAAAGCACTACGACCAGGCTTTCGATTACTGGACCCACATCGTCCCGCACCGCCCGCCCTACGTCATCCTCTGCAACTTCGACGAGTTCTGGATTTACGACTTTCGCACGCAGCTTTTCGATCCCGTCGAGCGCGTCTTCCTCCGCGATCTCGCGCAAAGCGTGAGCGCGTTCAATTTCCTTTTGCCGATCCCGGCGAAGCCGATCTTCGACAACAACCGCGTCGATGTCACCCGCAAGGCCGCCGACAGCATGGCGCATGTCTTCCGCGAGATCGTCGGACGCGGTGAGGACCGCGCCCGCGCGCAACGCTTCGTCCTGCAACTGCTCGTCGCCATGGTCGCCTCAGTGGACATCTCCTTCGACTTACGCAGGGCGATCTGTTGATAGTGATTTGATATGGCTAATCGCACAAAGCCTTCCGTCCCGCGTTACGGAATCGCTGAACTCTACGGCGGCACGAGCGCAGTGCCGGAACCCGGCTGCCCGGTGCTGGCTTTCTGTGGCGCCGCCCTGCTCGGCCTGCGCCGCCGGGCGTGGTAATTGGCGGGTTTATTTCGCCTTCGACGTGGTTGAGGCGGCGAGATCGTCCCGCAGCTTGTCGGCGTTTTGGGAGCTCGCGTGGCTTTTCGAGTGCGGGCATGAGATGGTGGGTCTCTCTTTCGAGGTCTGCGTAGCGCTCCTCCGCACGGAGGGAAACATCCCGCCTCCGTGGCTCGCCGGATGCCACTTCCACTGTCGGAAATGCTAACCGCGGTAGATCAGGCACAGAGCATTGCCAAATAGGGAGTTATACTTGGCGAAGAATGAAGCCGAGGGTTTTCGTGTCGGAAGGGCTTACACATTTCCGCGCCGCGCGCCTATAGCTGTAAATCTAGACAAAAATTTTCATGCGAAGTATAGCTTTGATAATCAGATCATTGCGTTCCACCGGCTGCATTGAGCGCTCCAGAGCACACTTCTCGGCATTCGCCGTGCTAACGGGGCAGGCACCTCGCCGACCGCTTAGGTCGGGTTGCACGATCACTTCTACCAAACCTCAAAACCAACCCACGATGAAAACTCAGCTCTCTCAATCCCTCATGAAGTCCTTGGCAGCGGTGCTAGCGTTCGGCGTATTGCCCGTAGCCTTTTCCGCCCCCACGCTCACGGTGAGCGATGGAATCACCACCGTCACGGTTGTGGACAATGATTTGGGGGACGCGAATCCCGCGGTCGGCGCAGTCTTGGTTTTGAGCAGCGTCGGAGGCTGGAACTTCAACATCTCTTCCGGCGTCACCAAACCGTTGGCCGGCACCGCGCTTCAGCCCGACATGGATATCCTCGTCAACACCTTCTCAACCGGAGCGGGTACGCTGACGATTCAGTTTTCTGACGACTCGTATGGGCCCGCGTCTGGATCGTTTTCTGCGCCCATTGGCGGGAACATCAACGCAGGCGCGGGCAGTTCGATTGCCTTCTCCACCTTTATCAGTAGTACGAACACCAAATTCTCGGGCGCTGTGCTGACACCCGAACAAAATTTCATCGCCAGCGGGCCGTTCAGAGGATCGGCCTCGGGATTTGCGGCAGTGCCGGGCAGTTTTGCGCTGACGGAAAAGCTGGTGATCACCCATGCGGCGGCCGGAAGTTCCGGGGCCGACGCGGCGCTGAGTTTTGAGGGGCGACGGCTGACCACCTACACGATGGGCGGCTGGGGTGCCAAACCGTCGGGCAACAATCCGGGGCAGTTTCTCGCGACAAACTTCGCCGCAGTTTACCCGGCGGGTCTCAACGTAGGCGGCGGATTCAAGCTGAACTTTACATCTGCAAGGGGCATCGAGAATTTTCTCCCATGCGGCGGAACGCCAGCGGCACTCAAACAGAGTTACATCAATCCCACCGCCAAGCTGGGTGTGCTCGCGGGCCAGGTCGTGGCTCTGCGCCTCGGGGTGGATTTTTCCGACGCCGAAATCACCGCCAGCGGTCTGGCTTCGGCGACCTTTACCACCGGCAAATTCGCCGGAAAAACCGTGGGCTACGTCCTCGCCCTCGCGGAGAGCGTCCTCGGTGGGGCGGCCCTCCCGTCGGGCTGCAGCTATTCCGACTTGAGCGATGCCTGCACGCTGGTGAATGAAAACTACGACGAAGGTGGGAACGCCGGTCATCTGCTTCCGTAAGCGCAGGGCTGGCAACGCTAAGCTGGTGTTCTAAAGTAACGCGCTGCTGAGACCGACACTGCTGCCGGGCGATGCGGCATGGTCGCAAATTCTGGCGGTTCGCATCTTTCCTTCCCTTGGGCGCGTTCCGCGTGATTGATTCACGAGACAACGCCATGCCTACCGCCCCGCAGTTTGACTCCATCGAAGACGTCATCAAAGACATCCGCACGGGGCGGATGGTGGTGGTGACGGACGATGAGGATCGGGAAAACGAGGGCGATCTGGTGATGGCGGCGGAAAAGATCACGCCGGAGGCGGTGAATTTCATGGCGACCCACGGGCGAGGGTTGATTTGCGCGCCGATCACCGAGGAGCGCGCGGAGCAGCTCGGTTTGCAGCGCATGGTCGCCGAAAATCGCGAGAGCTTTCGCACAGACTTCACCGTCTCCGTGGACGCGGCGCAGGGCGTGACCACCGGCATCAGCGCGCATGATCGGGCGCGGACGATCGAGCTGCTCGTCGATCCCAAGGCGAGGCCGCTCGATCTCGTGCAACCCGGCCACGTTTTCCCGTTGCGCGCCAGATCCGGCGGCGTGCTGCGGCGCGCGGGGCACACCGAAGCGACCGTGGACCTCGCCCGGCTGGCCGGGCTGGCTCCGGCCGGTGTGCTCTGTGAAATCCTCAACGCTGACGGGACCATGGCCCGGCTGCCGGAACTGCTGAGATTTCGCAAAAAGCACAAGCTGCGGATGTGTTCGATCCGCGACCTCATCGCCTACCGACGCAGTCAGGAAAAGCTGATCGAGCGCGAGCAGATCATCAAACTGCCCACTGGTTATGGCGCTTTTGACCTGCACATGTACCGCTCGGTCATCGACGGAGGCCATCATCTCGCCCTCGTCAAAGGCGAGATTTCCCCGAAGAAAACCACCCTCGTCCGCGTGCACAGCGAGTGCCTCACCGGCGATGTCTTTGGCTCGTTGCGCTGCGACTGCGGCAACCAACTTCACACCGCACTCAGCCAGATCGAAGCCGCGGGCCACGGCGTCCTGCTCTATATGCGGCAGGAGGGCAGGGGCATCGGCCTGCCGGCGAAAATCCACGCCTACAAGCTCCAGGAGGAGGGCCTCGATACGGTCGAGGCCAACGAAAAGCTCGGCTTTCCGGCCGAACTGCGCGACTACGGCCTCGGCGCGCAGATCCTCTTCGATCTCGGCGTGCGCAAAATGCGCTTTCTCACGAACAACCCCAAGAAGGTCATCGGCCTCGAAGGCTACGGGCTGAAAATCGTCGAAGTCGTCCCCATCAAAGCGCCCTCCAACCCGCATAACGCCAAGTATCTCGAGACGAAGCGGATGAAAATGGGGCACCTGCTTTGAGGGAGGTTTGAGCGTGAATTGACAGCCCAAGGCCGGCTGTTAGTCTCCCGCGCCTTTTATGAAACGCATCATCTCCACCCCTGACGCTCCCGTCGCCGTCGGTTCTTATTCCCAGGCCGTCGCCGTAGGCAATCTGCTCTTTTGCGCCGGCCAGATCCCGCTCGATCCGGCGACCGGCGAACTTGTCGGCACCGACGTGACGGCGCAGACCGAGCGCGTCTGCCAGAACATCGCCGGCGTGCTCAAGGCGAACGACATGACTTTTTCCAATGTGGTGAAGACGACGGTCTTCCTGACCGACCTGGCGAACTTCGCGGCGATGAACGCGGTCTATGCGAAGTATTTCACCGAGCCCTTTCCGGCCCGCTCGACCATCCAGGTCGCCGGCCTGCCGCGCGGAGCGCAGGTGGAGATTGAAGTGACGGCGGCGGCCTAACCCCATGGATCCAGCCGAACTGCTCGACCTTTTCCGCCAGACGAACGCGCTGCTCGACGGGCATTTCGTGCTGCGTTCGGGCCTGCATTCGCGCCAGTTTTTCCAGTGCGCGCTGCTCCTTCAGCACACGCCGTTCGCCGCGCTGGTCTGCGGGGCGCTGGCGGAAAAAGTGCGCGGCATCGAAGCCGAGCGGGTGATTTCGCCGGCGCTGGGCGGGATCATCGTCGGCCATGAAATCGCGCGGGCGCTGGGCAAGCCGCACATCTTTGTCGAGAAGGACAACGCGGGGCGGCTGGTGCTGAGGCGGGGCTTTGAGATTGAGGCGGGCACGCGCTTCATCGTCGCGGAGGATGTGGTGACGCGCGGGGGGCGGGTGCAGGAGACCATCGACATCGTGCGCGCCCACGGCGGCATCGTCGCGGCGGTGGCCACACTCGTGGATCGCAGCGGCGGGAATCTGCCGGACTTCGGCTGCCCGTTCGTCTCGCTGACGCAGCTCGATGTGGAGACGTTTGAGCCGGACAAACTGCCGGCTGATCTCGCCGGCACCCCGGCGGTAAAACCGGGGAGCAAATAGCGCCCGCCAAAGCAGCTTGGGCTTCGGCTCAAAACTTCTCCGATGACGGAGCAGGGGACTTTGGCCCCGAAAACCCTGTTGAGATTTCAGTTTTCAGCACGGGCACTCGCACGTAACCTCCCGCTCCCTTTTTCCAAAACTTCCCAAAATGATCAACTGGCTCATCAAAAAGGTCATCGGCTCAAAGAACAGCCGCATGATCAAAGGCATGCGACCGCTCGTCGCGCGGATCAATGAGCTCGAGGCCGAGTATCAGAAGCTCAGCGACGACCAGCTCCGCGCAAAGACTGCGGCCTGGAAGGAGCGCGTCTCGGCCATCGAAGATCCCGCGGAGCAGCAGCGCGTGCTCCATGAGATTCTGCCTGAGGCTTTCGCGGCGGTGAAAAATGCGGCGCGCCGGCTCTGCGGCACGACCTTTAGCGTCTGCGACCAGCCGTACACCTGGAACATGGTCCACTTCGACGTGCAGCTCATCGGCGGCATGTGCCTGCATCGCGGGATGATCTCCGAGATGGCCACCGGCGAGGGCAAGACGCTCGTGGCCACGCTGCCGCTTTATCTGAACGCGCTCACCGGCCGCGGCGCTCACCTCGTGACCACGAACGACTACCTCGCCCGCCGCGACGGCGAGACCATGGGCCAGCTCTACAGCTTCCTCGGCCTGACTACCGGCATCCTCCAGCACGACCAGTATCCCGACCAGCGGCGCGCGCAGTATTACCACGACATCACCTACGGGATGAACTCGGAGTTCGGGTTCGACTATCTGCGCGACAACGGCATGGCCACCTCGAAGGAGCAGCAGGTCCAGCGCGGCTACCACTACGCGATCGTCGATGAAGTCGATTCCATCCTCATCGACGAGGCCCGCACGCCGCTCATCATCAGCGGCCCGGCGACCGTTTCCACGCACCAATACGACACCTTCAAACCGCTCGTCGATCAGCTCGTGAAAAAGCAGGGGATGCTTTGCAACCGGCTCGTCTCCGAGGCCGAGGCGGAGTGGGAGCAAAAGAAGCCGGCGGAGTTTGGCGTCATGATGTTCAAAGTGAAGCTCGGGCAGCCGCGGAACAAAGGCTTCCTGCGCGCGATGGAGGATCACGAGAAGCGCAAGGCCATCGACAAGGCTGAGCTGTCGTTCTACGGGGATACGCGCAAGGAAGAGTTCTTCGCGCTCAAGGAAGAGCTGTTCTTCATCATGGACGAGCGCGCCCACGAGGCCGACCTCAGCGAGCAGGGCCGCACCTTCATGAACCCGGAAGATCCCGACACCTTCGTGCTCCCGGATCTCATCACCCAGTTTGCCGAGATCGACCAGAACCCCTCCCTCGATGAGGCCCAGAAGATCGAGGAAAAGACCAAGCGCCAGGCCTTTTGTGATCACCAGTCCGAGCGCATCCACAACATCTCCCAGCTCCTCCGCGCCTACTGCCTTTTCGAGAAGGATGTGCAGTATGTCGTCGAGGAGGGAAAGGTCGTCATCGTCGATGAAAACACCGGCCGCAAGATGACCGGACGGCGCTGGAGTGACGGACTGCACCAGGCCGTCGAGGCCAAAGAAGGCGTGAATATCGACCGCGAGACCCAGACCCTCGCGACGATTACGATTCAGAACTACTTCCGGCTTTACCAGAAGCTTGCGGGCATGACCGGCACGGCCGAAACCGAGGCCAATGAGTTCTCCGACGTCTATAAACTCGACGTCTCCGTCATCCCCACGAATCAGCCGTGCATCCGCAAGGACATGAACGATTTCATCTACAAGACCCGGCGCGAAAAATTTAACGCCGTGGTCAAGGAGATCAGCGCCGCACACGCCCGGCAGCAGCCGGTGCTGGTCGGAACGGTGAGCGTGGAATCGAGCGAAGTCCTCTCCCGCATGCTCAAGCGCGAAAAAGTCCCGCATGCCGTGCTGAACGCGAAATACCATCTTCAGGAAGCCGAGATCATCTCGCGCGCCGGCCAGCCCGGCACCGTCACCATTTCCACGAACATGGCGGGCCGCGGCACCGACATCAAACTCGGCACCGGCGTGACCGACGTTGGCGGGCTCTACGTTATTGGCACGGAACGGCACGAGTCCCGGCGCATCGACCGTCAGCTCCGAGGACGCTGCGCGCGGCAGGGCGACCCCGGCCTTTCGCGTTTTTACGTCTCGTTTGAAGACGACCTCATGCGGAACTTCGGCGCGGCGGATCGCATGACGAAAATGATGGAGCGCTTCGGCCTCGAGGAAGGCCAGGAACTTGAACATCCGTGGCTGAACAAGTCCGTCGAGACGGCGCAGAAGCGCGTCGAGCAGCGCAACTACATGCAGCGCAAACGCTCGCTCGATTTCGACGATGTGATGAACAAGCAGCGCGAAGTCGTTTATGGCTGGCGCAACGACACCATCCACAGCGAAGACCCACGTCCATTGCTTTACGAGGTCGCGGACGAGATGATCCCGGAGAAAGTCGCTGAGTTCCTGCCCGAGACTGGCGATGAACAAAACCCCGCCGGCCTCATCACCTGGGTGAACAACACTTTCCCCCTTGGCCTCACCGCCGAGACCGTCGGCTTTGACCAGAAGAAGGCGCCGGAGGTGGCCGAGTTCCTCCTTCAGCGGGTGAAAAAGAGCTACGAGTTGAAGTGCTCGCACGAGCCCGCCGAGGCCGTGAAATATCTCGAACGCAACATCCTCCTCAACGCCATCGACCGGCTCTGGCAGGAGCATCTCTATTCGATGGATTCGCTCCGCGAAGCTGTCTATCTGCGCGCCTACGGGCAGAAGGATCCGCTTATCGAATACAAGACCGAGGCCTTCGACATGTTCACCGTCCTCATGGGCGCGATCAAACACGAGGTCCTGCACAATCTCTTCCGCTCGACCGCCAATCTCGAATCGTTCGGTGCCTTCCTGCAAAACCTTCCGCAGTTCCTCATCCACGCCGACGAGACCGGCGCGCAGCAGACCGAGTCTGGTGGCGGCACCGCCACGGCTCCGCCCTCGCGCCACGCGCTTCCCGAAGAGCCCGAGCCGACCATCGCCGAAGCCATCTCCCACCGGACCCCGCCCGCCGACCCCTCCAAGGTCGGCCGCAATGATCCCTGCCCCTGCGGCAGCGGGAAAAAATACAAGAATTGCTGCGGTCGGGTGGCTTAATCCGCCGACTTGCCTGATTAAGCCGGGAGCGCCTGCTGCAAGGCAGTGCGCAGTTTGGCGAGGGTGTAGGGCTTGCCGATGAAGCCGGCGAGGCTCTGCCCGGCAAAGCGCTGCACCACATCGTGCGCGCTATAACCGGTGGAAAGGATCACTCGGACTTCGGGCCGCAGCAGGCGCAATTCGCGGCAGGTCTCCTCCCCGTCCATGTGGGGCATGGTCAGATCAAGGAGCACGGCAACGATCTTCGCCCCCTCTGCCTCGAAGATTTCCAAGGCACGCAATCCATCCTCCGCGGTTAGCACCTCAAACCCGAGACGCTCGAGCATGCGCTTGGCGGTGACGCGGATGCTTTCCTCGTCATCGACCAGCAGCACGCATCCCGTGCCGCGCCAGGCCGGCGTTTCAGCGGTGGCTTCCGCTGGCGTATCGGCCATTTCTCCGGTTGTCGGAAAGAGGGCGGTGAAGGTGGTTCCTTTGCCGGGTTCTGTGTAAACTTCGATCGCACCCTTGTGGCTCCGCACAATGCCTTGCACGGCAGCGAGCCCGAGCCCGCGCCCGGTGAATTTTGTGGTGAAGAAAGGATCGAAAATCTTTGAGAGCTGATCCGGCGCAATGCCACAGCCGGTGTCAGCGACCTTAAGAAAGCCGTACCGCCCCTCCGGCAGCGGATCCTGCAGCCAGGTGGCGGCCAGGTAGGAGCGGTCGCACGCCATCGCGCCGGCGGAAATGCCGATCACCCCGGTGCGGTCGCCAATCGCGTCGGAAGCGTTAATGACGAGGTTGAGGATGATCTGGCGCAGTTGCGTGACGTCTGCCTCGATGGTCGGCATATCCTCCGCAAAGTCGAAGCGGAGAATGGCCTTTTTGGAGATCGAGGCCTGAAGCATCGGAACCATTTCTTCCACGACGTCACGCAGGTTCACCCGTTGGACGATGAAGCGTCCCTTGCCCGAGTAGGCCAGCATCTGCCGGGCAAGGTCCGCCGCGCGCTCGGTGGCCTTTTCCGCTTCGAGCAGATGCTCGCGCACCGGAGAGGTGGGGGCGAGATCCATCATCGCCATGCTGACGTTGCCCATCACCGCAGTGAGCAGATTGTTAAAGTCGTGCGCGATACCGCCCGCGAGCACGCCGAGGCTTTCGAGCTTTTGGGTGTGCTGGATTTGCCGCTCCAGATTGAGCCGTTCCGTCTCGGCGCGCTTGAGGGCGGTGATCTCATGGACGATCCCGATGAGATGGGTGCAAGTGCCTGTGGCGTCAAAGGCCGGCGTCACGGATACCTCGCCATGGCGCTCGCCGTCAGGCGAGGCCGAGACTTCATCCCAGCGGACGACCTTCCGCGTGCGGATGGCCTCGTGATATTTGCCCAGCACCATGCTCAGGGAAGCGGGCGCAAGGACCTCCTGGACCAACTGCCCGACGACCTGCTGCTCGGCCAGGCCGGTGGCTTTCAGAAACGCGTGATTGGCGGAGAGAAAGCGGAAGTTTCCTTCGGGCTCCACCGCGAGATAGAAAATGACGCCTGGGACATTCGCGTAGATCGCGGAAAGCTGTCCCTCGCTGGCCCGCAGCGCGGCGTTGGCGCGTTTGCGCTCGTGGACGTCGGTATTCGCGCCGACCCATTCGCGTACGCTGCCATCCGGGGCGACGATCGGCACGCCCCGCACCTGAAACCAGCGGTAGGTGCCGTCCCGCGTGCGGACGCGGAATTCGTTTTTGTGCAGCGTCCGGGTTTCCAGCGAGCTCTGCCAGTTCTGCGCCGTCGGCCCGCGGTCGTCCGGGTGGATTGCCTCGAGCCAGCCCCAGCCCGAGCGTTCCTCGTCGGTTTGCCCGGTGATCTGGTTCCACTTGTCGGTGGCAAAAACGACATTGCCCTCCGGGGTGGTCAGCCAGACCACGGTCTCCGTCGCCTCGAAGAGCGCGCGGTGCCGCTCCTCGTTTTGCAGAAGCACGCGCTCAGCCCGCTTGCGCTCGGTCACGTCGAGGGCGAGCACCAGCCTGGCCCGCCGACCGTCGAACTCCAGGGTGTGAGAGGTGATCTCGACCTCGATGATTCCGCCGTCCTTGGCCCGATGTCGCCAGGCGCCGGATTCCTCAAAGCCGTGCGGGGCCGCCGCCAGATTCTTCTCCAGCGCGGGCAGATCCTCGGGCGGGCGGATGTCCCGGATGGTCATTGCGAGAAATTCCTCCCGCGAATAGCCGTAGAGCGCGAAGGCCGCCGCGTTCACTGCGAGGAAAGCCAGCGATTCCAGGTCATAAACCCACATGGGGTGCGGGTTGGCTTCAAAAAGAACCTGGTAGTCTCGATCCATATGGGACAGCCGGCGATTCGATACCAGTTACACCAACTTGAGCAAATCTTTCGGCAGGGGAGCGGTGAAACTCATTTCCTGGCCAGTGTCAGGATGCGGAAAACGGAGCGCACAGGCGTGCAGCCCGAGGCGTTTTGCGGGATCGGATTTTGCGCCGTATTTTTTGTCGCCGACAATCGGGCAGCCGGCGTCCGCGAGTTGCACGCGGAGCTGGTGGCGGCGGCCGGTTTCCAACGTCAGCTCGACCAGCGTCCGCCATTCCCGGCGGGCCAGCACGCGATAGCGCGTGACCGCGTGGCGCGTCAGGTCGCTCGGCGGCGCGCTGTACACCCGGAGGAGATTGCTCTCGTCGAGGTCCGACTCGAAGACGCCCGCATCCGCCGGCAGCCGCCCTTCCACCACCGCCTCGTAGCGCTTTTCGACTTTTTCCCACACGGCTTGAAGTGCCGTCTTGGCTTCCGCGGTCTTGGTGAAAACCATCAGCCCCGACGTTTCCCGGTCGAGCCGGTGGACGATCCAGACCCGGTCGCGGGCCTGCTCATTGCCGCGCCGCAGATACTCAGTGAGCTGAAAGTAGGCGGTCTTCTCCTGCTCCGCGTCGGTGGCCATGCTCAGCAGGCCCTCGGGCTTTTCGATGACGATCACGGCGTCGTCTTCAAAGCGGATTTTGATGCCCGAGGGCAGGACCTTCCGGGGCGCGACCAGGCGACCGGAACGGATCTCCACGACATCGCCGGGGTGCAGCGGATGATTGAACTGTGAGACCGGCCGGCCATTGACGCTGACGGACTGGAACTTCAGCCAGTTGCGCACCTGTTTGCGTTTCACCTCCGGCCAGGCGGTGAAAAGGAAGGCGAGAAGTTCCGCAGGCTTTTCCACGGTGCGCGTTTTGGGCATGGCGGGAGGCTAGCTGTGAAATCCGCGAACAGAAAACCTCCTTCTCGGCAAACGTGGCCAGCGACTGGTTCCCACTTGCCGCGCCTATGCGGGGATGCTTCCCTCCCCGCCCAATGATCGACACCCCGCGTCCAATGGTCGAACTCCGCAACGTCACCAAGCGCTTCGGTGGATTCACGGCGGTTACCGACATCGACCTCACGATTCAAGCGGGCGAATTTCTGACGCTCCTCGGTCCTTCCGGCTGCGGGAAGACGACGCTCCTGCGCATGATCTCCGGCTTCGAAACGCCGACCGAGGGCACCGTCTGGCTCGATGGTGCGGATGTGACCCACCAGCCGCCGTATCGCCGCAACGTGAACCAGGTCTTTCAAAGCTACGCGCTCTTTCCGCATCTCACCGTCGAGGAAAACATCGGTTTCGGCCTGCGCATGCAAAAGGTCGCCAGGACGGAAATCGCCGGGCGCGTAAAACAAGTCGTGCAACTCGTCGCGCTCGACGGCATGGAGGCGAGGAAACCCAGCCAGCTTTCCGGCGGCCAGCGCCAGCGCGTCGCGCTCGCCCGAGCCATCGTCTGCCAGCCCAAAGTGCTGCTGCTCGACGAACCGCTCTCCGCGCTGGACGCCAAGCTGCGCCACGCCATGCAGATCGAGCTGAAGCGGCTGCAAAAAAAACTCGGCATCACTTTCGTCTTCGTCACCCACGACCAGGAGGAGGCGCTGACCATGTCCGACCGCATCGCCGTGGTGAACAAGGGCCGCATCGAACAGCTCGGCGAATCCACGGAGATCTACCACTCGCCGCAGACCACCTTCGTCGCGAATTTCATCGGCCAGGCGAACATCGTGGAAGCGAGCATGGTGGGGAACGAGGGCAACTTCACCCGCCTGCGCCTGACCTCCGACGTGGAAGTGCTGGTGCCGAGCGCCAGCCGCCTCACGGGGCTGACCGACTTGCTCATCTCGATCCGCCCCGAAAAAATTCATCTGCAAAAGACCCGGCCGAATTGCGAAAATGTCTTCGAAGCCGAGGTGGACGAGGAGCTTTTCAAAGGCGCCTTGGACGAGCTTTCACTCAAGACGGCGGGTGGCTTGGAACTCATCGCCATCGTCGCCAATGAAAGCGCCACCCAAGACACTTTTCACAAAGGCGAGAAGGTCTGGTGCGGCCTGCACCCGAGCGACATCGTGGTGGTGCGGGGCGAGTAGAGATGGCCGCTCAGTAGTCCCGCGCGAGGAGGTAGTCGGCGAGGGTGCGGAGGGTGCCGGCGCGTTTGCCCAAGGGCTTGAGCGCAGCGTGGGCGGCGGTGGTCAGGCGGTGAGCTTCGCGGCGCGAGCGGTCGAGGCCGACGATGGCGGGGTAGGTGGCCTTGGTCGCGGCGAGGTCTTTGCCGGCGGTTTTGCCGAGCTTCTCGGTGGTTTGCGTGACATCGAGGATGTCGTCGATGACTTGGAAAGCGAGACCAAGAGATTGGCCGAAAACGGTCAGAGCGGCGAGGCGCGCGGGCGTGGCGTTGGCGCTCATCGCGCCGAGGCGGATGCTCGAGGTGAGGAGGGCGGCGGTCTTGCAGCGGTGAATGTATTTCAGCTCCGCGCCACCGAGCTTTTGGCCTTCGCCTTCGAGGTCGGCGACCTGGCCGCCGATGAGCCATTGGCTGCCGCTCGCGCTGGCGAGTTCGCGGATGAGGGCGGCGGTGGAGTAGCGCGGCGTGGGCGCGGCTTGCGCGAGGATTTCAAAAGCGATGGTGAGAAGGGCGTCGCCAGCGAGCACGGCCACGCCTTCGCCGAAGACCTTGTGCGAGGTCGGGCGGCCGCGACGGAGGTCGTCGTCATCCATGCAGGGCAGGTCGTCGTGGATGAGCGAGTAGGTGTGGATGCACTCGACGGCGCAGGCGGCCGGCGTAGCCCGCGCCAGCCCGCCGCCACAGGCTTCCGCGGCGGCGAGGGTGAGCACGGGGCGCAGGCGTTTGCCGCCGGCGAAGAGCGAGTAGCGCATCGCCTTGTGGATGGTCGCGGGCTTGACGGTGGCGCGCGGGAGGAAGCCGTCGAGGGCGCGGTCGATGAGAGCGGTGCGCTGGGCGAGGTAGGCAGGCAGGTCCATGCGGCGGGACAAGTCGTTTATTGCACCTGCGGGAGCAGGAGTCCGAGGAGGTCGCTGATTTTTACCCGCTCCTGCCGCGCATCGTCGCGATGCCGCAACGTCACGGTATCGAGCAGGTCGGGTCCATTTTCGCCAATCGTGTCGAAGTCGATGGTCACGCCAAAGGGCGTCCCGATTTCATCCTGCCGGCGATAGCGCCGGCCGATGCCGCCGGCTTCATCGTAGAAAACGTTCATGTGATCGCGCAGCAGATCCCGCACGGCTTTGGCCTTCCCGACCAGCTCCGGCTTGTTTTTAAGCAGCGGGAAAATGGCGGCCTTGATGGGCGCCATGCGTGGCGCAAAACGCAACACGACGCGGGTTTCCATCTTTCCTTTTTCATCGGCCAGCTCGTCCTCCGCATACGCACTGCACAGGATCGCGAGCATGATGCGATCAACGCCGACGGCCGGTTCAATGACGTGCGGGACGAAGCGGCGCTTCGCTGCGTCGTCGAAATATTCGAGTGGCGTGCCGCTGTGTTTGGCGTGCTGCGAAAGATCGTAGTTACCGCGCGCCGCGATGCCCCACAACTCCTGCACGCCGAAGGGAAACTCGAACATGAGGTCGGTCGTGCCGCGCGAGTAATGCGAGAGCTTTTCCCTCGGATGCTGATACTCGGAAAGCCGCGCTGCGGGAATGCCCGCCGCGATCAGCCAGTCGCGGCACCAGTCGATCCAGTAACGGTGCCATTTCGCCCAGTCGTCCTCGTCGCTGATGAAATATTCCATCTCCATCTGCTCGAACTCGCGGCTGCGGAAGATGAAATTGCGCGGGGTGATTTCGTTGCGGAACGATTTGCCGACCTGGGCGATGCCGAAGGGAATTTTCACGCGGCCCGTGTCCACGATGGCTTTGTAATCGGCGAACATGCCCTGGGCCGTTTCCGGCCGCAGGTAGGCGGTGGAAGAACCATCGCTCAGCGCACCGACGGAAGTCTGGAGCATCATGTTGAACGCGCGCGGCGGCGTGAGGCTGCCCGGCTCGCCCGTCGCGGGTGAAGGCACCAGCGCGATTTCGTCCTCACGGGCCTCGGTGAAATCGCGCGGCTGCACCGGCGCGAGAATTCCCTGCAGCGCCTTCTTGCGCTTCCAGGTCTCCGCTTTTTCCTGCAACTCCTCGGCGGTCCTTTCGCTCTCGAGCGCGCTCACGTAACCGGCGATCTTTTCGTCGATTACCACGGGCGCAAAGAAAAGTTGATCGGCGCGGAAGCGCTGCTTCGAGACTTTGCAATCGACCATCGGATCGCTGAAGCCGGCGACGTGGCCCGAGGCTTCCCAGACTTTCGGATGCATGATGATCGACGACTCGAGGCCGACCACGTCGTCGCGCCGGCGCACCATATCGCGCCACCAGCAGTCGCGGATGTTGCGCCGCAATTCCGTGCCGAGGGGGCCGTAGTCCCAGAAGCCGTTGATGCCGCCGTAGATTTCGGAGCTTTGGAAAATGAAGCCGCGGCGCTTGCACAGCGACACGATCTTTTCCATCAACGGAATCTCTTTGGGCTGGCTCATAGGGGCGGAGAAGGTGGGTTTGCGGCGGGCAACTCTCAAGCCGAAACTCGCCTGCGCGCGCCCTAATAATCCGTCGCCTCGCCGCGTCACATGTGTATCCTCCCGCACTGCCATGACCCGATTTGAAACCTACCAGTCCAATGCCGCGGAAGCGCCGCTCATGCGGAAGTGGATTTTCCGGGCGCTGCTCATTTCGCTCGCCCTGCACGCCGCGCTCTTTGTGACCTTCAAGCTGAAGAAGCTGGAAAACTTTGGCAGTCTCGAGATCCCGTTTTCGGCTCCGATCCCGATCAATATGAAGCGCCCGGTCATGCCAAAGATGGACGAACCGGAGCCGCGCGTTGAGCTTCCCAAACCCAATTCGAATCTGGCGGTGCTGCAGGTGCCACTCGACAAGCCGGAGGTGCAGGACATCCGCGTGGCCCCGCAGATGGCGGACCTGAGCAAGCCGCTGCAAGGCGACAAGCCGAAGGCCGATCTGGTCGGCATGGATGCGCTGGTGAAAGCCGAACAGAAAAGCCGCGGGGACATGGATCGCGAACTGAATTCACTCGCCGGCTCGCTGATCAAAGACAGTCCGAAACTGCCCCGGCAGCCGCTGCTCAAAGTAGCTGGCGGCAAACCGGGCGAAGGCGGCACCGGCACGGCTGAGGGCATTCCAGGATTGAAGTCGATGAGTGATCTGCTCGGAGAAACCGGTTCGCTCAAAACGGGCGCACGGGGTGGCATCCCAGGTGGCGCGCTTTATCAGCACGGGAGTTCGGAGTTGCGGGAGGCGGCGATCAGCCAGCTCCAAAAGCTGGGCGAACTCATCAAACGCAACCCGAACGCGACCTTCATCATCGAAGGGCACACCGATTCCACGGGGAGTCCCGAGGCCAACCAGCAGTTGAGCGACGAGCGCGCGGAGTCGGTAAAGGCTTGGCTGGTGGGAAATATGGGCATCGCACCGGAGCGCATCGAGACGGTGGGTCTGGGCAGTTCGAAAATGATCGTTCCCCCGCAACCCTACGACGCGACGCAGCAGGCTTCAATCGATGCGGAGATCGCCCGCCAGCAGCCGAACCGGCGGGTGGAGATCGTCATCAAGACCAATCGCCGGTAGGTAAGAGTCGAAGGCGGAAGGAGACAGACGGAAGGGGTTTCGGGTTGGTTTTCCGTCCATGCACTCGACGATTCCGCGCTCATAGAGCGCGAAAAAATGGCATTACATTGCAAATACATTGACGACCGCTTTTTCGGGGTATAATCCCTCCCATATTCACAACGGACGATGCCGATTCGCGGTCGCTTAGTTTCCTCCAAACACCCCTATGAAAACTCCTCCCCACGGTTTCCTGGCGGCGCTCCTCATCCTGCTGACGCTCCTTTTTTCCACGACGGCACTGCGGGCGCAGGTCACACCGCCGACGGTGACGACGAGCCCAGCGTCAGCTATCGGGCTGAACTCCGCGGTCCTCAATGGGCTGGTGCGGAGGAACGGCGCGCCGACGACGTATCGCTTCGAGTGGGGCGGCGGCGGGGTGCTGGATCGGTTGACGCCGGTGCAGAACTTGGGCGCCTGGTCCGAGACGCAATTGGTGAGCGCGGTCGTCACCGGGCTGGCGCTGAATACGGAATACTCCTTCCGGCTCCGCGCAACGAATTCCGCAGGGACGACACTGGGTTCGGTGCTGACATTCTCGACGCCGCCGCTGACGATCGGGGCGGACGGACGCTGGACGCTATTGGCGGGGAAGACGTGGCGGCTCGCTGGGCCGACCATCATTCCGGCGGATCTGCTGATCGCCGGCGGGCTGGATGATAGTGCGGGCTATCCGCTCACGGTGCTGGGGACGCTCACGGTGCTGCCGACGGCGGTGCTGGTGAAAGGCAAGGCCGACGTGCGCAGCTTTTTTCGGGATGGCATTCTGTGGGCGGGCTACTCGTCTTTGGCGCAGCTCGAGACGGTGGCGACGTTTGGACTGGTCGGGGCGCAGCCGATGGCGCGGTTGCTGGAGGGCGGGGATGGGTGGATCTACGGCGTGACGGCGTCGGGCGGAAAGTCAGGGTTGGGTGCGGCCTACCGGGTAAAGGCGACAGGGGAGGCGGAGTTGCTGGCGAGTTTCACGGGCGCGAATGGGCAGTCGCCGCAGAGTGCGCTGGTTGGCTCGGAGGTGTCGGGCGGGATTTACGGGACGACGACGGGCGGCGGGGCGATGGGCAAGGGGACGGTCTTTCGGGTGCTCGTGACCAGCGTGTTCAAAGTGGCGGATTTCAACGGGACGGACGGGCGGGCGCCGAATGGCGGACTGACGCTGGGGCCGGGCGGGTTGCGCTACGGGGTGGCGAGCCACGGGGGGACGCTGGACAAGGGGACGCTCTTCCGGCTGAATGGATCGGTGATCGAGAAGCTGGTCGATTTCACCGGCCCGAATGGCGCGGTGCCGCAGGCGGCGATGATCGTGGGCAGCGATGGCGCGCTCTACGGGACGACGACTTATGGCGGGGCGGTGGATGTGGGTGCGGTGTTTCGCTTTGATCCAGCAACGGGAGTGATGAGGGTGCTGGCGAGTTTGGACGGGACGACCGGTGCCTATCCGGTGGGTGGACTCATCGAGGGCACGCCGGGCGTTTTTTACGGGACCTGTTACGCCGGTGGGGCAAACGGCATGGGAACGGTCTTTCGCGTGGGCGGGAGCACGCCCGAGGGGACCGAACTGGTGGGGGCGTTGCGGCTGGCGAGCTTTTCGTCGTCGGTGGGATCGGGGCCGATCGGGCCGCTGGCGCTCGGAGCCGACGGGAATTTCTACGGGACGACCTACACCGGGTCGGCGGGGTATGGCGCGATCTTCAAGGTGACGGATGCGGGAACGCTTTCTCGGGTGACGCCGGTGCTGGGCCATGGAGGTACGGGCGCACATCCGGGCGCGGGATTATTGCTGGGGACGGACGGCGCGTGGTATGGCGTCTCGCAGGACGGCGGGTTGGTGGGGCGTGGGGCGGTCTTCCGGGTGCTGCTCAGCGGGGTGATGGAAAACGTCGCCAGCTTCACTGACAACCAGTTGCCCTCCGGACTGACGGTGGGACCGGTGGACGGACAGCTTTACGGGACGACCCAGCGAGGTGGAGCGACTGGTTCGGGGTCAGTCTTCGCGCTGGCTCCGGGCGTGGGGGCGACGGCGCTGGGAAGTTTTGCGCCCGGGGTCGGACAGGAACCATATCCGGGCGCGGGCGTGAGTTTCGGCACCGACGGCACGCTCTACGGGACGGCGGCGGCGGGTGGTGCGTCGGGCAAAGGCGTGGTCTGGAAACTGCCACCGGGCGGCGCGCTTGCGGCACTGGCGAAATTCAACGGGGTGAATGGTGCGACGCCCTTGGGCGGACTGGTCCCGGCGGGTGACGGCGGTTTTTTCGGCACGACTGCGGGCGCCGGCGGCCCAGGCAATGTCTTCAAAGTCTCACCCGCCGGGCTGCTCACGCCGCAGGGCAACTTCACCGGTGCGAACGGCGCAAATCCCTATGCCGGACTGGCCGCGGACGGCACCGGCGCTTTCCTCGGCACAACGCGCGCGGGTGGCAGTTCCGGGCTGGGGACGATCTACAAACTGACTCCGGGCGCAGGTCTCGCGCTGGTCGCGAGTTTCACCGGCTCGAACGGCCAGGAGCCGCTCGCCCCGCTGATTGGCGGCACGGACGGAACATTCGCCGGGACCAGCCGAGGCGGGGGCGCGGGAGGCAAGGGCACGGTTTACACGACCAAACCGGGCGACGCGATTCCGTCAGTCACCACGCGCTTTAGCTTCGCTGGCCTGAACGGCGAGGGCCCGGCAGGGGCGCTCCTGGCCACAGGCGACGGCGGCTTTTTCGGCACGACTTCCGCCGGCGGCGGGTTTGGCAAGGGTACAGTCTTCCGTCTCGGCGCACTCGGCACGCTCCAGACCATTGCCCACCTGACCGGCGGCAGTGACGGTGCGGCACCGACTACCGGCTTGGTCGCGGCACCCGACGGCTACCTCTACGGCAGCACTGACGCCACGGTCTTCCGCGTGCCCTACGCCCCGAGCGTCACCACGCGGGCCGCGACGCCTTTTACCCCCACCTTCACGACGCTGCGCGGAGTAGCCGAACCGCGCGGGCTTTCGACGACGGTGACTTTTGATTGGGGCACCACGTCCGCGCTCGGCAGCACGCTGGCTGCGGGAACTCGGGCGGGCACCAGCGCGTCGCCGTTCCAGGCGGAACTCCCCGGGCTCATCGCCGGCACCACCTACTACTATCGCGCCGTGGCGACGAACGTCATGGGAGTGAAACGTGGGAGCGTGCTCAAATTCAAAACGCCTTCGCTCCTCGCCAATCCCGGCGGCGGTTACACGCTCCCCGCCGGCACCACTTGGAAGCTGCCCGGCGACTTCACCTTTGCCGGCGACCTCACCATCCTCGGCACGTTGGATACCGCCGGCTACGTGCTCACCGTTCCGGGCAAACTTACGGTTGGCTTTCCCGGCAGCGTGCTCAACGCCACCGGCCGCGTCGCCTACCTCGACCGCGACGGCGCGCTTCCGCCGGGCAAACTCGAACTGCTCGGCAATGCCGCGCACGATGGGCTCGACAGCGACGGCGACGGGCTGAGCGCGCTCATGGAATTCGTCCTCGGCACCAACCCCAGCGTCTTATCGGTCGGCGCGCTGCCGGTGCCCGCCGTCATCGGCGGCTATCTCACGCTGACCTACACCACGCCCGCCGGCCTGACGGGCGCGGTGGGTATCGTCGAAACCTCCACCGACCTCCTCAGTTGGAGCAGTGGACCCGGCTTCACTGAAACCCTCAGCGACACGATCACCGCCGGAGTCCGCACCGTGACTGTCCGCGCCAATCCGCCGGCCAGCCCGCAGTACCTCCGCCTCCGCGCCTCGCGCTGATTTCAGGCTGCCGGCGTTTCCGAGGCGCGGCGGAAGGCCTTCTTCCGCGCCCGCCAGCGCCGCCAGCACGCGGGCGTACTCAGCGCCTCAGCCAGCGCGGTGCCGAGTTCGTAGATTGTGGCGTCGTAGCCGAGCTGCGCGTAAACCTCGCTGCCCTGTTGCATGGCTTCGCTCAGCGTCCGAAAGAGCGCGCGGTCGTGGGCGCCGGGAAATTCCACATCCGTCGGATGATCGTACGTGAACTGGCAGGCAGCAAAGTCCAGCGAGTGCTGCCGCCGACAGGTGGGCGGGCGCACCGCGTAGATGCTGCACCGGCCATTCTCCCAAAGCGGGCAGACGATATTCTGCGTCGCGTGCTCAAACGGAGTGAGCGGCAGCACTTTCGCGGAGTGCGCTGTGAGGCGGGCAATCAATGCGGCCAACTCTGCCGGCGAGCGGTGCAAGCGGAGATGGTGGGCGATGGCAAAAACCTCGTGCGCGTACCCATCGACCCGCAGCCAGCAGCAAAGGGAACAGCCTTCCCGGCAGGCCAGCTTCACGCCGGAGTCGGCCACTGTCCGCGCGTTGAGTTGATCAAACGACGCGAAAGCCGCGCGCAGTCCGTCATCGAAATCGGCGGGCGAGTGGGCTTCGCTCATGGTGGCCCGCCTTCCTCTGCGCGCTCGAGCGGCACGAGGCGGAACTCCGCGTTGAGCAGCGCGTTCAGCTCCTGCATGGCCCGTGCGAGTCGGCTGCGCAGTTCCAGCGCCGGGAGATCATCGGGCGGCTCGGCCAGCACCTTCTCGCAGCGCTTGCCGAGCGGGCGTTTCGGGTTGGTGCCGCCGGACTGGCGGAGCAGTTCGTCCACCAGCGCCGCCCGGCGCTGGGCCTCGCGGATCGTGGCGAGCGCCAGCGCTTGAGTGGTCTCGCCTGCCGCGACGCGTTGCAACTGGCGGCACTCGAAAAGCCGGCAGCGCTCCGGTCGCGCAGGGTAGATCGAGCACTGCGCTTCGCGGTATGCCGGACAAGGTTGCTGGATGTAGTGCGCTCCCTTCTTGCGTTTCAGCTTCAACCCGAGCGCCGCCAGCTCCTTTGCGGAATCTCTCGGCTGGAGTCGCACGGTATGAAACATCACCCCGTTGCAGCACAGCCCGCAGGCTTGGCACAAGTTGATCGCGGGCGTTTCCAAGCCCAGCACATACCGGCCCCAGCGCGTGCCCGCAAGCGCCTGTTGACCCACACCCCGACGGCGCGCATATTCGCCGCCCTTTTCCCATGCCGCTTTCCCGCACCCGCAATTTCTGCATCATCGCCCATATCGACCACGGGAAAACCACGCTCTCGGACCGGCTGCTGCAAACCACCGGGACGGTCGCCGACCGCGACGCGCAGGATCAGCATCTCGACGCCATGGACCTCGAACGCGAGCGCGGGATCACGATCAAAATGCACCCGGTCGCGATGACTTACAAAGCGCGGGACGGGCACATCTACAAACTCAACCTCCTCGACACCCCCGGCCACGTCGATTTCGCCTACGAAGTCTCGCGTTCCCTCGCCGCGTGCGAGGGTGCGCTGGTCATTGTCGATGCCGCGCAGGGTGTCGAGGCGCAGACCGTCGCGACCGTCCACCTCGCGAACAAACAGGGGCTGACCATCGTTCCGGTGATCAACAAGATCGACTTGCCGAACGCGGACATCCCGACGGTCAAAAGGCAGCTCGAGGAAATCCTCTCCATCCCCGGCGAAGAGGCTCTCCTCGCCAGCGCCAAAGCCGGCATCGGCATCGAGGAAATCCTCGAAGCCGTCATCGCGCGCATCCCACCGCCGAAGAAATGGCCCGACGAGAAAGTGCGCGGGCTGGTCTTCGATTCGACCTTCGACACGTACCGCGGGGTGGTCACCTATGTCCGGATGATGAGCGGCTCAGTGAAGGCCGGCGACGGCGTGAAGATGATGAGCAACAACCGGCCTTATGAGGTGAAAGAGGTCGGCGTGTTCCGGCCGCAGATGCAGGCCATACCGATGCTCCACGCCGGGGATACGGGCTATGTCATCGCCAATATCAAGACGACTTCGGAGATCAAGATTGGCGACACCCTGACCGGCACTTTCGCCCCGGCCACGGAACCGCTCGCGGGCTTCCAAGTGGTGCAGCCGATGGTCTTCAGCGGCATTTACCCGATCAATACCGCCGACTTCGAGCACCTCAAGGCGGCCATGGGCAAGCTTCAGCTCAACGACTCTTCCTTCGTCTTCCAAGCTGAGAGCAGCGTCGCGCTGGGGTTCGGTTTCCGGTGCGGCTTCCTGGGGCTGCTGCACATGGAAATCATCCAGGAGCGGCTGCGGCGGGAGTATGACATGGACATTATCGCCACCTATCCCTCCGTCATTTACGAGGTGGTCAAGACGAACGGCGAATCGCTCCAGGTGGACAACCCGGAGTTCCTGCCGGACGGCAGCGTCATCGCGGAAATCCGCGAGCCCATCGTGAAATGCTTCATCATGGTGCCCAATGAATACATTTCGCCGCTCATGCAGCTCATCATGGACAAGCGCGGCATCCTCGATCACACGGAGACCCTCGACAGCAAGCGCGTCATGCTCACCTGCATGCTCCCGCTCAATGAAATCGTGGTTGATTTCAACGACAAGATTAAGAGCATCACCCGCGGTTACGGCTCCATGGATTACGAGCACGCCGGGCACCGCGCGGAGAAGCTGGTCAAGCTCGACATCCTCGTGAACGGCGAACCGGTCGATGCCTTCTCCTCGATCGTGCATCGTGACAAGGCTGAGGCCCGGGGCCGCCAGCTCGCGGCGAAGCTCAAGGAGGTCATCCCGACCCAGCTCTTTCAAGTCGCCATCCAAGCCGCGATTGGCGGAAAGATCATCGCCCGCGAAAGTGTCAGCGCCATGCGCAAGGATGTGACCGCGAAATGCTACGGCGGCGACATCAGCCGCAAGCGCAAGCTCCTCGAAAAGCAGAAAGAGGGTAAGAAGCGGATGAAGAGTATTGGCCGGGTGAATATCCCTCAGGAAGCTTTCATCGCCGTTCTTAAGACCAACTAAATGCGGACCTGCGCCTTGGCCTTTGTCCTCGCCCTGGTCTTTGCTGGCTGTTCCACCGAACGCGACGATCAGGATTTTTTTGAAAAAGGGTGGATCAAACCCGGCCAGGGTGCCGAGCTGCGGATGTTTGGCAAAAAGCCACCCGCCTCGGAACCTGCGGACGAACTCGCGCCCCCAACCGCTCCGCGACCGTAAGTTGCTTGACTGGGGGTTGGAAAAAACCGAGACGCGTGCCTATGCGCCGAAGAAGGTGAGGTAGGGCTTTTCGCCGGAAAGGCGCTGGACGTAGAGGGCCAGTTCGCGGGCGTGGTAGTCGCCCCACATGCTGCTCTCGCCGTTGGGGACGCGCTGGCCCGGGGCGATGTAGTCCCAGCCGTTCGGGCGGTGATAAACGCTGTGGAGGATGAGGCCCTGGTGCGCGGAGTCGGTGGAAAGGTAAGGTTCGGCGAAGAGGGTGTCGCAGACGGTGAGGCCGGCCTGCCAGTAACGGTCGGCATCGGAGGACGGGGCGGTGGTTTGCAGGTAACGGCCGAGGCGGAGCAGGCCTTGCGCGGCGATGGCCGCGGCGGAGCTATCGACAGGCTCGAAGTCGTTATAGGGATCGGCGGGGCGCCCGAGGTAATCGCCCAGCCAGTGCAGGCCCGGCGCGCCGGTGTCCCAGTAGGGGAGGCCGTCGGTGGGGGTGTATTCGAGGTAGAAATCCGCGGTAGCCTGCGCGGCGGCCAGCATCATGGAGGCAATGGCGTCGCGTCCGCCGAGATCTTCCAAATCCTGCGCGGGCTGGGTGGCGAGCCACTCGAGGAGTTCGGCGTAGCCGCAGAGGATCCAGGCAAGGCCGCGAGTCCAAGTGGTGAAGGGAGCCCAGCCCTGCTGGGAGTTCGGGCAGCGGTAGGAGCCGTCGTTGATATTGAAGATGCTCTCGTGGGCGACGCGTCCGCGGACATCGTAGGCATCGCGGTTTTCGCCGTAATAGACGGCCCACTGCGCCGTGCTCCGCGCATGCTGAACGAGCCGGGTGAGGAGCGAAATGCGCTCGTCTCTTTCTCCCATGAGCACATGGCCGAGTTGGTGCGAAAGGGCCAAAGGGCGCAGGGAGCGGATGGTGTCGGCGAAGAGGGAATGCGGCCCATTGAAGGAATAGATGAAGCCTTCGCCGTTGGCGGTGTGGGTCCAGCGCGCGGCTTGGACAGCGCCGGAACACTTGAGGGCGAGTTCGTAGAGCTGCAGTTCGCGTTCGTCGGCGGGGAAGCGGCCTTCGAGGAGCTGCCGGCGGAGATTGCCGTAGGTGGAGACGTTGTTGAAGCCGTGGTCGTGGACGCCGGTGTGGGTGAGGTGAGGGGCCATGCGCCCGAGGGTGCGGTCGCGCCCGAGAGTGAGGAAGCGTTCGTCGCCCGTGGCGTCGAACTGCAAAATCGCGGACCCATAGACGAAGCCCTGCGTCCACTCCGTCCAGCCGCGGGCGGTGTATCGCCCCTCAATGGTGAAGACTGGCGAGGCTGCGCCCGGCACCTCCGCGGCGTCGATGGCGAGAATTTTCGGGGCGGAAGCCTCCCACAGCCGCTCGATCTTGGGCTGCAAATCTTCGGGGCGAAGGGTGGAGTTGATGTGGATCATGCGGGCTGCGGTGGAAAGTTGGACGATGGATCAACTTCCACCGCTCCACGTCCAACGTTCAACTCCGAACGCTCAAGTGTCAGATCGACTTCCGACCTTGGAACTTCGCGAGGATCGCCTTCGCTTCGTAAGCGCGGTGGCGCTGCTGGGATCCTTGTGCGGGCGCAGCGGCGTCCTGCGCGCCGGGTTTGGCGGCGGGTTGTGGGCGGGGTTTCTTGCTGGGGCGCTGGGGCATGGCGGTTACTCCTCAATGCGGTAAAGGTCCGTTTTTGTGCGGAGAAAGAGCGCCTTGCCGGAAACCGCGGGTGCGGCCATGAAGCCGTCCGCGAGCTGGCTTTCGCCAAGCGGCTTCCACTCCCGGCCCGGCGCGAAGGCCGTGACCTTGCCCTCCTCATTGCACGCGTAGATGCGCCCGTCGGCATAGATCGGGGCGGCGGAGAAATTCCCGCCGAGGCGCTCCGACCAGACGATGTTGCCGGTCTTCGCCTCGACACAGGTGGCGATGCCGCCGTCGTTGATTGCGTAAAGCAGATCGCCGATGAGGAGCAGCGAGGGTTTATTGGGTACGGATTTTTTCAGCGTCCAGGCGAGTGCATCCGGGCCGAGCACACCGCTGCCGCCGAGCTTGATCGCGAGCACCTGGCCTTTGCCAAAGCCTGCCGGGATGAAGACCATGCCGAAGCCGGCAACCGGGCGCGTGGCGGCGCTGTGGTTGCTGCGATCCTCGTAGCGCCACAGCTCCTTGCCGGTCTTCGGATCGTAGCCGTAGTGCGCCTTTGCGCCGCTGCTGACGAGCACGGCCTTGCCGTCCATCTCGAAGACGTGCGGCGTGGAGAACGCCTTTCGATAGTCGCCCTCGTCCTTCACTTTTCCATCCGGTCCGAGATCCTGATAGTCCACCGAACGCGGCGTCTGCCACACGGTCTTGCCGGTCTTTTTGTCGAGCGCCACGATGAACTGCGCGTCGCTCCCGTCGAAATTCATGATCAGCAAATCGCCCCACACGATGGGCGACGAGCCCGCGCCGCGGTAGTGGTTGCAGATAAAATCCGTGCGCTCCCAAAGCTTCGCGCCCGTCTTCGTGTCGAGGCAGGCGGTGCCCGGCGAACCAAAGGTCACGTAAATCCGCCCCTCCTCGATCACCGGCGTGGGCGAGGCATAGCTGTTGAACTTGTGGCAAAACTGCGGCGTCGCCACATGGAAAAGGACTTCATCGCGCAGCACCTTGCCCGAGTTCTTGTCCACGCAAACCACGCCCAGTTCGGTGCCGTCCTCCTTCGCCGTAGTCAGCCAGACCTGGTCGCCCCAGATCACCGGCGAAGACCACGCCTTGCCGTGGATTGCCGTCTTCCATTTCACCTTCTCCGTCTCACTGAACTTCACCGGCAGCCCCGTCGCGTCGCTTTGCCCGTCACCGGCGGGACCGCGGAATTGCGGCCAGTTGTCGGCGGCGAAAAGCGAGGTCGTGAAAAGGAGCGCGGCGAGAGCGGAGCGAGCGAGCATGGTCCGTAGATAACCGCGCCGCGCGCGGCTTGGTAGGCAAACTTTTCGCCCGCTTACGGCTTCGCGCCGATGGCGATGAGCTTGCCGCGCGTGCGGAAAAAGAGCGTGCCGTCGGCCAGCGCGGGCGTGGCCATGCAGGTCTCGCCGAGGTCGTTCGTCGCGAGGATGGAAAATTTTTCCGCCGCCGGGAGGACGAAAACTTTTCCCGCCTCGCTGGTGAAGAAGACATTGCGCCCGTCGGACACCGGCGAGGCGGTGAAGCCTTCCGCGGCGCGGGTCAACCGCTCGGCGTAGCGCATCGTGCCGGTGAGCGCGTCGAAGCACGAGAGCACGCCGGAATCGACGCAGGCGAAAACCAGGCCGCCGACGACGATGGGTGTCTGCATGTAGTTGCCCTGCCGCGCGTGCGCCCAGGCGATGGCGGCATTGGTCGCGCCGGGATCGGCGGGCGTGATGTCGCCGGTGGCGTCGAGCCGGATGGCGCGGATCGGCCGGAACTTGCCGTGCGCGCTGGTCAGATAGACGAAGCCGTGCGCGGTGACCGGCGTCGGCACGGGGATGTCGCCGCCGCCGTCGAGTTTCCACAACTCCTGGCCCGTCGCGAAATCGTAGCCGCCGCTGTGGTGCCAGCCATTCACGACGATCTGCGTGCGGCCCGCGGCGGTGATGACGGTCGGCGTGCCCCACGTCGGCACATCGGTACGCGCGGTGCGCCAGACTTCCTCGCCGTCGGCGAGATCGAACGCGGCGAGAAAAGAGTCCTTCTGCACATCGCAGAGGACGATCACTTTGCCGTCGTGAATGACCGGCGAACTGGCGAAGCCCCACTGCGCGCTTGGCACCTGATAGTAGCCAGAATCCATCGGGCCGAGATCCTTTTTCCAGACGAGCTTGCCGTCCATGTCGAAGCAGAAGAGGCCCTCCGAGCCGAGGATCGCCACGATCCGCTTGCCGTCCGTCGCGGGTGTCGAGTTGCAGTGACTGGACTTCGGATGCCGCGGCACGCGCGGCACGGCCTCCAGCGCGAGCGTGTCCCAGAGCACCTTGCCGGTCAGGCGGTCGAGCGCGAGAAGCCGCCACTGGTGCGGCTCTTTTTCAGCGACCGAGCCGATGTCTCCGTAAAGGCCGATCTTCAACTCAGCCGCGCCTGGCTTCACCGCCGTGGCCACGTAGATGCGCTCGCCCCACACGATCGGCGAAGAATGCGCCAGTCCGGCAATCGGCGTCTGCCAGAGCACATTCCGGCCGGTCTCCACATTCCAGTCCGTCGCCGCCGCGGCACCCTCGGCAATGCCGCCCGCCTGCGATCCGCGGTATTGCGGCCAGTCCCCGGCCAGCGTCACCAGTTGCAGCGCGGTGGTGAATAGGAGAAGGAGCGTGGCTTTCATAAAACGGGGGGACTGGGAATAAGAAACAACGCGCGCGACCGTTTGGCGAGTTTCGGGTTTGGCCCAAACTCCTGCCACTGGGGCCAAAGCCCAAGCTGCTTTCCGTCAGCGGCCCTTCCGTGCGCTATCGCTCCGTTCACGACGACGGGTTTAGCGATAAAGCCGCGCGAGTTGGAGCAGCAGCGCCTCCAGCTTCGCAAAGTATTCCTTCTCCGGCATCCCTGCTTTGGCTTCGCGCAGCCTTGCGAGTTCCGCCTCCAGCACATCGCGTTTCGCGCGCAGCTCCGGTGAAAGCCCGCGCTCTGCGGCGCTCAGCACCAGCGCGAGCTGACTGGCGCGCAAGCCATCCGGCGCTTTCCCATCCTTCGATTTCTTGATCACTCGCAGGCCGGCATACCACTCCGGCGGTGTCCCGAGGCCGTCACCGTTGTCTTCGAGCAATGAGTGTTCGGTCGCGATGCGGTCTTCCGTTTTGTAAAACTCCGCCGTGCGCTGCCCTGCCGCCAGCCAGGCTTCGAGCACCGAGGTCTGCCCGTCGTGATCGAGGTCGGCGGCGGGATCGGCGATCGCTGCCGCGAAGTATCCGCCAAAGCGCGCGAAGTTATTTTCCGCCCCGCTCTTCGTCGCCGTTACGATGACGCGACCCGGCGCGGAGAGCGGCTTGAGAAACGCCCCGCTCGCCGAAAAACCGCATACGATGACGACCGGACGTGTGTTCGGCTTCAGCCACGCCGCAATCTCCGACGCCGCCAAATCATCGCCGCGCAGATTGAATTTCCCATCACGCCCGTCAAATGTCCCGTGCCCGAGCAGCACCAGCCAAAGCGGGCCCGTGCCCGTTTTCGCCTCCGCCTCGACCAACGCACGCAACCGGCTCAGCGCGTCTTTTTCCCCCGCTTCGGCACCAATGGTCTGCACGCGCGCCTTCCCTGCCGCGGCTGCTTTCTGCCAGCTTGCGGCCCACTTCGCAAAGTCATCCGCATACGCTTCCTCGCCGCTCGCTCCGACGGCAATGATCACCGCGGCTTCGTCACTCGCGCGCAGCGGCAGGAGGGCGCAAATCAGCGTTGTGCATAGGGCGCTGACGCCGCGCCAAGTCATGCCAATCCTTTCCAGCGCCGCAGCCCCCACTCGCCGACCAGGCAGGCGAGCGCGAAGAGCATCATCCACGGCGTATGCCAGAGCGGACGCGTCCACGTCTCGGTCACGGGCGCGCGTTCTCTCGGCAGGCGGCGGGCGAAAGCGGCGAGATCTTCCGGCGCGAGGACGTCTCCCCCGGTCTGGCGCGCGAGTTGTTCCATGAGCGCACGATTTGGCTTCAAGTCGCGAAATTCCGCCGCGGCGAGATCGCTCGTCCAGCCGGTCGCAGCGCTCCCGGTCAGCGCACCCGCGTCATTCCGCACCGCGGCTTCCACGCGGAAGCCGCCGTTGTCTCGCGGGATGAAAGTCGTCTCGTACAGGCCCGCTTCGCCCGCCGACGCTTCGGCGGTGAGCATCAGCGGCGGCGCATCCGCTGCTCCGGCGCGGGTGACGGTCAGCACGACCGTGCCGTTTTCGAGCGGTTGAAACTTCGCGTCCCGCGCCCGCACTTGCAGCCGCACACTCACGCCGTCGGGCTGCGGTTCGCTGCGCACCTCGATCGGTTCCGGCACATCGGCCACCATCCAGCGCACCATCTGCCGCCAGCCTTTCATCAGATCCTTTTGGCGCGCCTCGTCGCCGAGGCCCGCCTGCCAGAGATCGCCCACGAGCAGCGCCGCCGTCCGCCCGCGCCCGAAGCGCTGCGTGACCAGCGCGGGATACTCGCGCGTCCCGTCGGTCACCGTCGCCACGACCGTCGCCGCCGGCTTCGGCTCTCCCGCGCGGTTGAGCACATCGAATCCCGGCTGCACTGCGAGCCGCGCGCGTTCATCCACCTCATTGGCTCGCAACCGCGCCCACGGCTGCAACCAGCCCTCCCGCGTCAGCGCGAGGCGCAGCGCCCCGATCTCCGAACTCCGATCTGCCATCTCCGCGCCCCGCAAATACACCGGCAGCATCTCGCCGATCGCCGTCCGCGCATAGCGCCCTTCGCGAAACGACTCCGCGCCGCCGAGCGCAAGCAGTCCGCCGCCGCGTTCGCTGACGAAGCGCTGGAGCAGGCTCATCTGCTCGGCGGTGAAAAAATCCGCCTCCGTGTCGTCGAGGATCACCGCGCGGTATTTGAACAGCTCCTCCGCGGTCTTTGGAAAACCGCCGGGAAGCTCAAATTCATCATCCTTTAAGATCCGCCTGAACACCGGCTGATCGTAGCGTTCGACGTTCTCTTTCGATTGATCGCCGAAGCCCCGGAAAAGTGGATTGCTCTCCTCACCCGCCCGCCCACGAAAGGAAAACTTCGGTTCGCGATTGGCGATGCGGATCAGCCCAACCAACTCGGTCTGGTCGTCACCTTGGATCGCGCGGTGCAGGAATTTGAATTCCCAATTCGGCCGCCCGCTCACGTAGAGCACGCGATGCGGTCCCGCGCCCCGATCCACGACGACCATGGTTTCGTTGTTCGCCAGCGTCGCCTCCGCCGCACCCGCGTTTTTCGGTGTGACGGTGAGGCGATAGAAAAGCACGCCGGTTTGCGCGGGGCGGAATTGAAAGCGGCAGGTGAACTTGCCGCCTTCGCGCGGCACGGTCTGCGTTTGCTCCGCGACGGGCTTCACCGCTTCCCCGCTTTTTCCCGCAGCGACAGGCAGGAGTTGCGCGACGATTTCCTCGCCGGCAAATCCGTTCGCGGCGATCTCGGCCTGCACCGTCACGGGGGCGTCCTCAAACGACGTTTGCGTCACCGCCGTGCTCGTCACCGCGAGGTCGCGCTCCGGGCCGTCGCGCCCGATGACGACCGGATAGATCGGCGGCAATCCTTGCAGCGATGCGGCTTCGGCGACATCCGCGGCAATGCCGTCGGTGAGCAGGATGATGCCCGCCAGCGGCTGTCCGCGGTAGCGCTCGGCAAGTTGCGCGAGCGTATGGCCGAGCGCGGTGGTGCGTCCGTCGAAGGCGAGTTCGTGGAAATCCTGCGTCGGCTGGAGGCGCTCATCGGCGAGGTAATGCCGGGTGTCGAAGCTCTGCGAGAGCGGCGTGCGCCAGTCGCTTCGCACTCCGGCGACGACACTGCGCAGAATGTCGCCGCGCGATTCGGCCGCGCCGGCGTCGTGCAGCGTCATGCTCAGCGAATTGTCGGCGACGATCGCGAGGACATTTGCGCCGGGCTTCGCACGCTGGCCGGAGAGCGTCGGCTCCAGCAGGCATGCGAGCAGCGCGGCGAGACCGAGCACTTTCAAAACGGCGCACGCCAGCCGCAGCGGCGTGCGCGCAGGCGCTCGGAGATACGACCAGGTGACGAAAGCGAACGCGGCGACGAGAGCGCCAACCGCCGGCCAGAGCCAATCCCGGCCCGCGAGGAAAAGGGCGGCGAGGCTCATGGGCGGGCGGCTCTGCGCAGGCCATCTCCACGGCTGTCATCCTGAGCGCAGTTCCGGGAGGCTTTGCGACCGGGACGGAGCGAAGGATCGCTGACTGAGAAGCGGGCGGAGGCGGTGGGATAATTGCGTGCGTTTTCACCCACCGCCTCCGCCCACATTACTTTCAGCGATTCTTCACTGCATTTCGCCCCCGCCTGCGCCCACGGCGAAACTCCGTTCAGAATGACGGCGTGTTTTTCGACGGATCTACGCGTGCGGCCGAGCCTCGACCGGGATGTCTGACCGTGCGCTCGACGAAGCGGGCGAAGAATGCCCAGGCACACGCGAATCATTTCTCCGCGCTCCGCCCCAGCTCTTCATAATAGCGCCGGACGCGTTCGGCGTATTTGGTCGGCACGGGGTCGCGGTCGATGGGCACGAGGCTTTCCTTCGATTCCCGGCGCGCGAGTTCTTCGGTCAGGCGGTTGCGCAACTCGGCGAGCGGCGCGCTGATCTTCGTGTTCACCAAGTCCCAGTTTGGTTTTACGCTGTGCCGCTTGAAATCCGCGCGCATGCCCTTCGCGGTCTCGCGGATGCGCGCGACTTCGGTGCGGAGGGCGGGCGAATCGACCATTTCCTCGACGTTGCGCAGGCGGTCGGACCAGTCGGAAAAATTCTCGCCGGTCAGCGGCCCGGCTTGCTCGCCTTCGGTGCCGCCGCCCGTCGCGCCGCCACCACCTTCGCTCCCGCTGCGGATGCCGCCGCGCTGGCGCGGCAGCGTCGTAGAAAGACTCGGGCGCTCGCCGGGGCGGCCCGTGGGATTAGCGTTTTGCGCTGTCGGGCTGGCCTGCGCATCGCCACCGCCCGAGCCCTGCGCCATCTGCCCGCCTTGCCCTTGCCCCTGTCCTTGACCCTCGCCTTTGCCCTGACCCTCGCCCTTGCCCTGACCTTCGCCCTTGCCCTGACCTTCGCCTTTGCCCTGACCTTCGCCTTTGGCTTGTGAGTCGCCGGGCTGAGGTGCTTGGTCCTGGCTCTTCTCCGGGTTGTTGCCTTGCCGGCCGGGTTCTTTGTCGCCGGGCTGTGTGTCGCCGGATTTTGGTGTGGCCTGCGCTAAATCCGGCCGTGCCTGCGCGAGTTCGCGGTTGAGCTGGTTGCTCAGCGTGTCGAGTTCCGCGCGGGCTTGCCGGAGCGCCTCGGCTTCGTCGCCGAGGACGCTGCCGGCGGCGCGCTCGACGCCGGTCTTGAGATCCTCGATTTCCTGCCGCGCCTTTTCCTCGAACTTCCGTGCGTCCTTTGCGTAACCCGCTTGGGCGAGCTTTTGCGTCATCTCGAGCGTGTCGGCGGTGCCGGCTTGCGCGGTTTTGCGGAGCGAATCGTAAAGCTCCTTGGCGAGCAGCGGCTCGGCGGCTTCGGCCTGCTCGCTCACGCGTTGCATCTGCTCGGTGAGCTTGCCGAGATCGCCCTTCTGTTTGGTGAGTTGTTCGGCGAGCTTTTCGCGTTCACCGGAGCCGTCGAGCGTGGGGCGTTCGGCTTGCGCGGGCTTGGCCTGGAGCTTGTCGGCGATTTCCTGCTGGCGTTCGGCGAGCGCGCGGGCGTCGGCGCGCATGTCGCGCATCTCGTCCTTGAACTGCCCGCTCGTCTTCTTCCGAAACTCATCGCGCATCGCCTCCAGATCCTTCGCTGTGCGCGTGCCGCTGGCCAGCGCCTGCGACGGTGCGCCCTGCTGCATCGCTTGCGCAGCCTGCTGCGCCTCGGCGCGCGTCTTGTCGAGCTGCGCGCGCTGGTCGGCGAGCTGCGCCTGCTGCGGCGACTGCTCCATCTTCTGCCGCGCCTCATCCACATCGGCGAGCATCTGCTGCTCCTCCTCGCGCAAGCGCTGGAGCTGGCGGCGCACCTCCTCTTTCTGCGGCTCGGTCTTCGCCTCCTGGAGCGCGGTCTGGAGTTCCTTGAGCCGCTCGTTGATGTCGTTCTGCCGCTGCGCGAGTTCCTTCAGCCGGTTCAAAATGGCGAGCTGCTCGCGCTGCTGCTCGGCCTGCTGCGGCTCGGCTTCGCTCTTGGTTTCGTAGCGTTTTTCGTCGTCCTTCATTTCCAGCTCATCGAGCTGCTGCTGCTGTTTGCCGCCGCCCTTGCCTTTGCCCTGTCCCTTTTGATTGCGCACGACGCGAAACTCGTGGGCCGCGAGCTTGAGCAGCGCGCTGTAGGCGGCCTGCTCGGCAGTGAGCGCGTCGGGCAGCGGCGCGGTCGTGTCGGCGGCTTTGGTCAAATGGTCGTGCGCGGTTTGCATGGCCTGCTCCGCGGCCTCCACGAGCGCCTTCGCCTTCGCATCATCGGCCTTTTCCGCCAGCGCTTTGACCTGTTCCAGCGCTTTCGCCTGCGAGTCGAGAATCACCGGCGCGTCTTTGCGATACTTCTCGCTGGGCCCGTCCTTGCCTGGGTTCGCCTGCTCCGCGCGCTGGAGATTCCATGTCGCGCTGACGATCTGCTTTTGCAATTCGGCGAGCTTCGTCTCCTCCTCTCCCGCGCCGCCAGCACCGCCAGCCGCGCCGCCAGCGCCACCCGCTCCGTCACCAGGGCGATAAATTTCCTCAAAGGGCCGGACTTCGCCGAAGAACATGTCCGTCGCGGTCCGGCGCGGCTGGCCGTCCGGCCCGGTGTCCTCCGCCCATAGAAACCACGAGACGAGGTCGTCCGGTTTCACGCCCAACTCCTCCAGCTTGAGTACATGGCCGACTTCCTTCCGTTCATCTGCGCGCGTGTCGCGACCGAGTTCGATGTCCTGCGTGCCGTGCCCGGCGACATTGACCGTCAGTCCGTAGCGGGCCACGCCGAAGTCGTCCCACGCCTGCGCGCGGAAGGCGACCTCCTCGATCGGCGACACCCGCTGATCGCCCTTCGGCGCCTGGAATTTCAGCTCCGGACGCCGGTT
Organism: Chthoniobacterales bacterium; assembly: GCA_038318725.1. Taxonomy (GTDB): domain Bacteria; phylum Verrucomicrobiota; class Verrucomicrobiia; order Chthoniobacterales; family Chthoniobacteraceae; genus Chthoniobacter. The sequence continues at coordinate 49,924 of JBBQCM010000027.1, forward strand.
CGGCAGCGCCTCGACGACAAACTGCGCGGGCACTTTGTTCGCGCGTCCGTCCTCGTCTTCGAGCTTCAGCTCGTAGCTCGCGCTCGCCTTCAGCGGAAAGTCGCGCAGCTCGGCAAGCGGCTTGCCCGCTTGAACGGCGAGTGGGATGCGCGTGCCGTCCTTCGCCACGAGCGCCGCGGATTTGACCGGCTTGTTGAGTTGAAAGGAGACATCGACCTTGCTGCCTTCTACTGCGCTGACGCGGCGCGTCTCCGGCACCGTCTTGTCCGCGAGCTTCGTGTATTCGGGGAAATGTAGTGTGGCGTCCGCGCGGTCGAGTCGCGGATGCTCGAAGACCTTCACCGCGAAATCGCGCGTGGCCGCGCCCGCGTATTCGATGCGGTAGGTGAGATCGCCCTGCACCTCCGGCAGCCCGCCGCCGAAGACTGGATCATCAAGATTCTTCATGAGCGGCATGCGCTGCTCGGGCTCGTTCTTCGGCTGAAGCACGAGCGTCGCCGCACCCGGCACGTCGCGGTTGAATTTCGCGAGCACCACGAGGCCGGAGCCGCGTTCGAGCGAGATGTCGCCGGGTGTGACCTCGACGGCTTGCCCGGAAACCACGGGTGGTGCGGCGTGGCGTGAATGCCTTTCCAGCGTCGGCACAAACGCGGCGAGGAAAGCCGCGAGCGCGACCGCGCCGAGTCCCGCGAGTCGCCACGAAGGCACGGCACCGAGCCAGTTTTGACTGCGCGCTTTCGCCGCGGCTTCGGCGACGACGCGCTGCTGGAGAAAGGTGAGCCGGCGGGTTTCCACGTCCGGCTTCTGCTCGACCGCGGTCAGCAGTAGTGCGTGTAACTCGGGATGCTGAGCCTCGATGCGGCGCGCCATTTCGCGGTAATCGGGATTCCACCAAGCCGCGCTCCGCCGCGCGATGATCCAGACGAGCAGCGTGGCGAGAACGATGAGCAGCGCCGAAAACTGGAACCCGTTGCCGCTCACGCGCAAAGCCAGCGCCGCGGCGAAAAGCGCGAGCATCCCCCCTGCTGCGACAATCAAGGCGCGCTGGAGCCGGTGCCGACGGACAATCGGCTCAAGAACGAGAGTAAGCAGCGGAGTGGTCATGCAGGTGCGGTGGTTGAACTGCGGCTGGCGCGCGAAAGTTTCCCGGCAATCAGCGTTTCAAGCAACAACACTCCGAGGGCGGCGACGATTAGCCAGCGCCAGAGCTTTTGCTGGCCCTCGATTTCGATGGCCTGGCGCTTGGCGAGTTGCTGCGGCGTCAGCGGGTGCGCCTCGACGACCGCCGATGGCAGCGGAACGCCGAGCGCGGTGAAGCGCGCGAGCGGGAGCGGCGAGGTGCGGCTTTCGCCGGGCGCGAGGTTCACGACGAAGCGCAGAGCGCCGGGCGTGACGGCGTAGATGCCAGGCTGGTCGGTGCCGGAAAACTTCGCGCCGGCTGCGGTAGCGACTTCAGTGCCGTCGGGCTGGCGCACTTGAAGAGCGGCGGGTTCGGCGGGCAGCGGCACTTCGTCGCCGATGAAATACTGCGCCTTCTGCACGGGCGCGCGACCGCTTTGCTCGAGCAGTGCCTGGAGCAGCGGGACGAACTTCGACGAGAGCGCGAGCTGGCTGTCGAGCGGACGCCAACTGCTCGCGAAAATGACCACGCTGCCTTTGCCCAGCGGCACCTGCACGATGGCCGTATCGCCGCTGTCGAAGCTGGCGATGACTTGCGCGCCGGCGAGTGTCGCGTCGTCGAAGCGGCGATATTTCCAAAAATGAATCTTCGTGAAATCGCTGAACCGCGGATCGGCGAACGGCGCGAAGAGCGGATGCTGAAAGTCGATCTGTGCAAGGAGCGCGTAGTCTTTCACCGGTGCCTCGCTCGCGGAAAAGCGCGGGTTTTCCAAAAGCCGCGAGACGGCATCCGCGTTCGTCGCCGAGGCGAGCGGGGCGATGACGATGTGCCCGTCGCGCGCGAACTGCCGCGCGGAGGCGAGCGCCGCGTCGTCCGCGTTTTCGCCGAGCACGAGGAGCTGCGCCTGCTGGAGCTGGAAGGCGGGCACGGCCGTCGCGTCGCGGTGCGCGGTGATCTCGACGTTCTGGCTGCGCGTCTTTGGGAAGGCGCGGCGCAGGTAGTAGAGCGAGCCGCGGGTGTCGTCGTCGGCGTCCTGGCCGAGGAAGAGCATGGGAATTTTCGCCGGCTGTGGCGGGAGGACGAAGACGGTGTTGTCGAACGCGGTGTCGTCGCCGGTGAGGGTGAGCGAGGTGGCGCGGGCCGGCGGTTTCGGCGCGCGGACGATGCGGCTCTGGCCGGCGGGGACGTAGGCGGGGACTTCGGCGCTGGCGTCGGTGGTCTGTGTCCAGCGGAGGGGAAATTGTTCGCGTTTGGATTCGGCGGCATTCGTCACGCGCAGGCGGAGCGGGGCGTCTTCGGTCGAAGCGTCGGCGTCTTCTGACTCGGGCACCCAGGCGACGCTGGCGTTTTCGTGATGCTGCGCGCGCACAGGTTCCAGCCGCACGTTCAAGGCTTTCGGCCAGACGTAGCCTTGCAACGCGTCGAGCGTCGCGCCTTCCTGAAGGTCGCTGATGACTATGATTTCGGCGGGCTTCAGCTCCGCTTTCGAGGGCTGCTCCAGCAGTTCCGCGGCGTGGATCAGCGCGGCGTCGAGATGCGTTGCCGCCCAGCCGGGCGTGAGCATGGCGAGGTGTTGCGCGGCGGCGGGTGCTCGGTCATTGAGCGGGAGCGTCTTCCACTCATCGAAGCTCACGACCGTCCGCACGGCGCGGTCAAAGGCGAGCACGGCGACTTCATCGGCGGACGTAGTGTTGCGCAGCACCTCGTCCGCTTTCGCCCGCGCCTCGTCCCACAACTTTTCCCGCCGCATGCTCGCGCTCGTGTCCACGAGGATGACGATCCGCTTTCCGACGCCCGCCGCCTTCGCCCCGCCCGGCAATCCGCTTTTTAAAAATGGCCGCGCGAAGCCCAGCGCGAGCAGTCCCACGGCGAGGCAGCGCAGGAGCAGCAGCCACAAGTTTTCCAACCGGCTCCGGCGCGTCACCCGCGGCGGCGTGGGCTGGAGAAACATCAGCGTGCTGAACGGAGTCACGTCCTTTGTCGTCCGCCGGATGAGGTGGAATAGAATCGGCCCGACCACCGCGAGCGCTCCGAGGGCGAAGAGTGGGGCGAGGAAGTTCACGCCGCGACCCTCCGGCGGATGAGCTTGCCGCGGGCGCTGCGGGCTTTGAGGAAATCGAAGAGGGCGAGTTCGAGCGGTTGCGCGGTGCTGAGTTGGAGGTGGGTGATGCCGAGCTGCTGGCAGGTCGCGCGGATCGCGGCGAGATGGGCGTCGAATTGCGCGCGGTAGTTTTTCCGCGCGAGCGCGGGGTCGATGAAGAGGTCGCGGCCCGTCTCCACATCGAGAAAGCGCGCGGGTTCGGCGAAGTCGAAGGTCAGCTCCGCGGGATCGAGCACTTGGAGGACGATGACCTCGTGGCGCGCGGCGGTGAGGAGCGCGAGCGCCGCGGCGAGTGTTTCGATGGGCGCGAGCAGGTCGCTGACGAGGACGACCATGCCGCGCTTCCGCACCAACTCGGCGACGCGGCGGAGCGGTGCGGCGAGATCGGTGGACAGGCCCGCGACGGGTCGCTCCAGCGCGAGCATGAGGTGGCGCAGGTGGCCGGGGCGATGCCGCGCGGGCAGGTATTCGCGCACCGTTTCATCGAAGGTGAGGAGACCCGTGGCGTCGCCCTGCTGCGCCAGGAAATAAGCGAGCGTGGCGGCGAGGGTGCGCGCGTAGTCGGTCTTCGCCACGCCAGCTTTGCCGGTGAAGCTCATTGAGCGGCTGTTGTCCACGAGCAGGTAGGCGCGCAGGTTCGTCTCGTCCTCGAATTTCTTGATGAAGTAGCGGTCGGTGCGGCCCACGAGTTTCCAGTCGAGGTAGCGCGGATCGTCGCCCTGCGAGTACGGCCGGTATTCACTGAACTCGACCGAGAAGCCGTGATACGGCGAGCGATGCAGCCCGTGCCAAAACCCCTCGACCACCGTCCGCGCCCGCAGTTCCAGATTGCGAATGCTCATCAGCGCCGCAGGGTCGAGGAAAGTTGGTACAGCCACGGGCAGGTCGTTATTCCGCACCCAGTTCGCGGATTTTGCTCACGTAATCTTCGCGGGGAATGTCGTCCGCGTAGCCTGCGTTTCGTCGCACAATGGCCGGCGCGATAATCTCCTGTCGCACGTTGATATTGCGTCCGAAAATTTCATTCCAAACGACGCGAGTCCCGGTGGTGATATCGCTGGCAACTTCCTCGTCGAAGTTTGGTCGATAGAGATCCACAGCCGCCTGCAACTCCTCCATCAACTCGCCTTCCGTTGGATGGCCCGTTCGTTCGATGACGAGGCGGAAGGCTCGCAAATCCTTTTCATCGCAGCGGTGCATCTTGGCGATCAGGATGTCGATGGGATGCGGGAGGATAAAATGGCAGTGCTCCCGCTGAAAGTGCGCGACGCGGCCAGCCCAGCGCGGGCTGGTGCGAAAATTGGTGCCCGCGCAAAGCTGGATGTAAACATTGCGCTGACCTTTTCCTAAACCAGCCGCATCGATGGTGGCCTCGACTAAGTCGTGGGTCTCGTCGGCAAACAAATCCACATCCGCGCTGGTGAAAGTCTTCTCAATGGCGAGTTGCAGCGGCGACGAACCAAACAGCGTGATATGAAATTCGCGATCCCTTGGCAGCGCGGCAACCAAAGCCAGCAGGGTCTCACCCGCGGGAGACTGCCACTCGATTTCGCTACACCAGGACATGGCAGACACGCGGTAACTTTTCCCCACCATGCCCAGTGCGATACGGTGCCTGCCAGTAAGCGATGCCTTGTTCGACAAGCCGATTGGTAATCCCTTTGTCTTTGGAAAAAAGTCGAGCCAGCCGTTTGTCGCGAGCGTTGAGCGGACGCTTGCGGGCCTTGAGCAAAATGCGCGCGGCGACACGGGCGCGGTGCCAGTGCGGATCGAGTTTTTCTCGTTGCGGCATGACGGAGGTTAGCGACGCAGGCCCAGTTTCGCCAGCCTTCAGGCGTGTCATAGCGGAGGTGTGATTGGCGCTCATTTTATACTCTCCAGCACGCGCTCCACGACTTTCCCCACGTTCACGCCTTCCGCTTCCGCGCGGTAGTTCACGAGCACGCGGTGGCGCAGGACCGGGGCGGCGAGCGCGATGATGTCCTCCTTCGTCACATGCGCGCGGCCTTGCAGGAGCGCGCGGGCTTTTCCGCCGAGGATGAGGAACTGCGCGGCGCGGGTGCCGGCACCCCAGCTTACCCAGTCATTGATGAATTCCGGCGTGCCCGTCTGCCGCGGGCGGGTGGCGGCGGCGATCCGCACGGCGAGGCGCACGAGGTCCTCGGCCACGGGCACCTGACGGACGAGCGCGTGGAAGCGGAGGACATCGTCGCCGGTGAAAAGCGGCTCGATTTTCTCGCCACCCGACGAGGTGGTGCGCTGGACGACGGCGACTTCGTCGGCCTCGGGCAGGTAGTCGATAACGACGTTGAACATGAAGCGGTCGAGTTGCGCCTCGGGCAGCGGATAAGTGCCCTCCATCTCGATGGGGTTCTGCGTGGCGAGGACGAAGAACGGCTCGGGCAGCGGACTGCGTTTACCACTCGCGGTGACCTGATGCTCCTGCATCGCCTCGAGCAGCGCGGCCTGGGTCTTGGGCGGGGTGCGGTTGATTTCGTCGGCCAGCACCATGTTGCCAAAGATCGGCCCCGGGATGAACACGAGCTGCCGCCCTTCCGCCGTCTCCTGCAGAATCTCCACGCCGGTGATGTCCGTCGGCATGAGGTCGGGCGTGAACTGAATGCGCCGAAACTCCAGATGGAAAATCTGCGCGATACTTTTCACGAGCAGTGTCTTCGCCAGCCCCGGAGCGCCGGTGATGAGGCAGTGCCCGCCAGCCATGAGTGCAATGAGGATCTGCTCGATGACCTCGTGCTGACCGACGATCGCTTTCCCCAATTCCGCGAGGATGCGGGCGCGGGCCGTGGTGAGTTGGTCGAAAGTGCGGGCGTCGCTGTCGGGGAGGGGCGGTGGATTGGTCATGGGAAAAGAGCGCCGCCAAGCAAGCGCAATTGCTCCGGCAGCGCCAGCCTTTCGCGCGCGGCCTCCGTTCTCCCAGATGCTCATTCCGCGTCTCCCTTGCACCGCCCCGCCCCGCGAAGCACAGCTTCCCCGCTCCAAAAGCTCGCGTGACGAAATCCTTAACTTCGTCACGAGGGCGCGAAGAAGAGATCGAGGCGTGCCCTCCCGCCACGGCAGCATCGACGGATATGGTGCTCGCGAGGTAATTCATACCGCCTGTGAAACCGCGCCTTTACCTTGAGACGACCATCCCGAGCTATCTCACCGCGTGGCCGAGCAGGGATGCCGTCATTCTCGGCCCTCAGGAGACGACGCGGGAGTGGTGGGCGACCTGCCACGAGCGTTTCGAGCTTTTCGTCTCGGCCTTGGTGGTCAATGAAGCCGCCCAGGGCGATGCGGAGGCCGCGCTCCTCCGGTTGCAAGCTTTGCAGGACATCCCGGAACTCGCCGCCTCACCCAGTGCGGAGGCGCTGGCCGCCGCGCTCCTGCGCGAGGGGGCCGTGCCCGCAGTGGCGCGGATCGACGCGGCGCACACCGCCATTGCCGCCGTGCATGGGATGGATTTCCTTGTCCCATGGAATTGCCGCCACATCGCCAATGCCGAAATGAAACCGCGCATCCGCCAGGTCTGCGCACGCCACGGCTGGCCTTGCCCGGTCCTTTGCACGCCGGAGCAATTGCTTCCACCCGCTGAAGGAGACACCCCATGAATGATCCCATCGTCGAAGAAATCCGCCGCATCCGCGCCCAGATTGCCGCAGAACATGGGAACGACTTGCATCGCATCTTCGAGGACGCGCGCCGCCGGCAAGGTGAGGAGGGGTGCCGGGTGATCTCTTTCGATAAAGCGACGCACGACCGGCAATCCTGCGCCGTGCGCGAGGAGCCGCCGAAGCCGTGATGCTCGGTGAACTGTCAGCAAACGTCGCCTGCCCCCAACTCCTCAAAGCACATCCTCCCCACTCAAGAGATGTGGCGGCTCGTTCACACCGGCGGAAACACGCAGCGCAGCGGCTTTCCCGCGAGCGTGCGGTAGGCGGAAAAATCCCCGCGATCCGTGGTCAAGATGTCCGCGCGGGGATGCAATTCACCAAGCTTCACCACACGGGCATCGGCGAAACCCGGATCGAGATCCGCAAACTTATCCAGCCAGCGGAGCAGGTCGGCGGCGTGAGCCTCTGCGTGGAAATCCGCGGTGAGATCGCCGTCCACGAGCATCTGGAGAATCGGTTCCGGCGCGCCGAGCAGGCAGGCCGCTTCCGTCAAGACGGCCTCGCACGTCCGCAGCGGAGCGGTGACGGACAGACCTCGCGCCCAGCGATGATGCGCGTCCGCCTTGTTCCAATACGCGACCAGAAAACCCGTGTCAGCGATTTGCGGCATGACGCCTGGCGATCAAAGCGCGCGCCCGCTCTTTCGTGCCGATGGACAAATCCGCCGGCAGACCTTCAAGCGCCGGCCGCCCCGCGGCCTTCAAGCCGCGCCTCGTCCGCGTGCGCGCTGCCGGCGCTCGTCCGAGTTGCTTGGCGAGGAAAGCCAGGAGTTCCTCCTTCTGGCTCGCCGGAAGGCGTTCCGCAGCGGCTTCGATCTCGGTGAGCGTGCTCATGGGCGGAAGATGGCCGAATCGAGCGCCACCGGCAACCGTCGGGTCGTTCTCAACTTGGCAATGAGGCTGAAAACGTACCAGATGCCCAATCTGACACCTCCAAATCCGCCTCGCGTAACACTGTCGTGAATGTTCTTCTCCAAGTCATCAGCACTTCAATTCAGCAGGCCCAGCAGCATCCGCGCTGGGTGCTGAAGGAGCAATGGCTGTTGCGGCGAAGGAAAAAGGTCTTGCGGCGAAAACGTCGTGTCGCTCGGAGGCAACCGGGAGACCGACCAAAAGCTATCACTACAAACGTGCATACAGATCGAAGTGTGCGCCTTACTGGGGAGCGACATCTCATCATTGACCTGCCGGAAAAATTGGATTTCGACGAAAACTACGAAACCACCGCGAGCCATTTTGCGATCGTGCGCCAAGCTGCGCGGGGACAGATGCGGTTCAAAAACCTTCGGTTCAACAATCTGCGATTCATCTCGCCGTCTGCTGCCCTTGTCTTGGCAAGCGAAGTCGATCTCTGGAACCAGCGTTTGAAAAGACGTCTGCGCGCTGACGTGGATTCGTGGGACGAAAACATCAAGCGGCTGTTGTGCGAAATGGGATACTTTGAACTCCTCCAAATCGAACGTCCACAGATCGAGGGTGCTTCAAAAAATACCTCTTTCCTCCGGTTCATCAACGGGCGCATCGGCTTCGATGATGGCGGTAAATTGGCGCAGAAATTGAGAATAGAGATCGAGAGCCTCGTTGGTGCTGCGATCCATAAGCTCCCGCTTTATCATGGCCTTTCTGAAGCCATCACGAATGTCTCGCATCATGCATACGAACACGGCACCCCAATTCGTCAATGGTGGGTGTCCGGCTCCTACGATCGCAGCGAAGGTAGGCTGACCGTGAGTTTTTACGATCACGGGCGCGGCATACCTGACACACTTCCCGGTTGGCATTCATTCGAGATCATCAAGGATTTTTTCTCGCTTTGGACGGACTCGGAAAAGATCAAGGCCGCAATGGAGACCGGACGAACTGCAACGGGTAAATCGGAGCGCGGTAAGGGACTTCGAAACTTTCTGGACTTCCTCGAGAGCTATCGAGAGGGAAGTCTGACGATTTACAGTCTTTGCGGTATGTATCGGATCGACCGCACTCCGGACGGTGAGCGACAAACCATTCAAACGACGCGACGCGATTTCAAAAACTCAATCAACGGAACACTCATTGTGTGGACCGTCAACTTACGCCATGAAAACCATCAATATTGCTAAAGATTTTTCTGAAACTCCGCTGGGCCGTTACGTGACCGACGGCAAATTTTCTGGAGAGAGGTTCCGCGACGAATTCTTAGTTCCCGCACTTAAGGTAGGTCCACTGACCGTTGAAATCGATGACACAGAAGGCTACGGCTCTTCGTTCTTGGAGGAGGCCTTCGGCGGGCTCGTGCGCAAGCGACACTTTAGTGCTGACGAACTCAAAAACCGATTGAGGATCAAAAGTTCATCTCCGGCCTTTGGCGTCTATGAGGGGCTTATTTGGAGGTATATCGCTGAAGCGGCTGAACGGGCTGTATGAAAGACCTTTTCTCGGTCTTGGTGGACTTGTTGCGCGAGTGGTCACCGCCGTTGATTTGGCACATTGCGCCGTCGCTGGTTACCGTCATCATCGGTGGCCTTCTTTTGCAACGCTTCTTTGTCGGAAAGGCTAATCAGGCGGCATTGATTGATGCTTTGGTGAAGCAAATGGATCAAATTCAGACTGACGCTCTTGAATACTGGAACTTAGACATCGCGGTTGAGGCAAATCGACCGAGAACAAGTGTTCTGGAACAAAAAATCAAAGGACTGCTGCGAGCACTGAATGCCGACATAGATTTTTTTGTCTCTCGATATGGGAAACAGAATCGAGTTCTTTTCCGAAGGCTACTAGAAGACGTTCATATTAAGTGCTCTGGAGGCGACTTCGAATCGAAGGATAGGAAAATCGAACCAACTCAATTCCTTTTGATCGTTAATGCCGTCAGCAACTTAAAATCTGCGTTGATGATGAATAAGCTTTAGGGAGGAATGCGTGTTAATCCCTCTCGTCACAGCGATTTATGAATTCAATCCAGTGACCCTCGCCAGTATTACCGCCTGCCCGAACGCGGCGCGCACACCGCGCTGGGCGATGTGCTGACGGTCGTCGATCTCTTCAGCCACGTTCTTCGACCCATCGCCGGGCAGCGCGGGCTGGAGACGTGGGAGGCGATCGCGGCGGATGCGGGCGAGGAGTGGTATCCCTCGCGCATCGCCTTCGGAAAGCACAAGGGCCGGTCCGTGTGGGAGGCGCGCGAAAACCGGGAGCTGCGGGAGTGGCTGGAATGGCTGGCGCGGTCGTCCAATGCCCGGAGCGCCAGGATGGGACACTGGTATTTGCAGCAGTTGGAAAGGGCGGAACCGGAAGCGGCTGGCGTGGCGACCTGGAGAACGGGTGAAGCCAGCGGGGAGCCGGATGCTTTTCCGCCGCAAGGCGTGGCGGTCGTCGTGGACGAACATCCCGAGCTGCCCAAGCTGCGCGTGCTGGTGGACGCGGCGCGGGCGCGTTTGGCCGAACTGGAAGTGGCCTACACCATCGACAAGGCCAGGGTGGACAGTTTGCAGGCGGGCCTTTTCCAGCGGCTGCGGACGTGGTGTCAGGAGCGCGACCGGCTGCGGCTCGTGGTGAATTATCGCCAGCAGTTTTTGGAGGTGCTGCTGCGGCAGGGCGAGGAGGAAGCGGAGCAGGTGGAGAGGCAATACCGGCAGGCGAAAACGCGCAGTGAGCAGGAATATGAGGAGACGGCCCAGACGCTGGCCGCGCGCCGCGAATTGACCGCCGATGAGCAAGGCGAGCTGCGCAAGCTATGGAAGAAACTCGTGAGCCTCTACCATCCCGACCGCTTCGCCCACGAGCCGGACAAGCTGGCGACCTGCGAGAAGCTGACCGCCGCGATCAACGGTGCGAAAGACCGCGGCGACATCGGGACGCTGCGGCAGATTGCGGGTGATCCGTACGGCTTCATTGTTCTGTCATCCTGAGCGAAGCGGAGGCTTTGCGCAGCGTAGTCGAAGGATCTCTTACTATTTTCGGAAATGATCAGAGATCCTTCGACTGCGCAGACTTCGCTCAGGATGACAGGCGGTGGGAAGGCCACCAACCGGCTTCGCGAAAGTCCCGAGTGGGAGCTGTGTATGAGCTGACCGCGAAGCAGCCGGAGATGCTGGACAGCGTGGTGGCGAAACAGACGGCGTTTTTGGAAAAGAAAATCAGCAGTCTCGCGAGCGAGGCGGAGCGGTTGGGCAGGGAGATCGGCGAGCTGACGGAGAATGGAGAGGGGGTCAGTCTTGAATGGCACTTAATTAAGCCCGTTGGCATCCGTGGCGCGGGAGCGATTTCGATGCGGGATGACACGCATCTGGTGGCGCGGTTTGGTGAGGAGTTGATAAGGCTTTGGCCGTCGTTTTCTGGCCCTCGGTTCGATGCGCTCGGGACGCCATGGGAGGGTATCCTTGGCGATGATGGCCAGCATCTCATCGTAGAGCTGGCGCTGCTTTCGCGGCTGGCCGGCGGCGGCGTGGAGCGCGTCGGCAAAGTGGCGCACCGTGTCCAGCGTGCCTTTGAAGCTGATGCGAGCGAGTTCCACGCCGTGGGTTTGCGCGGCCTCCTGCATGACGCAGCGGATGAGGTTGTAGCCGATGGCGTTCATGCACAGTTCCCGCTCGATCATCGCGGGGCTTTTGCAGCGGAGCACTTCGGCGCCCATCGTCGTCTTGATGTCCCGATGGCGCAGTTCGATGTTCCATCGTGCGCGGTACAGGTCGGCAAGGATTTCCACCGGGTATTCGGCGGGAGCCAGGAGGGTGGTGGCCAGGAAGATTTGCTCGGTGCGGAAGCCGGGCACTTCGACACGGAAGCGCACCAGCCGCACGGCGAGCGTGGCGGGCAAGGCACTGTGCTCGGCTCCCCACGGATCGTTTTTGCGTGGCTTGTCTTTGCGCCAGATTACCAGCCGGTCGTCTTTGCCCAGGCGTTTGCCGCGTCGGAAGTCGCGCGGACGCGCCTGGTGCAGGCGCATCACGCAATCCACGCCGCGCGCGAGCATCACACCGATGAGGCCGTAGGAGCAGAAGCCGCGGTCAGCCAGCAGCACGTCGCCTTCTTCCAACCCGCCGAGCACGCCGCGGCACAGCCAGTTTTCCTGATCGTGTTTGCTGCCAAAGGCGTAGCGCAGCAACGCGCCGCTGCCGAGGCAGAAGAGGCCCGCCATGCGCAGCAGCGGAAAGCCGCAACCGGGTTTTTGGCCGCCGGGCTGGGGCCATTGCCTCTGGTTGGCGGGCGTGTCAGGCATCGAGAGACCGGTGCCGTCGAGGATTTTCACGCGCCGCTCGCCCAGCCAGCGTTCACCCTCGCACATGCGGCGTTCCAACGTGGCGGCCAGCTCGGAAAAAATCTTCCCGAGCAGCGACAGCGGCAGCTTCGCGCGAGCCAGGCAATAGGCACCCGTGTCGCCGGAGATGGCGCGGCGGCGGCGCTGCCGGCTCCATGCCTGCACCTTGCGCACCACTTCCCGGCACGCGCACGCCGGACCGAGGACTTGGTAAAGGAAGGCCCAGAAGGTGACCTCCAGCGACCAATCCCGACGCCGGCTGTGCGCTCCGATCGCCGGCGCAGCCAGCGACTCCCTCGGAATGTGGCCGCTCAGGACGCTCTGGAACGCATTGAAGTCCTCCTCGATGACGGGCGTTGCGCGGTGTCTGCGCCGGCCAAAGAGGAGCGGTCCAAACGCGGAAAAGAAGGGTGTTTTCATCGCCATGCCGTTCTCCGATCCTGACCGGAAACATCCCTTGGACTCTTTCGATCAATACCCGAAAACCCCATCCCATTTCGGTCTTATTTAAGTGCCATTC
>JBBQCM010000028.1:0-61670 GCA_038318725.1 Chthoniobacterales bacterium
GGGCGGGTGGGGGCTCCGCGGGGGGTGGGGTACGGGGGGGCGCGGCGGCGGGGTCTTTAGTTTTTGTATTTCTTGGGGGGGGGGGGGTTGGGCTCGGTCCATCGGGCGCGGCAGGGCAGTTTGCAACGGGATGTCGCGGTAAAGATCATCCGTGCGGAGCGCGTGAACGACGAGGATACGGAGCGGTTCTTGCGCGAAGCGAGGGTGCTGGCGCAGCTCGATCATCCGAACATTGTGCCGATCTACGACAGCGGCACGGACGGGGAAGGGCGCTGCTTTTACACGATGAAAATGGTCCGCGGGCGGACGCTCAAGGCCATCCTCCTCGCGGTTTCGAGGGGCTCGGAAACGTGGACGCTGGAGCGGCTGCTGGAGGTCTTCCGCAAGGCGTGCGACGCCGTGGCCTTCGCCCATGCGCGCGGGGTGCTCCACCGCGATTTGAAACCCGAGAACATCATGGTCGGCGAGTTTGGCGAAGTCCTGGTCATGGACTGGGGCTTGGCCGGCGAGATCAAAGGCGGGGACGACGAGCCGGCGCCGCGCCCAAGAGCGGGCGTGGCCTCGCCGCGCGGTCGGGCGATCGAATCCGACGTGGAGTTGACCATGGACGGTGTGGTGCTCGGCACCCCGCAATATATGTCGCCGGAGCAGGCCGGTGGCTGCAGCGATCTCGACGAGCGGTGCGACGTGTACATGCTCGGCGGGCTGCTCTACTCGATTCTTGCGCTGCGTCCGCCGGTGCGGATGGGCACGCTGCCGGAGATGCTCGAAAGCGTGCGGACAGGAAAGCTGGAGCCGGTCGAGTTCGTTCCGCAGTTTTTCAGCACGCGCCAGCCCGCGTGGCATATTCCGCCCGCGCTCGCTGCTGTGGTGCGAAAGGCCATGGCGCTCGACCGCGGGGAGCGGTTCCCGACGGTGGGTGCGTTCGCCGCCGATGTGGACGCACACCTTGTGGGCTACGCCACGAGTGCCGAGCACATCGGTCCCGCCGGGCTGCTCTGGCTGTTCATTAACCGCCACCGAACCGTCTCCGTCGCGTTGCTCGTGCTGCTCCTCGTGAGCGCCGGATTCGTCGTGCAACTCATCGCCAGTGAACGCCGGGCGACGCTCAGCGCCGACATCGCCCGGCACAAGGAAGCCGCCGCCCGCACCGCCGAGGCGCTCGCGCAGGTCAGCGAAGCGGCCACCCGCGCCGCCCTCGCCGCGACGAACATCGCGCTCGCCGACAGCGCCTACGCGGCCAACGAATCCGCCCAGGTGCGGGCCGCGCTCGATGTCGTGCCGGAGGAATTGCGCACCGATCCGAATTGGCAGTATCTCGACGCGCGCACCGACCGGCGGCAGGCGCTCATCGAGTGGAACGGCCAGGGCTTTCTCATCGGCAGCACGCCGCACCCCCGCCGGCCCGGCGTCTTCACCGCCGCCACGGGCGCGAGCAGCGGCAATCATATCATCACCTTCGAGGCCCGGACCGGGAAAATTCTCAGCGAGTTCGCCCACCGGGGCGGCTGGGTGCGCGGCCTCGCCTATTCGCCGGACGGTCGCTTCATCGCCCTCGGCCGCATTATGGACGAAGGCATCTCCATCCATAACGCCGAGGACGGCTCCGAGGTCATCCACTGGCCCGCCGGCTGGGCCGACTCCCTGGCTTTCCTGCCCGATGGCAAACGGCTGCTCCAGAGCGACAACTTCGGCTGCATCCTCTGGGAAGCCGGCACCGGCCGCGCGATTTGGAAAAAGCCCAGTGGTCGCGCGCATCTGCTGCTGCCGGATGGCGAGCGCATCGCGAGCGTGTCCGACACCACCCTCCGCCTGCTCGCGGTGGAAGACGGACGCGAACTCGCCAAATATCCGCTCACAGGCAACGTGCCCATCACCGCCTCCATCAGCCCGGATGGCACGCTGCTGCTGGTGGCGTTCCTGAACGGCCAGATTCGCGCCGTCCGCCTCGCGGATGGTACGACGGCTTTCGAGGTGCCTGGCGTGGACGTGGGCTGGATCCTCCGCACGGCCTTCACGCCCGATGGACGGCGTTTTGTCGTCGTCGCGTCGCTCAATGACAGCACGCAGTCCGTGCAGCTTCGCGACACCGCGACCGGGCGCGTGCTCCGGCCGTTGCGCGGCGGTCTCGGTGGCATCGAGTCGCTGAGCCTGCACCCGCTCTCCGGCGAACTGCTCGTGGCCGGTGCCCGCAGCGCGACGTGGGTGCTGCCGCAGCCGCGCCCGCCGGACTGGCGGCTCGGCGCATCGATCCTTTTGGAGAAAGTCGCGGGCGGCTTTCTCGGCGGAGACGAGCTCTTTCTCTCCGCCGGCGAAACGGGCGGGATCGTGGCCACCGACCTCGCCAGCGGCCTGGTGCGCTGGCAACCGGACCGGAGATCGTACTGCAATTCCGCCACCAGCGCCGACGGCCGCACTGGGGTGGTGCAATTGGCCGGCCGGAAGAACAACGGCTACGACTTTGCCCTCTGCCGGCTGGAGGACGGGGCCGTCCGCGAGACGGGCACGGTCTTTTTTGGCACCGATCCGGTCGCCATGACCGTCAATCGCGACGGCTCTCGCGTCGCCATGAGCGGCTTCTGGGCCGGCATCGACACCTACCGCACAGCGACGGGGGAAACCCTGCCCCGCGTCAGCGAAGATGATCTCAAAGCCACGAACGCTCTCGCCTGGCATGGCGCCGATTCCTCCCGGCTCATCGGCCTCTTCGCACGCTTCGGACGCCGCGGCTTTCCGGCCTCGGAAGAATGGATTGTCTCCTGGGACACCGACACGGGCCAGCGCGTCGCCGCCGTATCGCATCCCACGGCCATGAACTGCCTCGCCACGGAGCCCGGCGGCCACCGCCTCGCCGAGGCCGGCGACGACAAACTCGTCCGCATCCGCGACGCCAGCACCCTCGCCGTCATCCGCCAATTCCGCGCGCACGACGGCCCCATCAATGCCCTCGCCTGGAACCCCAAACGCTCCATCCTCGCCACCGGCTCGGCGGATCGCAGCGTGCGCCTCTGGAATGTGGAAACGGGTGAGATGATCGAGGAACTCCACATCGGCCTGCGCGAACCGAGCGCCCTCTTTTTCAGCCCCAGCGGACGCCGCCTCGCCTGCGCTACGCACGGCGAGAAAACGCTGATCTGGGAGCTGGGGGAGTTTCTGAAGTAGCTTGGGCTTCAGCCCAAATGCGCCGCGACTTTGGACTAAAGCCCAAGCTCCTTTGAAAGCTTGCGGCCAAGCTGGATCACGAAGGACGGATTGCGCAGTCTCCCAGCCATGCTCGAACGCTCCTTTTTCCAACGCGACCCAGTGACTTGCGCGCGGGAGCTGATCGGGTGCGAACTGGTGTGGAAAGGGTGTGTGGGCATCGTCGTCGAGACGGAGGCGTACGCGGCGATCAACGACGAAGCGTGCCACACGTTCGCGCGGCCTTCGGCGCGGGCCTTTGTGGAAAAACACCGGGCGGGCGCGGCGTATGTCTATTTCAACTACGGCATGTACTGGCTGCTCAACGTGCTCGTGAAAGGCGGGAGCGAAGACGGCTTCGTGCTCTTCCGCGCGATCGAGCCGATGCGCGGGGTGGCGGCGATGACCCGGCGGCGGCTGGCGCATCGCAATACGCGGCTCGCGCATCCCCGCGCGCTCTGCTCCGGGCCGGGCAAGTTGGCGCTGGCACTCGGCGTGGATGGCCGCGATCACGGGCGCGATCTTTGCGCGGCGAAGGCGATCGGCTTTCGCCCGCCGCCTCAGCCGGTCGAGGTGGTGGCGGATGTGCGCATTGGCATTTCCAAGGCGGCGCATCTGCCGTGGCGCTTCCTGCTGCGGGGCAGCGCGTTTGTCAGCGTGAAGGCGGGCGGTGTTTGAGAATACAAAAGCCAGACCAGCTTGCGCCGGTCTGGCTTTGCAAATTTTGGAATCCTCCTCGAGACGAGGCGGGATTACTTCGAGTAACCCGTTGAAGCCGTCGAAGTCGTTGAAGACGTCGCGGGCTCCTTGTGCGCGCAGGCGCCGAGGCCGAGTGCGGCGGTGGCGAGTGCGATGATTGCGAGATATTTCATATTAAGTGGTTTCCCCTCCTTTCTTTGCCAGTGGGCATGAGGCGCGGATAATCGTGCATCGCGCGGGCATGACAACGATTATTTTCCCGCGCTTTCACCGCGCGACTCAGGCCTCGATTTCGACCGCCGCACCGACGGCCACGCGATCGTAGAGGTCGATGATGTCCTCATTGGCCATTCGCACGCAGCCAAAGCTGGCGGGTGTTCCCAAGCGGGATTCGGCGTTGGTTCCGTGGATGTAGATGTAGCGCTGGTAGGTGTTGGCATTGTCCGGATCGAGGCCCTCGAGCCAGAGGATGCGGGTTTGCACATGGTCGTGCTCGTCGGCTTCGCCGCCGAGGCGGCCGGTGGGTTTGCGGCTGATGAAAATCTCGCCGGGCACCGCGTCGTCGCCGTGTTTTTCCGCGATGCGAAAGCGGCCTGCCGGCGTCTTATTGCTGCCAGGCTCAGTGCCAAGGCCGAAGCGCGAGGTGGAGATGGTGTAACGGCGGACGAGGGCACCGGCGTCATCGGTCAAATCGAGGGTCTGCGAAGAAACGTGAACGAAGATGGGCATGGCGCGGGAATGTGACCACGGCACTTGCCACCTGTCACCTGCCACTCTAGCTTCCGCCTCCTTTTTTATGAGCAAGAACCTGCATGTCGCCATCGTCGGAGCCACCGGAGCCGTGGGAGTTGAGATGATCAAGACGCTTGAGAAGCGGAGTTTTCCGGTGGGCAAACTTACGCTGCTGGCGTCGGCGAAATCGGCGGGCAAGACGCTGCCGTTCCGCGGCGAAGAGATCGTGATCCAGGAATTGCGCGACGACTCCTTTGCCGGCGTGGATGTGGCGCTCTTCAGCGCGGGCGCTGGCATCTCCAAAAAATATGCGTCGCTCGCGGTGCAGGCCGGTGCGGTGGTGGTGGATAATTCGAGCGCCTTTCGCATGGAGGCGGATGTGCCGCTGGTCGTTCCGGAGATCAATGGCGCGGACGTGAAGAAGCACAAGGGCATCATCGCGAATCCGAACTGCACGACGGCGATCACGCTCATGGCGCTGCATCCGCTGCATCAGGAATTTCGAGTGAAGCGGATTTTTGCGTCGAGCTACCAGGCGGTCAGCGGGACCGGCGCGCAGGCGATTGAGGAACTGCGGGCGCAGGTCGCGGCCATCGCCGCCGGGCAGCCGGTGGTGAAGAAAGTCTATCCGCATCAGATTGCCTTCAACGTCTTGCCGCATGTCGATTCGTTTCTGGAAACCGGCTACACGAAGGAAGAGATGAAGATGCAAAACGAAGGCCGCCGCATCATGCACCATCCCACGTTCAAAGCGTCCGTGACCTGCGTGCGCGTGCCCGTCTATCGCGCACACAGCGTGGCCGTCCATGCGGAATTTGAGCGCCCCGTTTCGCTCCTCGCGGCGCGCGAAGTCCTCGCGAAAGCGCCGGGCCTCGATGTCGTGGACGATCCCGCGAAGTGCGAATACCCACTCCCGCTCTCCGCCGCCGAGCGTGACAACTGCCAGGTCGGCCGGCTGCGCTTTGACTGCGCGCTGGACAACGGCCTCGCTTTCTGGGTCGCCGGCGATCAACTCCTCAAAGGCGCGGCGCTCAACGCCGTCCAGATCGCGGAGCTGCTGTAGCAGGCTGGAAAACTCCGGGACGCGCGCTCCCCGGAACCTCCGCGCTCCTTGGCCGCACCTATTGCACGTCTTCCATCGGGCCGAGCAGGATCCAGTTCGCGGTACCGCGGTGCGAGTAGGTTTGCGGATTCCGTCCTCGTTCCGAAGTGAGGCTTTAGGAATGCACCTTTAAGGGGAAATTTCATTGCGCGGCTTGGTGGTGGTCAGCGTGTCGGCGCTTTCCGCCGCCCCGCCCCACGAAGCACAGCTTCCCCGTACTGCTGGCATTCCGAAAGCCTCACTTTCGGAACGAGGGGAGAAAAGATCGCTCCCTACGTGCGCGCGGTGGTGGCCGCGGAGGCACCTCGCTTTCGCCTCTCGTTCCCAAGCAGCTTGGGAATGAGGGGGGCGCCAATGTAGTCCGCGACTTTAGTCGGCCCGGCGTGATTGGCAGAAGCCGCGTTCGATTTCCCGCGCGACGTCGTTTTTTGGGCAGCGAACACCGTCTCTGCGAGCCACGGTTTGGCCGACTAAAGTCGCGGACTACTTTGCTTCCCCCGTGGACACGAGGAGCAACGCGCCGCCTACTCCGGCACGAAGCGGCGGAGGATGCGGAGGTAAGGCGTGTCCTGCCCCGCGCCCGCGCGCCGCACTTCGCGCATCCGCTTCCGCAGCGCGAGCCAGTCGTCCGGCTTGAGCGTCTCCAGTTCGCCGTCTGGGTTCAGCCGCATCTGCGCCATGTAGCGGAGGAAATCTGGGAACCACTCCGGCGGCACTCCCGCACTTGGAGCCAGGACATTCCACACCCGCGCGGTTTCGTTGGATGACACGGTGACGATGCGGGTGCCGTCCGGGCTGAAACGCGCACTCAACAGTCCATTCTTATGCCCAACGAGCGTGGCGAGACTCTTGCCTGTCGCGGCGTCCCACACCCGCGCGGTCTTGTCCCATGACGCGGTGACGATGCGCATGCCGTCCAAGCTGAATTGTGCGCTCTCCGCGCCACCCTCATGCCCGGCGAGCGTGGCGAGACTCTGGCCCGTCGCGGCGTCCCACACCCGCGCGGTCCTATCCCCTGACGCGGTGACGATGCGCGAGCCATCCGGGCTAAACTGCGCGCTCCTCACCCTTTCCTCGTGGCCGGAGAGTGTGGCGAGAATCTGGCCCGTCGCGGCGTCCCACACCCGCGCGGTCTTGTCCCATGACGCGGTGACGATGCGCGTGCCGTCCGGACTGAACTGCGCGCTATTTACAAGATTCTCATGCCCGGCGAGCATAGCGAGACTCTGGCCCGTCGCGGTGTCCCAGACACGCGCAGTCTTATCGTTCGACGCGGTGACGATGCGCGTGCCATCCGGGCTGAACTGTGCGCTCAGCACTTCCTCCTCATGCCCGGCAAGGGTGACGAGACTCTTGCCCGTCGTGGCATCCCACACCCGCGCGGTCCCATCCGCTGACGCGGTCACGATGCGCCTGCCGTCCCGACTGAACTGCGCGTTCGCCAAAATACGCTCATGCCCAGCAAGCGTGGTGAGCCCCTTGCCCGTCACGGCATCCCACACTCGCGCGGTCCCATCCGCTGACGCGGTCACGATGCGCCTGCCGTCCCGACTGAACTGCGCGTTCGCCAAAATACGCTCATGCCCAGCAAGCGTGGTGAGACATTGGCCCGTCATCGTATCCCACACCCGCGCAGTCTTGTCCCAAGACGCGGTAACGATACGCATGCCGTCCGGGCTGAACTGCGCGCTCACAACTTTAGCCTCATGCCCGGCGAAGATGGTCACCGGCAAGAGATGTCGCCAAGCATTGAGCGCTGCCGCCGCCTTTTCGGCGGCGAATGTGGATTGCGGGTCGTATTCGCAGGCGCGGGCAAGATGGGCGAACGCCTCAGGTTCCCGATCGGCTTGCAGCTTTTCCTCCGCGACGAGCCGGTCGGAGCGCGCGGCCTCGGCAACGATCGCGCGATACTCGTCATTCTTGCGATCCACTTCCGCTTTCCTGCGGGCGACTTCACCCAGCGCGGCATCCGCTTTGTGCTGATTCATCCGCGCGAGCACGCCGCCGACAATGGCCAGCACGGCGAGGATGGCGAAGGCGGCGGCGAGCTTGCGAAAACGGATGGCGCGGGCGCGGGCGGCAAGGGCTGCGGCTTCCGCTTCGGCGCGGGCGGCAAGGGCTGCGGCTTCCGCTTCGGCGCGCGCAGCCGTTTCACGGGCGACACCTTCATTCTCCAAAATCGCGACCCGGCGGACTTCGAGCGTCAACAGCCGCTCGGCGAGATCGGCGGCGCTGGGCAGGCGACGGGCGGGGTCTCCTTCCACGCAAGCGGCGATGTCTTCGCGCAGCAGCGGATCGGCGATTTCACGTTCCCAGCCATGTGCCAATGGGTCGAGCGGCTTGATTGTGATGAGTTGATAGAGCAGGACGCCGAGGCCGTAGATGTCGCCCTGGATGGTGTAGGGTTTTCCAGCGAGGTATTCGGGCGGGCTGTAGGTCGGCGTGCCAGTGTTGTGCCCGACGTTCGTGCGTGTGAAGCCCGCGCCAGTGACGCCGAAATGGCCGAGCACGGCGGGGTCGGCGAGCGTGCCGATGCCGAAATCAACGAGGCGCGGGCGGGGTTCGCCGCTAGGGCCGTCGAAGATCAGGATGTTGGTCGGTTTGATGTCCTTGTGCAGGACGCCGATGCTGTGCGCGGCGGCCAGCGCCGTGGCGGTGTGCGCGACGAGGGCGATGCGCCGGGCGAGCGGGATTTTGCCGAGGCCGCCCTCGCGCTCGGCCCACTGGAGGAGGTTGCCGTGCGGGGCGAGGTCGCTTTCGAGATAGAAAGGCGGCGAGTCGAGCTTGAGTTCGTGGAGGTGGACGATGTCGTCGCGCTCGCCGAGGGCGCTGCGGAGGAGGCGCACGATGGTGACTTCGCGCTTGAGGGCGCGCAGGCGCTCGTCGTCGAAGCAGAATTTGAAGGCGCGGCGCTGGCGGAGCTTGGCGTGCTCGCCGGTCCACACTTCGCCGAAGCCGCCCGCGCCGAGTTTCTCGGTAAGCTGCCAGCCGGTGCGCCCGGGGATTTCGAGCCCGACGGCGGGGCGCCAGCCGAGCGTCTCCTCCTCGCCGGGGCGGATGGCGCGTTTGGCTTTCTCGCCGTCCGGCGGCGGCGCGAGCGGCGCGAGTCCGTCCGCGCCGACCTCGAAGATTTCCAGCGGTTCGTCGCGCCCCGAGAGCCGGTAAGGTCCATGCGCGAGCCAGCGCAGCGGCGGCGATTTTCCATCGACCGCCGGATGCTCGCGGATGAAGTGCCGCGCTTCATCAAACGGAAACCGCGTGAGCAAAACCTGCCCGCCCACCGCGAGGCTCATCACCCGCGCCGCGAGGTCCGCCGCCGGTGCGACGACCCCGCTGCCGCCCTCGCTTTCGAGCGCGGAAATCTCGCCTGCGTGAATGCCGACGCGCGCGGTCAGCCGCATCCCGTCCCACGGCCCCGCGCGCATGGCGTCCTGGAAAAGCAGCGCGAACTTCACGACCTCCGAAACGCTGTCGCCCTCCGCGAAATAGCCGTCGCCCGCGTTCTGCAAAATGCGGATGCCGCGGCTCTCGTGCGCCAGCCGCTCGAAGTGGCCGTTGTGAATGCGCAACGCCGCGGTGAAAGCCGGGACGCCGTGCCGCGCCTTCAAGTCCGTGGAGCCGACGAGGTCGGAAAAGAGCAGGACTGCGAATCGGGTTTCCGCGCCGGGCATGGGCGGGTGTGTAGCACGAGGCGGCGGGTGGTGGGAACAAAATGCAAAGTAGCTTGGGCTTCAGCCCGAACGCCCGTCGATTCGGGCTAAAGCCCAAACTACTTTCGGAACTCCGCTCAGGATGACACCTACCCCGAACGGGTTAAGTGACAGGCGGCGTCGGCGTTTGTAGTTTCCGAACCGCATGCGCATTTCGCCCCGAATTCTTTTCAGCTTTCTTGGCGCTTTCGCGCGGACTTTGAGCGCTGCCGAACCGCCGGTGGAGTGGATCGAGCCGGCGACCGGGCATCGGGTGGTGCGGTTGTCGCGGGAGGCCGGGAGCGCGAGTCTCTACTTTCACCAGAATGCGTATTCGGCGGATGGGAAGAAACTGTTCATGTCCACGCCGGGTGGGCTTTCGACGGTGCATCTGGAGACCCGCGAGATCGAGCAGGTGGTGGCGGGCCGGGTGGGTGTGCTCGTGACGGGACGGAAGACGGGGCAGGTTTATTACACGCGGGACGGGACGATTTACGCGACGGATTTGGATACAAAGATCACGCGTGAAGTGGCGAAGATTCCGGCGGGCGCGGGGCGGGGCGGAAACATCACGGTCAATGCCGATGAGACGGAAATCGTGGGCATCGCTGGCGACCCCGAGGGGAGCACGGTGCCACGAGTCGCGCCCGCGGGTCTGAGCGGTGGAAAGCTGGAGGCGCGGTGGTCGTCGGGCCGGCCGATGATGATCTACACGGTGAAGATCGCGACCGGGGAAGTGAAGGTGATCCATCGGGAAAACGACTGGACGAATCATCTGCAATGCTCGCCGACCGATCCGGGGCTGATCATGTTCTGCCACGAGGGGCCGTGGCACTTTGTGGATCGCGTCTGGACGATCCGCAATGACGGCACCGCGCTGCGGCTGATGCACAGGCGGACGATGGAAATGGAAATCGCCGGGCATGAGTTTTTCAGTACGGACGGGAAGATGGTCTGGTACGATTTGCAGACGCCGAAGAGCGGAGTGTTCTGGCTCGCAGGTGTGGATTTGGCGACCGGCGCACGGACCCAGTATCACGTCGAGCGTGGCGCGTGGTCGGTGCATTACAATGTCTCGCCAGATGGCAAACTTTTCGCGGGCGACGGTGGGGGGCCGGACAGCGTGGCGAACCGCACGCCGGCCGGGCGGTGTCTCGATCCACCAGGAAACGGGCAGTGGATTTATCTCTTTCATCCGATGCTTGCCAACGAGGCGGCCGGTGAGGTGCCGGGCGAACTCATCAAAGCCGGCTGGCTCAAGGCCGAGCGGCTGGTGGATCTGTCGAAACACAACTACAACCTCGAACCCAACGTGACTTTCACGCCGGATGGAAAGTGGATCGTCTTCCGCTCGAACATGCACGGCGCGACGCACACCTACGCCGTCGAGGTGGCGAAAGCCGAACTGCCGACCCCATGAAACTTCTCCGCTGTCTTCCCGCCTTCGCTTTCACCCTGCTCGTCTCCGCGCTGTCGGCGGCGGAATTGGTGCTGCCGGTGAAATTCGACTTCGGAGCGGGCAAGATCGGGCCGGGCTGCACGCAGGTTTTGCCGGCGACGATCTTCGCGGCGGAGACCGGCTTCGGCTTCGAGCCGGGAGCCGCGGTCAGCGTGGTAGATCGCGGCGGCGACGCGCTGAGCGGGGATTTTTGCACGGGCGCGCAGCCGTTTCTTTTTTCCGTCGCGCTGCCAGAGGGGAACTATCGCGTGACGGTCACGCTCGGCGACGCCGACGGCGAGTCGGCGACGACGATCAAGGCCGAACTGCGCCGGCTGATGCTGGAAAATGTGAAGACCGCGCACGGCAAATCGGAGACGCGGAGCTTCGTGGTGAATGTGCGCACGCCGAAGATTGCGCCCGGCGTGGAGGTGAAGCTGAAAGATCGCGAGCGGACGACGGAGTTGGTGAACTGGGATGAAAAGCTGACGCTGGAATTCAACGGCCCGCGGCCCTGCGTGGCGGCGGTGGAGATCGCGAAGGCGGACGTGCCGACGATTTATTTGCTCGGCGACTCCACGGTTTGCGATCAACCGCGGGAGCCATACGCGAGTTGGGGGCAGATGTTCCCGCGGTTCTTCAAGCCGGAGGTCGCGGTGGCGAATCACGCGCAGTCCGGCGAGTCGCTGCGCAGTTCGTTTGGCGCGAGGCGGCTCGAAAAAGTCGCCAGCGGGTTGAAGGCGGGCGACACGGTGCTGATCCAATTCGGGCACAATGACGAGAAGGAGAAGGGCGAGGGCGTCGGCGCGTTCACGACCTACAAGGCGTCGCTCAAACAGTATGTCGATGCGGTGCGCAAACACGGAGCGCAGGCCGTCCTCATCACGCCGGTGCATCGGCGGACGTTTGAAAAGGATGGGAAGATGCGGAACAGCCACGGCGATTATCCCGAGGCCGTGCGGCAGGTGGCGGCGGAAGAGAACGTCCCGCTCATCGACCTCACGGTGCTGAGCGGGCGGCTGTACGAGGCGCTCGGTCCGGAGAAGTCTGGTGCGCTTTTCAAGCCCGGCGACGGCACGCACCACAGCAGCTACGGCGCCTACGAAGTGGCCCGCTGCGTGGTCGAAGGGCTGCGTGCGACGAAGCTGCCGCTGGCGAAATCTCTCGCCGGGGACGTGCCGCCTTTCGATCCCGCGCATCCCGATCCCGTGGAAATTTTCGCCGTGCCCGCCAGCCCGCAGAGCACCGAAGTGACGCCACTCGGAAGCTGATTTCAGCGGTGCGTGAGAAGCGGCTTTGCCAAGGCCGCGCGCATCCGCTTTTCTCGCGTGATGCAATTGCTCCCTGGCTTCCGCGACTTTTATCCCGACGACTGTGCGCGTCGGAATTACATCCTCGAAATGTGGCGCGTGGTCGCGCGGCGCTACGGCTTTGTGGAATACGATGGGCCGGTGCTGGAGCCGATGGCGCTCTACGAAAAGAAGAGCGGCGGCGAACTCGTCGGCCAGCTTTTCGATTTCACCGACAAAGGGGAGCGCCACGTCGCGATGCGGCCGGAGATGACGCCCACGCTGGCGCGCATGGTGGCGGCGCGGGAGCGCGATTTCAAAAAGCCGCTGAAGTGGTTCTGCGTGCCACAGTTCTTCCGCTACGAAAAGCAGCAGCGCGGACGGCTGCGGGAGTTCTACCAACTCAACTGCGACATCATCGGCGAAGCCTCGCCGGCGGCGGATGCGGAGATGGTCGCGGTGCTGATCGACATGTTGCGCGGCTGCGGTTTCGGGGAGAGCGATTTCGTCGTGCGGCTGAGCAGTCGCGCCGCGTGGCAGGAGTTCTTCGCGCAAGCGGGCGCCAAGCCGGAGGACGAGTATGAACTTTTCCAAATCGTGGACAAGGCGGAGCGCAATCCGCCGGAGAAAACGGACGCGGCGCTGGCGAGGTTCGGGCTGACCACGCAACAGGTGCTCGACTTCATGCGCAGCAAGACGGCAACGGCGGAACTCGCGCCGATTCTCGCGGACCTCACGGCGCGCGGGTTGGGCGGGTTTGTGGAGATCGACTACGCGATTGTGCGCGGGTTGGCCTACTACACGGGCGTGGTTTTTGAGGTTTTCGACCGGAGCAAGAATGAGAGGGCGCTGGCCGGTGGCGGGCGCTACGACAAACTGCTCAGCCTGATGAGCGACGGGAAGGTGGACCTGCCCGCGCTCGGCTTTGGCATGGGCGATGTGGTGCTGGCCAATCTGATCAACGATACGCCCGCCGCGAAGGTGCGACTCGACGCGTGGCTCGCGCGGGAGCGGGCGGTGGAGGTGTATGTGGTCATCGCCAAGGAAGAGCGGCGGCCCGAGGCGCTGGGGCTGGTGCAGCGGCTGCGCGGGGCGGGGCAGCGGACGGATTTTCCACTGACGGCGGTGAAGATCGGCAAGCAGTTCCAGACCGCCGAGCAACTCGGGGCGCGGGTCGCCGTGCTGGTCGGCGACGAATGGCCGCAGGTGAAAGTGAAGACGCTGGCGACGCGTGAGGAGACGCTCGTCGAGGCCAGCGCGGTGCTTGCACACCTCTTCCCCTCATCCTGATCTACCGCCGCTTTTTCGCGCCGAAACTGTAGCCGCGCGCGGTGCGGACGCCTTTGCCGACGCCGCCTTGCGGGATCTCGGACTCGTTGAAGAGCGCGGTGAAGAAATAGTTGAAGCCGTCGAGTTTCACGCGCTGGATTTTCGTCCCGATAAACCGCTCGATCGAGCGCACATGGTCGATTTCCTCCGCCGTGAAAATCGTCACCGCGTCGCCCACCTGGAGCGCGCGGCCGGTGCGGCCGATGCGGTGGACGTAATCCTCAGGGTGCTGCGGCACGTCGTAATTCACGACGTGCGACACGCCGGCGATGTCCAGCCCCCGGGCGGCGATGTCGGTGGCGACCATGACCTCGTATTTGCCGCTCTTGAATCCCGCGAGGGCGTCCTCGCGCTCGACTTGCGTGCGGTTCGAGTGGAGGACGGCTACGGAATGTTTCAGATCCTTGAGCTGGTGGGCCACGCGGTCGGCCATCACTTTGGTGCTGGTGAAGATGATCGCGCTGTCGAATTTCGTGTGCTCCAGCAGGGCGATGAGCAGATCGAACTTCTGATCCTTCGCCACCGGATAAAGCGCGTGCGTGACGGTCTCCGCCGGCGAGCGGCGCTGGCCGATTTCGACCTGCTCTGGATCCGTAAGCAACCACTTTGTCATCGTCTCCAGTTCGGGCGGGAGGGTGGCGGAGAAAAAGAGCGTTTGACGCTGCTTGGGCAGGCGGTCCACGATCCGGCGCACCTGCGGGAGGAAGCCCATGTCGAGCATGCGATCCACCTCATCGAGGACGAGATACTGGATGTCCTTAAGATTGGCCGTGCCGTCTTCGAGGAAGTCGAGCAGCCGCCCGGGCGTCGCCACCAGCACATCCACGCCTTTTTCGAGAAACTCCCGCTGTTTCCCGTAGCCGACGCCACCATAGACGAGGCCGACGGTCAGATTCATGAATCGGGCGAAGTCGCGGAACGCCGTCTCGACCTGCGCGGCCAGTTCGCGGGTCGGTTCGAGGATGAGGGCGCGCATTTTGCCGTGGGTTTCGAGCTTGGAAAGAATCGGGAGGCCGAAAGCAGCGGTTTTGCCCGTGCCGGTCTGCGCCGAGCCCATCATGTCGCGCCCGGAAAGGATGATCGGGAAAGCGCGAAGCTGGATCGGTGTGGGATCCACATAGCCCATGCTCTCGACGCCGCGAACGACTGCTTCGTTTAGACCAAAATCCTTGAATGACATCTGGGGAAAGTAGAGAGCGGCGCGGGGAAGGGGCAATGATTTGTTTTCCCGCGGCTGGCTGTGCGGATTTCGGCTGTTTATCGAGTGTTGGTGGCGTCGCTTTCGTCGGTAGGTGTGCGGGCCGAGCGTGGTTACTTTCAACCACTGCCGCCACGAACCGGCGGTGATTTCGATCTTCAACCTGACTGGCGCGGTGCGTCATTATCGATGGCGGCGAGAGCTTCCGTAGAGGATTTGGGGGCGTCCGCCGTCCGTGCGGAAAAGGAGCCGAAGCGACCGGCGAGCATCATCAGGCAGCAGGCGCAGTTGGGGAGCGAGAGGGTGGAGTATGGACGCGCGTTTCTTAACTGCCGTCGTCGCAGGATGCGAGAAATCGTTGATTAAGGACGATCCGCTGCTTTTTCGCCTTGCCACACGTCGCGCGGAATCCAAAAATCCGCGCCCTTCCAGATGTTCCGGTCGTAAAAAATCGATCCGTGTTAGCGCGCTTGTGAAATTTTTCACAAAGTTTCTTGCAACGTTTCCGCTTAAGCGACAATTTCCCATCACTTTGAATCCCCGAAGCATCCACCCTCACTAGGAATGGCGAACATCTTTCCCCGCGGGAGCAATCTTCTCCCTCTCAAAATCCTCCTCTGCGCGGCGGTCGCGGGCGGAGCGGTGACGCTGGCGGTGCCCTATTATTTCACGCCGAAATATACGCGGGTCGGCTACCAACCGGCGCAGCCGATTCCCTTTCCGCATGATGTCCATGTCGCCCAACTGGGGATGGATTGCCGCTACTGCCACAGCTTCGTCGAGGTTGCCGCGCACTCCAATGTGCCCACGACGCAGGTCTGCGTGAACTGCCACCAGGCGGTGCAAAAGGACAACCCGAAGCTCGCGCCGCTGCACGAATCATGGCGCACGGGTGAGCCGGTCCAGTGGGTGCAGGTCCACAAGACGCCGGACTACGTCTATTTCAACCACTCGGCGCATGTGAACCGCGGCGTGTCGTGCGTGAGCTGCCACGGGCGGGTGGACAAAATGGCGGTCGTCTATCACGCCGAGCCGCACTCCATGGCGTGGTGTCTGGACTGCCATCGCGCGCCGGAAGATGCGCTGCGTCCTTTGGATCAAATCACGAACCTCGGCTGGCAGGCTCCCACCGCGAAGGGTCAGTCGGTCGCGGAGGCGCAGCTCGCGCTGGGCTTGGAGCTGAAGAAAAAGTGGCACATCAATCCCCCGGACAAGAACTGCGCAGGCTGTCATCGATGAAACGAATCCTCCAACACCCCACGGAGCCCGCGACGGGCCGCAAATACTGGCGCTCGCTCGGGCAGCTTGGCGATACGCCGGAATTCCGCGGCTGGCTGGAGCGCGAGTTCCCGCAGGGAGCCGCGGAGATGCAGGGCGGTGACGTTTCGCGGCGCAGTTTTCTCCAGCTCATGGGAGCCTCGATGGCGCTGGCCGGGTTGAGTTTCGCGGGTTGCCGCAGGCCGGAGTTGCATATGGTGCCGTTCACCCGCGGGGTGGAGTGGTCGATTCCTGGGAAGCCGCTCTTTTTCACTACCGCACGCCCTTCGCGTCGCGGTTACGCGCCGCTGGTCGCGACGACGCACGACGGCCGCCCGACGAAGATGGAGGGCAATCCGCTGCATCCCGTGAGCAAGGGAACGACGGACATGCATTCGCAATCGTCGCTGCTCGATCTTTACGACCCGGAGCGCGCGCGGCATTTCGTCAAAGGTGGAAAGGAGTCGGATGCGGCGGCTTTCGAGAAGGAGCTCGACGAGATTTTGAAGGGCGCGGGTGATGGATCGGGGCTGGCTTTTCTGCTGGAGAAAAATAACTCACCGACTCGCGAACGGCTGCGCGGAGAGATCGAAAAGAAATTTCCGCAAGCGACATGGGCGGTGTATGAGCCGACCGGCACGGAGCTGGCTGAGCAGTCGGCGGCGGTGGCGTTTGGCGAAGGGGTGGCGGCGATTCCGCTGATCGACAAGGCTGATGTGATCCTGGCGCTCGACAGCGATTTCCTTGGTACCGAAGGCGACGTGAACACGATCCGGGAGTTTTCCGCGCGGCGGAAAGTCTCCGGGCCGGATTCGAAGATGAACCGGCTCTACGTCGCGGAGAACCGTTACACGATCACGGGTGGCATCGCCGATCATCGCCTGCGCGTCCCGGCCAGTCAGATCGGTGCGTTTACGCTCGCGCTGGCTGCGGAAATCGGGGCGGCGACGAAAGACGCTTCGCTTTTCGATGCGGTGAAAACCTTTGGCGCTCCGGCTGTGAAATTCAGTGCCGATTGGCTCAAGTATTCGGCGGAAGACCTCGTGGCCAGCAAGGGCGCGAGCTTGGTCCTCGTGGGCACACGGCAACCGGCGGCGGTGCAGGTCTTGGTCGCGGCGATCAATGCGGCGCTCGGCAATCTGGGCAAGACCATCGTCGGACGGACGCTCGGCGAGAAACCCGAGCAGTCGATTGCGGAACTGGCCAAAGACATCACCGACAAGAAGGTCAAAACGCTCTTCATCGTCGGCGGCAACCCGATCTATAATGCGCCGGCGGATTTGAACTGGGCGGAATTGCAGAAGTCGGTGCCGACCGTCATCCGGCTCGGCCATGCGGAAGACGAAACCTCCAAACACGCGCTGTGGAATGTGCCGCTCGCGCACTATCTCGAAAGCTGGGGCGACGGCCTGGCGGCGGATGGCAGCTACTTGTCGGTGCAGCCGATGATCCTCCCGCTTTTCGGCGCCTGGAGCGAGATTGACCTCCTGGCGAAAGTGGCGGGACTGCCGAAGCCCAGTGGCCCGGAGGTGGTGCAGGAGACATACAAACAGATGGTGAAGCCAAACGACTTCACTGCAGCGTGGGCGAAGTTCCTCCACGATGGGTTTGTGGCTGGGGAGAAAGCCAGACCTGAGGCGCTCACCTTCAACGCCGCCGCGTCGGTAAAATTTGTCGCGGAGAAATTTGCGTTTCCGGCGCTCGCGGAGAATGCCTATGAAATCGTCTTCACTGGCTGCGCCAAGATTGATGACGGCCGTTTCAACAACAACGGCTGGCTCCAGGAAATCCCCGACCCCATCACCAAGCTGACTTGGGATAACGCCGCGATGATCAGTCCGGCGACAGCGAAGAAGCTCGGGGTCAAGGATCAGGATCTTATCGAAATCACCGTCGAGAAGCGCTCGCTGACAGCGGCGGCGATCATTGCGCCGGGCCATGCGGATGGATCGATTTCCATCGCCCTCGGCTACGGTCGAACGGTCGTCGGTCGTGTCGGCCAGAATACCGGTTTTAACGCCTATCCGCTGCGGACCACGGCTCAGCCTTACTTTGCGGTCGGCGCGACCGCGAAGGCCACGGGCAAATCTTACAAACTCGCGCTGACCCAAGAGCATTGGGCGCTGGAAGGGCGCGGCGGCGATCTGACCCGCGAGGCCACGGTCGATGAATACAGGGCACACCCGGATTTCGCCAAAACGATGGGGATGGACGCCCACATCCCGCCGAACGTCTCGCTTTACTCCAACCCTCCGCTGAACACGCCGGCGAGCCTCGATCCGCATGCATGGGGCATGGTCGTGGATCTCAACTCGTGCATCGGCTGTTCGGCGTGCATGGTCGCCTGCCAGTCGGAAAACAACATTCCGATCGTCGGCAAAGAGCAGGTCGCCGAGGGCCGCGAGATGCACTGGATTCGCACGGATCGCTACTTCGCGAGCACGGACGAAAACGATCCCGATCCCGAGATGGTCTCGCAACCGATGATGTGTCAGCACTGCGAGTATGCGCCGTGCGAAACGGTCTGCCCGGTCAATGCCACGGTCCACAGCGAAGACGGCCTGAACGTGATGGCTTACAACCGCTGCATCGGCACCCGCTACTGCGCGAACAACTGCCCGTTCAAGGTGCGCCGGTTCAACTTTTTCGACTATAACCGGCGCGACGTGCAGGGTCGCGCGAAAAACCCCGACGACCGGAAGCTGTTCACCGGCCTCTACGAGTGGAACTTGGTTTCACCGAAGGGCACGCCGGACACGATCAAGATGTCGAAGAATCCCAACGTCACTGTCCGCATGCGCGGGGTGATGGAAAAATGCACTTTCTGCGTGCAGCGCATCCAGGAGGCGAAGATCGCGATGAAAGTGGCGGTGCGCGATTCTGGCGACATCCGCATCCCGGCAGACGCGTTCACCACCGCCTGCGCTCAGGCTTGTCCGGCGGACGCGATCACATTCGGCGACATCAACAATCCCGACAGCGCGGTCTCCAAGCTCAAGAAGAGCGAGCGCGGCTACCGCCTCCTCGAATACCTCAACGTCAGTGCGCGGGTCAGCTACCTGGCGCGCATCCGCAATCCCAATATGAAAATGCCCGGGGCGGAGAAAATCGGCGCAGCCATGAAAACCCCGCATGCCCACACCCAGGCGGAGCACCCAATCGGAGGGAAACACTAAATGGCTGAATCCGCCGTTACTTTGACCACGCCTTCCGAATTGGTGCGCGTGCCGCTCGTCACGAACGATCGCAAGATTACCTGGGTCTCGGATAAGATTTCCGTCATCGTCGAAGCGCCCACGCCGCTGTGGTGGTGGCTGGCCTTTCTGCCGTGCTCGGCGATCGCGCTTTTCGGCCTGTTTTGCATCGGCTATCAGATTTCCAACGGCGTCGGAGTCTGGGGAGAAAACAAGACCGTGGGCTGGGCGTGGGACATCACGAACTTCGTCTTCTGGATCGGCATCGGCCACGCCGGCACACTCATCTCGGCGATCCTTTTCCTTTGCCGGCAAAAGTGGCGCACGTCCATCAACCGTGCCGCCGAGGCGATGACGCTTTTCGCAGTTATTTGCGCCGGCATCTTCCCCGGCATCCACGTCGGCCGTGTGTGGATGGCGTGGTTCCTCGCGCCGATCCCGAACGCCAACGGCATCTGGCCGAATTTCCGTTCGCCGCTGCTCTGGGACGTGTTCGCGGTCTCGACTTATTTCACCGTCTCGGTGCTGTTTTGGTACACCGGCCTCGTGCCCGATCTCGCGACCTTGCGCGACCGGGCAAAGTCCCGCGTAAAAAAATATCTCTACGGCATTTTCGCCCTCGGCTGGCGCGGCTCGAACCGCCAGTGGCGGCATTATGAAATGGCGTATTTGCTCCTCGCGGGGCTCTCGACGCCACTCGTGCTTTCCGTGCATTCGGTCGTCTCCTTCGACTTCGCCACGTCGATCGTCCCCGGCTGGCATACCACCATTTTCCCGCCTTACTTCGTTGCGGGCGCGATTTTCGGCGGCTTCGCCATGGTGCTGACCATTCTGCTACCGTCCAGACTGCTTTATCCGCAACTCAATGATCTCGTCACCCGCCAGCATGTGGACAAGATGGCGAAGATCATTCTGCTCACCGGCTCAATCGTCGGCTACGCCTACCTCACCGAGCTGTTCATCGCCTATTATGGCGCGAATAAGTTCGAGGTTGCGGCGTTTTTTAATAACCGCATTGATAAGGCGTTCTTCGGCTTCGGTGGTTACCGCGGCTGGTACTCGTGGGCTTACTACTGCATGATGTTCTGCAACGTTATATCGCCGCAGATCTTTTGGTGGAAGCCGGCCCGGACTAACTACGTGATTGTTTTCATCGTCTGCATGTTTGTGAACGTCGGCATGTGGTTTGAGCGCTTCGTCATCATCGTGACCTCGCTGGCCCAGGATTTCCTGCCCTCCTCGTGGCGGCACTATCATCCGTCGTGGGTCGAGATTTGGACGTTCATCGGCACCTTCGGCATCTTCCTTTCGCTCTTCCTGCTCTTCATGCGGTTCCTGCCGATGATCTGTATGTTCGAGGTCAAACTCGTCACACCGGAGGGCGATGCGCACCATCAACCGAAGAAGGAGGGCCAGCACTGATATGGCTGAATACCGCAAGATTTACGGACTCGGCGCGCAGTTTGACAGTGCGGCCTCGCTGATACACGCGGCGGAGAAGGTTCGCGACGCCGGTTTCTCGAAGTGGGACGTGCACACGCCATTCCCGGTGCATGGCATGGATAAGGCGATGGGCCTCGGCAAGTCATGGCTGAGCACCCCGGTGCTGATCGGCGGGGCCACGGGGACGCTGACGGCGATCCTGCTCACGTGCATCCCTTCGTTCGCTCTCTACCCGCTCATCGTCGATGGCAAACCGTACGACTGGCGCACGCTGCCGGCCTTTTTCCCGATCATTTTCGAGCTCACGGTGCTCTTCTCCGCGTTCTCCACGGTTTTCGCCCTGCTCCTCATGAACCAGCTTCCAAAGTGGTATCACCCGGTCTTCAACTGGGAGCGGTTTTCGCGTGTGACGGATGATGGCTTCTTCATCGTTATCGAAGCGCGCGACGCGAAGTTTTCCGAGACCAAAGCCCGCGCCCTGCTCGAGGAAATCGGGGGCAGTCACGTCACTCTCATTCACGACTGATCATGCTCCGGTATTTTTTCATCGCCTTCATCCTGATCAGTGCCGCGGTGCTTTCGCTCGCGGGTTTCCGCGGGTCGAAAATGGCCCATCCGCCGATTGAGATTTTTCCCGACATGGATCACCAGCCGCGCTTCGATGCGCAGCATCCGAATGGTTTCTTCGCCGATGACCGTTCCGGGCGGAAGCCGGTGGAGGGCACCGTGCCGCTGGGCTACGCGCTGCATGGCTTCTATCTCCAGGCCGGGGCGAAAAATGCGGCGTATGAACCGGCGGGCTTTACCAAACAGCCCGACTATTTTGACACCGGAAAGTTTGGCGACAGTTACGGTGATGGGTTCCCGGTCGAGGTTACGGCGAAGCTCGTGGCGCGCGGTCAGCAGCGTTTCGACATCAACTGTGCGGTATGCCACGGCAAAGTGGGCATGGGTAACGGCGTGGTTGGCCAGTATGGTGTCGCGGCCATCGCCAACCTTCAGGACGACCGCATCCGCGCGATGCCGGACGGCCAGATTTTCTCCACGATTACAAATGGCAAAAACACCATGGGTGCCTACGGCCCCCTGATCGCCATCGAGGATCGCTGGGCTATCGTCGCCTACGTCCGCGCGTTGCAGAAGAGCCAGGGCGTGAAGCTGGCCGAACTGCCGGAGGCGAAACAGCAGGAACTCCAAGCGAAGCCATGAGCGACCACTCCCACGAAATTACGCCGCCCGAACCGGAAAAGTTCGACCTCAAGCACATCGCCGGGTTGCCGAACATCCTGCTGGGCGCGGGCGTCGCCGGCATCGGGATCAGCCTGCTCGGCCTGGTCATTCCGAGCTGTCGCGTGCAGTTCGCATTTTCCTGGCTCTTCGGTTTTAGCTATTTTTTCACGATTTGCTGCGGCGCGCTTTTCTGGACCAGCCTCCAGCATGCCACGGACTCCGAGTGGTCGGTGCTCGTCCGCCGGCAGATGGAAAACATCGCGAAACTGCTGCCGTATCTGGCGCTTTTTTTCCTGCCGCTGATTCTCTTCTGCGCACCGAAGCTTTGGAAATGGTGGGACATTGCTCCGGGTGTCGATCCGCTCCTTGACGCGAAGTCGGGCTACCTGAACCACACGTTTTTTTGGGTGCGGGCCATCGCCTACTTCGGCCTCCTTACTTGGGTTTCCGCCGCACTTTACAAGAGCTCCACGGCGCAGGACACGGACGGCGCGGCGAAGCATACTTTCAAGATGCGGAAGTTCGGCATCGGCGGCATCGTCGTCGTGGCGCTGTCGATTTCCTTCGCCGGCTTCGATTGGTTGATGGGTCTCGACTACCACTGGTTCTCGACGATGTGGGGCGTTTATCTCTTCGCCGGGGCAGCGGGTAGCTCGATGTCCCTGCTCGTCCTGCTCATCACCGCGCTGAAGTCGAAAGGCTACCTCAAGGCGGTGAATAGCGAGCACTACCACATCATGGGTAAGTTCATGTTGGCCTTCGTCATTTTCTGGGCCTACATCGGCTTCTCCCAATACATGCTCATCTGGTATGCGAACATCCCGGAGGAGACGATCTACTTCCGTATTCGTAACACGGAATCGTGGTGGTATTTCTCGCAGTTTCTGGTCATCGGACGCTTCTTCCTGCCGTTTCCCGTGCTGCTCATGCAGATGACGAAAAAGACCAAGTATATCAACCATGTCGCCGTCTGGATTCTGGTCATGCAGCTCCTTGACGTGTATGTGATCGTTTTGCCAGCGCTGCATCCGGTCGGTTTCAGACCGAGCATTTTCGACGTGTCTTCGCTTGTCGGCATTGGTGGCATTCTCGGCTGGCTCTTGCTTAGGAACATCGGCAAATCGAACCTCTTCCCGATGCGCGACCCGCGCCTGCTCGGTTCGCTCAAACTGTCCAACTGATATGGCGTCCGACTCCACAACCCGCACGCCGAATCCCATCGTCGCCTTCTTCGGCATCGCCGCCGCGTTCGTCGTCATTCCGGTGGTTTTCGTCGGCCTGCTCGCGGCGAAAAAGCCGGTCAACGAAGTCGAGCAACGTCGCGCCACGCAACGTATCGAGACCCGCACCAAGCTGGACGCCGAAGCGCAGGCGAAACTCAATTCCGAAGGCTGGGTGGATAAGGCCAAGGGCACCGTCCATGTGCCCATTGCGCAGGCGATGACCATGGTCGTTGCCGAGTTGAGCGCGAAAAAACCCGCCCCCTCCGCGGTGAAAGTGGAACCGCCGCTGCCGATGCCGGTCGCCGATCCCAGCTCGAACGAACCGCCGCCCGCCGCACTGCCTTCTGCTCCGCAAGGCGCGGACACCATCCGTTTCGGCACTCCCGCTTCCGCGGCCATGCCTGTTGCCCCCGCACCGGTAACGCCAGCCGATCCAGCGAAGCCGGCGGAGCCAGCGCCTGCGGCTCCCGCCATTCCGCCGGCTCCGGCGATTCCGCCCGCACCGGAAAAACCCGCCGACGCCGCACCGGCCGGCCCGCCGCTGATCAATCCGACTGAAAACCCCGAACCCGCGAAATGACCGCCGCCGCCCTCGCTCCCACTCCTACGCCCGCCGCCCCGGCTCCCGCCGCGCTCAGCGCCGCGCAGGTCCAGGCCGCCGAGCGCGCCGCCATCGACGCGTCCGCCTCCGGTCCGGTGCTGTTCTTTTTCGGCAACGGCATCCTCTGGTTGCTCCTGGCCACGGTGCTCGGTTTCATCTCATCCATCCAACTGCACAGCCCCGGCTTTCTGTCCGACATTCCCTTTCTGACTTACGGCCGAACCCTGCCCGCCTTCACCAACGCCCTCGGCTATGGCTGGGCGACGCTCTCCGGCATGGGCGTGGCGATCTGGCTGCTCGCGCGTCTGTGCCGGGTGCAGATCAAATGGCCCGGCGTCCTCGTTACCGGCGCGATCTTCTGGCAGATCGGTCTGACCATCGGCATCATCCAGATTTTCGGGGGTAAATCGACGGGCGTGGAAGGATTGGAAATTCCCGGCAGCGCCGCAGTGCTGATGCTCTTCGGTTATGCGCTCGTCGGTCTGTGGGGGGCGCTGCTCTTTGGCTATCGCCGCCATGCGCCGGCTTATATCTCGGTGTGGTATCTGGTGGCTGCGCTGTTCTGGTTTCCTTGGACGTTCGCCGTCGCGCATATCTCGATGGCGCTGCCCTCCGTGCAGGGTGTGGTGCAAAGCCTTGTCGGGGCGTGGGCGATGCAGAACTTCCTTAATATCTTCATCACCTCCATCGGTCTGGCGGCGGCTTACTATTTGATTCCGAAAGTCATCAACCGCCCAGTGCATAGCTACAATTTGGCGTCCACCGGCTTCTGGTCGTTCATCCTTTTCACCGGCCTTACCGGGGCGGTGCGGCTGAGTGGGGGACCGGTGCCGGTCTGGGTTGTCACGTTGAGCATTGCGGCGACGATCCTGCTCGTCGTCCAGCTTGTCACCGTCTCGGCGAACCTGCTCCTGACGATGCGCGGCCAGTATCACATGGTCTATCATTCGCCGACCATTCGTTTCACCTTTTTCGGGGCGATTGCTTTTACCATCTCCGGCGTGTTTGGGCTGTTTTCTTCGCTGCGCTCGGTGGATCGCGTGCTGCACTTCACGTTCTTCCAATCGGCGCAGTCCTACCTGCTGCTCTACGCCTTCTTCAGCATGGTGATGTTTGGCGCCATCTATTACATTCTGCCGCGTCTCGTCGGCTGCGAGTGGCTGTCGGCATCAATGATTAGCCTGCATTTCTGGGGCGCGGCTTACGGCGGCGGGATGATGATCTCGATGCTCATCTTCTGCGGCATTGCCCAAGGCTCGGCGCTGGCCGATCCCGAGGCGCTGTTTTCCCAAATCATTGATGCGGGCGCTGTCTATTACATCGCCGGCTCCATCGCGTGGGGGATGATCCTCGTCGGACATCTCGTTTTCGCCCTGCACTTCCTGCTCATGCTCCTGCGCATCGGGCAGCCGGGAGGGGAACCCACGCTCTTCGCACCCATCGGAGAGGAGAAACACTAAATGAATCGTTCGCTTTCTTTGTTCGCCGGGATCATCGGCTCGTTCGCTTTCTCCTGCTACGCGCTGCTCGTCGTGCCGCAGCACCAACTCGGCGGGTTCCAGCCGCAAATCGCGGAGGATGAGGGTAAGATTGTGGATATTTATCCGATCCAGAACGTGGGCATCGAAGCGGGCCGGGCGGTCTATCGGTCGGAAGGCTGCTTCTACTGTCATTCCCAGCAGGTGCGCGATGAGCAGAACGGCACCGACATCGAGCGAGGCTGGGGCGTGCGCCGGACGGTGGCGCGGGATTATCTTTTTGAGAAGAAGCCCTTCCTGGGCAGCATGCGGCTTGGCCCCGATCTGGCGAATGTGGGCTCCCCGAAATGGCGTAACGAACCGGAAAACGAGGATCCGAAATACAAGCCGAAGAAGCGCGATTCCGCCTGGCATTTGCTTCACCTCTATGCGCCGAAGACAGTGATCAAAAACTCGAACATGCCGCCCTATCGCTACCTCTTCGAGACGCGCAAGATCGGCAGCCAGCCTTCGGCTGAAGCCCTTGCGCTGACCGGTGCGGATGCGCCTAAGCCGGGTTACGAAGTTGTTCCCAAGCCGGAGGCCAGGGTGCTCGTCGGCTATCTCATGTCGCTCAACAAAAGCCACCCGCTCAAAGAAGTGAAAGGTTCCGCGCCGGAGGTCGCCGCCAAGTGAGCCAGCCCAACCATCCAGCGCCGATGAACCAAGGTCCCGACCGCATCGACTACCGCGAGACACCCGACATCACGGAAGTCCACGCGGCGGTCCAGCGCGAGAAGCCCGAGCCCTCCGCCGCCGTCACCCCCATGCCGCTTTGGCTGGCGGGCATTTGCGCCGGCGCGATGGTCTGGGCCGGCACGTATTTTGGCGTCTTCCACGGAGGCCTGAGCGCGAGCGTCTATAACGAGTACGAGAGCTCACCCGCGGTCCTTTTTTCGCTGCCACGGAAGGCCGGCGGCGCGGCCACCACGGCCGAGGCTCCGCAGTCGCTCGCGCAGATAGGCAAAGCCGTTTACAGCCAGTGCGTGACCTGCCACCAAGGTAGTGGAGTCGGTGTGCCGGGGCAGTTCCCGCCGCTGGCGAAGTCGGAATGGGTTAACGGTTCAGAAAAACGGCTGGTCGCGATTCTTTTGAAGGGTTTGCAGGGACCGATCACGGTCCTCGGGGCGAAGAGCAGTTATGGTGGCAACATGGTTGCCTGGGAGGGTTCGCTTTCGGACAAGAAGATTGCCGCCGTGGCCAGCTACATTCGTTCGCAATGGGGCAACAGCGCGCCGGAGATTTCCGAGGCCAAGGTGAAGGCGGCCCGCGCGGAGTTTGCCGTGCAGAAGGCGCAGTGGACGGAGGCGGAACTCCTGCAGATTCCCGCCGACGCTACGCTCCCCGATGCCGCCGGGGCCGCCGCTCCGGCCACCGGCGCAGCTCCGACGACTACTGCAGCGGCCCCGACGGCTGCGGCCCAGCCTGCCGCTGCTGCCGCGGCGGGCGGAGCCGACCTCATGGCGGAGGGCAAAAAGAATTACATGATGATCTGTGTGGCCTGTCATCAAATGACAGGCATGGGCTTGCCTGCGGTGTTCCCACCCATTGCGAAAACACCTTACGCCAACGGCAGCCCGGAGCGTTTTGCGGCGATTGTTCTAAAGGGCAATAGCGGACCGTTCACGATCGATGGCAAACCGTTCAACCAGATCATGCCCGGCCAGGAAGCGGCGCTGACCGACGGAAAGATCGCTGCGGTTATGACTTACGTCCGCGCCAACTTTGGTAACACCGCCGGCCCCGTGACCCCCGAAGTGGTGGCCGCGGCGCGGAAAAAATACGCCGACCGCAAAACGCCGTGGACGCAGGTCGAACTGGATGCGTGGAAGGATGACGCGCCCGCGGCAGCCGCCAAATGAACCAACCTTCAATATTATAGCCCAGCCCATGCCTATGATTCAGAAATCCTTCGCCTACCTCAGTGCTCTGCTCGCGCTTTCCAGTTTCGCCCACGCGCAAGACGCCGCTTCCGATCTGCTCGCCGAGGGCAAAAAGAATTACATGATGATCTGTGTGGCCTGCCATCAGCCCACTGGCATGGGACTCCCGCCGGTCTTTCCGCCGCTCACCAAGTCGCTCTATGTGAGCGGTTCTCCGGAGCGCTTCGCCTCCATCATCCTGAAAGGCAATGCCGGCCCTTTCACCATCGAAGGCAAAGCCTTCAACATGATCATGCCCGGCCAGGAAGCGGTGCTAACCGATGAGAAAATCGCCTCGGTCATCACCTTTGTCCGTGCCAATTTTGGCAATACCGCCGGCCCGGTCGGCGCTGAGACTGTCGCCGCCGCACGGAAAAAATACGCCGACCGCAAGACGCCGTGGACCCAGGCCGAACTCGATGCCTGGAAAGACGACGCGCCCGCGAAGTAAGTTCATGCGTTTTTCCGGTATCCGCAGCCCGCGACTTGGCGTAATTTTTTCGCCTAGTCTCCGCTGCGGGCACGCTGTCGCCCGTTAGTTTTTTAAATCCAAACCACTTCCCAAAATGTCCACAGCCGCCACCACGCACGCGCACGACGATCACGCGCACGCCCACGACGATCATTACGAACCCGGCTTCTGGCGGAAGTGGGTTTTCTCCACCGATCACAAAATGATCGGCATCCAGTATGGCACCACCGGACTGGTGTTTTTGATGTTTGGCTTCTGCCTGATGATGGTCATGCGCTGGCAGCTAGCCCATCCAGGCATGCCGGTGCCGGTCATCGGCGGACTGCTTCAGACCATCTTTGGGAGCAGTGCCTTTCAGGCCACGCCCGAAGGGGTGAAGGGTGTGCTGACGCCGGACGGCTACAACTCCTTCGGGGCGATGCACGGCACGATCATGGTTTTCTTTGGCATCGTCCCGGTGGCCTTCGCGGCGTTTGGCAATTTCGTCGTGCCGCTGCAAATCGGCGCGCCGGACATGACCTTTCCGCGGATTAACATGGCCAGCTTCTGGTGCTTCTTCATCAGTTGCGTCTTCATGGTTGGCTCGTTCTTCGTGCCCGGCGGCGCGGCGAAGTCGGGTTGGACTTCCTATCCACCGCTCGCCGGAATCGCGGACAGCGGCCCTGGGACCGATTTTTTCATGAACGGCCAGACTCTCTGGTTGGGCGGGATGATTTTTAACATCACCGCGTCCCTTCTCGGCTCGGTGAATTTCATCGCCACGATCATCCAACTCCGTGCGCCGGGCATGACGTGGATGCGCCTGCCGTTCTTCTGCTGGGCGCAGTTTGTCACGGCGTTTTTGCTTCTCCTCGCCTTCCCGCCGCTCGAAGCCGCGGGGGTGATGCAGTTCATGGATAGGGTATTCGGGACCAGCTTCTTCATGCCCACCGGCCTGATCGTGAACGGTGCGATCGCCCATTGGTCCGGCGGCGGCAGCCCGATCCTCTGGCAGCACCTTTTCTGGTTCCTCGCGCACCCGGAAGTC
Organism: Chthoniobacterales bacterium; assembly: GCA_038318725.1. Taxonomy (GTDB): domain Bacteria; phylum Verrucomicrobiota; class Verrucomicrobiia; order Chthoniobacterales; family Chthoniobacteraceae; genus Chthoniobacter. Next base: position 28,543 of record JBBQCM010000028.1, read on the forward strand.
TATGTGCTCATCCTCCCCGGCATCGGCATGGTCGCGGAAGTCATCGCCTGCAACACGCGCAAGCCGCTCTACGGCTACAAGGCGATGGTCGGCGCGATCTTCGTGCTCGGCTTCCTCAGCTTCATCGTCTGGGCGCACCACATGTACATGACCGGCATGGGTGCGAAAGTGGCGGGCTTTTTCCAGACGACCACGATCATCATTTCGATCCCGTCGGTCATCCTCGTCACGGCGCTGATGCTCTCACTTTGGGGCGGTTCGATTCGCTTTACCGTCCCGATGCTCTTCGCCTCGGCGTTCCTGCCGATGTTCGGCATCGGCGGCCTGACCGGCATCCCGCTGGCCTTCAACTCCGTCGATCTTTACCTCCACGACACTTACTACATCATCGGTCACTTCCACTACGTGGTCGCGCCGGGCACGATCTTCGCGATCTTTGCCGGCGTCTATCATTGGTATCCGAAAGCCACGGGCCGGATGCTCAATGAATTCCTCGGCAAGATGCATTTCTGGGGCTCGCTGGTTTTCATCAATGGCATCTTCTTCCCCATGTTCCTGCAAGGCATGGCCGGCGTGCACCGCCGCTGGTACGATGGCGGCGGAAAATTCCTGGCCGACGGCACGCAGGAACTGACCTACCAATTCACCGGCCCGGTTCTGCACTGGAACAACTTCATGTCCGTCTCCGCCTTCCTCCTCGGGGCGGCGCAGATTCCCTTCATCATCAATTTCTGCTGGAGCATGCTCCACGGACGCAAGGTGCCGAGTGACAATCCGTGGCACGCCACGACCGTCGAGTGGGATACGCCCACTCCGCCACCGCACGGCAATTTCATCAAGGACATCACCGTCTATCGTGGTCCCTACGAATACAGCGTGCCCGGTGCGGACAAGGATTATACGCCTCAGAGCGAACCGCCGAAGTCCGACCTACCACTTCCTGGGTCCGTGCCCATGGCCGCTTCCGCCCACTAAGTCTCATGCAAATCCCGCACGAAGTCACCGCCCGTCCCGACACGGGGCTCTACAACGCCAAACTCGGCATCTGGCTCTTCCTCGCCTCGGAAGTCATGCTCTTCGGCGGACTTTTCTCCGCCTACATCTTCCTCCGTTTGGGGGCGGAAGACGGCTACTGGCCGCGCGGTCTGCTCAATGTGCCGGTGGGGGCGATGAACACCGCCATCCTCATCGCGTCATCCGTCACTGTGGTGCTCGCCTGGGCCTCGCTGAAGATGCGGAAGCTTCAGCAGTATAAACTGTGGATGGGCATCTCAATCCTTTGCGGAGTGACCTTTCTTGGCGTCAAACTGATCTACGAATGGCCGCAGAAGTTTGATCACTTTGGAGCCTTCATCAAGAAGTCGGAACTGGCGCACTACGACCAGTATCTCGGCAATAACTACCTCAAGGAAAAAGGTCTCGCGCCGCGGATGGAGATCTCCGGCCACTTACACGGCGTCGAGATCACGGCGGACGCGGTGGGTAAGGAAAAGCTCGACGCTTTTCTCCATGATCATCACCTGAAAATGGAGGCTGGCCACGGTGCCGAGCACGCAGGCGTACAGGTTGTCACGGGCGCGCATCTCAAGCCTGGCACCGTCGAGCGATTGGAAAAGTTGCCGGGCGTGAAGCTCGTCGCCTTCGAGGTCGCGCTCGATCCGGTCAACGCCGAGCCGACCAATCCCGAGAGCGACAAGCCGCACTTTTGGTATAAAGGCGCGACCGAGAAGATCGGCAAGATTGAGCGCAAGGATGTGGAGAGCTGGAGCGCCTTTGCGCCGAAACACAGCTCCTACTTCGCCGTCTATTTTACGATCACCGGTTTGCACGGTCTGCACGTTCTCGCTGGTGTGATCATTATGATCTACCTGTGGCTGCCCATCTGGGGCGGGACCCACATGTTCAAGCGCAATCCCGAGCATCTGGCCAACCGCGTCGAAGTCGTCGGCCTCTTCTGGCACTTCGTCGATCTCGTTTGGATCTTCGTCTTCCCGATTTTCTACCTCCTTTAACTCCCGTCCATGAGCCAATCCCACGAGCCTAGCAAAGAAATCACCCCGGCTGCTTCCCACGACAGCGCGGCGCATGGCGCCCATACCCACCATGATATGCACCTCGGGCTGTATCTCGGCGTGGGAGCGTTTCTGCTCGTCGCCACCGTTGTCACGGTCTGGCTATCGTATGTCGATTTCGGCAGCCACAAGGCTAATTTCATCGTCGCGATGGTCTTGGCCACGATCAAAGTCGGATTTGTCGCCGCGATCTTTATGCACTTGAAGGGCGAGAAATGGATGATCTGGAAATTTCTCCTCTTCACGGCCTTCTTCGTCGCTGGCCTGTTTTTCCTCACGTTGCTGCATTGGGTGGATCCCATCTTCGGATCAAGTTATTCGACGCACTAAATGTCGCTCAAGGCGTTTCATATTTTCTTCATCTTCCTGGCGATTCTCCTCGCCGCGGGTTGCGCCGCGTGGGGATTTGCCAATGGACTGCATCCCGCCTTTGGCATCACTTGCGGAGCCCTCTCTCTGGCGCTGATGATTTATGGCATCTACTTTCTCAAAAAATCGCGAAAGCTGATCCTATGACACTGTCTGCCTTGCCCCGTCTTTCCGCGCTGGCCCTTTCCGCTGTGCTTGTCCAACTCCCGGCCACTGCCGCCGCCTGCGCCACCTGCATGGGCGACACCAACTCGAAGTCCGCCGGGGCGATGAACGCCGCGATTTTCCTGATGCTGGGCTGCATTGGCGGTGTGCTCGGTCTGCTCACGGCCTTTGGCCTCACGCTGATGAAACGCGCCAGCGCCCCGCTGCCGGCGCACAGCGAATTCTTGCAGAGCGATTCCGACACCCGCGCCCACTCCTAAGCCTATGTTTCCCAACATCAACAAAGCGATGGGGATGGTTCCCAATGCCTCCGAGCACGGCTACGCCATCGATCACTTGCTCGAATTCTGCCATTGGTTCATGGCGGTGCTGCTCGTGGGCTGGTCGTGCTATTTCCTTTTCACCATCTGGCGCTTCCATCAGTCCCGGAACCCCCGGGCTGACTACCACGGAGTGCAAAGCAAAGCCTCCGCCCATCTCGAGTTCAGCGTCGTCCTCATCGAAGCTGTGCTGCTCCTCGGCTTTGCCCTCCCGCTCTGGGGCAAGCGCGTCAATGCCGACCAGTTTCCCGACAATGCGGAGGCCGTGCGCGTCCACGCGGTCGCGGAGCAGTTCGCGTGGAATTTTCACTATCCTGGCGCGGACGGCGTCTTCGGCAAACAAAGCGCCCAACTGGTTTCCGCCGGCAATCCACTTGGCCTCGACCCAAGCGATGCCGCGGGCAAGGACGACATCACTTCTAAAAACGACCTTCACCTCGTCAACGGCAAGCCCGCCGTCATCGAGATCACCTCGAAGGACGTGATCCACGGTTTCCAGCTCCAGAACATGCGCATGTCGCAGGATGCCATTCCCGGCTCCCGCATCCCGATGTGGTTCCGGCCGATCCGCGGCGGCGAATATGAAATCGTCTGCTCTCAGCTCTGTGGCGCGGGTCACTACGCCATGCGGGCCACGATGAAAGTGGAAACCCAGGCGGAATTCGACGCCTGGATGAAAGAACAGGCCAGCCTCAAGCCCGCGAACTGATTCGCCGGCGCGCGGGCGTCGGCGGAGCCTGGCGCACGGCGCAGCCAGGGCGCACGCAAACCCGTTCGGCCCCGCCTTTGAACGCCACCACGACCACCGCCTTCAACCCCGCCCTCGCCCTCTACGCGAAGGTCGTCGTGGCGGCGACCTTCGCGCTGATCTTCATCGGCGGACTCGTCACCTCACATCAGGCCGGCATGGCTGTGCCCGACTGGCCGTTGAGTTTCGGTTCAGTCAATCCCGAGGGTTGGTGGGGAGATCTGCCGGTTCGTCTCGAACACGGCCACCGGCTCTTCGCGGCGTCCACGGGTCTGCTCGTGACGATTCTTTGTGCGTGGGTTTGGCGGAATGGCTGGCCGATCCTCATCGCCGCGGTGCTCGCGGGCGTGCTTGGCCCTTTGGCGAAAACCTTCGGCGTTCCGGCGAGCGCCGTCATGCACGTGGGCATCTGGTCTTTTGCCGGCGGTTTCGCCGTCGCGCTGCTGTGGATGGCGCGGCGACGTGCGCGGGCGACTTCAGGAGTCGTGCGCGCCCTCGTCTTTGGCGCGTTCGTCGGCGTGTGTTTGCAGGCCACGTTCGGCGGGCTGCGCGTGACCATGGAAACGGCCAACAATCTCCGCGCCGCGCTCACGCTGCGGATCGTCCACGGCTGTGTGGCGCAGGCGGAACTCTGCCTCCTCGTCGCCGTCGCCGCGCTGCTTTCGCGCAGTTGGCTCGAAGGCTCGTGGAAATTACCTGGTGTCCGTCTCATCGCCGCGCGCCGGCTGGCGTGGATCGCCGTCGCCGCCATCTACGGCCAGCTCGTGATCGGCGCGAGCATGCGTCACCTCGGCGCGGGTTTGGCCATTTCCACATTTCCCGAGGCGAATGCCGAGGGCGGTTTCCTGCCGGCCGTGCATAACATATTCGTGGATCTCAATTTTGCCCACACGCGCATCGGCGCGGTTGTCGTCACGCTGCTCATCCTGACGCTCGCGATACTCGTCCACCGGCGCGCTGGCGGGGACGTGCGCCTGACCAGGCCGGCGACCGGCCTGCTCGGCCTGCTGCTCGTCCAGCTTTCGCTCGGTATCGCCGTCATCATGTACACCAAGCCGATCACGCTGACCACGATCCACGTCCTCAACGGCGCGGCTGTCCTCGCGCTCAGTCTCCTCCTCGCGATGCGCCTGAGCCGGTTTGCGAAAGACGTGGCGGCCGCTCGACCGGCGCGACAACTGGAGGAGGCCGCGTCGTGAGCCGCGCCGCCGCGGAACTCTCCGCCGCGCATGATCTGGCCGAGCCCGGCCTGCTGACCGACCTGATGACGCTGACCAAGGCGCGACTTAGCCTGCTCGTCATCATCACCACCTTCGTCGGTTTTTGCATGGCTTCGAGCACGTCCCTTGACTGGGTCCGGCTCTTCCACGCGATCTTCGGCACCACGCTCGCCGCCGCCGCTGCCGCGGTGTTGAACCAGCGCATCGAAACCAAAGTCGATCGCCTCATGGAGCGCACCCGCAACCGCCCGCTGCCCGCCGGCCGCATGAAACCCGCCGTCGCCCTCGTGCTCGGCATCGCGCTCGGCGTCGCGGGTGCCGCCTGGCTCTGGCTGACCACGAACGCAATGGCCGCGTCTCTCGCCGCCGCCACGATCCTCATTTACATCGCCCTCTACACCCCGCTGAAACGCCGCACCTCGCTCTGCACCATCGTCGGCGCAGTCTCCGGCGCGATCCCGCCGGTCATCGGCTGGACCGCGGTGCAGCCGTCCTTCGGAATCGGCGCGTGGGTGCTTTTCGGCATTCTTTTCACTTGGCAGATGCCGCACTTCCTCGCTATCGCCTGGATGTATCGCTACGAATACGCGCAGGCCGGTTTCGTCATGCTGCCGCCCGGCGACCACGGCGGCAGTGCCACCGCCACGCAAAGCCTGCTCTACACGCTCGCCCTCCTCGTCATCACGTCGATCCCGTTTTTCGCCGGGGCAAACGACAGCGTCTATCTCGTCTTCGCCCTGCTCCTCGACAGCGTGATGCTGGTCTGCGCGCTGCGCTTTCTCTTCGACCGCGCGCGGCCGACCGCGCGCATGCTTTTCTTCGCCTCGATTTTTTATCTCCCGCTGATCCTCGGCCTGATGATCTTCACGAAGAGTTGAGAGTTGAGAGGCCTGCCACTTTGCCCCGCTCCATCTTCATTTTCGTCCTCATCGTCGGCACCGCGCTGTCCGGCGGGTGTAAGAAACACCAGCGGGCTTTCGAGATGATCCAGCCGCCAGCCGCTTCGGCGGTGCTGCAAAAGTATTGGGCGGTCCCCGATTTCGCACTCACTGAACGGAGCGGTCAGACGCTCAAGCTCGCCGATCTCGCGGGCAAAGTGTGGGTCGCGGATTTTTTCTACACCACCTGCCCCGGCCCGTGCCCGATGATGAGCAGTCGCCTGAGCGACGTGCAGAAAGCACTCGGTTCCGAGCCCGACCTGCGCCTCGTATCAATTTCCATCGACCCCGAAAAGGACACGTCCGATGTGCTTAGACTCTACGCCGAGCGCTTCAAGGCGACCGACCGCTGGCTTTTCCTCACCGGCGGGAAAGCCGCGATCTATGGCCTTGCGCGTGACGGCTTCAAACTCCCCGTCGCCGAGCCCGCTGGCCCCGGCGAGCAGATCACCCACAGCACGCGGCTTATCCTCATCGACCGCAGCGGCACCGTCCGCGGTTTCTACGAAGCCACCGGCGAAACCGGCGTGCGCGATCTCATCCGCGACATCCGCAAACTGCTGCAGGAACAACCATGAGCGAACCGTCCTGGTTGCCTTACCTGCCACCGCTCAATGCGAGCCTCAATGCGTTGAGCACGCTCTTCATCATCGCGGGCATCGCTTTCATCAAAAACGAAATGAAGCAGGCGCACATCCTCGCGATGCTCAGCGCGCTCATCACCTCCACACTCTTCCTCGCGAGCTACCTGACCTACCATTTTTTGAAAGCCGGGGTCGTCACCAAATTCACCCATCCCGGATGGCCGAAGACCGTCTATTACTTCATCCTTGCGACGCATGTGCCGCTCGCCGCGCTCACCCTGCCGCTCGTCCTGCTGACCATCATTCCTGCCTTTCAGGCTCGGTATGACAAACATCGCCGCATCGCCAAAATCACCTTTCCCGTCTGGCTCTATGTCTCCGTCACCGGCGTGCTCGTCTATCTCATGCTCTACGTTTGGTTCCCACCAAAGTAGCGGCGTCACGGCAGCACCACAGCGCGGTAAAAGCGCTGTGACAGCGCCGCTGCGCCGGGGTCGGTGATGATAATGAGACTGCCGGTTCCGGGAATTTGGTCGGCGAGGGTTCGCCATGCAATGGGTCCGAGCAGAAGGTCGGCGAAGTCGATGCGGTAGGTGCGACCCGCGAGGCTGGGGAGACTGAGTGTTTTGTCTGCGCCTATCGTCGCGGGTGGCCCGAGGCGGAGCAGGCTGGTCGCGTTCCGCGGGTCGGTGCCGGCGCGGAATTCCTGCGCGTTGGTCATGCCGTCGCCATCGCTGTCGGCCGCGCCGGTGGTGGTGGTGATCGCAGGCCAGTTGGCGAGTTCGTAGGCATCCGGCAGGCCGTCGGGGCCGCCGATGTCGGCATCCGTCGTCGTTACCATTCTGTTTTGGGAAAACTCAGACGTATTCCCGCCGGGTCCGTGGCCGTGGCGGTGACGACGTGATCGGCGGGGACGATCGCGGGAAGGGTCGTGTTGAAGCTGGCCGCGCCGCTGGCGTTGGTCGTGACGTTGATCGCGCCGACAAAGTTTTGCCCCTCGCCATTGCCCGATGGGTCACCGCTTGTGTTCTCGAAAAACTCGACACGATAGGTGATCGCGCTTGCCGTACTGTTGAGTGTGCCCGCGATGGTCGTGCCGGTGCCGAGCACGGCGGAAGTGAGCACGGGAAAATTCTGCAAATTATTCGGTCCGGTGTCGGCGTCGTTCGCATCATTGGCGGTCACACGGAATCCGTTTTGCGTGCCTCCGAAAAGATCGATCCCGATGCCCATGTTTCCAAAAATCGAATTGCCGCTGATGCGTGTGGCGGTCGTGGCGGTGTCGTATATGCCGATGCCGAACGCGGCGTTCCCTGAAATCAGATTGGCGGCTCCCGCAGTGCTGCCGCCGATGATGCTGCCCTGCGGCCCACCGAAAAGCACGATCCCTTCCTGCGCATTGGCCACGGTTGTGCCGCCGGGAGTGACGCCGATCGAGTTGCCGACAACGATGTTTGCATCGGTCCCCGCGTCGCTGACGACCACGCCAGCGCCATTGTTGCCGCAGATGAAGTTCCGTCCGCCGCTCGTCGCGCCGATCGTGTTTCCTTGCGCGCCGCCACGAATCCAAATGCCCGCCTGCGATCCGGCACTCGGAAGTCCCGCGGTGGCCGTCGCATTGAGGCCGATGAAATTTCCCACGACTACGTTGGCATTCGTCCCGGCACCGCTGAGGAAAACATTCTGGCCGGTGTTGCCGGAGATCACATTTCCCGCGCCGGGAGCCGTGCCGCCGATCGTATTCGCGGACGGGCTGCCAAAAAATTGTTCGATAGCTCGATGCCGGACGCCAGGTTGCCGATCACGGCAGTGCCTGCCGCATTAGTGCCGATGTAGTTTCCCGCGATCACGTTGTTGCGCGTGTCGGTCGCGTTCAGGTAAATGCCCTGGATTAGATTTCCCGAGATCACATTGCGGGCCGCCGCGCCCGTTCCGCCGACCAGGTTGCTTTGCGCCGCACTCGTAATTTCGATGCCGGACCACGTATTTCCCACGGCACCGCTGCCAGTCCCGTTCAGACCGATCCAATTTCCGGCGATGGTGTTGTTGTTCGTCCGGATGAACACGCCCTGCGCCGTATTCCCCGAGATGACGTTGCCCGGGCCGATGGTGTCGTTAGTCGCGCCGCCGGAAATTTCCACGCCGGCGAACCGCACTGTCGTAGTGCCATTGGGGATTGCCGCCGTCCCGCCCGGATTCAGTCCGATGTAATTTCCCGCGATCGTGTTGCCGGTGGTTCCGCTGCCGGTGACGAGGATTCCTTGTTTGATGTTGCCGGAAATCACATTCGTCGCGCCGGGAGTGGTGCCACCGATGCGATTATTCTGCGCGCCTTCGCCGACCTCGATGCCGGCTAATCCATTCGCGAGCACCGCGGAACCCGTCGCCCGCACGCCAATGAAATTTCCTTCGACGAAGTTTCCATTTGTGCCCACGCCCCGGATGAAAACGCCCTGCGCGGTATTGCCGGAAATGACGTTACCCGCGCCTGCGGTCGTTCCGCCCACGCGATTTCCCGTGGCTCCACCATCGATCTGAACACCGGCGAACGTGTTCGTCACTGCACTCGCGCCTGTCGCATGCGTGCCGACGAAACAACCGGCGACAGTATTTCCCATCGCACCCGCGCCAGTGATGCGAATGCCCTGCTGCGCGAAGCCATTAACGACGATCCCCCTCACCGTGGCGTTCGCTCCGCTGAGGCGCAGACCGTAGGTGTCATCGGGCGATACTTGCAGAGCACCGTTGAGCACGACCTCGGGGCCGCTCGCGTTGGTGTTTCCGGTGAAAGCGGTTTGCGTTGTCGCGTCGATCGTCGTGCCGGGACCGGGCGCGGGCAGGCGGCCTGTTGTCCGGATTGTGAATACGCCGCCGCTGAAATTCGGATCGGAGGCGGTGATTTGGAAAGTGATCGTCTGAGTCGCGCCGGGCGTGTCGGTCGCGCTGTCGAGCGCCTTGTAAATCGCGGCGCGCAGGCTGCCGACGCCGGAATCCTTCGTGTTCGTCACGACGGTCGTGAGCACCGTCGCGGGCGGATACATGATCGCGATGCCATCGCGGTCGCCGCGGCTGAGGACGCGGTCGGGCGACTGGCCCATGATGTCGAGAAATTGGATGTAGTCCGGCTTCGGCGTGATGGTGTCGATCGCCGGATTCACTGCGGACTGCTTGCGCGGGTAGTGCATCACCGAGAGAAAGTCGTACGGCCCGTTGTTGGTGGAGGTCGGCACGAGAGTGAAATTTCCATTGGTCGCGCCACCGGGGACGTTGCTGAAATTGATCGTCACAAACGTGTCGCGATCACTGCGCTGATGCTCGTGGATGAGCCCGAGCGTGTGGCCGAGTTCATGGCAGAGCGTGCCGCGATTCCAACTCGTCGAGCCGATGTCGAACTGCTGCGCGCCGCCCGCCATGCCGACGGCAGCGATGCCGCCGCCAAGGCCGATCACCTCTTTGATCAGGATGTAATCGGCCTGCGCGCCGCGCGCGGTGAAAGTGACGTTTGCGAATGTCGCCCACTCGTCCATCGCATCGAGAGCCGCCGTGCGATGCGCCGCGGTCACGCTCGCATCGAATGTGTAATACACGATGCCGTCGGTCCATTTGTTGATGCCGGTCTGCGAGGCGCTGCCCGGCGCGGCGGTGCCCGCGAGTTGATCGCGCCAGAGCCGTACGGTTTCCACCGGCACGATCATGTCGCCGAGAGCGATGGTGGTCTGCCCCGGCGGGACGCTGGCGAGAATGGCATCGTAGGCGGCCACGTCGGACGTTTTGGTCTCCGCCCTCGCGCCGATTGCGAGCAGGATGAAACCGCAGGAGAGGAGCAGAGCGCGCATGGGCGAAATCATGGGCGGATTTTACCGCGCGTCCAGCAGGCGATTCAAGGGCAGGTTGGTCTTACGGATGCTGGGTTGGTGGCGGTTCCGGGGAGCGAAAGGCGTTCGGGTCGTAGCGCATCATGGGCATCGCCGGAGCCTGGGCAGGCGCGGGCGCGGGCTCAGCTTTGGCGTGGATGAGCTGTTCGAGAGGGATGAGGAAGTCGGGAGTAGTGGGGACGTTCAGGTCGTCCTCGTAGTGGGCGAGGGTGACGAGGCGGCTGACCACGTCGAAACCTTCGAAAAGTTCTCGCGCTGGGTCATCGCTCAGGGCGAGGCCGGGTGAACCGGAGCGTCGCGCCCGCTGCACGCGGTCGGCGGTGCTGGGGTGGGTGTCGAGCAGCCCGGTTTTGGTGAGCCCGGCGGCGGCTTCGAGTTTGGCGCGCTTTTCGGCGGGAAGGTGGGCGGCACGGTATTCGATGAGCACGGGGAGATTGTCCGGAAGTTGCAACTGCTGGCGCCAGATGCGTTGCATTTCGCGATGGATGTCGGCGAAGACCGAGCCGAGGGCGGCGAGCTTGAGCATCGTGGATTCAAACGCGGCGCTGCCGGCGACGGCGATTTCCACGCGGTCGGCGTCGTATTCCATCTGGCGGAGCAGGAGCGCGCAGACGCCGTGGCCGAAGATCATCAGCAGCCAGAGCACCCGGCGCGACAGCCAGACGCCGAAACGCGCGCAGCCGACCATGAGCCCGACCCAGATCGAGTCGTCGGCGGCCCACGAGGCGAGGGTTTCGTCCCACGCATCGCGCTCATAGACCACGCGCGCGAACCAGCCATTGACGCGGCGGATGAGGTAACTCAGGCGCATCCCGGCTCCCTGCCGGAAGTGACCGAACTCGTGGGCGATGACGCCGGCCAGTTCCCGCTGAGTGAGTCCGGCGATGAGCGGCAGCCCGAGGGTGAGGATGAGTTCGTTGTTAAAAAAACCGCGCAAGCCGCGGTCGAAACTGGCCGAGGCGTTGAGGTCGCAGTTGAGCTCGATCCGGTGGGGAGCGCGCGCCCCGACGAGCGTGCAGAGACCGTGGACGAATTCATAAACGCGGGTGTCGATTTCCGGATTCAGCGCGAGTGGCTGCATGCGCGTCGCCCGGCGGGCGAAGAGCGGTTTCACCATGAACAGGGTGATGGTCCCGCCGACGAGGAGCGGGGTGAAAGAGCAAATTACCTTGAGCAGAAATCCATACTTTGAAGCGCCGACATGCCAGGCCCAGATCTCTGTGAACCAGTGTGTGGCAAAATAGTAAACGCCATAGGCGGCACACACTGTAAGAGCAACGTAGAGGCCCGGGAGAATGAGCATCGTGACCGTGACCAGCGCGAGGCCGCATTGGTAAAGCAGCGAGGGACGGTATTTGGGGATGACGCCGGGACTTTCCACGCGGCGGAGGCAAGCGGGCGCATCTCATCATGTCAACGTCGGCCCGAAAAGATTGCGGGGCAGCAATTAAGCGTTGCCAGTCAAGTCTTAGCCCATAGACTCCCGCCCCTTCCCCGAAAATCGAGAGTCTATGTATCCTTTTGTCGCTGCTTTTTTGACTGAATCCGGCCTCGCGCTGTCCATGGTTTGCGCCGCGGTTGGCTTGGGTTTTGCGCTGTATTTGATCAAGACGATCATGGCCTTGCCAGCGGGGAACGAACGCATGCGGCAGATCGCCGGGGCCATCGAAGAAGGGGCGAAGGCGTATCTTGGACGGCAGGTGCGGTCGATCGCGGTCATTGCGGTGGTGATCGCGGGGCTGGTGGGCTGGTTCAGGGATCTGCCGACGGCGGCGGGCTTCGTGCTCGGCGCGGTATGCTCGCTGGCGGCGGGGTTCATCGGGATGCGGCTGGCGGTGGTGGCAAATGTGCGGACGGCACAGGGTGCGGTGGAGAGCCGGAAGAAGGCGTTGCAAGCGGCGTTCAATGGCGGGGCGGTAACGGGGCTGCTCGTGGTCGGCCTGGCGCTGCTTTCGGTGGGCGGGTTTTGGGCCGTGATGAGTCGGGTGAGCCCGGACAAAGCGCTGTCGTCGCTCGTCGGCGTGGCGCTCGGAGCGTCGCTGATTTCGGTTTTTGCGCGGCTCGGCGGTGGTATATACACCAAGGCGGCGGATGTGGGAGCCGACTTGGTGGGAAAGGTGGAATCGAACCTCGATGAAGATGATCCCCGCAATCCGGCGACGATCGCGGACAACGTGGGCGACAACGTGGGCGACTGCGCCGGCATGGCGGCGGACGTGTTTGAAACGTACGCGGTGACGCTCATCGGCACGGTGCTCGTGGGCGCGCTGACCTCCGGCTTGGGTGCGCCGGTCATTTATCCATTCGTCCTCGGCGGGCTGGCCGTCCTCGCGTCCATCGCGGGCATCCTTTTCGTCAACACGACGAGCTTGAAACCCGGCAACGCGCTGATGGGCGGCGTGCTGCTGAGTGCGCTGATTTCGGCGGTGATGTTTTGGCCGGTGACGAAGGCGATGTTCCCCGACGGCCTGAAAGCGCATGACGTGCTCGGCCTCGGCGACGCGACCTATAGCGCTGGGAGCATTTATTTTGCGTCGGTCATCGGCCTGCTGATGACGGGCGCGGCGGTGCTCATCACGAATTACTACACCTCGACCGACTACTCGCCGGTGCGCAAGATCGCCGCGGCAAGCGTGACGGGTCACGCGACGAACATCATCGCCGGGCTGGGCATGGGGATGCACGCCACGGCGCTGCCCGTGGGCTGCATCGCGGCGAGCATCTGGTTGAGCTACGGGGCGGCGGGGCTCTACGGCATCTCGGTCGCGGTCATGGCGATGCTCGCGATGGCCGGGATCATCATCTCGCTCGATGCCTTTGGCCCGATCACCGACAACGCCGGCGGCATCGCCGTGATGAGCGGTCTGCCGAAGGAAGTGCGCGCGATCACCGACGATCTCGACGCCGTGGGCAACACGATGAAGGCGGTGACCAAAGGCTACGCCATCGCGTCCGCCGGGCTCGCGGCCATCGTGCTGTTTGGGTCGTATTTCGTGGACTTGAAGCACCACCTTGAGAGCCCGCTCAGCCACCTGCATCTCACCGAGGCGCAGATCGCGGATGTGCTCTCGTTTTCGCTCAAGGACCCCAAGGTAATGATCGGCCTCTTCCTCGGCGGCCTGCTGCCCTACTTGTTCTCCGCGTTTTCCATGAACGCCGTCGGTCGCGCCGCGGGCGCTGTCGTCACCGAAGTACGGCGGCAACTCGCGCTGCATCCGGGCATTTTGAAAGGCACCGACACCCCGGATTATGGAACGTGCGTGGACATCGTGACCAAGGCCGCTTTGAAAGAAATGATTGTCCCCGCACTCATCCCCGTCGTCGCGGTCGTGGTCGTCGGCTCCTTCGGCATGGAGGGTGCGAAGATGCTCGGCGGCGTGCTCGTGGGCAGCATCGTCACCGGCCTGTTCATGGGCATCTCGATGACCAGCTCCGGCGGGGCGTGGGACAACGCGAAGAAATACATCGAGGAAGGCCACCACGGCGGGAAGGGGAGCGAGGCGCACAAGGCGGCCGTCACCGGCGACACCGTCGGCGATCCCTACAAGGACACCAGCGGCCCGGCGATCAACCCGATGATCAAGGTCGTGAACATCGTGGCGATTCTGATCATCCCGATCTTTTTCTAAACCAAGCCATGCCTGCTCAGCCGCCCGCTGGAGCCCCCATGGAGGTGTTCGCGGAGTGTGCCGACTGGCTGATCGTGATCGGAGGGAGTGCGGTGCAGTGTTACGGTATGGCGCGGATGACGTTTGCTTGCGACTGTGTCATCCTTGATCGCGACGAACCGAGGCTGCGGCAGGCTCTCAGCCCGTTCGGCTACGTTCTTGACGACCAGCGGGTGGCCTTCACTCGCTATCGTCACCTTGGTGGGCAACGGCCAATCGTGGATGCGATGGGGGTTAACGCCGCCACGCTCGCGAACGTCTGGAGAGAAAGCCGGCTGGTAAAGATCAGTGGATTGGATGTGCGTGTGCCGGCACCTCTTCATCTTGTCGCCATGAAACTGCACGCGCTCAAACAGCAACCAGACCGCGCTTACAAAGACTGGGAGGATATCCGGTTCCTAATCGAGCAGCATCGTGACTCTTGGACCCGAGAAAGTCTTGCCGGACTCGTCGAACGCTATGCTTCGGCAGAGACTGCGGAGCAATTGCGCCAAGCCAATTTATTATGACGCCTGAATCCCTCGATCTTGACCTGCCCACCGATCCGCCGCTGCCGCCTCCTCCGCCGGAGAATCCGGACGCGATTCGGCATTGGCAGGCTCAATGTCTCGCCGAGTTCTATCAATCTCCCCCCTACGAAGAATGGTATCGGCGCACCAGCGAGGAGCTGCGCAATGCGGTGCCGTTTGTGATGGATTGAGCGGCGGTGCAAACGCCGCGCTGGACTCGCGGCGTCATGGCGGGCACAAAGCGCGCCTTCCATGAAAACGCTTTTCCTCACGAACGAATATCCGCCCACGATCTACGGGGGGGCCGGGGTGCATGTGGATTATTTGTCGCGCGAACTGGCGAAGCTGATGGAGGTCGAGGTGCGCTCTTATGGAAAGGAACTGCGCGAGGTGCGTGTCGATACGCCGGCCTTGAGGGCGACCGGCTTTGGGCTCGACGCGAGCGGCTACAGTGCGCCGAAGAATCTCCACTCGGTCTTCGGCGCGGTGCAGCGATGCCTGGATTGGAACACGACGAATATCGACGCGGATGTGGTGCATTTGCATACGTGGTACACGCATCTCGGCGGGATCATGGCGAAGCTGAACTACGGCATCCCGATGGTGCTGACGGTGCATTCGCTGGAGCCGCTGCGCCCGTGGAAGCGCGAGCAACTCGGCGGGGGCTACGATTTTTCCTGCTGGGTGGAAAAGACGGCGATGGAAATGGCGGATGCGGTCATCGCGGTGAGCGCGGAGACGAAGGCGGATGTTATGCGGCTTTTCAATGTGCCGGAGGAGCGGGTGCAGGTGATCTACAACGGCATCGACCTCGCTGAGTATCGAAAGATCACGACGACGGCGGCACTGGAAAAATACGGCGTCGATCCGCGGACGCCGTTCGTGCTCTTCGTGGGGCGCATCACGCGGCAGAAGGGCATCATGCATCTGGTGAACGCGATCAAGTATCTCGACCCCGGCTTTCAAATCGTGCTCTGCGCAGGGGCGCCGGACACGCCGGAGATCGCAGCGGAAATGAAGGCGGCGGTGGCCGAGGCGACAGCGCGGCGCGCGGGAGTGATTTGGATCGAGGAGATGGTCAACAAGGCGACGGTCTATGAGCTGTATTCGCACGCGGCGGTGTTTTGCTGTCCGTCGATCTACGAGCCCTTTGGGATTATCAATCTCGAAGCGATGGCCTGCGAAACGCCGGTGGTGGCGAGCGCGGTGGGCGGTATCAAGGAGGTCGTCGTCCACGACGAGACCGGCTACCTCGTGCCGGTGGAGCAGATGAAAGAGAGCCCCTTTGAACCGCTGAACCCGGATCAGTTTTCGCGCGACCTCGCCGCCCGGATCAATGAGCTGATGGCCGATCCCGCGCAGCGTGAGCGTTTCGGCAAAGCGGGGCGCAAGCGCGCGGAGGAGAAGTTTAGGTGGGCGGCCATCGCCCGGCAGGTGCACGAGCTGTACGAAAGTCTCGTGCAAAAGCGGTAACTTGAGAACGCCAATGAAGAATGAGCGAAATTCTAAAGCTGCCCCTGAGCTCCAAGCTGGTGATGTGGCCGAGGTTTACGGCATCTTCGATCCCGTCAGCGGCGAACTGCGTTACGTAGGGAAGGCTAGGTGTGCGCAGTCGCGATTCAAGGCGCATCTGCGCGAGCGTCGCCGGAAGACTCCGCTGTATTTGTGGATGCAAAAGACGCTCCAAGCGAGGCATGTGCCGATCATGCGGGTACTGGCGGTCGTCGAGCAGTCTGCGTGGCAGTTTGAAGAGCGGCGGATCATTTTTGAGGCGCGGCTCGGGACGCGCCGACTTTTGAATGTGGCCGCCGGTGGTGATAGGCCAGACTGCCCGGCGCAAACCCGCCGAATCAATGCCGCGACGGCGACGCGGAAGCGGACAGCGACACCCAAACAGAAAGCCATTTGGAGGCTCAAGCTGCTGCTGGGGCAGGGACTCAAGGCGGGCTATGTCAACAACGCGGTGAGAGAGAAACTGCGCCGCATTGCGCGGCTTGATCCGATCACCTTTGCCCTTTGGCTGAACCTTCCCGACCGGCAGGAGGCGGCACCGCGCTGATGAAGACGGGAAGCAACCCAAGCCGTCGCCTTTTCCTCGTCACCAAACTCTAGCTTCAGCACGAAGAGGGGTGGGCGGGTTGCGTTTTGGGCGAAGTCTGCGAACCTCTGCGCCCTTTCAGAAAGCACCATGTTTGTCGATCACATCAGAATCTTTGCCAAAGCCGGAGACGGCGGAAATGGGAGTGCTTCATTCCGGCGCGAATCCTTTGTGCCCAAGGGCGGGCCGGATGGGGGCGATGGCGGGCGCGGGGGTTCGGTGATCCTGCGGGCGGACACGCACACCGACAATCTAACGCCGTTTTTTTACGAGCCGATCGTGAAGGCAAAAGACGGCGAGCGCGGGGGAGGAAGGCAGTGCTCCGGGAAAAGCGCGGATGACAGGATCGTGCCGGTACCGGCGGGGACGATCGTCTATCGCCTGCCAGAGGAGGATACGACGGAGGAGATCGATCCCGAGGTGGCGCACGGTGAGCGAGTCATGTTTGTGGATTTTTCCAAAACGCCGGAGAGCGCGGATAAGCCTGTGCGCGACAAAAAGGCGCCGATCAATCCCGAGGAATTGGAAATGATCGCGGACCTGACGGAAGTGGGGCAGGAATTTGTGCTCTGCGTCGGCGGGAAAGGTGGCATCGGGAACGTGCATTTCAAGAGTTCGCGCAACCAGGCACCCACGCGTTACACCGAGGGTGTGCCGGGGGAGCAGGGCTACTTTTACCTGGAGCTGCGGAAGATCGCGGACGCGGGGCTGGTGGGCTACCCGAACGCCGGCAAATCCACGCTGCTGGGGAAAATCTCTGCGGCGCATCCGAAGGTGGCGTCGTATCCTTTCACCACGCTGACGCCGCATGTGGGCGTGGTCGAGCTGCCGGGCTATCAACGGGTGACGGTGGCAGACATTCCGGGGCTGATCGAGGGTGCCCATGAGAATGTAGGATTGGGGCACGATTTCCTGCGGCACATCGTGCGGTGCAAGCTGCTCGTCTTCGTGCTCGACATGGCGGGAAGCGAGGGGCGCGAGCCGCTGGAGGATTTGCAGAAGCTGCGCAAGGAGCTGGATCTCTACGACCCAAAGCTGAGCGAGCGCCCGTGGATCGTAGTGGCGAATAAGATGGATCTGTCCGAGGCGGCCGAGCGGTTGAAGGCTTTCAAACGGCACTACCGCAAGCTGGAGGTTTTTCCGATCTCCGCTCAAGCCGGCGAGGGGATCGCGTCGCTGAAAGCGCGGATCGGTGAACTGGTGCTGGGTGAGGCGCGCGGGGCGACGAAGTAGTCGTGGCTCAGTGCCCGTCGGCCGAGGAAGGTTTGCACCAGAACCGGTTGGGACCGTCCTTTTGGGCAGAGTCTTTAGGATAATCAGGACCGGCTTTCTTTTTCTCTTCGGCAATCTGCGCCTCGGTCATTACTTCCGCGCGCCCATCGAAGCAGACAACGACGGAGCCGTTATTGTGGCGGTGGGTGGTGGAGTCCTCCGGATCGCCCGACCCATCGACGAATTTGCTGCCGTCGGGTTTTTCGTCCTGCTCCCATAGGCAGATGGAACTGCTCGGAAACTGTAGGAGTTTGGCGATCTTCTGGCCCCCTTTGCCCTCGGTATCCGGGATCTCCACCGATTCGTTCATCACATAGTTGGAGAGTTGTTGTGGACGGGCAGCGATCTGCGAGGGGGTCGAGCGATCCGAGGGGCAAACGTAAACCTTGGCGGAATTGACGTATTTCCAAATAAGACCGGTTTGGAGACCCTTTGGATCGCTCTTTTTCCCCACGGCATAAAGCCAGCCATCGACGGCGTCGCCGTGGTTCGGAGGCGGCAGATTGCCGTCGTTGTCATTGCAGTAAGCGATGATTCCCGCCATGAGCTGACGCACGTTGCTCAGGCAGCTTGTGCGGCGGGAATTCTCCAGCGCGTTGGCCAGCGCCGGGAGGAGCAGCGCTGCGAGGATGGCAATGATGGCGATGACGACGAGCAACTCGATGAGGGTGAATCCACGGCGGGGGCGGGCTTGGCGCGACAACATGGGTGCTGTGTATAACACGGTCCCGGATGTGTCAACGCGTCGTCGGGCCTCGACAACGCCGCGCAGGTTTGACGACAGTCCGGCGCTCATGTCCGAAAACGCCGCGTCATTCTCGAAGCCTGTGGTCGCGAGTTATTGCACGACCTTTCTTAAACCGGAGATGCTCCACATTTACCGGCAGGTGACGGGGCTGCGCCGCTATGGGACTTTCGTCCTCGCGCGGGAGCGGCTGGGGGAGGAGGAGTTTCCGTTTCCCGAGATCGAGGTGCTGCCGCGAGCGCGGAAGAATTTCGTGAAGCGCTTCTGGCTGAAGTACGTCGCGCGGAAGCCGCCGGTCTATTACCGCGGGGAACTCCAGGTGATTTTGAAACTGCTGGCCCGGCGACCCGCGGATCTGATGCACATTTATTTCGGCCACACGGGGGTGCATCTCCTGCCTCTCGTGCAGGAGTGGAAAAAACCGTGCGTGGTCTCTTTCCACGGCATGGACATCCAGGCACGGCCGCAGCAGGAGGGCTACGACGCACAGATGCGCGCACTGCTGCAGGCGGTGCCGCTGGTGCTGGCGCGTTCGCGGTCACTCTTCGCGGCGCTGGAGCAGTGGGGCTGCCCGCCGGAGAAGCTGCGGCTCAATCGCACGGGCATTCCGCTGGAGCAGTTTCGCTTTCAGCAGCGGCCGATGCCGGCCGACGGGTCGTGGCGTTTCGTGCAGGCCTGCCGATTGGTGGCGAAGAAGGGGCTGGGGACGGCGATCCGGGCTTTTGCAAAATTCCACGCGGGACATCCGGGGGCCAAGTTTCGCATCGCGGGGGAGGGGCCGATGAAGGCGGAGTTGGAGGTAATGATCGGGGAGCTGGGACTGGAGGGAGCGGTGGAGCTGCGCGGTTTTCTCACGCAGCAGGAACTCGCGGAACTGTTCGCGCGCTCCCACGTTTTCCTGCATCCGAGTGAAATGCCGCCGGATCAAAATCAGGAGGGTGTGCCGAACTCAATGCTCGAGGCGATGGCGACCGGTCTGCCGGTGCTCGCGACGACGCACGGCGGCATCCCCGAGGCGGTCACTCACGAGCGGACCGGCTTGCTCGTGGCGGAGCGGGATGACGCGGCGCTCTGCGCGGCGATGCGGCAGATCACGGCCGAGACGGATTTCCTCTACATCCTCGGCCAGGCCGCGGCGCGCGCGGTGCGGGAGGAGTTTGAGCAGGGGAAGGCGATCGAAAAGCTGGAGGGGTTTTATGATGAAGCGCGGGCGACGGGGAGATAACGGACGACTGCCGTGAATTCCTTTGCCTATCTCTTCGAGCGCTTCCCGTCCTTCGTGCAGACGTTCGTCTATCGCGAAGCGGCGGAAATGGTGCGGCGCGGGATGGAGCCGTGGCTGGTTTCGATCCGGCGGCCCGACGATCCGGTGGACCTCACGGCAGAGATGGACGCAGAGGTTTTCTACCTGCCGGAGGAAAAGGCGTTGCGCGCCGAGGTGGATGCGCAGCGCGCGGCGGGAAAGCTGCCTGGGCGGGCGCGGCGGGCGATGTCGCGTCATCGGGGGGCGAAGGATTCACAGCGGCTTTTCGAGGCGATCTGGCTGGCTCCCCGGTTGCGGGAGCGCGGGGTGCGGCATGTGCATGCCCACTTTGGCGGAGTCGCGGCGCGCACTGCTTGGTGGCTGCGGCGGCTCTTCAGGTTCGGTTACAGCTTCACCGGGCACGCGAACGATATTTTCTGCGAGACGGATTTTCCCGTTTCCAATGCCGACCTCGTGCGGGAGGCGCGGTTTGTCGTCACTGAGACGGATTATGCACGGCTTTGGATGGAGAGCAGACATCCGGACGCGCGCGGGAAAGTATTTCGTGTTTTCAATGGCATCGCGATGGACGGCTTTCCTCCGCGCGGAGCGGCCGGCCCGGTGCCGCGAATTCTGTCCGTCGGACGTTATGTGGAGAAAAAAGGCTTTGGCGATTTGATCGCTGCGTGCGGCTTACTCTGCGCACGCGGCGTGGAGTTTGAGTGTGCGATCGTGGGCGGCGGGCCCTTGGAAGGGGAGTTGCAGGCGCAGATCGACGCGGCGCAACTCGGTGGAATCGTGAAGCTGCTCGGTGCGCGCCCACAGACGGAAGTGCGCCGTCTGCTCGCGGAAGCTCAACTTTTCGTGCTCGCCTGCGTAGTGGAGGCCGGCGGTGGCAGCGACAATCTGCCGACGGTGATTATGGAGGCGATGGCCTGCGGAACGCCGGTTGTCTCGACGCGCGTGGCCGGCGTGCCGGAAATGGTGCATGACGGCACGGACGGTCTGCTCACCGCGTCGCACGATCCGCCCGCGCTGGCTGCGGCAATGGGGAAAATCCTGCGGGATCACACTCTCGCGGAACGTCTGACGACGCGGGCACGGCAGTCGGCGGTGGGAAAATTTTCGATC
Organism: Chthoniobacterales bacterium; assembly: GCA_038318725.1. Classification (GTDB taxonomy): domain Bacteria; phylum Verrucomicrobiota; class Verrucomicrobiia; order Chthoniobacterales; family Chthoniobacteraceae; genus Chthoniobacter. The sequence goes on from JBBQCM010000028.1 coordinate 49,500, forward strand.
GAGAAGACGACCCGCGATTTGCAGCATCTCCTCGTCCGACAGGGCGGAATTCTGCCGCCGCAAGCGGCTTGGAATTTCGATTCCACGCTGCCGCGCGCGTCCTGCTTCACCCGGGTGGCGAGATATTTTCCGTGATTTTGTCCGCCATAATGCTGACAACATTGACAATCTTGGCCTGAATCGACACTTTTTCGCAGCCGAATTTCGACCCGGCCAGCCAGCCTTCGCACATTCCCTTTCACCTCATCCCGATGCCCCCTGCTCCCCTGAAAAATCCCTTCTCAACCGCCACCAGCCCGAAGCTCGCGATATTCGCCGCCTTCTTGATCGGCGTTCTGCCTGCCTCTGCAGGCGATGCCTACAAGTGGACGGTGCAATACCTCGTGGACCAGAGCCGCACCGTGTTCGGCAATCCGCAGAAAGTCTCGCCGCGTCGCAATCGCGGTCTGGCCATTTCACCCGATGGCAAATATCTCTACGCAGGCTACCATCACAGCCTCAATGGTTCGGGCGAGGTTCGCCGGCTGCAGATCAGCGTGGGAGATTTTGAAAGGGCGACCGTCGCGGTCTTGCCGGGAGTGCTGGCGAAGAGCGTCGCGACCGACGACAAGGGGCGCGTTTACATTGCTGATCTTAGCTCCATTCAGGTTTATGACGCGGCGCTGGAAACGCGGTTGCTCCGAATTCCCATTGGTGCCGTCGAAGGGGTGGCGACGGCCCGCGAAGGCGGTGAACTCGTCGTTTACGGTGCGGATCGCGAGGATGGAACGCTGTCTCGCTGGGTGCTGAAGGAAAATGGCGACGGGCTGAGTTCGGCGACGCTCGGCGGCTTTGATGGCACGGGTGTTTTCAAGGTGGCGGGCGCGCTTGATCTGCGCGGGATGAAAGTCGATGCGAAGGGGAACATCTGGGTCGTGGATTTCAAAGGAAACCGACTTTTCAAAATGAAGTCAGACGGAAAGGATTTGAGAGCGGTGGAGGTGAAAGGACCGATGGATGTGGCCATTGACGGGCAGCGGGTCTTCGTCACCCGTGGGCTGGAACGGGCGATCACGGTGCTCGACGACGAGATGAACGTTCTCGGAAGTCTGAGTGTGCCTTGGGAAGAACTGGAATTGTCGCCTTACGGAAACAACCGCAAAGGCGCTCTGTCGGGTATCGTCGTCGTTCCGGGGAAGGGCTTTTTTGTGGCGAACGAGGGAGGTCAAACCGCAAATCAAAAATCCACGTATGGGCGAATCGACAGCCATAGCGATCTGATTGACGGAAAGCTGTACCGTGACGTTTTCCAGGACGACAACGAGCCCATCCTGCGCGCAACGGAAGTCACCACGGCCCCGCAATAGGCGAACCGACGGGTTAGCGTTTTTTTTCGGGAGACCACGAATTTTCCACCCGATGAAAAACTTTGTGAAACATTTCACAAAGGGCTTGCCACAGCGCCGCGTCCGCTGTTTTATCGGCGTCGCCTTGCCAGAAGCGGGTGTGCGCGAGAACTCCTGCTCGTGGTGTTTTTCACGGTCGAACCCCTCGACGTCACCCGCTCCCGGCTTCGCCAGATTTTGGAAATGACCAGCCCTGTTTTCTTCTCATTTTTGCCGACCTTGCCGGTTCGGCGGTTGCGCCTGTGCGCGCTATATCTGGGTATTGCCCTCGTGACAGGCTTTGTGTTGATGGGTTTTTCCGCGCAGGCTGCGGAGGGCGTGCCGGCCGGCACGGAGATGGTTTCCGCTCCCGGATCGGGCGCGCACGCCGCTGCGGAGCATCATGGGTTGACTCCGGATGCACCCACGATTTTCTGGGGGATCGGCGGGGATCGTGACACCAATAAGATCGGACCGCTGGCGATGACCAACTCGATGATCGTCACTTGGCTCGTCGCTCTGGGCATCATCATTTTTGCGCAATATGCGACGAGGAAAATTAAGGACGTCCCGGAGGGCGCGCAGAATTTTTGGGAGTGGTTGGTGGAAAGCCTGCACGACTTTCTCGAAAGCATCATCGGCCATGCCCTCGTGAAAAAGACGTTCTGGTTTTTTGCGACGGTATTCATCTTCATCCTTTTCACGAACTGGTGCGGCCTCATTCCCGGCGTCGGCACCATCGGTTGGGGTGTGCCGACCGCGCAGGGCGGCCTCGATCACATATCCACGCCGCTTTTTCGCGGCGCGAGTGCGGACTTGAATCTGACGCTGGCGATGTCCGCGATCTTCTTCGTCATGTGGACGGTGTGGGCGTTGCAGGCCAATGGCTTCGGCGGCTTTATTCTCCACCTTTTTGGGCCGAAGGGTGAGACGAAAGGCGCGATGAAAGTGGTGATGATTGGCGTCTTCGTTTTGGTTGGTTTGCTGGAGGTCGTGTCGATCATGTTCCGTCCCGTGTCGCTCAGTTTTCGTCTCTATGGCAACATCTTCGCCGGCGAAAACATGCTCGAATCCATGTCGCGTATTTACGAACCGCTCGCCTTCCTTATCCCGATTCCGTTCTATTTCATGGAAGTGCTGGTGGGACTCGTGCAGGCGCTCGTTTTCATGCTGCTCACCGCCGTTTTTACTCTGCTGATCTGCAAGCACGAAGAGGGGCACCACTAGACTTTTTAACAAAAACAATTTCGACGATCAGGCCGTGGTTCCCGCGGGGGTCGTCGGGAGAAACAAACAAACCAAAGGAAACATCATGAACATCCCAATCATCCTCGCAGAAGCCGGCACCTCCGGAATCTTCGGTAGCATCCAGGTCGGTCTCGCAGCGCTTGGCGCAGCCATCGGCGTGGGGCTTATCGGCATGGGGGCATCGAGTGCGGTGGGGCGCAATCCCGGCGCCGCCACCCCGATCCTTGTGCAGGCAATCCTGAGCACTGCCTTCGCCGAAGGCATCGTGTTCTTTGCGCTCTTCCTCGGGAAGTAGTCCGTCGTTGGCGCGGGGCCGTTCGCGGTCCCGCGCCCGCTTCCTTCGTTTCACCTCTTGATCGCATGACATACCTCCCTCTCCTCGCCGCGGAAGGCGGCATCGTGGACGGTCTTGCCGAAAGCGCCCGGCGCACCGGCGAGACCTTCGGCTTCAATGCCTGGCTCTTCTTTTCGCAGGTCATCAGCTTCTGCATCGTCGCGTTTCTACTCCAGAAATTCGCCTATAAGCCGATCCTCACCGTCCTGGAGGAGCGCCGCAAACGCATCGCCGAAGGTTTGGCCAACGCCGAGAAGATCAGGCAGCAGCTCGCCGAGTCCGAGCAGCGCTACCAGGAGATTCTCACCAAGGCCAACACCGAGGCGCAAAAGATGATCGACGACGCCCGCGCCAGTGCCGCCGCGGTGAAGGAAAAGGAAACGCAAAAAGCGATCGGCGAGGCCGAACAGATTCTCACCAAAGCCCGCGAAGCCGCCGCTCTGGAGCACACGAAAATGCTCACGGAACTTAAGCGCGAAGTCGGTCGCCTCGTCATCGGCACCACCGCGAAAGTCACCGGTAAAGTGCTGACCGCCGACGATCAGAAACGTCTCTCCGAAGAAGCCGCGCGCGAAGTCGCCGCCTAACAGCCCAATGAAGCTCGACAAAGACGCGCGCAAGCTGACCAAGGGGCTGTTTCAAATGAGCCTCACCAACGGCCGTCTCGATGAGAAGAAAGTTTCCGCTGCCGTGAAAAAGGTCATCGAAGCGAAGCCGCGCAGCTTTGTCGGCATCTTGAAAGAGTATCAGCGTTTGGTGCGGATGGAGGTCGCGAAGCATCACGCCGTCATCGAAAGCGCCACGCCGCTCGACAAGAAGACCGGTGATCAATTGCTCGCCAGCCTCAAGGCCAAATACGGCAGCGATCTCACCACCGAATTCAAAGTCTCGCCTGAGTTAGTCGGCGGACTCCGCATCAAAATCGGCAGCGACGTTTTCGACAGCTCCGTCCGCGAACGCCTCGCCCGCCTCGAAACCCAACTCACCCACGCCTAATCGCCCCACACCATGAGCAGCATCCTGCAAGAACTCGAATCCCAAATCAGCGGCCTCAAGACCACGACGACAAAATCCAACGTCGGCATCGTCCGTGAGATCGGCGACGGCGTCGCCCGCATCGAAGGCCTAAGCGACGTCATGCTCAACGAGTTGATCGAGTTTCCCGGCGGTCTCTACGGTCTGGCGTTGAACCTCGAAGAAGGCGAAGTCGGCTGCATTCTGCTCGGCGACGAAAAGCAGATTGTCGAAGGCACCGAAGTCAAAACGACGGGCCGCCTGCTTTCCGTGCCTGTCGGCAAAGGGTTGCTCGGCCGCGTGGTCGATACACTCGGCGCTCCGGTCGATGGTAAAGGCCCGATTACTGCCTCCGCGATCTACCCGGTCGAGAAAGTCGCGCCCGGCATCATCAAACGGAAATCCGTCAGCCAGCCTGTGCAGACCGGCATCATGGCTATCGACGCGATGATCCCCGTTGGCCGCGGCCAGCGCGAACTGATCATCGGCGACCGCGCCACTGGTAAGACGACGATCGCCATCGACACGATCATTAACCAAGCGCGTATCAACAAAGCCAACGAAGGCAAAGCCGGCTTCCGTCCGCTCTATTCCATCTACGTCGGCATCGGGCAAAAGAACTCGAACATCGCCCGTTCGCTCGCCGTCCTCGAAGCCGCCGGTGCACTGCCATACACGATCATCGTCTCCGCACCCGCATCCGACACCGCCACGAACCAATACCTCGCGCCGTTCTCCGGTGCAGCGATGGGCGAGTGGTTCATGGATAACGGCATGGACGCGCTCATCGTTTATGACGATCTCTCGAAGCACGCCGTCGCCTATCGTCAGGTTTCGCTCCTCCTCAAGCGCCCATCCGGCCGCGAAGCGTATCCCGGCGATGTCTTCTATCTCCACAGCCGCTTGCTCGAACGCAGCGCCCGCGTCGATGAAAAGAACGGCAACGGCTCTGTCACCGCGCTCCCGATCATCGAGACGCAGGCGGGCGACGTATCGGCTTACATCCCGACCAACGTCATCTCCATCACCGACGGCCAGATCTATCTCGAGACCGATCTTTTCTACCAAGGTATCCGTCCCGCGGTGTCGGTCGGTCTCTCAGTTAGTCGCGTAGGTTCCGCCGCGCAGATCAAGGCGGTGAAACAAGTCGCCGGCAAGATCAAGGGTGACCTTGCCCAGTTCCGCGAACTCGCCGCCTTCGCGCAGTTCGGCAGCGATCTTGACGCGAAAACCAAGTCGATCCTCGATCGCGGCGCGCGCATCGTCGAACTTTTTAAGCAGGTGCAATACAACCCACTCGCCACCGAGATCATGGTTTCCACGCTTTGGGCGATGCAGAACGGCTTTATGGACGATGTGGCCGTCGATAAGATCAAAGACTTCCAACTCAAGTTGCAGGACTACTTTTCCACCCGCAAAGACGCTGTGCTCGCCAAGATCCGCGACAAAGGAGCTATCGACGACGACATCACCGCCGACCTCAAGGCCGCGCTCGCCGAATTCAAAACCAGCTACCGCTAAGTGATCTCCCTCGCCGCGTTCACAAACGCCGAACCCATGTCCGCAACACCGCTCGCCGAGACCATCGAAGGCGCGATCCATGTGATCCGCGACGTGCGGGTTATGCTCGATTCGGACGTGGCTCGGTATTTCGGCGTGACGACGAAGCAGCTCAACCAGGCGCTGGCCCGAAACTCCGGAAGATTCCCCATTGATTTTGCATTTCAGCTTGTGCGTGAGGAGTTTACAAACTTGAGGTCACAAATTGTGACCTCAAAAGCGGCCCACGGAGGGCGGCGCTACCTGCCTTGGGCGTTCACCGAACACGGCGTCATTATGCTCGCCAGCGTCTTGAATAGCGAAATCGCCGTCGCCGCCAGCGTGCGCATCGTCCGGACGTTCGTCCGCTTGCGCGAAATCGCGGTGGTGAATCTCGAAATCGCCCGCCGCCTGGATGATGCCGAACGCCGCATGGACAGCCATGACTCGGAACTCGCGCAGCTTTTTGCTGCAATGCGCCAACTCATCGCCCCGCCGCCCGCCGAGGATCGCGAGATGGGCTTCCACATTCGCGAAGACGGACCCGCCTACGGCACGAACCACAAATCCCGATAAACCGATGGCCGCCAACACCCGAGACATCCGCCGACGCATTAAGTCGGTTAAAAGCACTTCGCAGATCACCAAGGCCATGCAGATGGTGGCTGCGGCAAAAATGCGCAAAGCCCAGCAGGTCGCTGTCGCCGGCCGCGCTTACGCTGAGCTGCTGGCCAAAGTGCTGCGTTCCGTGGCTGGTGGCGCTGAGGAAGGTGCGCATGAGTTACTCGCCGCGCGCGAGGTGAAAAAGGAACTCGTCCTGGTCATCAGCACGGACAAGGGACTATGCGGCGCGTTGAATACTAACCTGCTGCGCGAAGTCGCGAAGTTCGACCCGGCAAAGACGATCTTTGTCGCCTGCGGTCGTAAAGGTTTGCAGTACTTGGCTCGTGCCAACCGCACCATCGCCGCCGAGTTTGAACTACGCGACGCTCCCGGTTTTCTTGAAACAAAGGCGGTTGCCAAGTTCTGCATGGAGAAGTTCGTCAGCGGCGAGGTGGATAAGGTGACCGTGGTTTTCACCGATTTCATCAACACCCTGACGCAGACTCCAAAAGCGAAGACGATCCTCCCGATCACTTCGCTCGAAGTTACTGCCGGGATCGGCGGTGCGCAGGAAACGGCCGGCGTCAAGGTGGACGAAGGAAGCACGGTCGAGTATGACTTTGAGCCGACCATCGGTGGAGTTCTCAGCGCCGTGCTTCCGCATCACGTTTACTTCCAAGTCTATCAAATGGTCCTCGACTCCCGCGCTTCCGAGCACAGCGCCCGGATGGTTGCGATGAAGAGCGCCACGGACAACGCCAAGCAACTGATCAAAGACCTGACCCTCGAATACAACAAGGTTCGCCAGGCCGCGATCACCACCGAACTTCTCGAAATCACCACCGCGCAGATGGCCCTCGGCTAGCGCCTCGCAAACTTCCCATCTTATTATTCTATGAGCAATACCGGCACCATCGTCCAAGTCATCGGCCCCGTTGTGGACGTCGATTTTTCCGTCTCAGGCATCTACCCGAAGATCTACGAAGCGCTCGAAATTCAGTTCAAGGTCAACGACGTCGAGACCAAGCTCATTCTCGAGGTGCAGCAGCATCTCGGTGAAGGCTGGGTGCGCGCCATCGCCATGAGCGGGTGCGAAGGCCTGAAGCGCGGCCTGCCCGTGACCGCGACAGGAGCGCCGATCAGTGTCCCTGTGGGCGACGGCATTCTCGGGCGTATCTTCAACGTCACCGGCGACCCTGTGGATGAGCGCGGTCCCGTGGTTCACACCAAGCGCTACCCCATTCACCGCCCGGCGCCCGCGCTCACCGAGCAGGATGTGAGTTCGACCATCCTTGAAACGGGCATCAAGGTCATTGATCTAATCTGCCCGTTCACCAAGGGCGGCAAGGTCGGTGCTTTCGGCGGTGCCGGCGTCGGCAAGACCGTCGTCATTCTCGAACTCATCAATAACATCGCCAAAGGCCACGGCGGCTTCTCCGTCTTCGCCGGAGTCGGCGAGCGCTCCCGCGAGGGCAACGATCTTTACCACGAGATGAGCGAAGCCGGAGTCATCGACCAAAAAGATCTTAGCAAGTCCAAGGTGGCGCTTGTCTATGGCCAGATGAATGAGCCTCCCGGCGCACGCCTTCGTGTTGCGCTTTCCGCGCTCTCGATGGCCGAGTACTTCCGCGACGAAAAAAATCAGGACGTTCTTCTCTTCGTCGATAACGTCTTCCGCTTCTCGCAAGCCGGTTCCGAAGTATCCGCGCTCCTTGGCCGCACCCCGTCTGCGGTCGGTTATCAGCCCACGCTCGCGGCGGAAATGGGCGCGCTCCAGGAGCGCATCACTTCCACGAAGAAAGGCTCCATCACCTCGGTGCAGGCCGTTTACGTCCCTGCGGACGATCTGACCGATCCCGCGCCCGCAAATACCTTCGCGCACCTCGACTCCACCATCGTGCTCGAGCGCTCCATCGCCGAGTTGGGCATCTACCCCGCCGTCGATCCGCTCGCGTCCACGTCCAAGGCGCTCGCGCCCGAGATCGTCGGCGAAGAGCACTACCTCGTCGCCCGCGGCGTCCAGCGCGTGCTCCAGCGCTACAAGGATTTGCAGGACATCATCGCCATTCTCGGCATGGATGAGCTTTCGCCCGAGGATAAGCTTCTCGTTTTCCGCGCCCGCAAAATCCAGCGCTTCCTCTCACAACCCTTCAGCGTTGCCGAAGTCTTCACCGGCACGCCCGGCCAGTAGGTCCCGATCAAGGAAACCGTCCGCGGCTTCAAAGAAATCCTCGAAGGAAAACACGACGACGTCGGCGAAACGAACTTCTACATGAAGGGCGGCATCGAGATGATTAAGGACTAATTCGCGAGGCATCATGGCTACGCTCAAACTCGAAATCGTCACCCCCGAGAAAGTCGCCTACAGCGACGACGTCGATGGCGTCGTCATCCCGGGCACCGAGGGCGAAATGGGCGTGCTCCCCATGCACATCCCGCTGATGACCATGATCCACCCGGGCGAACTCGTCGTCGCCAAAGGCCACGAAAAGAAGTATCTCGCCGTCGGTGAAGGCTTCGTCACCATTGATCAGAAATCTGTGAAGGTGCTCACCGACATGGCGATCGAGTGGGAAGCCATCGACGAATCCGCCGCCGAGGCCGCCGTCAAGCGCGCGCAGGACGCCATGGCCAACAAGCACGAACTCGGCTCCGAGGAATCCGCCGCCGTCCAGGCCGCCCTCGCCAAGTCCCTCGCCCAGCTCAGGGTCAAGCGCCACCGGCGAAATATTTAGGTTTCGGCGGGAGCGAAATTCAAAAGCTTCGCTGCAAGGCAGTTTTTTCATTAAACGATCTTGAAGAGACCTATTTCGCGTCGGTCAGGACTCGCCACGCGGCGAGTTCACGGCGGAGGCGATCTGCGTCGCGGTCGGTGAGTGTGGCCAGCCGCCGGAGGTCCAGGTTGTCATCGAGGTGGGCCAGCTTCACCCGGCGGGCGACCGGATGGGTCAGCGAACGGCAAATGAACTCCTCGTAGGTCTCGCCCTCTCGCCGCGTCACGCATTCCCGCGCCGCCAGCACGGGCTCGGAAAAGCCCTCGCGCCGCAGTTCGTCGAACCCCCAGCGCTGCGGCGGCGTGGCTGTCCTCGACCACCTCATGCAGCACCGCCACGAACGTTGTCCGCAGAGCGTTTGAAGTCGAGGAAGAGTTCTTCTGCTTTCCGAGTGGCGATCAACTCGTTGATGGCGGCCTCGCGATTGGTAGTGAGATTTGTAAAGAGATAGTCGGCTCGATTCACAATGCAACGTGGCCGATAACTTGGCGGGTCATTCTGTGAATCCTGCACACCACGACTTAAGGAGCGAGCATCGGAAAGCGGGTGAGAAAGTCCGGCGGACTGATGCCAGGCACCGGACTGTTAGCGAAACCAGTCGAGTCGCGAGTGATGAGCCAATGGGCACCGCACGCTTCGGCGGAGGCCGCCTGCATCGCGTCTTCGAAATCGGAGAAGCCGAAACCCCGGGCACGCCGCGCATCCGCATCGCCCGCGGGTACCACGCGCGCCCAGGCGAGGGTGCGATCCACCTCCTACATGGCTTCCGGTTCGGTCCGTCCGCGGCGCAGAAGATAGCAAGCCGTGGCGAGACCGTGCCAGGCGACAAACATTCCGGCACCGAGCGCTTCGCAGAAGAGGATTGCGGCATCGCTATCGGCAACGAGACCGGGGCGATTCATCAGCACATCCAGCAGGATGTTTGTGTCCAAAAAGACGCGCATGCCGCCGTCACGGCTTCACGCCCTATTTCGCGGTGTAGTAGGCCATCCGCGCATCGTCCGCAGATTCCCCGGCAGCCACCCGGACACTGCCTTTGGCCGTCCGCAGCCATTCGCTCGCCGATCCCGTCGCGCGCTGATCCTCGGCGATCATCGCGGCAAGTTCTTCCTCGGAATAAATGCGCGGCGTGCGCTCTGTGCGCAAGCGCATGGCGAGGAAGCGGAGCAGTTCTTCCTTTTGCTCGCTGGGCAGCGAGTCGGCGGCGGTTTCGATTTCGGCGAGCGTGCTCATGGCTTGAAAGATAGCTCAGTGTTACGGCCTTGGGGCGGACTCGGCAAGTCGTGCATCTTCGATATTCACACGAGGCGAGGAGGTCGTCGCGCCCATGCTCCAGATGTCGCTGACGGGCTTGGAGTATTTGAAGTTGATGATCTGTTCGCGCGGCAGGAAGAGCGGCGTGCCGGCGTAGGTGCCGGTGAGGGTGAGGCCGCTGTAGCAGGCTTTGGCGAAGTGTTTGGCGAGGCCGAAGTCGGCGATCTTGGCGAGGATCGGGTGGGTCGCGGAGGTGAGGAGGATGTTCTGCGGCTTCAAATCGCGATGGACGATGCCTTGCTCGTGCGCGAAGGCGAGGCCCTCGAGGGTCTGGAGGATGATGGGGCCGGCCAGCTCCAGGGACAGCCTTGCTGCCGTGGGCGGCCATGAGGGTGTCGAGGCTGCGGCCGGCGCAATACTCCATGACGAAATAGAAGATGCCTTCGCTGGAACCGACATCGAGGACGGGCACGATGTGCGGATGGCGGAGCGCGGCGGTGCTGCGGATTTCGCGCAGGAATTTATCGACGCTGGTCTGGTCCACGGCGGCGCGGGGCAGCATGACTTTGACGGCGACGCGAAGATCAGCCGGGCCATTGCTTCGCGGACGTGCTCGCTGCACGCGGGGCCTGCGCTCGGGCTGGTCTCGGTCTTGACCTGCAAGACGGTGTTGCCGACGCGGAGTTGGTCGCCGTCTTTCAAGTCGATCTCGGGATGGCGGCGTTTCGTGCCTTGCTCGGGGGTCTCGCCCTTTTCTCGTCCGCCGATCTTTTGGCCATGCACCTGCGTGCCGTTGAGGCTCCCGAGGTCGCGCAGCCGCGCGGCGGGCGGGTTCACTTCGGCGAGGAAATGGTGGCGGGAGACGAGGGTGTCACCCTCCGGGAGGCGCGCATGGCAATCGGCCGCGCGCCCGAAGATGAAGGTATCGTGCTCGTCGAAGACGAACGCTTTGCCTTTCATGGTCCCGTCGGCGAATTGGAAGTGAACTTTGCCGAGCATGCACGGGAGCATAGTTCATTGGGTCGATTCAACGCAGTAAAAAGCCATCACTTTACTGTGCCGCAGAGGGCGGAACTGCCCGCGGTGTTCCGGCGGACTGAGAGGCTGCCGGAGTCGGTCTCGCCCGCGCCGTTAGCGTTGCGCTTGCCGGGAGCGCCCGTGGTGTCTAGGTTTGCGGCCCTTTTTCCAAAACCATGAGCCAGCCGCAACAAGATAAGACCGCGATCACTCCGCGCCGCGACGAAGACTTTCCCGAGTGGTATCAGCAGGTCGTCCGCGCGGCGGATCTCGCGGAAAACTCGGACGTGCGCGGATGCATGGTCATCAAGCCGTGGGGCTATGGCATCTGGGAAAATATGCAGCGCGCGCTCGACCGGATGTTCAAGGAGACCGGGCATAAGAACGCGTATTTTCCGCTCTTCATTCCGCTCAGTTATCTCGCGAAGGAAGCGGCGCACGTCGAAGGCTTTGCCAAGGAGTGCGCGGTCGTCACGCATCACCGACTCGAAGCGGATGGGCGCGGCGGCTTGCGGCCTGCGCCCGCGGCGGAGCTTACCGAACCGCTCGTCGTGCGGCCGACCAGCGAGACGATCATCGGTGCGAGTTACGCGAAATGGGTGCAGTCGTATCGCGACCTGCCGATTCTCATCAACCAATGGGCGAACGTCGTCCGCTGGGAAATGCGGCCGCGTGTTTTTCTGCGCACGACGGAGTTTCTCTGGCAGGAAGGCCACACCGCGCACGAGACCGCCGCGGAGGCGATCGCCGAGACCGATCAGATGCTGCGCGTCTATGAAAGCTTTGCACGCGACTATCTCGCGTTGCCGGTCTTCACCGGCGAGAAGAGTGAAAGCGAGCGCTTTCCTGGCGCAGTGCAGACGCTCTGCATCGAGGCCATGGTGCAGGATCGCAAAGCCATCCAGGCCGGCACGTCGCACTTTCTCGGGCAGAATTTTGCGCACGCCAGCGGCATCAAGTTCCAGTCGCGCGAGGGCAAGGAGGAGTTCGCGTGGACGACGAGCTGGGGCGTGAGCACGCGGCT
>JBBQCM010000029.1:0-61292 GCA_038318725.1 Chthoniobacterales bacterium
CGAACGGCGCCGCCTCCGCAAAGAGCGTCTCCAGCCCGCGCGCCGCGTACTCCGCCCGCAGCGCCTGCATCGTGAATTCCAAAACCGTCAGCGCCCAGCGGCGGTGAAAGATCGCCTCCGGCTCGCCCTCCGGCTCGTTCGTGTAGCGCGTCTCCGCCCATGCCGCTTCGATGGCGATGGCTGGCTCTTCCTCCAGCTCCCACCCCTCCGCCGCCAGCTCCGCCAACCGCGCCGGCAACCACTCCCGCATTCGTCCCGCGCCACTGTCCTCGACAATGGGAGACTTTACCCGAAGCCAGCGGGTGAGGCTGGCGATCGTCGCGTCGGCGGCTTGCCCGGCATCAAGCCCGCTGCGCCGCCACCACGCATAGACACAATACCAGTAGCTCCACGCCAGCTCCCCCAGCGCCTGCGGATCGCCCCCCACCGCCTGCGCCCAGCGCCCCGGCAGAGCTGCGTCCGCAGATGAAGGAGGCTCTTGGGAAGGTTCCATTTCGAGACGGGGAGCAAGAACAGCAGAGCCACCATCCGCGGTCAAGCCACGCAGCAACGGCGGCTGGGACATGGCGACATGGTTCGTTCATTGGCGAATCAGGCGGACCGCATTTGTTGCGCTGAGACAACTCCCCCGTTGAAGCAGGGTTCACGGACGCCGGAAAAATTGCTGCAGAACCATTGTTTTCATAGCGTTACAGGTTTTTGCATTGCATCCATTGGGTGAGATTGATAGGCAACGATTCCATGAATATCCGATCTGCGGGCGTGATTGCGGTTGTCGCGGTCATCTCCATCGCCGCCGGTGTCGCGCAGGCTCCGAAACCGGGGAAGAACCTCCTCGATAATGGAGATTTCTCGGCGGGCATCGTCCATTGGAAAGGCGATGGAAAAGTGGAGGTTCTCAACGCGCCGAAACCCGGTGCCACGACCGCACCTGCGGCGGTTGCCACTCCGGCCCCACGGCCACCCTTGGGCGGGGGACCCGTGAAACCCGGCGCGGATGTGGACCGCTCTTACTGCGTCACGCTGGGCACGAGATCGCAGACGTTTTTCCAGAGCTTTTCCGTGCCGCGCAACGCTAAGGTCGTGATGGTCACCTTTCGCGCGCGGACGGGGGAGGGCTTTCTGACGTCGCGCACCACGCTGGGCGCATTCCAAGTCAGACTCACAGCACCGGCCGGCAGTGGCATCAGTGGAGTCATGGATGACAAAAAAATCGAGCGCACGCCGGAGTGGCAAACCTTCAAGCTGGACTACACGATAAAGGAATATTCCCGAAATCTTACTCTGTTCGTCGAAGTTTTTCCCGGAACCGGGCAGCTCTACTTCGACGACTTTGTCGCCGAGGCGCTGGACCGCTAGCCGGCAGCGCGCGCTCCCGTCGCGAGAGCGCCGAGGATGACCAGGAATTCGAGGATGACTTCCGATGTTGCGCGTTAGCGGATGAGCAAGGCGTGCACAGCCGCGGCGAGTGCGGCTCCTACGAGCGGCCGACGACCCGCACCCACGCGTAGCCCCAGTCGCTGTCACGTTTGCCGGGCGCCGGGAGGAGGAAATGCGCGCGGGCCCGAGGTCGCGCGCGGGGTTGATCGCATAGCCGGTGGTGCCGCCGAGCGAAAGACCGATGGTGAAAACGACCAGCGCCACCGCACGAGCCCGAGCGTGCCCAGACCCACTTCGGCACTTTGCGCAGGTTCGGCGAACTTCACACTCGCATCCGTCATCAAGGAAGATCCGGCAGGATGAGGCAGAAGGTGCCGGGGACTTCGCAAAAGAACGATTGGGCGTTGTTGCAAACGTTTGCCGCGGTGCAAAAGCACGCGAGTTTCGTGTCGCCGTCGTCGTTCGCCTTGAAGTGCTCGCGGTAGTGCAGGAAGACGAGCGCGGAGCCAACGATCGCGCCGAGGATTTGCGCGATGAGCTAAACGGCGACTTTCGCCGTCTCAAGTTTTCCCGCCATCGCCATCGCGACCGGCGGTGCCGGCCAGCGCGGAGACGCCGTCATTATTCGTGAGTCCGATGGCGACGCCGATGGCAAAGAGGAGCGGCAAATTTCCGAAAATCGCGTCGCTGGATTTCGCCATGATGAGCGAGACGCTCTCGGGCAGGAACAAGAAGTTCGCGCTGCCGACGCCGAGCAGAATGCCCGCGATGGGTAGGACGGCGACCGGCAGCATCATGCAATTGCCGATTTTTTGAAGGAGGGAGAAGGCGTTCTTTAAGTTGAGCATGGAGGTTAGAAGTTGGTTTGGGATTTGGCGGGTGCGGGCCTCGGTGCCGCGCCAGGATGGCTGTAGTTTGCGCCACCTCTTTTCCGATCGGGTTGCCCTCGGGAGAGGAGGCCGGCAGGAAGAGGACCGCGGCTCCGGCCCGCGCGCCGCGGCGGGCCGAGCACCGCGCGCACGCCGGCGCAGAAGACCTCCGTGTCGGTGGCACCTTCAAAGGCCCTGCAGGCGGTGGTGCCATCCAGGCGGATCGAGCCGATCATCGTCGTAGTGTGCCAGTGGCCATGTGGAGCGCTGGCCTGGAGCCGCGCGGAGCGCGGAGCGCGGCCCCGCCGCCGGGCCATGTTCGTTCTGTCCCCGCAGTCCTAACCCGGATATTTCATCCGCCTCCGTTCGGAGCCGTTTCGGTGGCCAAGTCCGACCTTGCTGGGTCGGCGGCGCGATTTTGGGCGTTTTCGAGGCGTTGGGACAGACCACCCCTGACCCCTCAAGCGTGCGCGCCGGGGACAACGCCGCTTTTGGCCTCACGCCGTGCTCAGGGTCGCGCAGACCCTCGCGAAGAGTTCCTGGTACGGATAACCGCGCGCGAAGAAGAGCCGGATGGGTCGCGTGTTGCGCACGATCACCGTCCCGATCTTCAGCAGCTTGAGCCGGATCGTCCCGACTTGCGCACGGGCCAGTTCCGTCCCCTTCAGGCCGACGCGCCGGATCGTTTCCAGCAACACGTACGCCGCCGCCGCGAGGATGACAGCATCTTCCAGCGCGCAAATAGGAGACGAGCAACTGCTCGACCGCAAAAAACATAGAGCGGCAGAAACACCAGTTCCCGTAGAAGCTCTGAGCGAACCCGCGAGCCTGCGTCGATGCACGGTCCATGACAGTGGGTTTGCACGCCGCATGGTTCGCTGGTTAAATCACGCGCATCCCGCCATGCAAAAATCTGATATATCGCGGCGTCACTTCGTCACCCGATCGCTCGCCGCAGGCGGCCCGGCCTTGCTCGCGGCGACTGTTTTGCCGGGCACCGCTGCGGAACCCGGCAATGAGAACGCAAAGTCGAAAGCGCTCAAGGTCGTCTGCGTCGGGGGGCATCCGGATGATCCCGAGTCCGGCTGCGCCGGAACATTGGCACGCTACGTCGAGATGGGCCACAGCGCGACGATGATTTACCTGACGCGGGGCGAACGCGGCATCCCTGGCAAGTCGGATGACGAAGCGGCTGCCATCCGCAGCAGCGAGTGTGAGGCGGCGTGCAAAATCATTGGTGCAACGGCGCTGTTCGCCGGGCAGATCGACGGCTCGGCCGATTTCACCCGTGCCCGTGTGGATGACTTGAAGAAAATTCTGGCGTTGGAAAAACCTGACGTCGTCTTTACGCATTGGCCGATCGACACGCACATGGACCATCAGGTGGCCAGCATGTGCACCATCCGCGCTGCCCTGGCGCTGCAACCACGTCCGCAGCTTTATTTTTTCGAGGTGGATACCGGAAGCCAGACCCAGGGCTTCACGCCGAACACTTATGTGGATGTCTCGCTGGTGCTGGAAAAAAAGAAGACGGCGCTGCTCGCACACATCAGCCAGAACGGCGAAGGAATCTGGCGCGACCACCACGAACCGATCGCCATCTGGCGCGGGCGCGAAGCTGGCGTGAAATTCGCCGAGGCATTCGTCCGCCTGACTCGCGACAATCAGAACACGAGGATGCCGGGGTTGTGATTTCGACATTGCCGCTCTCCCCATTCCCCGCGCGGCGCAGAGCGGCAAATTGCTTTCGGTCGCAACTCCGATACTTGGAACCTCCACGCAGCCCCGAACACGATCTCAGTTTATGAAATCATCTCTCAACTGGAATACCTATGCATCGCCTTTTCGGAAAACCGCCTGGCTCGCTCTCCTGGCGATCAGCGCGGGAGTGATGGCAATCCAGCGGGCCGAAGGCGCCAGCAATATTGCCGTCTGGGACACCGGCTCGTATCCTGCCAACCTGACGGACGCAGAGAACCGGACTGCCTGGAAATCCGTGCCCCCCGAGCTTTTTGTCTTGGAAGCCGAACCGCTGAAGGCTGCTTCGGATCCCGGATACTATGGCTTGGAGTATTCGTTCAAGGGTGATGCGATCGTGGAGAACCGGAACCTTGCGGCGGTGTTCTCGTCGGCCAAGGGACGGGTGGCGATCTACTCCAAGGCGGCTGCGCAGGAAAATGCCGGCCTCGGCAAAAAAATCCTGGAATTCGCCCCGCTGCAAACTAAGACGCAGCCTGCGAAGATCAGCCGCTGCGAGATCCTGCACCACGCAGGCGATGAAGTGGTCGTGGAAGTTTTCTTTTCCGTTCAAGGAGCCGCGGACGTGTCTGCGGTGCTCTCATTTGGCAAGAATGAGATCGTGGAGATCAAGCCCTCCGCGAAAATGAAGGGGATCAGGCTGCTCAGTCCGCTCGATTATGGCGTGGTGCCCGGCTTTGTCGGCGACGACTTGATTTTTGCTCCCGCCGAATATCCGTCGGCTGACACGCTCTCAATTCCAGCGGAGAATGTATTCGTCGGACTGCTCAACGGAGGAGCCGACGAGTTGGTGATGACCTGGCCTGCGGGAAAGCAGCAGATGAAATTGCGCCTGGCCAATGACCCGCAGGGCAGGCGCGCCATCGAGTCGATTGATTTCGATAACGATGGACAGAGCCTCTACGTGGCGGCGTTGAGTGCCCCTGGCATCTGGCATCGCGAAGAGTTGAAGCCGGCTTCCCTCGAGAAGGATGTGGCGCTGACGTGGAAGAGACCCTTTGCGGCGGGATGGAAAACGCAATTGTCCGAAGGCGGAGTCAAAACCACTTTCGCTTTTCGGAATGCCAAAGGGACTGTCTGGCGCGGCGTGGCCGGCTCATACGACTATCCCGCGTGGTTCGATGGGGAGGACGCCTTTTTTCACCTGGGCAAGAAGGTGCCGCCGAAGGGGGAATCGCTCATCTATTTTCTCGAAGGGAACGATACGCCGCCAACTGTTTTGACGCCGGTCGATGTGATGAAGGTCACCCTCGGCCGGCAGATGTGCGAAGGGATCCTCGACATCGCGGGGCGAAAGTTGCGCACGCACCATCGACGCGGAGGCGATGGCGTTCATCGCGCCTGCACCTGCGGATGCACGGAAGCCATTCAAGCGATTTTCGATGCCACTGCCGAGGTCGGAAAGAAAGACGACGTGAAGGAAGCGTTGAGCGACATGAACTATTTCGTCGAGCGTCACCTGGAGCGGATTGATGAGTATCGGCGCTTCGCCGCCGACATGATCCAGTTCCTGCAGGCGAAAGGAACTGCTTCGCCCGAACTCAAGCCGTTCCTCGAAAGTCTGGAACAGACAGTCCGGCAAATCCCGCAGGAATACGACGTGCAGAAGGAAAACATGCAGTCGCCGGAATATGCAGCCGACCTGACCCGCCAGACGATGGCCCTGACCGCGAGCAGCAGCCCGAACAATCGCACGGCCTACATGGAGTTACTTAAGGCCTGGAGGAAGATGGGCGGCGCGCAGGATTCTGTGGTTGCCCAATGCCACACGATCACGCGGAGTCTTTTTCAGGAAGCAGGCTACGGTTGCGTGAACGAACCAAAGGCCGTGGCCCTGGCGAACGAAGTCAGGGCGCGTTGCCGGAAGGTGCTCCGGAATCCCGATGGCTATGAGATCTGGCCGAACTACTGATGAGCTATAAAGCCGTCTTCACGCTCGCGGCGTCCGCTGCGCTTGCTCTCCTGTCGGGCTGCGAGCGCAAAGCCACGACTGAGGAACCCAAAGCGCCGACTGCTCCGGCGAACGAAACCACCAGCGCGAATGCGGCGGCGACAAAGGCGCCGGACATGGTCCAGATTCCCGCGGGCAAATTCATCATGGGTGACAAGGACGAGGTCGATGCGCCGCAGCACGACGTAGTCGTCAGTGCATTCCTCATGGACGCGCATCTGGTGACGCAGGAGCTGTTTCAGAAAATCATGGGGACGAATCCTTCGCGCTGGAAGGGTGGCGCAAATCCCGTCGAGCAGTTGCGCTGGTCCGATGCGGTGAAGTTTTGCAACCAGCGCTCGGAGGCGGAGGGACTGCAACCGTGTTACGACTTGAAAGCCTTGAAGTGCAATTTCGACGCAAACGGATACCGGCTGCCCACCGAGGCCGAATGGGAATACGCCTGTCGGGCTGGCACCACGACGGCCTATTTCTTCGGCGACAACCCAGCGAAGCTGGGTGACTACGCATGGTTCCAAAAAAACGCGGGCGGGCGTCCCCGGCCCGTCGGACAAAAGCAACCGAATCCGTGGGGACTCTACGATATGACAGGCAATGTATGGGAATGGTCCAACGACTATTACAAGGTGGACTACTATCAGGAGTCTCCCCGCGAGAATCCCCGGGGGCCGAACGAAGGCGAGAAGATGGTGCTTCGTGGTGGCGCGTTCAAATTCAGCGCCGAGAATTGCCGATCCGGATATCGCTATAACGAAAGCCCCGGCTCTGCCGATGTCTGTTTCGGATACGACATCTACGGCTTCCGCTGCGTGAGGAAAGTCTCCGGGACCGGCGGGCAGTAATTTGGGAGGCGGTTACCGCGCGTTCACCCACTTTTGAAATGTTACATCGTGGCTGAGTCGATCGGCGAGCATTTGGTAACCATCTGTGAGCGGATGGCTCGCATCCGCGTAGAGGGCGCTGGGCAGCGGTTCGGGCATCATGTGGGTGATTTGATTCCTCGCCAGCCAGTCTCCCGCTTCATCACGCAGCCGGCGAAACGCGGGACGATTCTCGGCGGCCATGATGTGTTCATTGAAAGGGCCGACGATCACGAGCACGTCGTTGCCACGCGATCGAAGTAACTTCACCAGGCGCTGGAAGGCTGCCCATTGGAATGATTGGTCGAGATCGACCCACTCGAAACGCGTCGAGCTTTCGCCGGTGGTTGACCACGGCGTGTGGCGCGGACTTGTCGGGCCGCGTTCGGGATCGACGGCTGGCTCGGGTGGCACAGCCAGCGTGATCTGCGTGACGGGATTCTTGTAGGCGTTCGGGAGTTGAGCCGGTTCGCCGCCCTCATCATCAAGCGTCCACGCCAGGAGGTTCTTCTGCCCAAAGTAGGCGACCTGGAGATGATTCGCCCATTGCGAGAACGCAAAATGCCGCTCGACGACTGCGGAGAAACGCCGATTCAACTCTGCCTTGTAACAGGGAATGCGCGGGGAAAATTGCGGCACGAGATCGGCGTGGTTGAAACGCTCCTCCTTTTCGGTATGCATGTCCGCTTTTGGGCTGCTCATCCAAAGCAGGTTGCAATGCAGAATCACTTTGCGATGCCGCACCGGATCGCTGTAGTCGCGGACGAGCCCCTCGAACGCGAGTGGAAACAAGCCGTTGACGCCGGCGTTCACAAATTTTCCCGGCTGGCCGGATTGCTCGCTGAGAAAGTGCGACAGCGTGCCGTCGGACCGGACGTATTCACCCCAGATCACGGAGTCACCGATGACCACGATGTCTGCCGGCGTGAGTCGCTCAAGCCGGCGCTCGTATAGCCAGTAATCTTTGCTGAGCGCGTATGGGATTCGGTAATCGGGACCGGTCTCGAACCGCTCGATTTTCTTCCACACCCAGGGCGTCGCCACCAGCACGGCTGTGACGATCGCGGCCACGACGAGCCATTGTCGCGCGGACAACCGCATCGCGTTGACGAAACGGGTTTCCGCAACCACAGGTTTTGAGGTTGGTGTTTCGTCCGCCATTTCAGAACTGGAAATAGATGAATGCGCCGCCCTCGGTCGCAAAGGTGCAGAGGTAAACAATCATGATCACCGCCAGGCCGACGCGCACCGCACCCGTCTCGAGAAACTCTTTGCAGCGCGATTCGAACGCGAATTGATACAGCCAGATCAGCGCGACCATGAGCAGCATGAGCGCGGGCACCTGCGGTGTGCGCCAGGCTCCGTTGAAGATGCGCGAGATGATCAGCGTGGCGTCGCCGAGCGAGCCGGCGCGGAAGAAAATCCAGGCGAAGCAGACGAAGGCGAACGTCGCCAATTGCTTCACCAGATGCGGCACGCGTTCCCGATAGACCGCGGAGCGTTCAAGTTCGCGCGTGATAAGAATCCCCACGGCATGCAGCACTCCCCAAATCACAAACGTCCAGGCCGCGCCGTGCCAGACGCCGGAGATGAAAAATGTCAGGAACAGGTTGCGATAGGTGTTTAGCCATCCCCATCGATTCCCGCCGAGCGGAATATAGACGTAATCCCGAAACCAGGTGGAGAGGCTGATGTGCCAGCGGCCCCAGAAATCGCCAAGGCCGGTGGCGAGGTAGGGGTTGTTGAAATTCAACATCAGGTCGAAGCCCATCACTTTCGCGATGCCGCGCGCCATGTCTGTGTAGCCGCTGAAGTCGAAGAAGATTTGCCACGCGAAAGCAAAGGTCGCGGCGAGCAGTTCGGGGGCATCGAACTGCTTGGGGCTGTCATAGACGCGCTCGACGTAGAGTGAGAGGTAATTCGCGAGCGCCAGCTTTTTGAACAACCCGACGAGGAACAGCGAGAGACCGTCCGTGAAATTCTGCAGACGAATTTTCGGGAAGCGGGAAAACTGCGGCAGCATGTGCGCCGCGCGCTCGATCGGCCCAGCCATGAGCTGCGGAAAAAAAGCCACGAACGTGGCGAAACGGATAAAGTTACGTTCGCGATCAATGTGTCCGCGATAGAAGTCGATGGTGTAGCTGAGCGATTGAAACGTGAAAAAGGAAATCCCGACAGGGAGGATGTAGGCAGCGCCGAACGGCATCAACGTGGAAGGATCGGGCAGACGCGCGGAGAGGTGAAACGATGCTAGGAGCGCGTTGATGTTCTCGATGAAGAAGCGGGCGTATTTGAAGAACACCAGGATGGCAAAGTTGTTGACGATACTGACCACGAGCCAGGTGCGCCGGCTGCAAGAGAAGGCACCCACCGCAATCAACAGCAGAATCAGCGAAGCCATGGCCATCGTGGGGCGGAGAGTGTGCGGGCCGATCAATGCCATTCCGATCGAAAGCACCGTGCCGACAGCCGTGACGAGGAAGGCGTATTTCATCACGCAGTCGTCGGAGTCCATGCGCGTCAACCGGGAGCGCCAGTCGAATTTTTCCCTCTTCCTCGGACAGTGGTCCATCAGCGCGACGAGAATGAAGTCGAGCAGGGTGGAGTAGAAAACGAGAATCAGATAGTAAGGATTCCACCATCCGTAAAACGTGTAGGAAGCGATCAGCAGCCACGGGACCCACAGGCGCGTGTTGCGCAGTGCGAACAGCACCGGCAGCACGACGGCCAGAAAGAGCAGGAATGTCCAGGTGTGAAAGAGCACGATGACAGATCCTCAGAATCGCAGCAGCCCTCGTGACGGAGCTCTGGAATTCCGATGGGAGGGAGTGAGCTTCCCGGCGTTCGCTGGGACGGTCGGAGAGGACATGGCTAGGGCTTCCGCGGATTCTTCAAATGCTCCAGTTCTTCGGCCGTTGCGCGGCGCACGCAGCGAAAACCGCAGTAATCCGTGTAGAAACAGGCATCGCTGTCGCCGGTGCGTTCGCCTTGACGAAGGGTGGCCCGGCACATGTCCGCGCTGGCCTTCCAGGAACCGCCACGCATCACACGCTTCACGTCCTTGCCCGGATTCGGCGGCCCAAGCGGATCGACGGGCGGACTTACCTTGTAGTAACCCGGGCTGTAAACGTCTTCGCACCATTCGGAAACATTCCCGTACATGTCGAAGATGCCCCAGCGGTTCGGCTTCTTTTCTCCGGCTGTATGAGTCCTGGCGCTCGCATTGTCGGCGAACCAAGCGAACTGCCGCAGCTTGTCCGCCTGTCCAAAATCGTAAGGGCCGTCCGCGCCGGCACGACAGGCATATTCCCATTCCGCTTCCGTGGGCAGGCGGTAACCGTTCGTGGTGTAATCGCAGTCGAAGTCAGCAGTCTTCTCGTTGTAACAAGGCTTCATCTTTTCAAGCAGGGACCGCTCGTTGCAGTAAAGCTTGGCGTCGCGCCAGCGGACCCGCTCGACGGGTTTCCTCGGGTTATCCTGCCAATGCGATGGATTCGGCAACTGTGCCTTCGTGAACATCTCGTGCGTCACCTCAAACTTATCGATGAGAAACGCGCTCACCCTGACCTTGTGTGCCGGGGCTTCGTCGGGGTTGCCCTTGTCACTCCCCATCAAAAACTCGCCGCCCGGCAGGGCGACCATTTCAACTCCGGATTGCGTGACGACTTCGACGGTCGCGCCCGCGTCAGACTTGGAACTGCCGGGCGCACCCTCGGAATTTGTTGCGGGCTTTTCGCAGGAGGTCAGCAGCGCGACAACTGCCAGCGATGCGAAGCGGCAGACTCCGCGCATCACTTCCCTGTTTCCGTTTTTCGTGGCAGGAACCACGCCGACTCCTTGTTGCTGAAGCCATCGGTCGTCAGCATCAGGAAATCTGCGTCAGTCGCTTGATTGAGGTCCACGACTCCATCGCGCTCCGCTGAAATGGCGCAGAGATTCCAGCCCGCGGCATAAACGCCGACGATTTCACAAGCAGCGAGGAATGTCCCGGGCTTGGTCGGGTCACCTTTGCTCGCCGGGCCGCGGCTGAGGCTCACGGTCCGGCTGTCCGGCGCCCAGTCCACATGGTAAGTCTCGTTCGTCTTGTCCTGAATGCGCAGACGCCATTGCCCTACACTCGGGGTGTCGGAATCGAGATCGATCGGTGCCAGCACGACTTCATGATCGCCCGAACCCCAGGCGATTTGTTTTCCGTCCGGGCTCAAGCACGGGCGGCACCCGGGGATCTTCAAGTTGATGATCTTGTTGCCCTTTGCCTCGATCGCGAGGATCGCATGGTCCACGCCCATGCCTGCATGGACCGTGGATACGATCCATTTCCCATTCTTCGCAAAGCTTGGGTTGTAGAGGTGACGAAGGTTCGCGCTGTTTGGATGCTCCGCGATCTGGCCCGTCGCGAGATCATAAAAACTCATCCCTTTCGTGGAGTAGTCGATCACGTTGAACTTGGGATATTCCTGCGGCAGAAAGCCAATGACCTTGCTGTCCGGACTCCAGAACGGCTCGCGCGCGTGGTCGGCGAGCTTCTTCCGATTCCCGCCATCGATGTCCATGACATAAAGACTCCGCACTGCATCGCGGCCTTCTCCGTCATCCACCGAAAAGCAAATCTTCGAGCTGTCGGGCGAAACCTGCGGATAGTGCTCATGCTCCTTCGGCGTGTTCGTGAGATTCACAAGATCCGAGCCGTCGGCGTTCATCACGAAGATTTCCCAGTTGTCATTCACGTAGCGCTCGAACGCGATCTTGAACAGCGAGCCTTTCAACCGCTCATTGAGCGAAGCCTCGGCGTGAGCAGGGACACCTGTCGCGAGGAGCAGCGCCAACGCTGCGAACGGCAGCGCAAAACGAAACCAATCCGCCCGACGATTCGTCCGCGAAAGGCGCAGAATGTTTTGATTCAACATGGGCGGACCCTAGATTTCCGTCCGGCACTCTCAAGCGCAAACAGCACGGCCACAGATTTTCGGAATTTCATTGACGACCATCGAAAAGCGAAGCCGTGGAGGTCCGCTTGAACAAACAGACGTGATTACGAAAAAGAAACTGGGATTGTTGACTTCCGCTTGTGTGCCGCCCTTTTGCAGCAGGTTTGGCCGGCGGCAACGCGGCAGAACTGTCGCGTGCCGTACGCGGCCCGGCATTGTTTGAGCCGCCCCGGAGGCTCCTCGTCGATCCCAACTACCGAGCCCTTCGCCAGATCTTCCTCCTTCATTGCGAAAGGCTCTGTAAGATCGGCGCCTCCGGTGCTGTCGCGGTTCCGTTGATCTGAACTTTGCCGCCAAATCTGCCTGCGTACCCCGATGCGCTCGTGCGCCAAATGGCGCAGGCATTCGCGCCATTGTTCGTGACGTCAACGGCCCATTCCCGGAGGGCGGGGTCGATTCGCCATAAGCACCGGTCCAATAAGCACCGGTCCATATAGTCGAGCCGCTTCCGCTGCCACGCCCGACCGCGGCATGGGTTTTTGCATCGTGAACAACGTCGCGCTCGCTGCTCGCCACGCGCAGCGGGCACATGGGATCGAGCGCGTGCTCATCGTCGATTGGGATGTCCATCATGGGAATGGGACGCAGGACATCTTCTACGAAGACGGCTCTGTGTTCTTCTTCAGCACGCATCAATCGCCGTTCTATCCAGGCACGGGCAGCGCCGACGAAACCGGCAGCGGCGCAGGCAAAGGCACCACGCTGAACTGCCCTTCCCAGCCGGCTCCGGGCGCGCCGAATTGCTTGGTGCGTTTGAAAATAAACTGGTCCCCGCGATGGAGAGCTTTCGCCCGGAACTCATCTTGATTTCCGCAGGTTTCGATTCGCGCATCCACGATTCGCTCGGAGAGTTCACCCTTCGCGACGAAGACTTCGCCGCACTGACGCGACTGATGCTCACCGTTGCGGCGAAGCATGCGTCTGGCCGACTCGTTTCGATCCTCGAAGGCGGGTACAACCTCTCTGGGCTCGGCGCAGCGTGCGTCGCGCTCGTCCGGGCGCTGATCGGGTAACCAATCTGCGCGCCGGGCCGGCGTGTTTCGCGGTCGCTCCATCGCCGTTTTCCAGCGGAAGTGTTGACCCGTGGAACAGCGCGCGAGAGATTTCCGCCTGTGCGCACCCTCCATGTCGTCGCGATCTCGCTGACTTTTATCGCGTCTGTTTCCGCGGCGACCGGCGCGGAGAAAGACGCGGTCCCGCACTGGAGCTGGCAGGAGCCTTTCGCCGCGGTGGAGGCGCGAGGCGATCTGGCGTTGAAGCCGCGGCCGTTCGTGTTCGAGAAAGGTGCATCCGTTCGCTACATCGACTTTGACGCAGGCGACGACGCGAATGCTGGCGACGCCCCCGCGAAGCCGTGGAAGCATCACCCGTGGGATCCGCAAGCAGCGGGGAAGGCCGCCGCGGCGTCGGGCATTCACACTTATGTTTTCAAGCGCGGCGTCGTTTATCGCGGGCGGCTGACGGTCAAGGATGCGGGGCAGCCCAGCGATCCGATCCGGCTCACGAGCGATCCGGCTTGGGGCAATGGCGAGGCCGTCATTTGTGGATCGGAGCGCGTGACGCACTGGACCAAGGGCGCCACTCACCGGGACATCCCGGAGCCGGAGAAAGTCTGGTGGGCCAATCTCGATTTCGCGACACGGAGCGTCTGGAGCGTGGGCCAGGACGGCGACATCACGCGCCTCCCGCTCGCCCGCACTCCGAACTGGAAAGTGTCCAATCCAGACGACGTGAAAAGCGAGTGGTGGGTCTGGGACAATCCGGAGAAGCCCTTTGGCAACACTACCAAGAACGCGGGCGGCCAGGACATCCATCTCGGCATCGACACCCAGCACATCAAGGACAAGCCCGAAGACTATTTCAAAGGCGCGCTGATCTGGCCGGAGTACGGATGGGTGATGAGCGGGCCTTACCCCACCGAAGTGGAGACGGTGGACTTGCAGCGGCACGGGCTGGGATTCGGAGGCTGGACCGGCGGCGGCACGGGCGGCGTCATCATGCGGAACATGCGGTATTATCTGGAGGACAAACCGCACTACCTCGACGACCCGGAGGGCGAATACTGGTTCGAGAAAAAAGGGAAAGGTGGCCGCCTTTACGTGCGGCTGCCGGAAGGCGTCGATCCCAACGTCGCGCAAATCGAGGCCGGCAAGGAGCAGAACCTCATCGACGGCGAGAAGGTCGAGCACGTCCACATCTCCGGCCTGACTTTCCGATTCACCACTCCGGCGTGGGACATTACTTCGGCGACCTGGGACTTCAGCACCAAGCCGTGGGGATTGCGCTCCTCCGCGTATCCCGGCTGTGTGCGGGTTTGGGGTTCGGGTCGCGACATCCGCATCGCCAACTGCCGATTCGAACAGGTGTTTTTCCCCATTCGCATCCGCGCACTGCTCGCCGGGCAGCGGGTGGATGAGGTGCGGATCGAGGACAATGACTTCCGCTACACCGACGAGGGCATCCTCTCCGTGAGCGATGGCTCGGGCTGGGGCTATGCGCAACTGCGCGGGCGGCTCGGCGACGTGCGCGTCTATCGGAATCATTCGCTGGAAACCGGCCGGCGTCCGAAGCGTTTCGGCACCGGCACCGGCATGGAGGTGACCGGCGCGCGCACCGCGGAGATCGCGGGAAATGTGATCGAGCGATCCTATGCGCAGGGCATCGATGTTCACGGCGCGAAGGTCGATGGCATGTGGGGCGATGTCCCGTTCACGCGCACCCTGATTCACCACAACAAGGTCTGGGAATCGATGCTCAACTGCAACGACTACGGCGGCATCGAAACCTGGCAGGGCGGGCCGTTCTACGTCTTCGACAACATTTCCTACAACGCGCTGGGCTACCGGAACTGGGAGCGCTACAGCGGTACCGACGCAGGTTTTGGCCACGCCTATTATCTCGACGGCGCGTTCAAGAACTACCACTTCAATAACATCGCCTGGGGTAAGTCCAAGAATGTCGCAAGTCCCGTCGTAAACTGCGCCGCGTTCCAGGAAATCATTAGTTACCAGAATACGTTCTTTAACAACACCGTCTTCAACTTCTACACCGGCTCGCGGCGGCAGGCTCCGACGGCGGGTCGCAACAAATATCTCGCCAACGTCTGGGATGGGATCGGCCAATTCGCCCTCCGCCACGCTGATCCGGCGAAGACCGCGGCGGAGGGAAACGCCAAGGACGCCGGACCGCAAAAGTCCCACTTCGCGCTCGAAACCAATGCCTATGGCTTCAACGTCTTTTACGATGTTGCCGAGATGGGCGTGCTGGAACCGTCCGGGCGCTGGCTCGCTTCCTTTGAGGACTTCAAAGCAGCACTCGGGAAAAATAAGAGCCTCCTCGGCGAACTGGGAGTCGTCAGCAAAACCTCGCCGCTGCGCGACCCGGCGAAGGGTGACTTCCGACCCACGGCGGATTCGACGGCGGTGGGAATGGGCGTCAAAGTTTTCGTCCCGTGGTCGCTGAGCGGCGTGGTGGGCGAGTGGAATTTCTACCACACTGGAGACGACCCCGCGCGCATCCTCGATGAGCACTGGTACATGACTGACTACTTCGTGTCCCGCGACACCTATCACGAGCGACCCATGTATCCGCTCAAGGGCGTGAACGTGACGGCCGCCGATTACGTGCCGGGTCCGCTGGAGGATTGGATACCCGGCGCGCTGCACTTCGCCGATGCAAAGAAGCAATACGCCGTGCTCACCAACGCCGAGATGATGAAGCCGTTTTCCTTCCGGGATTTGAAGAAGAGCCGCCACGAGGGTGCCAAACCCGAGGTTTGCACAGTGGAAGGTGAAGCTTTGAAAAACCCGCAGGTTTACACTTCGAACCTGCTCATCGAAGCGTATTTCAAGACCACATCCGGACACACCGGCGGCGTGCTGATGGAGAAAATGAAGGGCAGCGGTTACAGCCTGGCGATTGGCCTGACTGGCCGGCTCGCATTTAGCGTAAAGGGAACGGGTGCGTCAGCGGCGGTGGAAAGCAAGGCGGTAGTGAATGACGGACAATGGCACCACGCCATCGTCGAGGCCGACCGGAAGGCGAGGACGCTGACTCTCTACGTGGACGGCCGAAAAGACGCCTCGTCCCCCGGCGTGGACGGTTCCGTTTCGCTGGCCAACGATGGCGATGTCCATGTGGGCGGCACGCCCGACGGACGCTACCTCGACGGCACACTCGATTTCCTGCGCATCGCCCAAGGCACGCTCGCCGACGCCGACACCACGATCGAAGAGCTGGTTGCGTGGGAGTTCGACGGCCCGTTCCTGCGCGACTTCACCGGCCGCAAGCCTGCCGGCGCCCGGCGGGACGCAGGAGCGATCGGGAGGGCCGATTGAGTCCCCGGGATATTAGTGCCCGGACCTTTTGGAGTTCTTGAAGTCCCCCGCAGTTGCGACACTTCGACCGCTGAAAAACTGGTCGCTTCAGCCCATACTCCGCCCGCAACCTCGGTAAATCAGTGGTCTAAAGCTGGCTAGCAGGCTGTTGAAAAACCCGCCCCAAGACGAGTCATCCTGAGCGGAGCGCCGCGGGGGCGAAGGCGGTGCGGCGCGCAGTCGAAGGATCCGTCGATTGGTCGAAGGCTTCCAAACCAAGCGTTCCACAAGCCCTCGCGAGTCCACCGCCAGTAGTATTGTTAGATGGCATTCCATCCCGCCGTCGGCTGACCGACTGCCCGCCACTAACAGCCCTGGCTCAAGACTATGAGAATGCCGCGCAATACCACGGCAAGTTCAAGCGGCGGACGTCCCCGGTGCTTCTCCCTCCGGTGTTTCTCGTAATTAGATGTCTATGGCAGTTATTGTTTTGAGCAGCGTTGGAATTAGTTCTTCAAGATAGGTTTCGAGTTGCATGTCTTAACTCAACACTTTTCCACGCTCGAGAAACGCCGTTTCGACATTAAATAAACAAGCCCTAACCAAATTGCCCTCCCACTTCATGTGGGAGGGCTTGTTGTTTTGAGAAGTCACAGGCTCAGATCAGAGCCCGTGGTCTTCATACGTTGCGGCAGTTCCCAGCCGCTCACGTCGAGATCATCAGCGATGGGCTGTTCGATGACGTCGCGCCGATCCTCGACTGAGAGATACCAGTCGCGCCTGCTCGCCCGCCCACCAGCCTCTCGATTCCCCTCCGCCTCCTCGGTGGACGTAGAGGACGCGAACGTCGTAGTCGCTGTCACGCGAGGCAAAGTCCCACGCACGGCTGCCGCTTTGCCGCTCGGGCGGCTATGCAGATGGCGCTCCGCGTTTGTGGGAGTGCGCCTCCGCGTGGCCCATTCGCACGCGAAAAGCACGCGCACGTTCCGCTCGGCTTCAACCTGAGCGAGCGCGTCGCGGACGCGCTGGGAGACTTCGCTCTCGTGCATGGGAACCTCCTTTTCATGCTGATCATTGCGGTGACGGTGAAAAGCGAATGCGGCTTTGCCAACGATAGGCTGCGTCGCTACGATCAAGGGCAAGCCTTTCAACTGCCGAACCCGCTTCCCACATCGTCCGCGACGAGCGCGGCGTGCTATGGGTGGATGACACGAACATCAAAGTCGTTGAACTCGCGCTGGACCATCTTGCCTACGGTTGGAGCGCGGAGGCGATTCACGAGCAGTCCCCGCATTTCACGCTGGCGCAAATTCACGCGGCGCTTGCGTTCTTTTACGACCCTCAAGCCGAATTTGAGCAGGAGATGTTGCGGCGGGAACGAGAAGTGGAGGGTGGAAATCTGAACTTGGTGAATCACCACGGCGACGCCGGCTGCGGCAGTTGAAATCGCAGAAGTGAGCCTCGCGTTCTACATGGATGTCCGTGTGCCAGCGGGCATCACGCGGGCGATGCGACGGCGTGGCGTGGATTTGCTCACCGGGCGGGAGGATGGTGCCGCATGGTTTCGCGACCCTGATCTACCCGACCGAACCGCGGAGCTTGAGCGGACCGTTCTCACGCGCGATTCGGCCTTCCTCGCAGCGCAGCGGCGGGTCGGCGGAGCTGCGCCAACCAGTGGCCCCAGATCCAGTCCCGCAGTGATCGTGCTCCGCAAGGCCAGTGTCGCCCTGCTTTTGAGGGTAGCTTAGACCTCCTCCAGTGCCCTCGTCGCATCACCGAATTGCGGCAGGCGCACGTTCATCTTATCCATGATCGAGAGATAGAGCCGGCACATCTGGCGCTCAGGTTTGCCCGCGTATTCGAGGACGCGCCCGCCTTTGATCCGGCCTCCGCCTCCACCAAGGATGATCGCGGGGAGTTGATCGTTGTTGTGATTGCCCGTCATCATGCTGGAGCAAAACAGCAGCATGGTGTTGTCGAGCAGGGTGCGCGGGCCTTCCTGAATGGCGTCCAGTTTGCGGGCGATGTAGGCGATCTGTTCGAGGAAAAAAGTGTTCACCTTCAGCCAGTCGGCGGTGTCGGAGTGCGAGAGCAGATGGTGGATCATGTAGTCCACGCCGAGGTTTGGGAAACGCAGGGAGCTGTGGTCGTTGTTAAGCTTGAGCGTGGTGATGCGTGTAGTGTCGGTCTGGAAACCGAGCACGAGGATGTCGGCCATGAGCCGCATGTGCTCGGCGATGTCCTGCGGGATGCCGTCGGCCGGACGCGGGATGTTCGGCTTGTCGAGTGTGGGTCGCCAGCCTTGCAGTTCGCCCTTTATCCCCGCGTTCTCAATGCGCTGCTCCACATCACGCACGGAGTCGAGATACTCGTCGAGTTTGCGTTGGTCGCCGACGCTGATGGTGCGGCGCAGGTCGCTGGCATCGGCGAGCACGGCGTCGAGCACGCTCTTATCGCCGCGGCTCACCTCATCTTTGAAGAGGCGGTCGAACGCGAGCGCGGGATACACTTCCAGCGGCGTCGGGGTCGTCGGCGAACTCCACGAGATGTGCGAACTGTAGAGCATCGAGTAGTTCTTATGCACGGACGGGTTCGATTTCTCGCAGCCCAACACGAGGCTCGGCACCTTGGTCGAAGCGCCGTAACGCTGCGCGAGCAACTGGTCGATGCTCGTGCCCGACCGGATCTCGCCGCCGGAGGCGAGCGGCGCACCTGAAAGCAGATTGCCGGTCTGCGAACTGTGGATGTTTCCCTTCGTCGCCTCCGCATTGTAGAGGCCGCGAATGAAGAGCATTCGCTCGCGGAAGTCGTTCAGCGGCGAGAGCACCTTGCCGAGTTCCATCGCTTTGCCCTCGCCCTTTGCCCACCACTCCTTGCTGTGAAAACCATTGCCGGAAAACAGCACCGCCAGCCGAACCGGCGCGTCGCTCGCCGCCTGGTTGCCGCGTGGCTCGTCGCCCCACACGCGGACGGATTCCATCCACGGCAAGGCCATGGTGACGCCGATGCCGCGGAGGAAGGCGCGGCGGGAAAATTGGTGGCTGTTCATGAGTGGTTCTGAGTTCGGGCTATTCTTCAAAGGCCGCATCGCGCCCGCGGATTTCGCGGAACTGGCGGCTCCGGACGATCATCTCGATGGCGGTGTTGATACGGTAATCGCTCGCCGCCAGTTGTGTTTGCATATCTTTGAGCAAGGGCTCGTCGGCAAGCTGTACCGAGCGGCCGATTGAGTAGCCGAGCAGCTTGCGGCAAAACTGGCGCAGGAAAGCATCGCGCCGTTTGGTGAGCAGGTAGTTGCGCAGTCCTTCAAGGCCGTCGAGTTCGGTGCCGTCCATGACCTTTGCTTTCGTGTCGATGGGCCGGTTGCCGATGTCCTTTTCGCGCCAGCGGCCAATGGCGTCGAAGCTCTCCAGCGCGAAGCCAAAGGCGTCGATGCGCAAATGGCAGCCGTAACAGCGCGGGTCGGTGCTGTGCTTCTCGGTAAGCTGGCGCACAGTCAGCGTCTCGGTGGCTTCGTCTTCGGGCAGACGCGGCACGTCCTTCGGCGGACGCGGCAGCTTGTCGCCGAGCAGCGCTTCCGCGACCCAGTTGCCGCGCAGGATCGGGCTGGTCCGGGACGCGCCGGATTGCTTCGCCAGCGTCGTCGCCTGCCCGAGGATGCCGCCGCGCGAATACTTCTTCATCCCGTCCACGCGCCGCCACTCCGGGCCGGTCACGCCGGGGATTCCGTAGTGCTTCGCCAGCGCTTCATTCAGAAACGTGTAGTCGGCGTCGAGGATGCTCAGCACCGAACGGTTGCTCTGGAAGAAGTCGGTGAAAAACCGGATCGACTCTTCATACATCGCACCGCGCAAATCCCTGAAAGTCGGGAAGTGCCGCTCGCTCTTTTCATCGAGCGAGTCGAAACCGTGAATGTGCAGCCACGCGCAGCCGAACTCCGTCGCCATCCGCCGCACGCGCGCTTCGCCAAGCATCCGCCGCGTCTGCGCGATGAGGACATCCGGCTCGCGCAACTTCCCCGACACGGCGACCGCGCGCAGTTCCGCATCCGGTTGCGACGACCACAGGAAATAGCTCAGCCGGTTCGCGAGTTCCGCGTCGCTCAACGGCGCCTGGTTTTTTCCCGGCGCGGGCTTCTCCGCCTTGTACAAAAACGCCGGACCCACGAGCACACGCGCAAGCGTGAGCCGGATCGCGTCGTCGTGCTTGAGGTCCTGCTCGCGCAGCTTCGCGTAAAGCGTGCGCAGCTCCTTCGCCTCACCATCGGCGAGCGGCCGCCGATACGCGCGGCCAGCGAATTCGAGCACGGCGTCGAGCTGCTTCGGCTGCGTGTCGATCAGCCGCTGCTTGAAGGCGGCCGCGCCCTCGTGGATCGGCTCGCGCAGGACCTCGAGGTCCTTGCTGCCGTTCGGTGCGTTCGGACCGTCTTGCGTGGAAAATTGCCAGAGCTGCTCGAACGCATCGACGAGCGTGAGCGCGCCCTGGCTGACGAAATGCAACTCGTCCCACAGCCGGTCGAGCTTCGCGCGCTGCGCGTCGTCGAGCATCAGTCGCGCGAGCTGATCGTCTTCACGATAAAAAAGCGTGAGCGTGACCCCTTCATCCACCGGCACGATCTTCGTGTAGCAAAGTGCAGCGGGAAACATCTGCCGGAATTCCTCGAACGCAGCCTCGATCCGTTTGCGCGCCGCGCTGCCTTCGGTCGTGATGATCGGCGTCCCGATGGAAGCCCGCCGCTCGCCCCACGAGCCGACCGCCGCGCTTTGCTGCACAATGCTCGGCTGCAAGCTCGTGCCTTCCGGCTTCGTGGTGAGCACCTGGAGTTGCACGCTCCCCTCCGCGCCGGTGGCCGGGTCGAGCCGGCCGACCGTGACGAACTCACATCCTGCCGCGAGGGCGGCGGGCAGATGGACTTCCACCACCGACGGCGCGCGCACGCTCAGATTTTCCCCGGCAAACATCGCCGGATCAAGCCCCCACGGGGATTCGCCGACGGCGGCGAGTTTGACGGCCGGGGCGGGCGACGTGGAAAATAGCGGCCCGCCCAGCGACGCGAGCTGGCGATAAAGCCTCGCGTCGGGCGTGTCGCTCGCCGCCGGCGGGCCCGAGGTGAGCAGCGTTTGCAGGGCTTCAGCGAGCTTTTGCTTCTCCTCCGCGCCGGACGCCGACTGCCATTTTGCGAGCAGAGAGCCCGCTTCGATCACCGCTCCTGGCCCGCTGACGCCGTTGTCCGGCTCGGTGTAGAAATGCCACACGCCCGCGTTGCCAAAGCGGTCCGCATGCGGGTTGCCGGCGAGCACGTCGGGCGAAACGTCGGCGGCGAGATTCCACGTCCGGGCATTTTCGCCGCTGCTCGTGAGCGCGAAATCAATCGCGGTGAGATCGCACGAATGATTCCCGTCACGCGGCCCGACGAGCACGGAAATGAGATCGCCCGCCTGCACCGCGAGATTTTCCACCGGCGGGATTTTCACCGGCGTGCCGCCCTGCGCGACACCTGCCGCGAGCCGCTGCCGCGTCGCGCCGCGCCGAAGCTCGAGCGACCACGTAACGCCGTTGCCGCACTCGGGATGCGCGTGCGTGATCGCCGCATCCACGCGCAGTTGCATTACCGCTGGACTGCGCCAGCCGACGACCGCCTGGAGTTTCGGCGACGGATGCACGGCGACGCTGTGCGGCTTCATGTTGCCCGGCACGCGCACGTGCTGGTCGGTGGAATTCGCAATGAGCGCCGGCGTGTCGAGGGTGCCCCAACCCTTGATGAAATCGTATTTCGGGTCGGCCAAAATCTTGGTCGTGAAATACGCATCAATCTTCGCCGGCCCGCTCGCGCCGATGCGGAGATAGCCGAGCCACGCGCCCAGCGCCTCCGCGTCCACGCCATGCTTGCGTGCGAGTTCCGCGACATCCGCCGCGCCGCCCGCCTCAGCCGCCGCTGCGAGCGATTTCGCCGTCACCGCAAAAATCCGCGCACGCTTTTCCGCGAGCTCCGCGCTGACCGCACGCACCTCGCGCAGGAGCAAATCGGGCCGCCCTGGCGCGACGAGCCGCGGCTGCTGCCAGACCACGAAATCGTGCTCGTTCCCATCGCCGGCATCGGTTGCCGCGAGGTACAGCGTCACGTCTTTGCCATCCGGCGACGCAGGGATTTTCAACCGCACTTCCTGCTGCGCGGCGAGCGGGTTGACCGGCTCCATCCAAGCTTTCGGTCCGCCGGCTTTTCCGATGTGCCCGACACTTCTGAACTTCCAGAGCGCTTTCTGCCACGGCGCGATCTCCGCCGCGAGCGCCGCCGCATCGGCTGGCTTTGCGGCCCGCCAGCGCGCACGCACGCCATCGAGCAGGAGCGACGGCTCCTTCCCGGAAAGCATCGCGAGGAGCGCGCCGAGGTACTTCGCGTTCAGCCCACGCTCCGCCGCGATCGAGGCCGCCGTCTTGCTCCCGGCCTCGAGCGCCTCGCGCTCGGCGAGCGTGGCCGCGAGATACTTCTCCAGCGGAATCCGCCCGCCCGCGCTGCTGACGATCCCCGCGCCCTCGAGCTTCACGTTTTCACCTCCGCCCTCTTCGGCGAACTCGCGATAAAATCCGCGGATTTGCGCGAGCATCTCCTCCGTCCAATCGCGCCGCGTCGTGCTCGGAGAAAAGCGAATTTCATTCGGCAGCAGGACCGCGTGGCTGGCGATCGCCTTGCCCGCATCGAGATACTTCGTGATGAGCGACGGCGACATCACGAGCGACTGCCCGGTGTTCGTGAAGCCCTCGCCCGCCGCGCCATCCACGGGAAACTCCCGCGCCGGGTCGAGCGACTCGACACCCGTGAGATCGCGCACCGTGTAGGTGTATTCCGCGTTGGAAAGCCGCCGCAGCACGACCGGCCCCGGGTCGCCCGCACGCTCCAGCGCGATGGCCTCAAGCGTCCCGCGCACCCACCCCATGATTTGAGTTTTCTGCTCGGCGGAAGGCTGAGGTTTTTCCTTTGGTGGCATCTCCCCATCGACCATCTGTTCGAGCACGCGCTGCCAGATTTTCGGTTGCCGCCAAATGCCGTCGAGGGACGCATACTGCTCCAAATCAAGATCTCCCTTATGCTTTTCCGCAGAGTGGCATTTGAGACAAAACTCCGAAACCAGCGGACGGATGCTATGCTCAAAATCAGCGGCATTTCCCGCCGCGGCACCCCTGGCAGGTGAAAGCGCCTCCGACGAAAAAAGCAACGCGAGTCGTGCAAATCGGAAATGACGGTTGGGCTTCATCAAAGTTTCTTAGCCACGCCACGGACGGTCACGCCAGGCCAGCCGGGGGTAAGGGCCGGTCGGGAAGCCCGCTTTTCGTTTCGTGCAGAAAAGCGGTGGCGGCGGTGCGGATGGCGGCTGCGACTTGGGCGTGCTGGCGGACAAACTTCGGGGTGAACCAAGGGAAGAGGCCGATGAGATCGTGGGTGACGAGAATCTGGCCGTCGCAGGCGGTCCCCGAGCCGATGCCGATGGTGGGGATGGTCAGAGCGGCGCTGATCCGGCCGGCGACGTCGGCTTTCACGAGTTCGAGGACGACGGCGAAGGCACCCGCGTTTTCGATGGCGCGGGCGTCGGCGAGGAGGGCGTCGGCGGATTCGGGGGTTTTGCCCTTCAGCTTGTAGCCGCCTTCCTCACGGATGCTTTGCGGAAGCATGCCGAGGTGGGCCATGACGGGGATGCCGACGGCGACAAGGGCGGCAATGCGCGCGGCGTGCGTGGCGCCGCCCTCGAGTTTTACCGCATGCGCGCCGGCGGCGAGGAGGCGTTGGGCATTGGTGACGGCTTGCTCCGGCGTGGTGTAGCTGGCGAAAGGGAGATCGGCGACGACGAGCGCGCGCTGCACGCCGCGGGCGACGGCGGCGGTGTGGTGGAGCATGTGCTCGATAGTCACGTGCGTGGTGTCGGGAAAGCCGAGGACGACCATGCCGAGGGAATCGCCGACGAGGATTACATCGATCCCGCTTTCGTCGAGCAGCCGCGCGGTCGGGTAGTCGTAGGCGGTGAGAACGGCGAGCTTTTCGCCACTGCGCTTGACGTTGATGAGATCGGCGGGTGTCACGATGGCTCTAGCCGTAACGCAGGGCTTCGATGGGGTCGAGGCGGCTGGCTTTGATCGCGGGAAAAAAGCCGCTAAGGACGCCGATGGCAACGGCAAAGCTGAAGCTGATCAGGACGGCACCGGGCTCGATGATCGGGGTGTTTTCACTCTCCGTGAGCTTGGCGAGGAGGCGCAGAAGGCCGAATGAAGCGCCGAGGCCGAGCACGCCGCCGCAGATGCCGATGACGCTGCTCTCGACGATGATCTGGAGAAAGATGTCGCGTCCTTTCGCGCCGATGGCGCGGCGCACGCCTATTTCGCGGATGCGTTCGGTGATCGAGGCGAGCATGATATTGGTGATGCCGATGCCGCCCACGATGAGGCTGATGAAGGCGATGAGACCGCCGCTGACACGCGTGCTTTTGATGCTGCGCTCCATGTTGTCGAACCACTCTTCGCGGGTGACGAAGGTGAAGTCGTCGATGCCGCGATGGGTCACGCCGAGCAGGGTGCGGGTCTGTTCGAGCGCGTCCTGGAAGCGGTTGACGTCGTTCACCTGGAAGATGAGTTGGTCGAGTTTGTAGTTTGGCCCCTGATCCACGGTGCCGACGACGTTAGCGGATTTGTAGTCGTAGAACATTGTGGTGATCGGGATCTGCACGCTCGTGTTTTTCCGGAAGAAGGGATCCCGTCCGCCCCCTCCACGGCCGCCCCCGCCCCGGCCAAACTGCGCGCCTTTCGGCGGCTCGCCGCGCTCCCGACGCAGCTTGTCTTCCTCACGCTCGTAAAATTTAAAGATGCCGACGATCGTGAATGGACGCCCGCTGATGAGGATCGATTCGCCGAGTGGCTCGTAGCCTTTCCGCCCCGGCCAAAGCTTCTCGACGATGGTGCGGCCGACGAGGCAGACGTGGCGCGCTTCGTCGAGATCGATTTGGCTGAGCATTCGCCCGACGCCGATTTCGTGTTTGTTGATGTGCGCGAAGTCCGGCCAGCAGCCAAAGACTGGCGCGCGAAACGTTTGATTGCCGTGGGTGAGCGCGGCAGCGGCGAGTTCGGAGACGGGCGAGACGTAGTTCACGAGGTCCGCGCGCCGGCGGATGATCTCGGCGTCGGCGACCGTCGCGCCCGGCGAAATTTCCGCGAAGCTGAGTTGCTCCTCGGGCGGATCCTGACGGCTGACGTCGATTTTTTCGATGCCGCCGATCTGCGTCATGAAATCGCGCATGCCGTGAGCGATGCCGGCGGTCAGCGCGAAGGTCGTAAGCAGGCTGGCCACGCCGAGGATGATGCCGAGCATCGTGAGAATGCTGCGGAATTTGTGGGCCCCGATTTCCTTCAGCCCCATGAGGAGGGAGAGCCAGAGTTTCATGGGGAGTTGAGAGTTGCGAGTGGTGAAAGAACAGGCGGAGCCTGGCGGGTATCGCCGACGATCTTCCCGTCGCGCATCTCGATCCGGCGGGGGGTGTGCGCGGCAATGTCGTTGTCGTGAGTGACGAGGACGATGGTGCGGCCCTGTGCGCTCAATTCCTGAAAGAGCGCGAGAATGGATTCACCAGTCGTGGAGTCGAGGTTGCCGGTCGGTTCGTCGGCGAAAATGATGCGCGGATCATTGACCAGCGCGCGGGCAATGGCGACGCGCTGCATCTGGCCGCCGCTGAGCTGGAGCGGCGTGTTTTTCACGCGGTTGGAAAGGCCCACGCGCTCGATCGAGGCGAGCGCGCGACGCTTCCGCTCGGCGGTGCCGATGCCTGCGTAGATCATCGGGAGCTCGACGTTTTGCAGAACGTTAAATTTTGGCAGCAGATTGAAGGACTGAAAAACGAAGCCGATCTTGGCGTTGCGGAGCTCGGAGAGGCGGTTGCTGCCGGCGCGGCTGGCGTCGATGCCGTCGATGATCATCCGCCCGGTGCTCGGCGTATCGAGGCAGCCGAGGAGGTGCATGAGCGTGGATTTTCCACTGCCGCTCGGGCCAATGATCGCGGCGTATTCGCCCTGCCCGATGTCGAGGTCAATGCCGTCCAGCGCGACGATTTCCTGCTCGCCGACCCGGTAGCATTTGGTGACTTCGCGGAGTTCGATAAGCGCCATCGCGGGCTGACGTTACGAC
This sequence comes from Chthoniobacterales bacterium, assembly GCA_038318725.1. GTDB lineage: Bacteria > Verrucomicrobiota > Verrucomicrobiia > Chthoniobacterales > Chthoniobacteraceae > Chthoniobacter. The sequence goes on from JBBQCM010000029.1 coordinate 26,285, forward strand.
CGCTTTGGCGCTTTGCCCGGCTCGACGAGGAGGATTTCCTCACCCTCTTTCACGCCCTTCAGAATCTCCGCGTGGTCAATGTTCGTGACGCCGACTTTGACCTCGCGCTTTTCCGTGGAGTCGCCGGTTTTGACATAGACGACTTTCTTATTGCCTTCGCTTTTGAAGACCGCCGTGACCGGCACGGTGATCGCATCGTCAACGTGAGCGATGGGGATGGTCAGGGTCACCGTCATCCCGGGGCTCAGGCGCGGGTCGGGTTTGTCGATGAGGGCCTGCACTTGAAAACCTTTCACGCTGCTTTTGGTCGTGGCGATCGGTGCGATGAAGGAAACGCGCGCGTCCATGGCTTCGTCCTTCAGGGCTTCGGCGCGAATCTGCACGGTCTTATCGAGAGAAAGCTTGGCCTTATCGACTTGGTTGACGTGCATCTCGATGAGCAGTTTCGAGAGGTTGGCGATCGTCATCAGGGTGGTCCCGTTGTTGACGCTCGCGGCGGCGATGACCACCTGCCCCTCGATCACCGGCACCGTCAGCGCAGTGCCGTCGGTGGGGGAAAGCACTTTGGTTTTTCGCAGACGGTCCTCGACAAGCTGCAGTTTGCGCTGCGCCTTGACGAGGCTGTTTTGGGCGAGTTCAAATTCCGCGGTCAGGTTGTCGAACACCTCGCGGCTGACGAGCTTTTCCCCGAAAAGCTCACGCGATCGCTCATAGTTTTTCTTGGCCCTTTCCATGGAGAGCTTTGTCCCCTCGATCTCGGTCAGCGCGCTGTCTTTTTCCGTAAGCAAGTCGCGATCGTCGATCTCCACCAGCAGGTCGCCCTCTTTTACCGTCTGCCCCGCCACGACGTGCAGGGCCTTGAGCTTGCCGCCGACCTCAGCCTTCACGTCGAGCTGGAAAGCCGGGGTCACATCGCCACTCACGTCGATGCTCGATTCAATGTCGCGGATTTCGGCCCGCGCCCGCGCGCGGTCATTGGTTGGGTCCTGGGCGGCGGCCTTGTGCATCCTGCCGCCAAAGAAAAACCATCCGCCGCCGGCGAACGCGGCGAGAGCGAGGATGAGAGGTAACTTTTTCATGTGGGGCGCAGGTGCTGGAAGTCGGGTCAGGGGAATACTTAACCGCCAACCGGCCACGGCGCAATGATACGTCTGCGTAGAAAATCGGATGGAGGCGGTTTGCTTAGCTTCGACCGCAGCCGGGTCGGAGTGCCGTCAAGTCCTCCGAAACCACGGGATGAAGGCGCTGGTGGTGCGCTGGTATTCGCGGTAGGCAGCGCCCTTGCTCTTGAGAGCGTATTCCTCAGTCAGCGGAATGCCGGTGACTTTGAGCAGGAACTGGAGCATGAGGAGCGGGCAGGCGAGGGCGATCCAGCCAAAGGGCGAGCCGAGCGCGACGAGGAAAAACGCCCACCAGATCATCGCCTCGAAAAAGTAGTTCGGATGCCGCGAATAGCGCCACAGCCCGCGCTGGCAGACCTGGCCTTTGCTCGCGGGGTCGCGCTTGAAAGCCTGCATCTGCAAGTCGGCGAGCGTCTCGCCTCCGAGGGCGATGATGGCGAGGGTCAGCCCGGCGATTTCCAGCGGGCTGAGCGTCGGCGCAGTGTTGCAAGCGACGAACAGGAAGGGCAGCGAGAAGATAACCACGAGCACGGCTTGCAGCTCGAAGAAGATGAGAAACATCCCGGCACCCGTCCAGCGCGCGCGGAGCGTTTCGTAGCGCACGTCTTCCTGCGGATGATGCCGCAGCACCCGCAGCAGGATGTAGGTCCCCAACCGCAGACTCCACGCGACGCCGATAGCTGTGAGCAGCCATTTGCGCATCGGTTCGCCGGGCGAAAACACCGCGTAAATCGGGGCGAGAATGGCGACGCCATACGACCACGCGACATCAAGCAACCCGTAATTTTTGATCCGAACGCTGACCGCCCAAGTGGCGGCAAAATACGTGACCGCGATGACCAGGCCGGCGAGCAGGAGGGTGATCATGCGGCGGTGCGGCGCGAGAGGGCTCGAAGCGGGGGACGGAGAGTGAGATAAACGGCCGCTGCAAGGGGCGGCGCGACGAGCGCCCAGACGACGATCCCCTGCACGCCAATCATGCCGAAGTCGCGCAGGAATTGCCCGGGGTCGGCGCGGAAGCGATCAAGCAAGAAGGTGATGGAGAGCGGGATGTGCGCGTGGCCGAAGAGCGTTTCGCCGGCGCGGTAGAAAGGGATAAGCAGGGCGAGTTGCGCAGGGTAGGCGAAGTAATGGACCAGGTGGATAATCGGCTGGTTGAGCCGGAGCGAATAGGCGGCAAGGGCGCAGAGGATCGTCGTGGATCCGAGGATCGGGAAGATGCCGAGGGTGCTGCCGAGGGCGATACTCAGGGCAATCTTCTCCGGCGTGATCCCCTGACGGAGCTGGTCGGTGATCGGCGCGACGACGCGGCGTTTCCAAAACGACCCGGTCGCCGTAACGGCGGGCGCAGTTGCGGCGGGCGCGCTCATTTACGGCGGAGCAGGACAGTTTCGAGCTGGGCGCTGGCGGGCACGCGGAAGAGTTCGCGGAGCATGTAGATCGCCATCGCGATGTTCCCGAGAAGCAGGATTGCGATCAGCCACACCACACGGGTGAGAGCCGTCGTCTCTTTGTAGGCCACCCAGACGTAGAAGGTGAGGAAGGCGAAGTAGGTGTCGAAGAGCGTGGCGATGAACCAGGGATGCGTGGCGACCGCGCGCGGCATCCTCCAGAGCGCGACGTCGCTGCTCGCCCAGCCCGTCACGGCGAGCATGGCGAGGAGGACGACGCTGAAGGCGATGCGGAGGAAGACGATCATGCGCGGGTCGGGAGTTTGCAGGTGCCGGTGCCGAGCCATTCGTAGCCGTAGCAGTGGCCGCTCAACGCGCGATAAACGAGGCCGCCGGCGACGATCAGCTTCAGCGGATGGCGCAGGCCGATGCTCGCGAGGAGCACGACGGCGGCGACTCCGGCGACGGTCCGCTCGGTGTCGGAGACATTGGCGGGGCGGGCGCTCATTTCAAAAGGCGCGATGCAGCACGCGGTTGTTGGGCCGGGTGTAGATGGCTTGGACGACGCTGATGTTCCGCATCGTGAAGGCCGCTTCGCAGTACTGGAGATAGTAGTTCCATTTGCGGAAGAATCGTTCGTCGAAGCCGAGTGCGCGCACATCCTCGGTGCGGGCGTTGAACGTCTCCCACCACGCGTGCAGCGTTTTCGCGTAGCTCGCGCCGAGGTCTTCGAGGTGGTGCAGAAAGAGGTCGCCGGTGCGGTTGAGTGCGGTGTTCACGCGGCCCACGCTGAGCAGCAGGGAGCCGGGGAAGATGTGCTTTTGAATCCAGTCGATGCCGCGCTTCAGCTCGGTGTGACGGCTGTCGGGGACGGTGATGTATTGCAGGCCAACGAGTCCGCCGGGCTTCAGCACTTCGTGGATCTTTGCGAAATAAGTTTCGAGATACTGATCACCGAGCGCTTCCATCATTTCGATCGAGGCGACCTTGTCGAAGCTTCCGGTGAGGGTGCGGTAATCGGTCAGCAGGATTTCTACCCGACCCGCCAAACCTGCGCGGGCAAAGCGTTCGCGGGCGTATTTGAACTGCTCCTCGGAGATCGTCACGGTGGTCACGCGGCAGCCGAAATTCTTCGCCGCGTGACAGGCGAAGCCGCCCCAACCGCTGCCGATTTCGAGGACGTGATCGGTGCGGCGGAGGTCGAGCTTGCGGCAGAGCGCGTCGTATTTCGCGATCTGCGCATCTTCAAGCGGCTGACCGGGCGCGGTGAAGCGCGCGGACGAGTAGGTCATTGTGGGGTCGAGCCAGAGGCGGTAGAAATCGTTCCCGAGATCGTAGTGCTCGGCGATGTTGCGGCGGGCGGTGGCGACGCTGTTTGGGCGGAGGAGGTGAAGCGCGCGGTTGTAGTGTTTGAGCAGGTTGAGTGCGACTTTGCGGGTCTTCGAGCCGGACATCGCAGGCGAGCTTTCGACATTCAAAATGGCCCACGCGATGACGCGCTCGATGCTGTCCGTCTCCCAATCGCCATCGACGTAGCTTTCGCCAAAACCCACGTCGCCAAAGAGCACGCATTTCTGGAAAAACGCGGGATCGAGCACGCGGAGCGTGGCGCTCATTTCCGCGCCGGGCGTGCCGATGGTGCGGGCTTCGCCGCCGGGGAGTTCGAGGTGGAGGCAGCCGGCGGTCATCTTGCCGAAGGCGTCGAGGACGAGCCGCTGGTAAAGGCTGGCGCGGCGCGGCTTGTCGAGAGTGAAGAGTTCGGCTTGGGTGGTGGCGATGTCGTTCATGACGTTTTTCCGGCGATGGAAGCGTGCGGGTTGAAGACCTCGCGCTGGAGTTCGGGGTGCGCGGTCTTGCGGTGAAAAGGGAGCCGTTTCGCCCACAGCAAAAGCGCGTGCCAGTGGATGAGGCCGATCACGCGCAAGGTGATGAGCGGATACTTGAGCGTGAACCACGCGAGGCGCGCGGCGGTGAGCGGGGCGCGCTCGCCGGTGAGCGCGGTGACCAGCACGCGATGGTCTCCTTCGCGGTCGTCGATGTGGATGTCGAGGCGTTCGCCGGGGACGTGGAGTTTGAAGTCGAAGGCGAGATCGAGCGCGGAGAAGGGCGAGACGTAGAAGTGTTTCGGCGTGATGAGGCGGTAGGCATTTTCGCCGGACGGCTCGTGGAGCAAGTAAGGCTTCATCTCGCGGAAGGTATTGCCGACCTGCACGACGGCGCAGAGTGGCGCGCCGACGGCGTCGGCGCAGAAGTAGAAGGAGACGGGATTGAAGATGTAGCCAAACACGCGGGGCAAAGTGACGAGCGTTATCCGTCCGCCGATGGGGAAGCGGATGCCGTTTTGCGCGAGATATTCGACGAGGTTTTCCTTTACCGAGGCGCGCTCGAAGCCGGGGAGTGTGAGGTGGTCGCGGTCGCGGAATTCGTAAAGGTTGCGGCGGTTGCGGCTGAGGAAAGGGATGCGCGCAGCGAGGGCGTCGAGCTCGTCGAGATCGAGCGCGAGCATGAAGATGCGGTAGCGAAAGTGGTGCTCCTTGGGCGCAAGCCGGTGGTGCATGACGCTGCACTCGTAAAGGCAGGAATTCATGACCAGATCGGTTCTCCGGTGATGGCGCGGGCACATTCCAGAGCGCTGGTGAAGCCGTCTTCGTGGAAGCCGTATTTGAACCAGGAGCCCGCGAAGTAGGTGCTCTGCCCGGGCGCGAGGCGGTTGAGTTGGGGAAGCTCCTTTTGCGCAGCGGTGGTGGCGAGGTTGAAAATGGGGTGCTCGTAGTCGATGCGGCGGAGAATCCGGTCGGGGGCGACGCGGTCGTGGCAGTTGAGTGAGACAAAGTAGTTTTCACGCTGAGAGACGCCCTGGAGGCGGTTCATCCAGTAGTGCGTGGTGGGCAGGACGGGGCCGGCGGGCGCGGCGTCGAGGCGGTAGTTCCAGCTCGCCCAGCAGCGGCGGTTGCGGGGCATGAAGGATGGATCGGTATGCAGCGTGGCGGTGTTGGGCTGGTAGCGAAATTCACGAAACAGGCGCGCTTCGAGATCGGTCGGATCGGCGAGGAGTGCGAGCGCCTGGTCGCCGTGGCAGGCGAGGATCACTTTGTCGAAATCGCGCGCCGCGCCATCGGCCCCGCGCACTTGCACGCGACCGTTTTCGCGCGCGACGCGCACCGCTTTGCGCCCGAGCTGCACCCGGTCGCGGAAGGGCGCGGTGATCTTCTGCACGTAGCTTTTTGCACCATTCACGACCGTGAACCACGGGTGCTGCGTGTGCAGGCCGAGGAAGCCGTGGTTGTGCCAGAAGCGCAGGAGGGTCATCGCGGGGAAATCGAGCATCAGCGCGGGCGGCGTACTCCAGACGGCGCTGCTCATGGGCACCAGGTAGAGGTGGAGCATGTCCTCGCCGTAGCCGCGCTCGGTGACGTAATCGCGCAGGCTATGGTGCGCCCATTTTTCGTCGGAAAGTGCGGGGACGGCTTCAGCGTTGAAGCGGTTGATCTGCGCGAGCATGCGCCAGTGGCGCGGGCGCAGGAGATTGCGGCGCTGGCCGAAAAGGAGGTTCAGGCTGCCGCCGTTGTATTCGAGCCCGCTCGGCGTGTGCTGGACGCTGAAGGACATCTCGGCCGGCTTTGTCTCGACGCCTAGCTCCCGGAAAAGGCGTGTGAGATTTGGGTAAGTGACGTGGTTGAAAACCATGAAGCCGGTGTCGATCGGCACGGCGCGGCCCTGCTCGTCCACGGTGATGGTGTTCGTGTGGCCGCCGGCGTAGTCATGCTGTTCGTAGAGCGTGAGGTCGTGGTGCGCGTGGAGAAAGTGGGCGCAGCCCAGTCCGGCGATGCCTGTCCCGATGATGGCCAGCGTGGGCATGCGCAAACCGTGTCCTCAAGCCGCTTCGGCGGCAGTCTCCGGCTTCCGCGCCTCTTCGTAAACGCTCTGAGGCACGGGTTTTAGATCCCAGATAAGGCCGGTCCATGAGAGCGCCTTGAGCGCGTAGTAAGTCACGTCGATTTCCCACCAATAGAAGCCCTGCCGGGCCGTGCCCATGCAGCGGTGGTGGTTGTTGTGCCAGCCTTCGCCGAGGGTGATGAGTGCGAGTGCAAAGCTGTTGCGGCTGTCGTCGTCGGTGGCAAAGCGGCGCGAGCCAAAGACGTGGGCGAGCGAGTTGATGAAGAGCGTTCCGTGGAGCAGCACGACGGTACTGACGAAAAAGCCCCAGACGAAAATCTGTGCACCCGAAGTGCCCAGGCCCGGCGCGAGCCAGCGGAGCGTTTCACCGAGGGCGAAAAGGAGCGCGCCGAAGATGGCGGGGACGACCAGATCGAAGCGGTTGAGGAAGACAAGTTCGGGGAATTTCGCGAGGTCGCGGATGGTGCTGTAATCGGTGGGGAAGTTCTTGCTGCTCGTCATCCAGCCGATGTGCGCCCACCAAAAACCGCTCAGCCCCGGCGAATGCACGTCGTGCTCCTGGTCGGCATGCTTGTGGTGCCGCCGATGCACCGCCGCCCACCACAGGGCGCCGCGCTGCACAGAAGTATTGCCGAGCACCGCGAAGACGAACTGCACGGTTCGTGAGGTGTGGAAGGTGCGATGAGAAAAGTAGCGGTGGTAGAAGCCGGTGATCGCAAACATCCGCACGAAATAAAGCGCTGCCGCGATCGCGACCGCTGTCCAGCTCCAGCCCGTCCAGAGCATGCCGAGACAGCCGATGTGCAGGAAAACGAACGGCAAACAGCGCCGCCATTCGAAGCGGTCGGGCCGCTCGCGCACGGTTTGCGCGCCTTCGGGGAAGTAGTCGGAGTCAAACCACTGACGGGCCGTGACCAGCATGCCGCTCAGCGATTTGCCAGGCGGCGGGATTGGAGAAGGAGCGCTGTTTGCCACTGTCGATAATGCGCAGTTCAAAGGGTGGCGGATGCGGTGACTTGGGAGGGAAGCTGCGGCACTTTTTCAAATCTCGCCGGATCGTAGCCCTGCGTGGTGAGGCGTTTGAGGATCGCGGCGTAGGTGGACTCGGGCAGCGTTTTTTCACGCGCCATGATCCAACCGTAGTTGCGCGAGGGATGGCCGACGACAGTCCAGCGGTAGGCGGGATCGAGGTCCAGGATGAGATATTTTGTGGTGATGACTTTGAAAAAAGTAATGCGCCATTCGGCGTTTGTTTTCGTGTCAAAGACGCGGCCGACGGCCTGCACCTGTTTCTGCGGCGCGTCGAAAGATTTCTTTCGATAGGTGAAGACATTCGCGATCTTTCCGTCGGGTCGCTGGTGATAGGTTTCGATGGAATCGACGCAGCCCTTTTCTGCGAAATATGGGATGTTTGCGATCACCCGCCAATCGCCCATGTAGCGCGGAAGCTCAACGCGCGGGACGGTGCGAAGCGGCTGGCTGGTTCTAGCTTTCATGGCGGCAAGGGGTGGGGAGGTAACGCAACCGCCCACCAAAGGGAGGACGAGAAAAAGCAGCAAAAGGCGTCGGGGTTTCATGGAATGTCCTGGCGGTGAATGCCCGTCAGGCTCTCGCCCTATTCGCGCAGGTCGCGGAGGGAGATGCAGTCAATTTGCCGACAGTTGAGCCGCGGGCGCTTTTGGCTAAGTTTCCGCGCCACCCGGCATTACCCCGGCGCCACTCCCAAATGAAGCCCGAACTTTTTCTCCCCCTCGTTTTCGCCGCCTTGCCTCTGAGCGCGCGCGCGGAGCTGGCGCCGTCGATCGACTTCAACCGCGACATCCGCCCGATCCTTTCGGAAAACTGCTTCGCCTGCCACGGCCCTGACACCAATAAGCGCAAGGCCGGACTGCGGCTGGATCAAAAGGAGTCGGCCTTCGGCGAAGCCGAGTCGGGGGCACGGGCCATCGTTCCCAGCCAGCCGGAGAAGAGTGAGCTGATCGCCCGCATCACCTCCACGGACAAGGACGAGATGATGCCCCCGCCGAAGGAACACAAGAAGGTGAAGCCCGCGCAGGTGGAACTGCTCCGGCGCTGGATCGCGGCGGGCGCGAAGTGGGACGGCCACTGGGCCTTTCAACCCGTGAAATCGGCGACGCCTCCGCCAGTGCAGGATGCCAGGTTCAAAACTCAGAATCCCATCGACGCCTTCATCGTCGCGCGTCTGGAAAAAGAAGGCCTCACGCGTTCACCCGAAGCGGACAAAACTGCGCTGATCCGCCGCGCGTCGCTCGATCTGACGGGTCTGCCGCCGACGATTGTTGAAACCGACGCTTTCCTCGCCGACCTGTCGCCGGGGGCTTACGAAAAGGTCGTCGATCGGCTGCTCGCCTCGCCGCATTTCGGCGAGCGGCTGGCGGTACCGTGGCTCGATCTCGCGCGCTACGGCGACACCAGCGGCTACCACAATGATTCGCTGCGCGACATGTGGCTGTGGCGCGAGTGGGTGATCAAGGCCTTCAACGCGAACATGCCGTTCAGTCAGTTCACCATCGAGCAACTCGCCGGCGATCTGCTGCCGGGTGCGACCATCGACCAGCAGGTGGCGTCCGGCTTTCACCGCAACGTGATGACCAGCGACGAAGGCGGGCTGATCGACGAAGAGTATCTCAATCTTTATGTTGTCGATCGCGTGGCGACGACGGGCGTGACCTGGATGGGCCTGACCGTGGCGTGCGCGCAGTGTCACGATCACAAGTATGACCCGATCAAGCAGCGCGAGTTTTACCAGCTCTACTCTTTTTTCAATAACGTGTCGGAGAACGGCAAAGACGGCGTGCGCGACCGCAATCCGAAGCCGTTTCTGATGGTGCCGACGGCTGAGCAAACGACGCAGCTCACGAAGCTCGAGACCGCTCTCGGCGCCGCGCAGAAGTCGGAGCAAGAAATCGCCGGGACGCTCGATGCCCGGCAGACGGCGTGGGAGAAGCAGGCGGCCGCGAAGGCTCAGCCCACTGAGCCCGCCGGGCCGTGGGTGAGATTTCCGCTGGATGCCGACGGCAGCGGATTGAGTGACAGCGGCCAGAAGATCGAGGGCGCGCTCAAGGGCGAGAGCACCTTCACCGAGGGCGCGGTGGAAAAGAGCCTGCGCGTGGAGGCGAAGGGCTGGATTGAATACGGCGAGAAATTTGGCTTTGAGCGCGACCAACCGTTCACCGTCGCCGCCTGGCTGCGGCTGAAACCGCAGGGCGGCTCGCCGTTTGGCAAGATGGAGCAGGGCGGGGCGACGCGCGGCTGGGACGTGGAATTTCACGGGACGAAGCCATCGTTTCATCTCATCCACCAATGGCCGAATAACTCCATCCATGTGCAGGCCGAGACCGATCTGCCCGCCGACACCTTCCTCCATTTTGCCGTGACCTACGACGGCTCCGGCAAAGGCGCGGGCGTAAGGATGTTTGTCAACGGGGTGGCCGTAAAAACCGCGGTCCACGTGGACACGCTTACGGATACGATCAAGACGGACGCGCCGTTCAGCATTGGACGCCGGGGCGGTGCGGGCCAGGTTTTCACCGGACGCGTGGACGATCTGCGCATCTACGGCCGCCCGCTGGCCAGCAGCGAGGCCGAGCTCATCGCGCTCGGCAGTTCGCCGACTTTGAAACTGCTCGCCATCCCTGCAGCGCAACGCTCCAAGGAGCAGGGCGCACAGCTTCAAAAATACTTCCGCGAGACGCAGGCGAAGGATTACGGCGAGGTGCAAAAGCAGATCGCCGACTTCAAAAAGCAGCGCGGCGATTTTGAGAAACAGATCCCGAATACGATGGTCATGTCCGAGAGGGAAAAGGTCCGCGACACTTTCATCAAAGTCCGCGGCAACTACGACCAGAACGGTGAGAAGGTCAGCCCCGCCGTGCCCGCCTTTCTCCCCGCGCTCGCCGCGCAGCCGGCGGACGGCAAACGCTACACCCGGCTCGATCTCGCGCGCTGGCTCGTCGCGCCCGAGCAGCCGCTGACCGCGCGGGTGACGGTGAACCGCTTTTGGAAAATGCTCTTCGGCACCGGGCTGGTGAAAACGGTGAACGACTTCGGCGCGCAGGGCGAATGGCCGAGCCACCCGGAGTTGCTCGACTGGCTCGCCGCGGACTTCATGCGCGACTGGGATGTGAAGCGCGCGCTCAAGCAGATAGCCATGTCCGCCACCTACCGCCAGACCGCCAGGGTCACGCCGCAGCTCCTCGAAAAGGACAGTGAAAACCGCCTCCTCGCCCGCGGTCCGCGGCAGCGCCTCGACGCGGAGTTTCTGCGCGACAACGCCCTCGCCATCGCCGGCATTTTGAATCCGCAGCTCGGCGGCAAAAGCTTTAAGCCCGCGCAGCCCGCCGGCACTTGGGAGATCAATGAAATGAGCGGCTATACCTACGACAAATCGAAGGGTGACGATCTCTACCGCCGCGGACTCTACGTCTATTGGCGGCGCTCCACGGTCTATCCATCCTTCGTCACGCTCGACGCGCCGACGCGCGAGTTTTGCAGCGCCCAGCGCGCCCGCACCAGCACGCCGCTGCAATCTCTCGTTCTGATGAACGACCCTGTCTTCGTCGAAGCCGCCCGCGCCTTCGCCCAGCGCATCCTCAAACACGGCGGAAGCGATGACGCCACCCGCCTGCGCTACGCCTGGCGCACCGCGCTGACCCGTCCCCCGACGGAACAGGAATCCGCCATCCTCGCCGCCACCCTTGAAAAACAACTCGCGACCTACGCCGCCGACAAACCCGCCGCAGCCGAACTCGTCAAAGTCGGTGACCTTGCCAAACCCGCCGACCTCGATGACAGCCAACTCGCCGCGTGGACCACGGTGGCAAACGTGCTGCTGAATCTGAACGAAGCCATCACCAACTGACCCTATGCACGCCCTGACTTCCCAAATCCAAAACGCCCTGACCCGCCGCGCGTTTCTTCAGCGCAGCAGCACGGGGCTCGGCGCGCTGGCGCTTTCCTCGCTGCTGAAGCCGGAGCTTTTCGCCCTCGATGCCGCGAAGAAAACGGTGGTGCCCGGCGCGTTGCCGGCACTGCATTTTGCGCCGAAGGCGAAGCGGATCATTTACCTCTTCATGTCGGGTGCGCCGTCGCATCTCGATCTTTTCGATCCGAAGCCCAAGCTCACCGAGATGACGGGCAAAGATTTGCCAGACAGCGTGCGCAAGGGGCAACGCATCACCACGATGACGAGCGGGCAGAAAAATCTGCTGTGTGTGGGGTCGCCGTTTAAGTTCGCGAAGTATGGGCAGGCGGGCATGGACCTTTCCGAGTTGCTGCCGCACACGAGCAAGATCGCGGACGACTGCACCTTCGTCCGCACGATGTTTACCGACCCGATCAATCACGATCCGGCGGTGACATTTTTCGCCACCGGCCACCAGCAGCCGGGCCGCCCGACGATGGGCGCGTGGCTGGCCTACGGGCTCGGCAGCGCCAACAGCGACCTTCCGTCCTTCGTCGTGCTGACCAGCGGCGGCGGCGGACAGACGCTCCAGACGCGCTACTGGGGCAGCGGCTTCCTGCCCGCGCAGTATGGCGGCGTGCAGTTTCGCAATGCGGGTGATCCCGTGCTCTTCGTCTCGAATCCGCCCGGCGTCAGCGGCACGACGCGCCGCCAGCTCCTCGACGCGACGAACGACCTCAACCGCCTCGCGCTTGGCCAACTCGGCGACCCGGCGATCAGCGCGCAGATTGAAAACTACGAGCTGGCCTTTCGCATGCAGACCAGCGTGCCGGAGCTGACCGACCTCTCGACGGAATCCAAGGAGACGCTCGACCTCTACGGCGCCTCGCCCGGATAGCCGAGCTACGCGAACAACTGCCTGCTCGCCCGCCGCCTCGCCGAGCGCGACGTGCGTTTCATCCAGCTCTGCCACCGCGACTGGGATCACCACGGCGGCCTGCCGGCCGGCCTGCGCACAAAGTGCCAGGAGACCGACCAGGCCAGCGCGGCGCTGATCACCGATCTCAAACAGCGCGGTCTGCTCGACGACACGCTGGTCATCTGGGGCGGCGAATTTGGCCGGACGGCCTACTCGCAAGGCGACATCAAGCCGGACAATTTTGGGCGCGATCATCACCCGCGCTGCTTCACCATGTGGATGGCCGGCGGCGGCCTCAAACGTGGCTACGTCCACGGCGAGACCGACGACTTCGGCTACAACATCGTCCGCGATCCCGTGCACGTGCATGACCTCCACGCCACGCTGCTCCAGCTCCTCGGCGTGGATCACCTGCGCCTCGTCCACCGCCACGAGGGACGCGACTACCGGCTCACGGATGTCCACGGGAATGTCATCAAGGCGCTCCTCGCCTGACGATCGCCCGAAGCTCGCGGGCAGTGGCGCTACGCCATGATGGCCTTCACCACTTTCCCGTGGACGTCGGTCAGGCGGAAGTCGCGCCCGGCGTAGCGGAAGGTGAGCTTTTCGTGGTCGAGGCCGAGGAGCGCGAGGATGGTGGCGTGGAGGTCATGGACGTGGACGGGATTTTCGACGGCCTTGGCACCGTAGTCGTCGGTGCTGCCGTAGCTCAGACCGCCGCGGACGCCGCCGCCGGCCATCCACATGGTGAAGCCTTTGGCGTTGTGATCGCGTCCATCTGGTTTGCGGCCATCGGGCGTGCGTCCAAACTCGCCGCCCCAGATGACGAGGGTGTCGTCGAGCAGACCGTGCGCTTTCAAGTCCGTGAGCAGCGCGGCAATGGGCTGGTCGGTCGCGCGGCAGTTGTTGGTGAGCTTTGCCCGCAAATCCTGATGCTGATCCCAGCCCGCATGGCAGACCTCGATGTAACGCACGCCCGCTGCTGCGAAGCGCCGGGCCATCAGGCACTGCCGGCCGAAGTCGTCGGTCGGTTTTTCGCCGATGCCGTACATCTTCAGCGTCGCCGCAGACTCCTGGGAAAGGTCCATGACTTTCGGCACCTCAGTCTGCATGCGAAAGGCGAGTTCGTAGCTCTCGATCACGCCCTCGACCTCGCGGTTCGCGGCGCTGTCGGCGAGCAGTTCCCGATTCATGGCCTGCACGAGATCGAGCTGTTTGCGCTGCTGCGCTGGCGTGAGCCCGGCGTTGCGGATGTTGCCGATGCCTGCGGTGCCGAGATCGGCCTTTTGCTCGCCGAGCCGCGTGCCCTGATAGACTGCGGGGAGAAAGGCCGCGCCGAAATTTTGCGCGCCGCCGAGCGCGAGCGGCGGGCTGACGGTGATGAAGCCAGGCAGGTTTTCATTCTCCGTGCCGAGGCCGTAGAGCGTCCACGCGCCCATCGACGGGCGGATGAATTGCGAGCTGCCCGTGTGCATTTGCACGAAGGCCTGCGGGTGGTTCGGGATGTCCGTGTGCATGCTGTGGACCAGGCACATTTCGTCGGTGTGCTGCGCGACGTTTGGGAAGAGTTCCGAAATCCACAGCCCGCTTTGCCCGTGCTGCGCGAATTGAAACGGTGAGCCGAGCAGCTTGGCGCCTGCGCCCTTCGCGTTGCCCGGCTTGCCGTTGTCGGCAGTGAGCTTCGGCTTGTAGTCAAAGGTGTCCATGTGCGCCGGACCGCCCTGCATTGCGAGGAAGATCACGCGCTTCGCCTTCGCCGGAAAATGCGGCGCTTTCGGTGCGAGCGGGCTTTTGTTTTCCGCCGCGGCGAGCTGCGTGGAAAGCCCTTGAAAAGCGAGCCAGCCAAAGCCGGCGGAGACACTCTTGAGCACTTCGCGCCGTGTCATCACGCGCGGCTGGATGTCACAGCATTCGTAGGGGCGGTTTGTGTTCATAAGAAAAGGGCGTTGCCTATTTGAGATAGCGAAACTCGGCGCAGGCAAAGAGCGTCTGGCTGAAAGTGGCCCACGCCTTTTCAGAGGGGGGAGAGCCCTCCGCTGCGCTGCGCAGATAGGCGTCGGCCCGCGTGCGTTCGGCGTCGGTTGGCGGGCGGGAGAGCGTGAGCATGTAGGCCATCGTGATGCGCTGCGCGTAGTCGTACTGCGTCATGCTGAGCAGCCGCTTCGCGAGCGCTTGCGACTGCGCGGTGACAAAGCTGCTGTTCATCATGAAAAGCGCCTGCGATGGGACGTTCGTGGTGTCGCGCGCGGGGACGACGAGGCTCGGTTCGGCAAAGTCGAAGACCGCCAGCACGTCCGGCACGAAGTCGCGGACGATGGGCAGATAGACGCTGCGGTAGCGCGCTTCGAAATTGAAGACCGACGGGCGGATGCCCCGGCCGATGTAGCCGTCGCCCACATTGGCGACGACCGAGCCGTGCGGCGGAGTGGGTTCGAGTTGACCGCTGGCGGCGAGGATGGCGTCGCGAATCGCCTCGGCGTCGAGACGGCGCGGGCTCATGCGCCAGACAAGGAGGTTGTCGGGATCGGCCGCGTAGCTTTTCGCGTCATGCGTGGTGCCGAGCTGATAGGTGCGGCTGAGGACGATTGAACGGACGAGCGCTTTCACCGACCAGCCGTCGCGCATGAACTGCGTGGCGAGCAGATCGAGCAGCGCGAGGTTCGTTGGTTTCTCGCCGGTCGCGCCGAAATTGTCTGGTGTGCGCATGAGGCCGTCGCCGAAAAGATTCAGCCACACGCGGTTCACCATCACGCGGGCGGTGAGGGGATTCGCTTCGTCGGTCAGCCAGTCAGCGAGTTCGCGCCGGCCGCTTTGTTGCCCGGCGATCACCGGTTTCGTCCCGAAGGTGAGAACCGTGAGAAAGCCGCGCGGGACGGACGGGCCGCGGTCGTCGATTTCGCCGCGGAGGTAGATCGGGCAATCGGCGGGCCGGCCTTCTTGCACGCCCATGGCCACACCGGCGGTCGCAGTCGCCGCCGGCGTCGGGGACGACGGTGCGGCAGTGAGCTTGCCATTCGCTTTCAACCGCTCCAGAACCCGCGTTCTCTCCGCTGCGCTCATCTTCGCAAACTTTGCGGCCCGCCTCGGATATTCGGCAGCGAGTGCGGCCATCTGGCTCTCAGGCGAAATCGGAGTGCTGGCCGTCGCGGGAGTGGGGGCAGTTGAAGCGGACTCGGTGTCGGCCAGCGTCAGGAGTCGGGTGCCGTTCTTGTTCTTCTGCGCGGCTTTGCCCTCGCCGCCGGCGGTGCCGAAGAAAGTCTTCGAGCTGCGGAAGATGCCGGCCAGCGCGTAGTAGTCGCTCTGCGGCACGGGATCGAATTTGTGATCGTGGCAGCGCGCACACGCGGCGGTCAATCCGAGCACCGCGCGCGAGGTCACGTCAATCTGCTCATCGACCAGGTCCATCTCAAACTGCACGCGGTTCTTCTCGTTCAAGCCCTTTGGCCCGAGCGCGAGGAAACCGGTGGCAATGAGGTTGGCGTTGCGCTCTGCGGCGTCCTTCGCGGGCAGGAGATCACCGGCGATCTGCTCACGGATGAACTGGTCATACGGCTTGTCCGCATTGAATGCCGCGATGACGTAATCGCGATACCGCCACGCTTCGGGGAACGTGTAATTGCGCTCCTTCCCGGTGGATTCCGCGTAGCGCGCCACGTCCAGCCAGTGCCGTCCCCAGCGCTCGCCGAATTGCGGCGAGGCGAGCAGCCTGTCCACGACTTTGGCGACGGCCTCCGGCGCGGTGTCCTTGAAAAAGACGTCCATCTCCTCCGGCGTCGGCGGCAGGCCGATGAGGTCGAAATAGATGCGACGGATGAGATTGCGCCGGTCGGCGTCAGCGACCGGCCGCAACCCTCTTGCTTCGAGGCCCGCGAGGACGAAGCGGTCGATGTCCGTGCGCGGCCACTGCTTGTCCGCGACCATGGGAGCGGGCTCCGCATGCGGCGCTTTGAAGGCCCAGAACTCGCGCGCTTTGGCGAAGTCCATTTCCTTTTTCACCACCACCGCCTCGCCCTCGCGCGGATCGGGTGCGCCCATCTTCACCCACTGCTCAAAGTCGGCGATGACCTTGTCCGGCAGCTTCCCGCCGCTCTTCTCCGGTGGCATGGCCAGATCTTTGTCGGCGTAGTGCAACGCCTTGAGGAGCAGGCTTTCGCCGGGATCGCCGGGCACGACGGCGTGCCCGCTGTCGCCGCCCCGGCGGACGCCATCGCGCGTGTCGAGGAGCAGCCCGCCCTTCACTTTGTCGGCTTCCGTCGAGTGACATTTGTAACATTTAGTCGCCAGCACCGGGCGGATGTTTTTTTCAAAAAACTCGAACTGAGCCGCGTCCGGCCTGGCCGCGAGAGCGGGGCTTTGTACCGCGGCGAAGGAGGCTGGGGAGGCGATAGCGAGCGCGGCGAAAAGGAAGAGTCTGCGGGCGGAAAAACTCATGTCTTATATGAACAGCATGCGCGGAAAGAATTGAGACACGAGTTTTTCGCGAAACGGGCGTGCCGCCCGGATTCAGACGACCGAGCCCGCCGGCGCACCGCCAATCTTGGAGGATGCTCGGACCGGGGACACTTTAACCACGTTTTCGGGATCGTGGTCGATGAGTTGGAGCCAGTCTTCGGTGAGGTCGTCGGGCGGGAAGATGTCGTTCTCCAGATACTCAGCGTCGAGAGAGGCGCGGAGGTCGTCCATGCCGATGCCCTCCTCCTGGCCGCTGGCGATGGCGCGTTTGATGGCCAGTCCTTTTGCCCGCTCGACGATGCTGGCGATGATCGCGCCACTCACGAGGTCGCCGCGATAGAGCGTTTCCTTTTTCCCGGAACGCAGGGTGATGGAGAGGAAGCGGTTTTCGTCGCGGTGAGAAAACTGGAGGTCGATAAGCTTGTCGATGAGCTGGGTGATCGCTGTGGATACGCTGCCGGCCTCGCGGACGAGGGCGGGATCGTAGGGCAGGTTTTCGCCGAGATAGATGCGGTAGATGTCGCGCGCCCCGTCCTTGGTTGGGCGACGGACTTTGATTTTGCGGTCGATGCGGCCGGGGCGGAGGATCGCGGGGTCGATGAGGTCGGCGCGGTTCGAGGCCAGGATGATGACGACTTCCGCGAGCGATTCGATGCCGTCCATCTCGGTGCAAAACATCGGGACGAGGGTGCTCAGGATGTTCGAGTGGCGCGACGCCCGGCGCGTGCCGAGGATGCTTTCGGCTTCGTCGATGAAGAGGAACGGCAGAAAACCCTCGCGCCGCTTCTCCCGCGCCGTGGCGAAGATTTCGCGGACCATGCGTTCGCTTTCACCGACCCACATATTGAGGATTTCCGGTCCCTTGATGTGCATGAAGTATTCGCGCATCTCCCGGCCGGTCTGCTGCTGGAGTTGCTGGGTGAGATTGTAGGCGGTGGCCTTGCCAATGAGCGTCTTGCCGCAGCCGGGCGGGCCGTGGAGGAGAAAGCCCTTGGGCGTGCTGTGCTGGAAGCGGCGGAACAAATCCGGGTGGAGCAGCGGCAGTTCGATGGCGTCGCGAATGGCGGCGAGGGCCTCCTCCTGGCCGCCGACTTTTTCCCACGGCAATTCAGGCACCGCGTCGAGGTAGTATTCGTCGGCGTGCGGACGGGCGAGGACTTCGATGGCGATCTTGTAGTTGGGGTCCGTGCGCACCTCGTCACCGGCCTTGAGTTTTTCCTTCATCAGCAAATCGCCGCGCTGGAGCACGAGCGATTGCATGCCGTGCTCCGTGCCGACGCGCAGCCGGTCGGGACCGAGGACTTCGGCGATCTTCACCACCGGCCCGCTCTTGTCGAAACCGAGATCGCCCACGATGACATAAGCTTCATTGACCAGCACCCGCGTGCCGCGCCGGAGAGAGTCGATGCTCACCCGCGGATCGACATTGCAGTAAAAATCCGCCCCGCCCACGACGATCTGCCCGGTCTCGCGGTTCGCGGTGCCGAGGAATGTGCCGATGCGGTTGGCAGGCGACGTGACCTTCTTGATGATCGCATCCATCTTCTCGATCTTCTCCCGAGCCTCCCCGACCATGTCCTCCTGCTCGGCGAATTCGAGGCGCAGGCCGAGCAGTTCGCCGCGCACGATGTCGCCCGGTGGGAGAGCGGCAATGAGTCGGTCGAGGCGGTCCAGCGGCGTGAGGTAGTCGCCCGGTGCGTTGAGGTCGAAAGCGTCGTCGTCCATCGTGCGGAGTTTTTTCACGATACGCCGCGCGTGCCACCCCGCAAATCGCGCGTGCAAATCAGGCGAAAAAAAGCCCGACGCGAGCAGCGTCGCGCCGGGCTGAAATTTTCGTGCGCCGGCTGACGGCGCGACGGTTCAGGGAGTCCGCTTATTCGATTCCTTCTCGGCCTTCTCGCCTTCGGTCACATGGTTTTTCACGGTCGGAAGATACTCCGCGGCAAAAGCCTTGATTGCGGGATCGGCGGATGTTTTCGAGGCGCTCGTCAAGTCGCGTTCCACGCCCTTGGCCTCTTTCAAGACTTCCCGAAAATACATTTTGTCCACGCCATCATCCTTCATCTTTTTAAAGCGTTCGAAGGCACCCTTGTCGCCGCCCGTGAGTTCGGCGGGCAGCATTTCGCCTTTGGCCTTGGCGATTTCGCCCAGCCCTTCCCAAGCCTTGTTCAGCTCCGTGTTCACCATCACGGCATATTTCTTCGTCGCCTCGCTCTTAGCGTTGCCCTTCGCGTACTCGGCGAATTGGATTTCGAGGTAAAAAGACTTCGCGACGTCCTTCAGAAATTTTTTGTCGGCGGGCGGGATGGGCTTGGCTGCGGGAGTCGCGGCGGGAGTGGTCGTTGCGGGGGCCTGGGCAAAGGCGGAAGCGCCGGTCAGCGCGAGGACGGCGGCGGCGAGGGTGTGACGGAGGATGGCGGAAGGAAGGGAGGTGTTCATGGAGTGATGCTTTGTTTGGAACACAATCCACCAATTGCGGCAAGTGGCGAATGACGATTGGCGCACGGGCGCGGGGCGGTTTCCTGAGTTTGCCATCCGTGCGGTTGCGTTCTAAGCAGTCAGGCCGACGTGAAAAAATCCCTCTCTCTCCTCACTTGGCTGCTCGTCGCCCTGCTCGGCGCATTCGCGTATTTCACCATCGCCACACACCGCGGCGAGCCGCTGAACTCAGCCTACATCCTTATTGCCGCGCTCTGCACCTACGCTATCGGCTACCGCTTTTACGCGAAATGGATCGCCGCCTGCGTGCTCGCGCTGGATGAGCGGCGGGCGACGCCCTGCGAAGTCCACGAGGACGGCAAGGACTACGTGAAGACGAACAAGTGGATCGTCTTCGGCCATCACTTCGCGGCGATCAGCGGGCCGGGGCCGCTTGTCGGGCCGGTGCTCGCCGCGCAGTTTGGCTATCTGCCCGGCACCCTGTGGATTCTCATCGGCGTGGTTCTCGGCGGCGCGGTGCAGGATTTCGTGATCCTCTTCGCGTCCATGCGGCGCGACGGCAAATCGCTCGCGCAAATGGTCCGCGAGGAGATCAACCCCACTGCCGGAATCATCGGCACGATCGCGATTCTCTCGATCATGATCATTCTTCTCGCGGTCCTCGCGCTCGTCGTGGTGAACGTCCTGGCCGAAAGTCCGTGGGGCGTTTTCACCGTGGCCGCGACCATCCCGATCGCCTTCCTCATGGGCGGCTACCTGCGCTACGTGCGCGTGGGCAAAGTGCTCGAGGCCTCCGTCATCGGCGTGACGCTGATGCTCCTCGCGGTCTGGGGCGGACAGTGGGTTTCCGAGCACGAAACGCTGCGCGCCGTTTTCAAAAAAGACGGCGGCTTTCTCGCGTGGGCGATCATCCTCTACGGCTTCGCCGCGAGCATCCTGCCGGTCTGGCTGCTGCTCGCCCCGCGCGATTACCTGAGCACTTTCATGAAGCTCGGCACGATCTTCGCGCTCGCGCTCGGCACGCTGCTGGTGCTGCCCGTTTTGAAAATGCCCGCGCTCACCCCGTTCATCGACGGCTCCGGGCCGGTCGTGCCGGGGAAGCTGTTTCCGTTCTGTTTCATCACCATCGCCTGTGGGGCGATCAGCGGTTTTCACACCCTCATCGCCAGCGGCGTCACGCCGAAGATCATCACCCGCGAAAGTGCCGCGCGGCCCATCGGCTACGGCGCTATGTGCCTCGAATCGCTCGTCGCCATCATGGCCATGATCGCGGCCTGCACCCTCGATCCCGGCGTCTATCTGGCGATCAACATCAAAGGCGACGCCGCCGCGGTCGTGGAAAAAGTGAACGCCTTCGGCCCGGCTTTCGCGGTCACCGGCGCGCAAATGACCACGCTCGCCGCCCAAGTTCACGAGGACACGCTTATCGGTCGCACCGGCGGCGGCGCCACGCTCGCCGTGGGCATGGCGGCGCTCTTTTCTCGGCTTCTCGGCGGGAACTGGATGGGCGTGTGGTACCACTTCGCGGTGATGTTCGAGGCGCTCTTCATCCTGACCACGCTCGACGCCGGCACCCGCGTCGGCCGCTACCTGCTCCAGGATGCGCTCGGCTATGTCTGGAAACCGCTCGGCGACACCCGCAACCTTGCCGCGGGCATCGCCGCGAGCGCCGTCATCGCCGGGCTGTGGGGCTACTTTCTCATCGTCGCCGTGCATGACCCCGATGGCGGCATCAAGGCGCTCTGGCCGATCTTCGGCATCGCCAACCAACTCCTCGCCAGCATCGCCCTCTGCCTTGCGACGACCATCATTTTAAAAACGCAGCTTCGCGACAAGCGCCATCCGGCGCTCGCCCTCGTCACCTTTCTTCCGCTCGTCTGGCTGCTCGCGGTCACTGGCACAGCGGGCTATCAAAAGCTCCGCCATCCCAGCCCGGCGATCGGCTTTCTCGCCAAAGCCGAGCAACTCAAGACCCAAGCCATGCCCGCCGCGGAAAAGGCCGCCGACGCCGCCAGCGCCGCCGGGCTTGCCGCGACCCGTGCGGAGAGCGAACTGATCAAATCCGGCGCGGACGCCGCGCAACTCACCACCGCCCGGCAAGCCTCGGCAGTCGCGAAGACGAAGAGCGATGCCGCCCTGAAAAGCGCCGTGGCCACCGCCAAACAAATTCAAAATCAATATCTCGACGCCATGGTCACCGCCGCGTTCCTCGTGCTCGTCGTCGGCATCGTCGGCCTGAGCGTCTGGGAATGGGTGCGGTTACTCCTTGGCGCAAAGGCTTCGGTGCTGCGGGAAACCGAACCCGTGTGGCTTCCCGCCGAAGCCCTCTCCGCCTCGCGTCCCATGCCTGTCGCCGGCCTCGCCGCCTTCGCTTTCACGCTGCTCAAGGAAGTCTCCGGCGAAGCGGCCATCGACCGCGAACGCGCGCTGGCTCAGGCTTGCGAGTGCGCCGCGCCGGCCGACGCGCAAGCCAGGCCGCGCAAAAACGTCTTCCTCACCGCCACTGAACACCGCTTCAAAGGCATTAACCGTTGCTGCTGACCATGCCGCTCCCGCCACTCATCCTCGCCTCCGCTTCCCCGCGGCGGCGGGGGCTTCTGCAGGAGCACGGCTACACGTTTTCCATCGAGGTGGCGGATGTGGCGGAAAGCGCGCCTGAGCATCTCACGCCGGGGGAGATCACCCTGCGCAATGCGCGGGCGAAGGCGCATGCCGTGGCGCGCAGGCATCCCGAGGCGCTCGTTCTGGGCGTGGATACGGAGGTGTTTTTCGAGGGCGAGGTCTTTGGCAAACCGGCGGATCTCGACGCGGCTTTCGCGATGGTCAAGCGGCTCAACGGTCGGGCGCACGCGGTCTATTCTGGCGTCTGGCTTTGCCACCCGAAAGGTGGATGGGACGAAGGCTTCATCGAGGTCACGCGCGTTCATTTCCACCGGCTCACGGATGCGCAAATCCGCGCCTACCACGCGCGCATTGGCCCGCTGGACAAGGCTGGCGCTTACGCCGCGCAGGATGACCATGGCGAACTCATCGTCCGCGTCGAGGGCTCGTTCACGAATGTCATCGGCCTGCCGATGGAGGCGCTGGCGAAGGCGCTGCGGAACCTCCAATCCGGGCCCACGCGAGCGCCAGGATCGCCGTGGCTGCGATGAAATACCACGGCAGCCAAGCCAGCGCCGCGGCGAAGACCGCATCCGCATTTCCCCGCCCGGCGAGAGCCCGGGTCAGCCCGGCGAAAAGCAGGCCGATGCCACCGTAGGCCAGATTGTAGGCGAGCCCGCGGAAGCTCAGCACGGTCGCGCGTTGGGCGGAGTCGGTGACGGCTGCGTTGAGATAGTGCGAAACAAAGAACCCCGTGAGCGACATTGCCACACCGAGCGGCAGCAGCGGCAGCAGCCCCCACCACGGCCGGACGAAAGCGACGCCCGTCAGACCGGCGAGGATAAGCGAGGCGACGAGGGCAAAGTTCGCCCGCAGGCTGCGCTGCTCGGTGAGCCGCCGCGCGACGGGCGACAGAAAAAAGCCGAGCAGCGCAAAGGCGGAGCCGATGACGCCGAAGGCCGCTTCGGGGATGGCGATGAGCCGGTAGTAGTTGCTCGCGACGGTCAGGAAAAGGCGCACGATGCTGTCGAAGCACAGCCCCGCGAGGATCACCGTGAGTGCCGCCGGCGTGCGCAGAATCCACGCGCCCGCCGCGAGCGTCGCCCGCCACGTCGCGCCTGCGGAGGCTTTGGCTATCAGCCGTGCGGGTTCGCGCATGCGCAGGGTGACGAGGAGCGCGAGGACGGAGTTGGCGAGCGTGAGATAGACGGGAATGCGAACCGTCACCTCGCGCGTCACCGTCCAATGGAGCCCGAAAAAATCGACGACACGCTGCACGAGCCGCGCGTCATAGACCGCCGCGCCGAGCAGCATCGCCACAAAGAACGCCGCCGATTGCCAGCGCATCAGCCGCTCCAGCACCCGCGGCCATTCGCCGCCGCGCCCGTCGGCGACGAGCGAATCATAGGCCAGCGCCTCGTCCGCGCCGCTCGCGCACGCCTCCGCCGCGCCGCTGAGCACGCGATTGAGGAGGAAGAGCGCGAAGAGCAGCGTCGGATTGCCGCGCGGCGCAAAGGCAAAGATCGCCATTTCCACAACCATCAGCACCGCCGCGAGGACCACCATTCGCTTGCGCCCGAGCTGATCCGCCAGCGCGCCCGACGGCACCTCCAGCCCCACGATCGCCGCCGCCCAGGCGACATTGAGCATCGCGTACTGCCCGATGGTCAGCCCGAGATCGAGGAAAAGCACCGCCAGCACCGGATAGTACCAGCGCGCATTGAAGAGCACCCGAAAGGCGATGAAGAGCGGGATATTGCGGGCAGAGAGCGTCGTGGACATGAAGTTTTTCTGAACCGGAACGCGGATGCCGTTCGTTGTTCGGAAGGAACGCCTATCTCAACCGGGCGCGTTGACGAGCACACGCGCAATGCGCGCCGCCGTGTGCCCCCCGCAAAGCTCAGATCCCGGAAAAAGTAAGCGCGACCATTGCTGGTCGCGCTTGGGGCGAAGCTGCGGGATGAAACGATAAGGTCAATATGGGACTTGGTGTCTCCCAGGCTCGCAGCAGTTGATTTAGCAGCGCGTGTGCCAACCTTTCCGCGCCGAACATTTTCCTCTGTCATCGTCCACGCCAACACCTTTACCGACTGGCGTCCCCACACCATAAAACGTCCGCGCGATGCCCCTCCATCCACCCGTCCTTTTCCTCATCATCCTCGCCCTCGAGTATCTCGTGGCGCTCGCCTTTTACCCGACGCTTGCGTGGGACCGGCGGCGGCGATGGCCGCTCACGGTCTTCGCCATCGGGCTCATCGCGCTCACGCCGCTTGGCCTGCCCGCCACCGCCGCGTTCCACCGCCTGCTGGCGGCGATCAATGCCACCGCCCTCATGGTCAAGCTCTACGATCTGCACATGACCTGCGGCCCGGCCTTGCGCCCGACTTTCGCCGCCTACGTCGCCTACCTTCCCAACTGGCTCTCCGTCGTCTGGCGAAAACTGCCCGCGGCACCCCGGCCCACGCGCCGCGAAAATGCGCGCCGCCTCTTCGTCTCGCTGCTCCAGGCCGCCGCGGCCATGGCGCTCTTCGTCGGGGTCTGGCGATTCCCTTGGCAGTCCGTTCCATTCTTCGTCGAGCACGCTGCCAAAGCCTTCACCGTCTTCCTCACGCTCATCCCCGTCACCCACGCCCACACTGCGCTCTGGCGCCTCGCCGGCGGACGCGGGCTGGACCCGATGGATTGCCCGCTGCTCGCCGCCACCCCGGCCCAATTCTGGCGGCGCTACAACCGGCCCGCGCAGCAGTTTTTTGACGAATACATCTACCGGCGCATCGGCGGCCCGCCCCTCCGCGCCATCGTCATCACTTTCGCCGTCTCCGCCGCCGTCCACGAATATGTCTTCGGCATCCCCATCGGCCGGGTGCAGGGCTACCAGACCCTCTTCTTCATGACGCAGGGGCTGGCCGTCGCCGCCACCTTCCGCCTCCGTCCTACCGGTCGCCGCGTCTGGCCCGCCATCGCCGCCACCTTCCTCTTCAATCTCGCCAGCAGCGTCTTCTTCTTCGCCAGCGTCCAGGGCGTCCTCCCCTTTTACGCGAACGCTCTGCCGGCTTGGTTCACCCGGTAGGGTTCCGCCGCGGGAAAGTCCGCGCCATCACCGCGCCAAGTTTGGCTTTGATGAAAATGTCAGGCGCGCCGCTACCCACCCGCCGGCTCGCACATCGGCCGCGTCGTCGCCCGCGGGAAGCTCGCGCGCGACGGCTTGCAAATCGGCGTTTCCTCGCGCACCAACTCGCGCAGCGTGTGAGCGGTCTGCTCTTCATCGGCCCCGTGACAGACGCGGCGATGCGTGCCGGGTGGAAAGCGGCGCACGTTGGGGAGAGCTGCGCTTCGTGGAAAGGGCTGGATGCCCGAACGCTCCGGGGCCTTCGACCGAAATCAAATTCTGCCTTTAGGCAGATGCCTGTCGGCATGGAAATCGGAAATCTTTTCAAGCGCTTCAATTTTTCCACGCAAAAGACGTATCTCCGCGGTGAGCTGCGCGATCTCGGAATCTTCCCGCTTGAACTCGGGTTCGACAAAAATGCGGGCAAACAAACCCGTAAGCACGCCGAAGAGAGCAACGCCTGTGACCATCAAAATCATGGCGACAATCTTCCCCTCCACCGTCACGGGCACCTTGTCGCAGTAGCCTACCGTCGTCATTGTCGAAACCGCCCACCACATTGCATCGAAGGGTGTGCGGATGGTGGATTCCTTTTCGTCCTCAAAGGAGAGCACGGCGATGGAGGAAAAGATGACAAGCACGAACGCCGTGAGCACGACGGTCAGCGCGAGATTGCGCGTCCGGCGAAGGTAGAGGAACGCGACGAGATGCCGCGCCGAGCGAAACGCACGCAGGATGCGAATGATGCGGATGACGCGCACCATGCGCCCCCAGCGGAGGAAGTCGTAAGCGGGGATGCTGGAAATGAGGTCAATCCAGCCCCATTTCATAAACTCCAGCTTCGACGGCGCACGTCGGAACCGTACTGCGAAGTCGGCAAGGAAAATGACGCACACAAAAGTATCGATGCGGTCGAGCAGCAGGCTGACTTCCGGCGGGACGTGAAAGACCGTCTGCGCGAGCAGCGCGCCGAGCACATACACGGAGAGCATGAGCACGGCGATTTCCAGAAGGCTTATGCGCGGCAAGTCGCCGGGCGTTTCGTTGTCGGCCGATGGGTTCATGGCGGTACGGTGGTGGCGAGAATGTCGATGGCTTGTTCCGCGCGTAGTCTCGCACCGGGCAAATCGAGCCGGTCGCGGGCGTTCGCTTCGTCCAGCAATTCCTCCGCGAGCACGTCGTCAAACTTGTCGAAAGTCTTCACGTTCATTCGGTGCGCGAGGTCCAGTGCGGTGCGGTCGCCGAGCGCGAGGGATTCCAAATGTGTGCGCCAGCGGGCGGGGTCGGTCTTCTTGTAGGTAATGGATAGCGCGTCGCACTCCTCCGCGATGCCGTCGCATTTGGCGTGAAGTTCCAACGTGAGCAGACCGCGCGCGCCGAGCCACGGGAACCATTGCAGTGACTTGGCGCGGACGATGTAACCAGGCCGAGAACGCGGGCACGGACGGCGGTTTCTCGGGCGGCTTTGAGGAGCGTTCGCGCCGCGCATATTCGCGTCAACCTTCGCTATCGTCGTCGTCGGCTTCGGTAACCCTTTCTGCGAGCCATTGCGCTCGCAATGCTTCGGCACTTCGCCTCACTCGGTTGAGCAACGGTGTTTCCACCGGCGGTGGCGATTGTGACGCGGCGCCCAGTGGTTCGATGCCGAGGTGATCGAGTCTGGTGAAAACTGGTGCCATCGCTGTGTCGGGGTCGCGGAAGAAGACGCTGCCGCGGATGCGAATGAAAACCCAGCCGAGGCGTTCGAGGATGGATTGGCGTTCGAGGTCGTGTTGGAGTTGTTCCGGCGTGTGCCATTTCTCACCGTCGCACTCAACAGCAAGGCGCTTCGTGAGTCCTTCGACAACAAGATCGATCCGGCGAGCACCGACGGGCCATTGCGGTTGCACGCGGTAGCCTGCGCTTACGAGTCGCTGCAAAACCAGCTTCTCGAAAATGGAGTCGGTTCGTTTGCCTTGTTCTTCCATCGCACGCAAAAGTGCCTGCGGGTCGCGTGCGTGCTCAATGAGTCGCCGCCGCAGGTCGCCGCCTTTGAGGTGTGTGTCTGGGTCGATGGAATGCACGACCCACAGTTGGTTACGCGCACGGCTGACGGCGACGTTGTAGCGCTTCTTGTAGAGGTCTTTCGGGCCAGCATCGCGGTAGGTGAGTTATCCGTCGTTGGGCGGGCCATCCACCATTGAAAGAAAGATCACGTCGCGCTCATCACCTTGGAATTGAGCCGCGTTGCCGCAGAGCAGCCGATGCTTTGCAAAAATGTCCGGCGCGATTCGCAGCCGCAGCAGCCTTTCGATGAGCAATGCTTGCTCATCACCAAGAAGCGAAATCACTCCAAAGCTTGTCGGCTGACCAAAATCGTTACGAGCGTAGTCTGCGTCGCTGATGCACGCGACGACGAGCGATGCCACTTCTTCCGCTTCAACTTCGTTCGTCTTTCCGCGCTCATCGCGGAAGCCGTTCACGCGATGCGCTACGACGGCGGGCTTCACGGGCGCGGAGTGAGGTTCGCGCAACGGGATGATGGTTTTGTATGAGAGGTGATTACTGAACTGAATGATTTCAGGGACACACCGGAAGTGTTCGCGCAACGCGACCACGCCACCGAACGCCGTTTCAGCGAGGTCGTAAATCGATGTCTGACCGTCGTAGAGATGACTATTCGGGATGCCGTGTAGATCGCTGGCGATCAGCCTTTGCACTTCGTCCACGCGCTGCCCGACGGCATCGGGTGTCACCTGCTCCTTGTCACCGACGACGATATGTTCGTGCCCGAGGTAGAGAGCCGCCAGCGCGGTCACGTCGCTTTGGCTCGCTTCGTCGATGATGACGACATCGAATTTTGTTTCGCGGGCGTCGAAGCTCTCATACACGCGGCTGAGCGGCATAATCCATACGGGCACTGCGCTACGCGCGGAGGCGAGAAGCTGTCTTGCGTGCTGGAGAAGTTGCGGCACGCGCTTGCCGGTGCCTTTGCCAATTTTGCGGATGGTCTGAACGAATCCCATGAGCGCCTGTTGCGCTTGCAGACCCGTGCGCTCGCGCTGTGCAGCCCACGTTTCGTGCTCGATGATTTGCGCAGCCAACTGCCGTAACTCGTGCTCCGTGTTGTCGAGCCGTTCTTGCAGCTCAGGCATCGAAACCGCCGCACGCGTTTCGAGTTCCTGAAGCCATTGCCGCCAGCGCCACGCGGCAGCGGAGTTACCGGGAGGTTGCGAACTGTCGTGCGGCTTGTGGCGTTGTGTGATGGCGTGCGCCCATGCCGGAGCGATTGGTTCAACTTTCGCAAGCAGCGCGAGGCGCGTGTCGTAGGCGTCGCGCAAACCTTCGTGACGGGCGAGTTCGCGGCACGCTTCTTCGTAGTTTTCCACGTCCCAGCCGTCTTGTGCGGTGAGCAACACGGATGCTGCTTCGCTCTGCGGAAAGCCCGCGAGATATGCGCGCTGATTCTGTAACTCCGCCGACAACTCCGCCTGCCGGAGCAGCGCAGCTTGCGCCTCGACGATTTCCGGCAACCCCTGAGATGCCCATTGAACTCTCGCCAGTTCGCCATGATCGCCGGCAATGGGTGGATGGGCTGCGAGCCACGCATCCCATCGGAAACCAACTGCATGGAGTTCGCCAATCAGTAGCTCCCAAACGGCCTCGCGCCATTCGAGCCGGGTGCGAATCTCAGCAGCGTAACCTTGTGCCGCGCGTTCAGGGGATGCGCCCAAACTCTGGACCTGTGGACCGTCGAGACTTTCCACGGCACGCCGCCAACGTGCGGCAAACCGATTGCGATGTTCCTGTAGTTGCGCGAGTGCTCGCACAGCACGGAACTCGTCGAGCGTTGTCGGAAGGCGACCTTCGACCCGGCATAGGTCAATGAGTTGATGCCAACCACGGTGCCTTACCTTCGTCATCAAACCCAATGAACCGCCGGTTTCAAGATGCGTTATGATTTCGCCGAGTGTCGCAACGACTTCTCCAACGGGCCGACCTTCAGGCAACTCCGGCCCGTGCTCCATGACAAGTCGGTGAGCCGTGTCAGCCTCAGCCGCCAGCGCATGTGCGGCGGCGAGCAAGTCATTCCACGCGTCGCGTAAGCCGCCGCCCATCCACCCGGCGAAAAGTACCTCGCGGAGCCAATTCTGTTCTTCCGAGAGAATCCCCGCAGCAGCGCACACGCGTTGATGAAGCTCCTGAAGTTGAGCAGCGGCATAACCGTCCGCAGCGCCGTCCGACCACAAATCCGGGCGATGTTTTTCCGCGCGTGAATCCGCTCCGGCTTGCTCCGCAGCAAGCAAACGAAAGTCCGCCGATGAAACCAAGTCCGCACGCAAGGGCTGCGAAACGGCGAGCTGGATTTCATCGGAAGGCGTGAGTGTGGCGTGCGTCGCGTAGAGTTGGCGCGCTTCCGCGTCCGTGAGTGGGCAGAGCACACCCGGTTGAAGCGGGCCGGGAATCCAGCCGTCGCGTTCCTCATCAGCTTTCACATGCTTCGCGACTTCAATGGGACTCAACCCTTCACCGCCGAGAACGATTTCTTCCAATTCGCTGAACCGCGCATCGCGGAGTTGTCGGCGCAGTGCTGCCGCGACATCGAGCATTTTGCGGCGCTTGTCGCGGAGCAAGCCAGCCTCACGCCGGAGAGTCGCGGCATTCGAGCCCGAGAGGCGGTTGGCAATATCCTGCGCGGCGCGGGAAAGCTGCGCCTGACTGTCCGCGTCACCCTCAAGGACGCTCAAACACAATGGCTGCAACGCCTCATCCACTTGTCGCCGCAATACGCGCAGAGCTTTCGTCGTGTGCGCAGTCACGAGCACCGTCTTTCCTTGTGCGAGCAAATACCCGAGCAGGTTCGCAATCGTGTGCGTCTTGCCCGTGCCGGGCGGGCCTTGCACGAGCACGGCCTTCGCCTGCGCGAGTCGCGCGGCGATTTCATACTGCCCCGCGTTTGCGGGCTTGCTGAAAAGAATGTCGGGTTCCGGTCCCGTCGGAGTGCGCCGTGTCTCACTGTCACCGCTGCCGCCGGGCGGCAACTCGGCTTCGTCCGTCTCAATTCCCACGATGCGCGACAATCCTTCGGGCGCGTCCGTGTCCTCCCCCTCCAAATCCGCAATAATGTTGTCCAGCGTCGTGCTCAATCCGGCAGTTCGAGGGCGGAGAAAAATCACCGGCTCCCGCCAGATGCTCGGATGGTTCGCCGAGACAGCGCGCGTCTTTTCTTCAAAAAACTCGCCGTCATTGAACAGTCCTTGCACGAGAGAACGAAAGAACCCCTCCGCGCTTTCGCCACCGAGCGGTTCGACAGGCTGCGATTCCAATACCTTGTCGAAATGGGCAATCATCCGTCCTTCGATGGTTGGCACCATCCGCAACAGCGCACGATTCAGTTCCACGTTTTCGGTGCCGGTGGCGAAATGAAATTCCGGCACGGATGGATCAAACTCCAAATTCACGCGCTGCGTCAGCACGGGATGGCGCACAGACAAATCCGCGATGCCGAGCATCCCATCCGCCAAGACCAGTTCAACGCGGTCGCCCTCGCGCTGCATCGTCGACCACAGTGTATGAATTCGCAAAAATTTTCAGCGCGGCAATCGCCGGCCGCTCCGCTTCCACCCACTTCCCACGTAGTACGGTCCATATGCTCAACGCCGCAACTCGCTGCGCACCATCGGAGAATGCAACCGTGACAGTTTTCTTTTCACGATCGACGAAGTTCCGCGATTCCAGCACCTCCGCCTCTGCCTCCATCGACTGCCAGCCAGGTTTCAGCCAGCCGTCGAGTGTATCAGGCGGCTTGGGACACGCTGTAAGCCGAGCGCGCTTGATACTGATGAGCGGCTCCATTTCCACATCCGCATCCGCATCGCTCTCATCCTCTCGGTCGCCACGTAGCACGACGATGCAGGGATGCAGCGCCCACGCATCGAGTCGCAGCACATCCGCGTAGCCCGACAAATCACGCGGCACAGGATTTCTCAACTCGTTGAGTTCCTTGAGGAATTTGAAAACTTGCGTCAGCCGACTTTGGGTTAAGTCGTCCGATCCTGATGCCCGATCAGGGTTCATGTGCCAGTGATTAGCCGTCGCTCTTGAACGAAAATCTGAAAGTAGGATCGGGAAGCCATAAGCGGTGAGATGTCATCTTTCGCGTCGGAAGCTGGCAAGCCGTAAGACCACCTTCGATGAATCGGCTCATCAATTCGGGGGGATTGCACCGATGATCGCTATTGGCTGTTTTGGGATCGGCGTTCATTCTCGCGGCGATGGACATCCTCACCCTCGACCTTCCCGGCGTCCGCAAAGTCGCCAGTGGCAAAGTGCGCGAAATCTTTGACCTCGGCGAGCACCTGCTGCTCGTGGCCACAGATCGCATCAGCGCGTTTGACTGCATTCTGCCGAATCCGATTCCGCACAAAGGCGCGGTGCTGACGTCGATCTCGGCGTTCTGGTTTGAGCGGTTCGGATTTGTGGAAAACCACGTCATCGCGACGGAGGTGCGGGATTTTCCAGCCGCCTTGCAGCCCTATGCCAGCCAGCTTTCCCGGCGCTCGATGATTGTGAAAAAGGCGAAGCCGCTGCCGGTCGAGTGCGTGGTGCGCGGCTATCTCGCGGGTTCGGGGTGGAAGGAGTATGAGGCCTCGCGGAGCATCTGCGGGATCGAGCTGCCGGGCGGTTTGCGGCAGGCCGAGAAGCTCCCGGAAACGCTTTTCACGCCCTCGACGAAGGCGGCGAGCGGGCACGATATGAATATCGACTGGGCCGAATGCTGCCGCCTGCTCGGGGAAGGCGTGGCCGAGCAGGTGCGGGCGCTGAGTCTCCAGCTCTACGAGGACGGCCGGGCGTATGCGGCGGGGCGGGGGATCATCGTGGCGGATACGAAGTTCGAGTTTGGGCTGCTCGATGGGCGCGTGATCCTGATCGACGAATGTCTCACGCCGGACAGCTCGCGCTTTTGGCCCGCCGACCAGCACGCGCTCGGCATCAGCCCGCCGAGCTTCGACAAGCAGTTCGTCCGCGATTACCTGGAGACGCTCGACTGGGACAAGACGCCGCCCGCGCCGGCGCTGCCGACGGAGGTCGTGGCGAAAACCAGCGAGAAATACCGCGACGCCTACGCGCGCCTCACCGACCACGCGCTGGCGGCGAGCTAGGGAGGCGCTCGACAAAGCGGCGAATTCCGCCACTCTGAGGCGATGAGCGGGTTTATCCATCGCGACAGAATTCCGACTCGCAGCTTCCTCGCCCTGCCGCCCGAAGTCCGCGAAGCCATCGCCACTTCCAAGAATCACGGAGTGGAAAATCTCCGCGCATACAGAAACGAATACGGTGCTCCCCTCGATGGCCCACCTCTGCCAAAGATCGACGCCGGATGTACTTATCGCGAGGCTGATGTCGGCCAGGCTCACGAGAACGATCCGAGGGGGCAGCGGGGCCGGCGTCGGCTCGTCTTTGAGGTCGAGTCCGGCGGGCGAATCCGAAATATCTACTACACGGAAGAGCACTATGAGAAAGGCACGTTCATTCGCATCACGTAGGTCCTTTCACGAAGAGGGCGGGGGAGTGGAAGGCGGCCGGCCGGTCTGCATCTCGCGTCTTCCCATCGTCGTCAATCCGTTTAAATTCCCGCGCACTCATGGAAAACCTTTACGACGTAGCGATCATCGGGGGCGGCCCGGCGGGCAGTACCGCCGCCACGCTGCTCGCGCAGAAAGGCCGTCGCGTCATCGTTCTGGAGCGGGAGAAATTCCCCCGCTTTCACATTGGCGAATCACTCCTGCCATACTCTCTCACCACTTTTGACCGGCTGGGCATCCGTGCGCAACTCGACGCGGGGGCGATGCGGAAATTTGGCGGCGAGATCGCCACGGCCTGCGGGCAGCGCGCGGTGAAGTTTTATTTCCAGAACGGGTTCCGCCTCCGCCACCACAACGCCTATCAGGTCGAGCGCGCCGAGTTTGACACCATGCTGCTCAACCGCGCGCGAGCGACCGGCGCGGAAGTGCGCGAGGAGACTGCCGTGGAGACGCTCGCTTTCGACGGGGAAGGCGTGACGGTGAAAGTCAGCGGCGGCACCGCGATCCGCGCCCGCTACCTCCTCGACGCCAGCGGGCGGAACGCGGTCGTCGGTTCGCATTTCCAGCTCAAGACGACCTACGCGCATCTCCAAAAACTCTCCTGCTACGCGCACTATGAAAACGTCCAGCGGGACGAGGGCATCGACGCCACCCTCACGCGGCTCGTCCGGGCGCAGGGCCATTGGTTCTGGCTCATCCCGCTCGATGAGCGGCGGACCAGCATCGGAGTGGTCCTGGATCTGGCGGACTTCAAGGCGCGCAAGGAATCGCCCGAGGACGTGCTCGACTGGGCGATCCGCGATTCCGAGGTGATGCGCGAGCGCATGGCCGACGCCGTCCGCGTCACGCCCGTCCACTCCGCCGGCGACTACTCGTATCGCAACGCCCGCCTGACCGGCGACCGCTGGATGCTCGCGGGCGATGCCGCCGGCTTCATCGACCCGATCTTTTCCACCGGCGTCTTCCTCGCCATCCACAGCGGCGAGCAGTGCGCCGATGCGCTCGACGAAATCCTCACCGACCCCGCGCGCCAGCCCCGCCTTTTCCGCCGCTACGAACGCGGCCTGCACGCGCTCATGGACAAATACCTGCGCTTCGTTACGGCGTGGTATCGACCGGAGTTCATCGAGGTCTTCACCACGCCCACGAAGCATCTCCAACTCGCCGCCGCCGTGAACTCGGTCCTCGCCGGCAACACCGGCCGCAGCTTCGCCATCTGGTGGCGCATGCAGCTTTTCTACCTTGTGCTTTTTCTTCAGCGCTACGTCGCGCTCTGCCCTCGCCTCGAAGCGAAAACATCCACGCCGGCCCCGCAGTTCGAACCCGCGGCCTGAGCCTCCGGCCTGCACCGCGCCCGCGCCGCCTCCTGCCGGCGCGGTATCGACTAAGACCACGCCCATCCCGACTTCGTATGGCGGCGCTCCCGACTCGGATCGAGGCGGTATCGACTACGATCGTCGCGCTTCCGACTCGGACTGGTGAGGACAATGCTTATGCGGACAACCCATTTTCCGCCTCGTTCCCAAAGTGGGTGAGCCTGGCCCGGTTTGGGAACGAGGCGAAGAAACAACACTCGCCCTCCGGCCCTCCCCCCGCTACACGACGGTAAACCTCGCCAGCCATGAACCCGCCATGCCCCGCTATCCGATCCCGCAGGTTTACCGTGTTGTATAATAACACGTTAGAGTGTATCCGGAAAGTCGTATGGGTTAGTTATTAGCCAGACGCTTGAGCAGGAGACGGCATATCCAAACGTAGATCTGGGACTCGGAATGATCGACGCGCCGCTCATCGTCGGGGGATAAGCGGCGGGACTTATAGAGCCAGCTAAAGGTCCGCTCGACGATCCAACGCTTGCGGACGAGTGGGAAGCCTTTGGCGTCAGCGCTGCGGCGGACGATGTCCAGATGCCGCTTGCCAAAGGGACGCAACCCTTTGACCCATGCGACGAAGGCCCCGGCATAGCCAGCATCGGCCCAGATAATTTGCAGCCTGCCAAAGAGTAGATAGAGACTCGCGAGAAGCGTGACGGCCCCGGCGCGGTCCTGGACGGAGGCGCTCGTCACGCCGACGCCTAGGATCATCCCCAGAGTATCGACCAGAAGGTGCCGCTTGCGCCCGCCGATGTTCTCGCCGGCATCATAGCCGATGGACTCCCCGCCTTGTTCCGCGCATTTGACACTCTGGCGGTCGCGGATGGCCGCCGTCGGAGCAGGTTGGCGACCGTCGGCCACGCCCACTTTCACCCGCCGGCCATCGTTGAGTTCAACCCATAAACCGCCGGCGGGGGAATGAGCGGTTCGAGGATCTGCCATTCATCGTCGGTGAAGTCACTGCGATAGGTTTGAGATGCGTGCATCCCAAGCGTGATCGATAGGCCATGAACGCCTCTCTCCCGCCCACCCACCATCGAAACAGAGTTTCGCGCAGCCTGCCGTTCCCAAACCCTCAGAGACTGTGTGAAAACTCCGACCGAGGATCTGGGGTAAGCCAGCGTTTAGGGGCGGCCATGGTTGACGGCACGATCGGCCATAAGAGAGGGTTGAAAGCTCGAGAGCACGGTGGAAACGGAGGGGTCATGGGCAAAAGA
>JBBQCM010000030.1:0-59922 GCA_038318725.1 Chthoniobacterales bacterium
GAGCGCCGCCAATTCCTTCTTCAAACGACGGAGAACGCCGCGGCCGCCGACGCGGCCTTTGAGCGCATCGTTCAGGGCAACGAGCTGCAGGATGTGAACTACCTGGAGCGTGGCACCGAGGCGGCGGGCTCGATCGGCCGGATCTGGATGCGTGAGCCGAATGGAAGGCTGGCCGGGTATGGGACGGGTTTCCTCATCGGCAACCGGGTGCTGCTGACCAACAATCATGTCCTCCAGAGCGCGCGGTGGGCGGAACGCTCCGAGGTGGAATTTGAATACCAACGGAACAGGGCGGGGAAGCAACTGGACGGCGTGAAGTTCGCGCTGGAGCCGGAGACCTTGTTTTTAACCGATGAAGCGCTGGACTTTTCGGTGGTGGCCGTGGCCTCAGGGGCGGTGAATGCGGAGCGGGAGCTGGCCGAGTTTGGATTTCTGCCGCTGATCGGTGGAACGGGGAAGGCGATCGAGGGGGAATGGCTCACGATCATCCAACATCCCCGCGGTGAACTGAAACAGGTCTGCGTCCGGGAGAATCGTCTGCTGAAAAAGTCCCCCGACGTGCTCTGGTATTCGACGGACACCTTGGGCGGCTCCTCGGGCTCCCCGGTTTTCAACAATGACTGGCTGGTGGTGGCGCTGCATCACAGCGGGGTGCCGGAGATCAAGAACGGACGCTGGCAGACCATCGACGGTCAGGACTATGACGAGAGCATCCACCGCGAGGAAGACATCAAGTGGGTGGCGAACGAAGGCATCCGCGTTTCCCGCATCGTCGAGACGCTGCGGCGTGAGTTGGGCACGCATCCGCTGATTCAGTCGGTTCTCAACGTGTCACCCCCGAAGATTTCAGATCAATCCACACCCACGCTGCCCCACATTATCATGGATGCACCTGCCTCTGCTCCCCTCACGACCGCCCTCGCCGGGCGAAAGTTTCTGATCCGCTTTGATGCCGCTGGTCGTCCTGACATCACCCCCGTCACCTCCACCGCCACGGGGGAATCCCTCCATCTGGCCATGGAGAAGGCCCCGCCGAAAGCCAAACCCAAGGCCGAGCCAAAGGGCATTTCCTTTAGGTTTGACGATGATTACAGCAAGCGGAAGGGATTTGATGACAACTTCCTGGGCAAGGCCGGGGACAAGGGCAAACACCGTGTCCACCTTCCCCAACTGACCCCTGCGCTGGCCGCCTCCGCCGTGACGCTGCTGGAGCCGCCGGGCACGAAGAACTATGTGCTCAACTACACGAACATGAGCCTGGTGATGCACGCCAAGCGGCAGTTCGCCATCTACAGCGCGGCGAACGTGGACTTCGCCCATCGGTACGCGAGCTTGGAGTCGAAGCGGGTGTGGCGGTATGACCCCCGCATTCCGCTGGAGGCGCAGATCGGCGATGAGGCCTATGCGGGCAACCAATTCGACAGAGGCCATCTGACCCGGCAGGAGGACATGGAATATGGCGACACGGTGGGGGAGGCCCTGCAATCCACCGCGGACACCTGCCACTGGACCAACTGCACACCTCAGCACAAGAAGTTCAACCAAACCAAAGACTGGTGGCAGGGCATGGAACAGCACATTTTGGAGCACTCCATCGACCCGAAAGCCAGGGGATTCCGCGCCCAGATCTTCACCGGACCCGTCTTCGCGGCGAAGGACCCGGAGTTCGATGAAGTGCCGGACATCAAGGTGCCGATGAAATACTGGAAGGTCTGCGCGGCGGTCACCTCCTCGGGCAAGCTCTTCGCCGTGGCCTACCTGCTAGACCAATCCCCGGTGATCAAGAAATACGGCCTGGCTGAAGCAGCGGGCGAGACGCCTTTCGAACCGTACAAGCTCTTCCAACTGCCAATCGCCGAACTTCAGGACATGATCCATCTCAAGTTCACCTTTGGCTCCGGCAAGGCGCTGCTGAGTGACTGTGATCCGCTGAAGCATGGTCCTCCGCCTGAACTGGATTCTGATCAGGATGGCACCGATGATCGTCTGGAGAGCACGGATGGCGGCCCCCGGACCCCGTCAGGCTGGGTGAATATGCTCCGCCATCGACCCTACTTCGGCTAAGTGCAGGATGGTGGCCCAGCTCATCGGGCACCCTCGACGAACCCGGCGACAACCCCAGCGCACCGCCCTCGCCGCCAAAGAAAAAGCCGGCGAAAAGATCACCCCACCCGGCCTCCCTCTTCCGAAGACGCAGCGCATTACGTATCTAACCAAAGACGCTGTAACCATTCCAACATTACCGCAGATCGAGCAAACCATGCAGCTCGCGAGCAGACCTCGCGGTGCTACACTACTCACCGAACGAATCATCTCCTGCTCCTCGCTTCCGCGCCGAGACGGGCAAGAAGCGGAGATAAAATCCCATGGCCAACCCAGAGCAGCTTGAGCGCCTGAAGCAAGGCGTTCCGGAATGGAACAAGTGGCGCACGGAACATCGTGGCGAGCGCATTGATCTTTCGGGAGCCAAGCTCTCGGAGGCAGATCTCTCATGGGCCGATCTCTCATGGACCGACCTCAGAAATGCCGATCTCTCGGGGTGTGACCTCTGGCATGCGAATGTCTCGGAGGCCGCACTCTCAAAGGCCAACCTCGCGAAGGCCAACCTCTTGAGCACCAACTTCGCGGGGGCCAATCTCTCGAGGGCAAACCTCTCGGACGCCAACCTTTCGAAGGCTGACCTGTCGAAGGCCGACCTCACGGACGCTATTCTTTCGAGAGCCGACCTCACGAACGCCAACCTGAACCGTACGGTTCTCTTCAGGGCCGATCTTAGCGAGGCCAAACTCTCGATGGCTGTGGCCTATAAGGCCAGTTTCGGGTGGGCCACCCTCTCGCGGGCCAACCTTTCGGAGGGATGCTTCGTTAACTCCGACTTCCGCGAGGCCGACCTGACGAATGTCGATCTCCGAAGGGCTGACCTGACGTTTTCGAATCTCGCGCAAGCGCACCTGGACAATGGCGATCTCAGAGGCTGCCGCGTCTATGGCGTGTCAGCATGGGATGTTCAACTAACTGGAGCGAAACAAACGGGTCTCGTGATTACCCCTGGAGACGCAGCACAGATCACGGTTGATGATCTGGAGGTTGCGCAGTTCCTCCATCTACTGCTCACCAACAAGAAGATTCGTAACGTGGTTGACTCGTTGACGTCGAATACGGTCCTCATCCTGGGGCGGTTCAGCCAAAGGCAGAAACCGGTCCTCGATGCCCTACACGCCGCTTTGCGTGATCGCTACCATCTGGTCCCGATCCTCTTCGATTGGGAGCCGTCGGAGAATCGAGACCTCTCCGAGACGGTCCTCCTCCTGGCTAACATGTGCCGATTCGTGATCGCCGACCTGACCGACGCCAAGAGCATCCCGCAGGAGCTGAGCCTCATAGTTCCCAACCTCCCGTCGGTGCCTGTGCAGCCGATCATCCTCGCGTCAGAGCACGAATACGCCATGTTCGAGCACTGGCGGAAGTTCTCTACGATCTTGCCTGAGTACCGTTACGAGAGCCAGCAGCAGCTGCTCGATACGCTCGATACCGGCGTGCTGGCTTGCATCAAGCACTGGGAGGAATCGACCGACAAGGCAGCGGCAAAGGAACACCAGATGAGGGAAAAGATCGAGGCACAGCGTGCCGAGATAGCCAAGCTCCATCAGCAACTCGCGGAAAATCAGTGCCGGAGCTAGTCAACTATTCGTTTTGCAGGCTCGCCTCGGAGAAACGATGAGCAGCTTGTCGTAAACGCGAATCGACTACCGAGTTGCGCAAGGCCTGCAAAGCCGAGCGCTAGAGCGGCAAACGCAAGCTCTCCCCCATGCGGCTGGTGGACTTCGCGACGCTGCGCGACCGGAAGTGCTTCGATGTCGACAGCGGCGTCTCGCAGTGGAGCTGCGCGAATCCTTCATCCCCGATTTTTCGCACTGGAAAGAGCACGACCCCTTCGAAGCCACCTTCGCCCGCCTGCTCAAGGACCTCCGCGGGGAGGAGCGCGCGAAGTGATCATCCCGCCTGGTCTCCAGAGTGAGGCACTGGGCACGCCCTCGCGCGAGAGAAGCTCTGCTTCGCGGCAAGGGGTGGATCAAGTGTGCGCGGGACAAACCACCACACGCCGCGCAATGCACCTGCCCCGGCAAGCGCGTTCCGAAAGCCCCACTTTCCGAACGAGAGGATGGCGTGGGTGGGCGCGCGCGGTCCGAACATCCCAAGAGCACCGGGGCAGGGGATATGCAGCCTGCAATTTAGCAGCATCCGCTGCACCGGTGCAAAATGGGTGAAGACGGCGCGGGCCGGTGAACAGTTGCTTGCGCGCCATCCTCATTCACAAATCGCGCAACCGCGCCGAGGGGATGTAATACCAAACACAGTTGAAAACCGACACCTTCCAAAGTCCGAGAACCGAAGGAAATCGCGCAACGCACCGATTCGTATCGTCCAGTCTTCAACTGAGTTTGGTATAAACCGTGCGAGAAAAAAATGCGAGCACCGCCATTCGATCATCGGCGCAGCCTGCGCTGCATCATCCGGATCCCCGCCCGCGTCGGACAAGCCCACAGCACCTCCCCTCAATGGCAGGAGCCGCAACCATGACCATCCCATCATCCGGGAACTGGTGAAAGTCAGTGGCAATCCGCCATGGACAAATCCAGGTCGCCGCTACTTCGCCGGCACAGGCATCGCCGCCTTGAAGAAATTCGCATCCAAGGCATCGGCCCAGAGGCGCGCGGCCTTTCTTTCGCCGGATTCGCTGAGGTGGATTCTGTCGGTCGTGTCCTCCTTCTTCAAGGTGTCGTAATCCGCGCCGGGAAAGCAGTACGGGTATTCTTTGATCATGCGCTCCTGCACCCGGCGGATCTGGCCGAAACCATCGGGCGGCGACTGGCGGTTCACCACCACGGCAAGGGTGGGGGAACTCGCGTCCTTGCGGGCTTGCGCGATCCACGCCTGGTAGTTCGCGAGGATCTTGTTCTCGTCCGTTTCGGGCCAGTCGTTCTGGCCCTGATCCGCGAGGATGGCGCGGACGCCGGTGACGGCGCAGTATTTCGTCAGCGCGTGTTCCAGGCGGACGTACGGCATGCGGATCGCGGAGATCACAAATGGATGCTGGAACGGCTCGCCGCGCGCGGACTTCGCCCAGTGCTCCAGGCTCGTGCCGCCCAAGGCGGCATTCAGCAGCAGCACCCGCACGTTCTGCGCCTTGGCGACGTGCTCGGCGAAGGTAGCCCAAAAATAGGTGCCGCTGCCCGCCGGGGCCGGCTGGACCTCCGAGCCGAAATGCGCGCCGACCGCCGGCGGGAGAAAGCGCGCGTCGCCGGTGAACTTGTATTGGCGCTTCGATTCCATGTCGCCCGGCGGCAGCGCGATGGTGCTCACGCGATCATCTTCCGCGCCGGGGAGATTGATCGGGCCGCCATGCGCGACCGAATGCCCCACAACCACGAACACCTCGCCGACGCCCACGCGCTCCACCGTGGCCGTGGCCGCCTGCCCATCGCCGCGCGCCCGGACCTCCAGCGAATACCAGCCCGCTGCGACGGTCAGCTTCCCGCGGTAGCTGGAATCCGGCTGCACCGCTCCCAGCGCGGTCCATGCGCCGGCCTGGCCCGTGGCGGCGTCGAGGATGCGCGCTTCCACCGCCGCGCCCGGCCACGCGCAGTTTCCCGCCACGGAAAGCGACGTGCTCCCAGCTTGATCGCGCTGGAAGACCAGCCGGTTCGCGGGCGAGGTGATCGACAGCGTCGTCTTCGCTGCGGTGCCACCTGTCGGGCGCAGGCGAATCAGCGTCACGGCCGGCGCTTTTAACGCGAGGCGCAGCGAGCCGCTTTCAGCCACGATCACTTCGCTCCGCATCTTCGAGAAGTCCGTCCCGGCATCCACGGTGCGGATTTCCGCCGTCACGCCGCCGGTCCAGGCGAACCCCTTCCAGTTCAGCACGATCTCCGGACGCGGGTCGGCGAAGTTGCTTACCAGCATCGTCGCTTCGCGTCCGTCGGTGCTCAGGCCGGCGGCGAAGGCCAGCTTGCCGGCCACGGCACCGCGTGTCTCCGCCCGGCGCGGCGTCTCCACCAGCGCCTGAAAGGCGCGCAACGCCTGCCAGGCCTTCAGTGGCACGCCCTGCTCGGTGAATATGCCAAACCCGCCTGTTTCGCCGTGGAAGAAATTGCCGACATCCACAGGCGCGTCCTGCAGTTCCAGCAGCGCTGCCGCGATAAACGCCGCGCCCGTGGCGCCCGCCATGTCTTCGTAGAAGCGCTGGCGCTCGGCCGGAGTGCCCGCCTTGCCGATCGGCTTCCAAGTGTTGCCGGGGAGAAAGTTCCATTCATTGAGATGGCTTTCCGTCTCGGTGAAGCCCTTGGAATCGAGGAGCCGCCGGATCGCCCGGGAGCGCGCGGACAGCTCGGCGGGATCGGCCGTGTAGCAGTGCCACGAGAAGAAATTCAGCGGCACATTTTCTTTGCGGCACATGGCCAGAAAGTTCGTCGCGAAATCCGTCGGGCGGAATTCACCGTTCACGAAACTGCCGCTCGCGCCCAGCGCCGGGCCGCCAACCTTCAGCGCGGGGAACTGTTTTTTGATCGCCGTCGCCGCGGTGCGGTAAAGCCGCAGGTAGTCGTCATCGGTCCCGCTCCACATCACCGGGCGGTTCTCCGGTTCGTTCCAGATTTCCCAATAGCGGATGTTGTAGCGAAAGCCATTCGCCCAGCCTTCATTGTAATGCCGGATGATGCCGAGGCAGATCGCCGC
The DNA here is from genome assembly GCA_038318725.1 of Chthoniobacterales bacterium. Lineage (GTDB taxonomy): Bacteria > Verrucomicrobiota > Verrucomicrobiia > Chthoniobacterales > Chthoniobacteraceae > Chthoniobacter. The sequence continues at coordinate 6,736 of JBBQCM010000030.1, forward strand.
CCACTTTTCCATGTCCGCCGGCGGATGCACGAACCGCTTTACGCTCGTGTGCTCGATACTCTCCCCCAGCCGATAGATCGGCTCCGCGCCGGTCTTGCGCACCGCGGCGATGTATTCGTCGGTGAGCCGGAAATCGTAACTCTCCGGCAGCGCCGGATCGGCCTGCGGATCGGGGAAAATCGCGTGATGATCGACCACATACGGGTTCGGCCAGCCGCAGTCGTGCAGCCGCGTGAACGGAATCCCCAGTTCCTTCTGCTCCTTGATCAGGTCAAAGATCCCACCCGGAACCAGCGGGCCTTTGTTGATGCCGTGGAGCGGCCGGACGGTTCCCGCGGGCACCGCAAAGTCCACGTTGAGGACCGCCTCGCCAGACCGGAGCGGAACGGCGGCCACGAGCATGGCCAAGAGCCGGAGGCCCACGGCACGCAGGGAGAATCGGAACGGGAGAGGATCGGGAGCGGGGGAGTTCATGTCAGGAAAAAGTTTTGCGGCGGCGAGAGTGGAGGAACGGCCTAGTTTTTCCAATCACGCGGTGAAGTCCGCCGGCATCCTTGGCTCCGAGAAGTGGAGGCTTGTGGCCCGAAGGTTCTGTCAAGACCCGGTCGGGAAGATCTGCCTTTGGCCGTGGCGTGTGTTCAGCGCGGCACCGGTGTGCCGGTGAAATTTTCTCGTCATCGGAGCAGCGGCGGCGCTTGGCGGGAGACGTTCGTTTTCTTCCCGTAGCGGAGGAGGCGCGGGTGTCTATTTCGGGGTATTGCCCTTCCCCGCGGGCTCTTCCTCGGGGAGCTTTTTTTCGGCTTTGGCTTTCTGTTTGGCGGCGCGTTTCGGGTCTTCCGCCGCCGCTGGGTCAGGCGTCACCGGCTTGGTCTCGGGAGGTTTGGCCGGTGGTGTCGCCGGTGTGGGGGTCGCCGTTTCGGCCGAGGTCGCAAGTGGAGACGCCGGGGTAGGCGTGGGTGGTGGCACTTCTTTTGCGCGCAGGGCGTCGGCTTGCGCCTTCCTGTCGGCGGCACGCTTCTCCACATCAGCCTGTTTGGCATTCGCGCGCTCGGCTTCGACTTTCTTTTCCGCGGTCATCCGCGCAGCTTCGCGTGCTGCTACGGCGGCCTCGGCTTGCGCCTTCAACTCAGCCATTCGCTGCTGCTCGCCGGCGCGTTTCAATTCCGTTTGCTGCAGGACTGAGGCCTCGCGATCGGCCATCGCTTTTTTCTGAACCTCGGCCTGTTTGACGTTTGCGCGCTCAGATTCGGCTTTCTTTTCCGTGGCCATCCGCGCCGTCTCTCCGGCTGCTGCCGCTGCGGCCTCGGTTTGCGCTTTCATGTCAGCAGCCCGCTTTTCCGCCGCGCGTCGCTCGTCGACGCGCTTCAATTCCTCCTGTTGCCTCGCTGCGGCGTCGCGATCGGCCATCGCTTTATTTTGCGCTTCGGCCTGTTTGGCGTTCGCACCGTCCGCTTCCGCTTTCTTGTCGGCGGCCATCCGCGCCGCTGCGCCTGCGGTGGCTTCGGCGTCGGCTTGCGCCTTCACCTCAGCAGCACGCTTCTCAGCCATTCGTTGCTGCTCGCCAGCGCGTTTCAATTCCTCCTGCTGCGCGGCGGCGGCTTCGCGGTCGGCCATCGCTTTTTTCTCTACCTGGGCCTGTTTGGCGTTCGCGCGTTCGGCTGCGACCTCCTTTTCAGCGGTCACCCGCGCGGCGTCAGCCTCGCGGGTGGCGTCCCGCAAATCCCGCGGCGCGGGCGCGACGGGGGGCACCACCCGCGCTTCCTGTTCGGCTTTGCCGGCCTCCTGCCGAATTTGCGCGCGGATCGCCTGCACCGCCTGAGCATCACCGCTCCAGCCGCGTTCGACTTCTGGCGCTTTCACCCTCTCCTTTACTTTGGTGGGTGCAATATTCGACCTCGACGCCGCCGTGATTCGCGGTGCCAGCAGCTTGAGCACATTTCCCACGATTGCGGGGCTGCCGGCGTCGGCCGGTCGTTCGGAGACCCGCTCCAGCGTCAACCGTTGAACCGGCCGCGTGCTTGAGGCGTTGATTTGCGCGAGCTCCGGCCCGCCGTTGAAAACGACCGTCTTGTTCTCCACGGTTGTGTAGTGGATCTTCGTTACGTTCACCGTCTGGTTGACGATCGTCACATTGCGCTCGGGTTCGACGACGATCCCGCGATACGTGGGCTCCCCGAAGCTCGCGGCCGGCACAAAATTGTACGAGGCAGGCCCGATGTCGTAGTAGCTGTCCACGCCCGCATTGAAGCCCGTCCCCGAGTGGGCTTCGGGCGGCAGGGGCGCCCAGCCCACGTATTGATCATTGCGCCGCCAGGCCACCCAGGCCGGAGCCCATTCCGAGCCGGGAACCCAGACCCAGCCCAGCCGCTTGATCCGCGCCCAGCGTCCATAGTGATACGTCGCCCAACCGAACGGCTCGTTCGCTTTCCACGTCCAGCCGTAGGCGGTAAAAACCCAGGTGCCATCGGTGTAAGGACGCCAGCCAGGGGTGCGCGCCTCCCGCGGTTGCCAGCAGTAGCCGTAGGGGTCGACCTCGATCCAATCGCCGAGCGGGTCGAGCGGCGCATGGAAATAGTCGAGATGGCGCTGGGAGCTTTCCTGCTGCGCCTGACGCCCCGCTTCGCGCGCGCGTTCGCGGGCTGCACTGGCCTCCCGTTCCGCCAGCGCGCTGCGCTCCTGCCCGGCTTGCAAAGCGGCCTGCCGCTGCTGGAGACGCTGCTCATCCACGCGCCATTGCGCCAGCTTTGCGGCATCCTCTTGAATCGCCGCCTTCTCGGCGGCGAGCTTTCGTTTTTCCAAATCGAGGCCCGTCTGCTCATCGGCGAGGCGCTTGCGCTCCAGAGCCATCTCGGCGGCACTGGTGTCGGCCTCGCGCTGTACTGCGCGCTGTTCGAGATCGCGCAATTCCGCGATCCGCTTTTCCTCCGACTGCCGTTGGTCGTCGGCCCGCCGGGCGGAGTTCGGATCACAGGCCGAGTAGAGGGCTGCGAGGAAGATAGGGAAGAGGAGGCGCATGTTCATAGATTTTCTCGCCCGGGATTCTTCGGGCGAAGGAGAGACTTGTTCATCTGGCCGCTAATTCATCGACCATTCGGGATTATATCGTCTGGCCGCCCGCCGTGGCTGTCCGGTTCGGAAAGATCATCCTCGTCGGCACCCAGAGGATGCCTCGCGCGGGTCGGGCCGCCATCCGCCGCCCCGTGGCCAAGGCTGAATTGAGTTCCTCCCTCGAGCGGCAGGCCGGGTTCGACCCCGCGCGGCTTGTCTTCCTTGATGAAAGCGGCGCGAAAACGAACCTGACCCGGCTGCGCGGGCGCGCCCCGCGCGGTGCCCGCTGTCACGCCAGCGCGCCGACGTGAATCTGCGCAGTCGTTTCGGAGGCACGCGCCTGCAGCGCCTCGTAATGGTCACGGGCAAGCTTCGGGCGGGATGGCGTCAAGCGAACGGCCTTCGGCACGCCCGCCAAACTCTCGCAGCGCGGCACCATGCACACGGGCGGGCGCGCGGGAATAAAGGTTCAGCCGTTGTTTTTCTGCGAGGTATTCCTCCACTGAGCGGAGGAACGGCGTTTTTTCATCCGGGAAACGATGCCCCCGCAAATCGTTCGATCGAGTGATCGCCTCGACGGGATGGGCGGTATCCAGCGAGTTATAACGACGCTTGCCGTCGCGCTGAAATTTGAGCCAGTAGATGTTTCCCCGTTTGTAGATGCCGCGGGTCAGTTTTGCAGGAGTGCTCATATCCCACTACGCCGTCCCACTTTGAAGAGAACGGCAAGGTTGGACAGCCTTGGGCAAGCCTACGTCGAAGCCCTCTAAAGTGTAAAATGGGAGCGGGTGAGGGGAATCGAACCCCCGTATGCAGCTTGGGAAGCTGCCGTTCTACCATTGAACTACACCCGCGTCAGTGACCGTTACTGCCAGGAAATGATGTCGTCCGAAGTGCTTGAAGCCCTCTTGTAAGCATCACCAGTATCCTTGCTTCCGAGAAGGCCATCCTTACCCAAGGAGTAAACCGCGCAGCCTGTTTGGGGGCCTTTGGTTGCCCCCATGAAGTCCGAGTGGGGGATTTTATCAAGGACGTTGTCATAGTTTGCGTCGATGACCACGCAGTACTGTGCCCCCCATGGATCATAGAACGCTCCTAAAACCCCTTTGCCGGCGGTATCCGCAAATCCGCCTTTGGGAGCATCCGCGTTGCTGACGGACTTACCCTCGAAGAAAACGATGCGACGCGGGTTAAGCGCATGATTCAAATTGGTTCCGATGGGTTTTGCGCGAAGAATGTTAAAAAGCTCGGCGTTGTCTTCGTCCGCTTTTCCGACAGTCTTATCGCCGACGATCACATCACCCTCGGGTGGAGTTCCAGCGCCTTTGGCATTGGGGTATTTGCCATACTCGGTGTTATAGGCTTTGACGGCGGCAACGATATTCATGCAGGCGGTCTTGGCCTCGGCTTTGCGAGCCTGATCCTTGACGACGCCGATGGCGGGAAAGAGGAGGCCCATAAGAATCGCGATGATCGCGATGACGGTCAGGAGCTCGACGAGGGTGAAGGCGAAGGTATGGGAGGGTTTATGGGGGCGAGAGTTCATTAGTTGAATTCCTTTCGAGGCAAGCTAGTTGAGTCGCGACTGATGACAATAGAAAATTCCCACGCGGCTGAGGTTTCGTCCGTTTTGCCGCGGCCTCCGTGGCATGGAGAAATCGTTGAACTCAGCGTGCCGGGCGGGGTGAGACTGGCGGTGCGGTCGGCTGGGATGGCCGGTGCGGTGCAGGCGAATGTTGTGCTGGTGCATGGATTGGGAGAGCATTCGGGACGCTACGAGCCCGTTGCGCGAGTACTGGCGGAGCGGGGTTTGAGGCTGTGTGCGTGGGATTTACGCGGTCATGGGCGGTCGAGTGGGGCGCGGGGAGATGCGAGGCGGCATGAGTGGCTGGTGGATGATCTGGCGCGGGTGGCGGAGCATTTCACAGGGAAAGGGGGGCCGTGGTTTCTGCTCGCGCATAGCTTGGGTGGGCAGTTGGCGCTGCGATATTTGGAGGAAAGGCAGCCGGATTGCGCCGGCGCGGTGATCGCCGCGCCGTGGCTGCGGCTGGCTTTCGATCCGCCGTGGTGGAAGCTGGCGCTGGCGCGGGCGGCGATGCGAGTGTGGCCGGCCTTTGCGCAGAAGACGGGGAATGTGTGGGAGCGGCTTTCGCGGGATACGGCGCATCTCGCGTCGCTGCCGGATTTGGCCCTGGTGCATCACCGCATCTCAGCGCGGCTGTATTTCGCGATGCGGGTTGCGGGGGAAGCGGTGCTCGCGGACGCGTGGAAATTGCGGGTGCCGCTGCTCCTGCTGCACGGTGAAGACGACCCGATCACCTGCCACCGGGCGACGCGGGAACTGTGGGAGCGGGCGGGGAGTGGTGACAAAACGTTGCGGACCTATCCGGGCGTGCGGCATGAGATTCACAACGATTTCGGCCGTGAGCAGGTGCTGGCGGAAATTGCGGACTGGATGATTGCACGGTTGCCCGTGAGGGGCTGAAATTTCCCCTTTTCATCCCGCACTCCGAACGTATAGTGCCCGCCCTTTTCCAAAACCCGCCACTCTTTCTTTATGTCCCAACATCGCTCTCTCAAAGGTCAAAGCACCATCGCCGCAAAGCGCAACGTCCTGAAGCGCTTCGAGCGCGTCGAAATCCTCAAGTCGCGAGGACAGTTTAAGGAGGGTGACAAAGTCATCGGCCTGCGCAAGACCAAGCCGAACGAGTAGCTGCCGGCGGTCTTCCGCTGTTCATCCTTTCGAATAAAAAACCGCCGGACGCTGGCTGCGTCCGGCGGTTTTGTTTTGAGTGGATGGGTTCAGATGAACTCGTTGATCAGGTTCTCCAAGAACTCCTGACGACCGCTCTTGCAGGCGGCCGCTTCGCCTTTCTCCAGCATGAGCTTTTCGAGGGAGCGGAAGCTTTCCTTCCCGGCTTCGATGCTGGCGCCGACGCCACTGTCCCACGAGGCGTAGCGGCCTTTCACAAACTCCGCGAGGCGGCCGTCGGCGCGGATGGCGGCGGCGATTTTCAGGCCGCGGGCAAAGGCGTCCATGCCGCCGATGTGCGCGTGGAAGAGATCCTCGGGGTCGATGCTTTCGCGGCGCACCTTCGAATCGAAGTTCACGCCGCCGGTGGTGAAGCCGCCGTATTTGAGCGCCACGAGCATGCACTGCGTGGTGAGGTAAATATCGGTCGGGAACTGGTCGGTGTCCCAGCCCACGAGCAGGTCGCCGGTGTTCGCGTCGATCGAACCGAGGGCCCCGGCGGCGCCGGCGACTTCCATTTCGTGCTGCATCGAATGGCCCGCGAGCGTGGCGTGATTGGTTTCGAGGTTCAGTTTGAGGTGGGGCAGGAGGTCGTATTCGCGGAGGAAATTCAGGCACGCTGCGGCGTCGCTGTCGTACTGGTGCTTGGTTGGCTCCTTCGGTTTCGGCTCGATGTAAAACTGGCCCTTGAAACCGATCTCCTTCGCGTAAGCCACGGCCATGTGCAGGAACTTTGCGAGGTGGTCGAGTTCGCGCTTCATGTCGGTATTCCACAGCGTCGAGTAGCCCTCGCGCCCGCCCCAAAAGGTGTAGCCCTCGCCGCCGAGTTCGTGCGTCACTTCCAGCGCTTTTTTCACCTGCGCCGCAGCAAAGGCGAAGGTCTCCGCGTTGCAACTCGTGGCCGCGCCGTGCATGTAGCGGGCGTGGACGAAAAGCTGCGACGTGCCCCAGAGCAGCTTGATCCCGGAGCGCTGCTGCTGCGCCTTCAGAAGCGCGGCGATGGTGTCGAGCCATTCGTTCGACTCGCGCAGGGTCTGCCCGTGCGGGGCTACGTCGCGATCATGGAACGCGTAGTAGGGCATGCCCAATTTTTCCGCGATCTCGAAGAAGGCCGGCACCCGCGCCTTGGCGAGATCGAGCCCGCTCTTGCCAGCGTCCCACGGTCGGATCGCCGTCGGGCCGCCAAACATATCCGCGCCCTGACCACACATGGTATGCCAATAGACGATCGAGAAGCGGAGATGCTCGGTCATGCTCTTGCCTTCCACGATTTCGCCGGCGTTGTAGTGCTTGTAGGCGAGCGGATTTTTGGACTTTGGGCCTTCGTAGGCGATGCGGCTGATGGTGGGGAAGTAATCGGACATAAGGTGAAGCGTAAGGATTGAAATGGGAGCGCGGGGAGCGGGAGAGTGAAAAACTCCGCGCAGCTTGTCAGCACGGAATTTCGCTGTCGGGCAAAAATTCCGCGGCGCGTGGTGGAATCAGCGGTTGCGCCGGGCGCGTGAACTACGTAAAACCCCGCCAGTTATGAGATTTCCGCTCGCGCTGACCGCCAAAATCGCTGCCTACATCATCGGGAAAAAACTGCGGGGGGTTGAGAAATTTGCGACCGTCCTGCAGCTCGAACCGCTCCACACCTGCAACCTGACCTGCACCGGCTGCGGGCGCATTCGCGAGTATTCGACCTCGCTGAAAAACGTCATGCCGCTCGACGACTGCCTCGGGGCGGCCGCGGAGTGCGACGCGCCGATGGTTTCCATCTGCGGCGGCGAGCCGCTGATCTACCCGCAGATCGAGGCGCTGGTCGGCGGGCTGCTCGGCCAGGGGCGCATCGTCTATGTCTGTACAAACGCCACCTTCATGCGGAAAAAAATGCGCGAATACCTCGCGCTGGAAACACTCCGCGCGCCGGCGGCGGTGGAGGATAAACTGCAGGTTTTGCTGAGCGAGGAACTTATTTCCCAAAAGGACGCTGAGGAAGTGCGCAAGGGTCCTAAGGACGAGACCAAACCGGTCATCGCGCCCTCGAACTGGATGTATTGGAACGTCCACCTCGACGGCCTCGAACGGACGCACGACCTCATCGTCGAACGCGAGGGCGTTTTCAAAGAAGCGGTGCTGGCGATGCGCATGGCGAAAATCCTCGGCTATCAGGTGGCGACGAACACCACAGTCTATAAAGAAACCGAAGTGCAGGAGATCGAGGACATGTTTGCCTTCCTCAGTTCGCTCGCGCTCGACGGCCACACGATCGCGCCGGGCTACGAGTACGACGCGGCGAAAGTGGACATGGTGAAGCGCCTCGGCATCGAGCCGGAAAACTTCTTCCTCACCCGCAAGCTGACCATCGAGAAGTTCGCCAACGTCGAGGAATGGGGCCGCAAATATCCGATCTTCGGCACGCCGGTGTATCTCGAATTCCTCGCCGGAAAACGCGACCTGACCTGCTCGGCGTGGGCGATCCCCACGCGCAACGTGCGCGGCTGGAAAGGCCCGTGCTACCTGATGACCGACGGGCACTACACTTCGTACAATGAGCTGCTCGAAAAGACCAACTGGGACGCGATCGGCGTGGTCGATGGCGTCGCCCGCGACCCGCGCTGCGAGAACTGCATGATGAACTGCGGCTACGAACCCACCGCGGCCCTCGGCCTGCACGCGAAGCCCGGCGATACGTGGAAGAACATCAAGTTCAACTTTGGCGCCCGGCCGCCCGGCACACCCAATGCCGAGATCGAAGCGTTTAATGGCGTGAGCGCGGGCCACGGTCACCTGACCGGCGGAACGAAAGTCACGCCCGCCGAAACTGCGCTGACGACAAAGTAGCTTGGGCTTTAGCCCAAACTGCGCCGGACTTTGGGCTAAAGCCCAAATTACATTTCCAAACCGATGACGCTCACCAGCCCGACGAAGACCGACCGTGATCCGCTCGCGCACGCCATTTCCCGCGCGCAGGAAAACCTCCTCCGCCTCCAGCACGGCGACGGCTACTGGGTCGGCGAGCTTTTCGTCGATAGCACGCTCTGCGCGGACTACGTGCTCTTCATGCACTGGGCGGATGAAGTGGACGAGGTCTTGCAAGAAAAGTGCGTCGCCCACATCCGCCGGCGGCAGCTCGCGGACGGCGGGTGGAATATTTACGAGGGCGGCCCGAGCGAGGTGAATGCGTGCGTGAAAGCCTACTTCGCGCTGAAGCTCGCGGGACACGCGCCCACGCAGCCGTGGATGCAGGAGGCGCGGGCCTGCGTGCTGCGGCTCGGCGGCATCCCGCAGATGAACACCTACTCGAAGCTCTACCTCGCGTTGCTCGGGCAGTTCCCGTGGAAGTATCTGCCCACCGTCCCGGTCGAGATGATCTTTATGCCGGAGTGGTTCTTTTTCTCGATCTACAAAATGTCCTCGTGGAGTCGCGCGATGCTCATCCCGCTCGCGCTGCTCAATCACCATAAGCCGACCCGCATGCTGCCTGCCGCCCAGCAGATCCACGAGCTTTACCCCGTGGGCTCCGAGCAGGGCTTTCTCGGTATGAGCCGCACCGGCCCGCGCCTTTCGTGGCCGAATTTTTTCCTCGTCTGCGATGCCGTCCTCAAGCTCCTCCACAAACTCCCGTGGAAACCCGGACGCCAGACCGCGCTCTCCTCCGCCGAGGCGTGGATGACCGAGCGCATGGGCGAAAGCAGCGACGGGCTGGGCGCGATTTTCCCCGCGATGCTCAATTCGCTCATCGCGCTCAAAGCCCTGGGCTACAAAACCGATCACCCGCTTTACGCCAAGGCCAGACGCGACTTCGAGGGGCTGTTCGTCGATGACCCCGGCGACTTCCGAATCCAGCCGTGCCTCTCGCCGGTCTGGGATACGGCGATCAATCTCATCGCCCTGCGCGAAAGTGGTGTCCCTGTTGAGAGTGAGCCGGTGCAGAGCGCGGCGCGCTGGCTGGCGGCGAAAGAGGTCCGCATGTGCGGCGACTGGTTCGCCATGAACCGGCACCGCGAACCGAGCGGCTGGGCCTTCGAGTTCAACAACATCTATTACCCGGACACCGACGACACCATGATGGTCCTCATGGCGCTCCGGCTTACCGGACAGCGCGGCGATGCCGAGGCCAAGGCCCGCTTCGAGCGCGCCCTGCGCTGGCTGCTCAGCTTTCAATGCAAGGACGGCGGCTGGGCGGCCTTCGACAAAGACGTCACCCAGCGCTGGCTGGAAGACGTCCCCTTTGCCGACCACAACGCCATCCTCGACCCGACCTGCAGCGACCTCACCGGGCGCGTGCTGGAGCTGCTCGGCTACATCGGCTTCGACCGCGAGAGCGAGGTTGTGCAGCGCGCGATCATTTTCATTCGCGACACGCAGGAGGCCGACGGCTCGTGGTATGGCCGCTGGGGCGTGAACTACATCTATGGCACCTGGCAGGTCCTCCGCGGCTTGCGCGCCATCGGCGAAGACATGCGCCAGCCGTGGATCGTCCGTGCGCGCGACTGGCTGGAGTCCTGTCAAAACGAGGACGGCGGCTGGGGCGAGACCTGCGCCTCCTACGAAGATCCGCACCTCAAAGGCAAAGGCGCGAGCACCCCGTCGCAAACGGCGTGGGCGCTCATGGGGCTGATCGCCGCCACTGATCCCGCGCAGACCGCGGCACTCGATACACGCGCCATCCGCCGGGGCATCGCCTTTCTCCTCGAACGCCAGAGCGGCGATGGCTCCTGGCCCGAACCTGAAGTCACCGGCACCGGCTTCCCCCGCGTCTTCTACCTGCGTTACGACATGTATCGCAACAACTGGCCCCTCCTCGCCCTCGCCACCTTCCGCCAGTACCGCGCCGGGCTTTTCCACGAGCCGAGCTTCTTCCGCTGCAGCTAGACATGCCGATCCTCATGGCCCTGCCGCTGGCGGCCCTTGCCGCGTGGAGGTGGTTCTGGCGAAGCTTGGATACGCCGGAGGGGCCGCGCGAGGCGTGGGTGAAAGCGGGCGTGACGTGGGCGGCGCTGGCGGTCTTTTTTTCTGAGCTGCTCTCCGCCTTTCATGCGCTCAGCCTTTGGCCGATGGCTATCGCGTGGATGCTGGCGACGCTCATTCCGCTCGCTTGCGTGCGGCGCAGGGCGTCGCTGGGGTGGGGAAAAGTGCCGTGGCGCTTCGCCATCCCGATCATCGGGCTCGCGGGCGCGGCTTTGCTCGTGGCGCTGCTGGTGCCGCCGATGACCTTTGACTCGATGACCTACCACCTCTCACGCGTCGAGCACTGGCGCGTGAACCAGACGATCTCGCACTACCCCACGCACATTGAGCGGCAGATCATGTTCGGGCCCTGCGCGGAGTTGCTCATCCTCCAGTTTCAGGTGCTCGGGAACGGTGCAGATGGACTGGCGAATCTCGGGCAATGGCTCGCCTGGCTCGGGGCGATGGCGGCGGTCTCGCTGATCGTCCGGGAATTTGGTGGAGATGTGACTGCGCAGTGGTTCGCAGCGCTCTTCACCGCCACGGCCCCGATGCTGATCCTCCAGGCCAGCTCCACGCAGAATGATCTGGTGTGCGCCTTTTTTCTCGCCGCCTATATTTGGTTCGGCCTGGCCTGGTTGCGCGAACCGCGTCGCGAACGCGCTTGGTTCCTGGGGCTGGCTCTGGCCCTCGCCATCGCCACGAAAGGCACCGCTTATCTTTACGGTGCGGGGTTTGCCGGTGTCGGGCTGCTGGCCGCGGCGCGGCGGCACGGGACACGGGCTTTCCTGCGGCTGGCGCTGAGCATGGCGCTTTGCATGGTGCTGGTGAATGGGGCGTTTTGGTCGCGAAACATGCGCGTCTTTCACCATCCGCTCGGGGATCCGGTGCTGCTGCGCGTGGTGAATAACGACGCGCCCGGCTGGCGTCCTTTCGTCTCGAATACGCTGCGCAATGCGGCCATCCATGTCGGCGGACTTTCCGGCGCGTGGGCCAGCCGCGCGGAACGCGCCACCATTGCGATCCACGGCTGGCTGGGTCTCGATCCGCACGCCCGCGCGACCACGTTTCGCACCGAAACCTTTAAGCTGCTGTCCTTCGTCCATCACGAAGACTTCCAAGGGAATCCGCTGCACGCCGGGCTCATCGGCGCGGCGCTGGCCGCGGCGGCGGTGGCTGGTTTCCGCCGCTGGCGGCGCGGTTTCGTCGTGCTGACGCCACCTACGATCTACACGCTTTGCAAACTGACTGGCCTGTTCCTTTTTCTCCTCCTCGTGAAGTGGCAGCCCTGGCACAGCCGGTTGCACACCCCGCTCTTCGTCCTCGGTGCGGTGCCCGTGGCCTGCGCGTTGCATCGGTTGCGTTCCCGATCTGCCGCCCGTTGGCCGGCTTGGCTGGAGACGACTATCGCGCTCGGGCTCTGCGCTGCCGTCGTGCCGGTCGTGTGGAAAGCCGAGGGCCGGGCGTGGCCGGGGATTTTCCGTGAGACGCGTGGACGGGAAACCCGCTATCTCGACGGCCTGCCTGCCGACCTGCGCGAAGCCTACCCGCGGTGCCTTGCGGAGATCCGCACGGTGTTTCCGCAACGTGCGGTGACCGGGCTGGTGATGAATGAGGAAAGCTGGGAATACCCGCTCTGGCGGCTGGCCCGGCAGGCGGGCGACGGGATGACTTACGCGCACGCCGGCGTGGCCAATCCGTCCGGGCGACTCTCTGGCGCGCCGCGACTTGATGCGCTCCTGCTCATTCAGCAGCCGGGCGAACGCGAACCCGAGCATTGGGGCCTCACCGGCTGGAAGCTGCACCGCGCGGACGGCGGCGTGCGCCTCTACTTCCCGGCGTCTGAACCGGGACGTTAAATCGTTAAGACATGTCGTGCGCCGGAGGTTATATCTCCCGCATGCCCCCGCTCCGCTTTCTCTCTCCTCTCATCCTTTTCGGTTTCGCGCTGTTCGTCGCAGCAGCTCCGCCGAAAAAAGATGACGATGACCCGAACGCGCCGGTGAGTTATTTCAAAAAAGTGCGGCCCATTTTCCAAGCGCAATGCCAGGGCTGCCACCAGCCGGCCAAGGCGAAGGGCGGCTATGTGATGACGGATTTTGCCAGGCTGCTCGCGGGCGGTGAGGAGTGCACGAAGGACGGCACGCGGGCGATTGTGCCGCGGGAGCCTGGCAAGTCGGTGCTCGTGAGCCAGATCACGCCCGCCAACGGCGAGGCCGAGATGCCGAAAAAAAAGCCACCGCTCGCGGAAAAGGACGTGGCGCTCATCCGGCGCTGGGTCGCCGAGGGTGCGGTGGATGACACACCGGCCAATGCGAAGCAGCGCTTTGACGCGGAGCATCCGCCGGTCTATGCGCGCCCGCCGGTCATCACGTCGCTCGACTTTTCGCCCGACGGCACGCTGCTCGCGGTGGCGGGTTTCCATGAGGTGTTGCTGTGGAAAGCTGACGGCTCGGAACTGCTCGCGCGGCTCGTGGGGTTGTCCGAGCGCATCCAGACCGTGAGCTTTTCTCCCGACGGGAAAAAGCTCGCAGCTTGCGGTGGTCGGCCCGCGCAGATGGGGGAGGTGCAGATTTGGGACGTGGAAAAGCGCCAACTCGCGCTGAGTGTGCCGGTCGGCTTCGACACGGTCTATGGCGCAGCCTGGTCGCCGGATGGGAAGTTGATCGCGTTTGGCTGTCCGGACAATGCGCTCCGCGCGATCGACGCTGAGACCGGCGCACAGGTGCTTCAGCAGACTTCGCACAGCGACTGGGTGCTCGGCACGGCTTTCACCAGCAAGGGCGATCAGCTCGTGAGCGTGGGCCGCGACATGAGCGCGAAGCTCACCGAGGTGGCGACGCAGCGCTTCATCGACAATCTCAGTTCGATCACACCCGGCGCGCTGCGCGGCGGTTTGCAAAGCGTGGCGCGCCATCCGGAGCGTGATGAATTCCTCGTCGGCGGTGCGGACGGCGTGCCGCAGGCTTATCGCATCGTGCGCAAAGTGCAGCGGCGCATTGGGGACAATGCGCTCTGCATCCGCAAATGGCCGGCCATGGAGGGACGCATCTACGCGGTGGATTTCGCGCCGGATGGGAAGAGCTTCGCCGCAGTGTCGTCGCTCGACGGGCAGGGCGCGGTACATTTCTACAACTACGATTTTTCGACGGAAATGCCGGCAGACATCCTGAAGATCGAGGGCGCGGAGGCGCGGTCGGATGCGGACAAGGCGAAGCTCGAAGCGCACTACACGAGCGATGCGAAACTCCTCGGCAGTGTGGCGCTCGGGGCGGGGCAGTTTGCGCTCCGCTGGACGCGCGATGGGACGGCGGTGGCGGTGGCGGGGGAGGATGGGAAGGTGCGTATCATCCGGGCGGCGGAGCCGAAGGTGGTGAAGGAGTTTGTGCCGGTGCCGCTTGGTCCCGGGCCGGCGACGGCGGGGCGATGAAGGTGGGGAGTTGCTTGTCACGCGGCGGGCTTCCCTGAATGATCCGCGGCTCGTTTTGACTCCCGCGCCATGAATTCTCACGAGGTTTTTTACGTGCATCTGCATGGGGAGCAGCGGGGGCCGTACACGATCATGCAGATCGACCACATGCTGAACTCGGGGCTGATCGCGCTGGAGACGCTCTACTGGCGGGAGGGGATGGAGCAGTGGCAGCCGGTGACGGAATTGGTGGTGGTGCGGCGGTTGGCGAATCCGTGGATCAAGCCGGCGATCGCGCTCGGGGTGCTTCTGGTGCTGGCGGTGCTGGTGCGGATGTTTGGGCCGATCACGATGGAGGGCTGGCGGGAGACCAATCAGCACGCCTACACCGCGCCGTCGGCTTACTGGCGGGCGCGGGAGGTGGTGCGCACCGCGGTGCTGCCGCGCGGAAGTGTGGTGACGTTTGGCAAATACCCGGCCACGCAGGTGGAACTGCAACCGCCGGGAGGTGCGGTGGTGACGCTGTCGGCGGAGGTGCTGGAATCAGGCGGCCAGACCCGCAAGCGCGTGTGGCGGGTGCCGATGCGCTTTGACGCGAAAAAGCGCGACTGGTCGGGCGGTCCGGCGCAGGAGGTGGACCCGTGAAGGTTCGGGGAATTCCGTGGACGGCGACCGCGCGAGTGCGCGAGGTTTTCCGCATGAAAAAACGAATGCTCACTCCGCTCGCGGCGGCCTGCGCAGCGCTGTCGCTGACGGCCTGTGACGAACCGGCGCAGACGCGAGTGGAACCGCCGCCGGTGGTCCGGCAGGCTCCTGTGGAGACGCACCCTTTTGAGGACGGTTACGACGCCGGCTATGCGCTGGGGCTGAGCAAAGCCACGCTTGAGGCGAAAGCTCCAAAGCCGCCGGAGGTGCCGAAGCCCGCCGAAATCGAGCCGCTGGCGCGAGAGCAAGCGGGAGAGGTTCCGGCACGGACCGAGCGGTGGCAGCGGGGCTTTGTGGAAGGCTATCTCGATGGCTTTCGCAAAGTCGTGACCGGACAAAAGTGAACGGCTATGCGATGAGTCCCCCCCCGCATCATGATGTCCTCGCGCTTTCTCCCCTCCGCCCTGGTTTTCGCGCTCTCGCTTTCGCCGATGCTCGCCGCCCCGAATCCGGTGGCGAATGTGAACCTCGGCGAAAGCGAAGCGCTGAAGTGCGAGGAGAAGATCGCCAGCGTGCGCCGCGATGTCCTCGGCAAATACGAGGACGCGCTCGGCGAGCTGCAGAATACGCTGCAAAAGGCGGCCGATCTTGAAGGCTCGCTGGCAGTGCGGGACGAGCGGGCGAGGGTCGCGCAGGACCACATGCTGAGTGAGCGGAATTTTGTCAGCGAGCCGAAGTCGCTCCGCGCACTCCAGGCGCAGCAGGTCGCAAAGCTGCACGAACTGGTGTCGCAGATCGTGGCCGATGCGATGCCAAAGCTCGTGGAGCTTAAAAAATCACTGACTGTGGCCGGCAAGTTGGACGATGCGGTGGCCGTCCGGACGGCGATCGAAAAGCTCCAAAACAGCCATGTGCCGGTGGCCCGCCCGGATGCCGGCAGCGTGGTGCCGGCGGAGACGCTGCTCCTCGCCTACGCGGGTGACCGCAGCCGCGCGGACAAGACTTACAAGGGACAGAAGATCACCGTGCGCGGCGTGGTGGGCGGCTACCGGCAGGACCCAGCGGACGCGAAATTCTTTCACATCTATCTCACGGGCGGCAGCACCGGCGGCTGGGTGCAGTGCGCGTTTGTCGCGAGCGAATTCCGCTTTCGCGAGGAGAAAAACTTTGGCACCTCGACGCTCGTCGTCACCTCCAAGGACGGTGACACCGTGCTCGCGCGGATTCAGAAAGGCCAGAGCCTCGACATCCGCGGCACCTGCGAAGGGCTGGATGAAGTGGTGCGGCTGGGGCGCTGCGAGATGCCGCGGTAACGCGTGGTGAGGAGAGAACTCCCGCGACGAGGATGCACCTTGCTCATCCCCCTCCGCGCTCCATTACTTTTCGCCAGTCCCTCATCGGGTGAAAAATCGCGCTGGATTGGTGACAATTCTCTCGTCATTTTTAACTGCGTGAAAATCCTGTTCCCCCTGTTCCCCCTGTTCCCCCTGTTCGCCCCAGTGCACTGATGCTTGTTCACTCCAGTGCCTTCGCCGTCCCGTTTCAAGCCGAGGCAGGCAGTCGGATCGCCTTTGACAGCCGCGGCTATTAAGAAATCACTCCGCTAACCGGACCCTTCACCTCCGCCAATCCAGTGTTTGGCCATTTCGGCGGTGAGGGCGCGCATCAGGTCACTTACGTGGACGTGCTCGAATATGATTTGACCGACGTTTTCAGTCTTGGCCCATTCAGCGGGGCGACGCTGGATTTCCGATGGCGCGCACAGACTTCGCAGGGCTTTGCCCTAGTGGGAACTTTCGCAACATCACCCTGAACGTTCCCGAGCCGGGTTGCGGCACGTTCATGTTAACGGGAGGCTTCGTGCTCCTTCTCCGGCGGCGCGCGCGCTAATCATCGGCGCGCAACTTCGCACTGGGAGGAAGATGGAAAAGGGTCTGTGGAAGTCGCTTTTGCCAGCGTTTTAGAAGGTATGGATGAAGAGTCCTGAACGCAGCTTTGGTTCGAACCAGGTGCTTTTCGGCGGCATGATCTGATTGGCGTCGGCGATGGCCATGAGCTGCTCGACGGTCGTCGGAAACATGCTGAAGGCGACGGCGGCTTTGCCGGAATCGACGAGTTTCATCAGCTCCTCGGGACCCCGGATGCCGCCGATGAAGTCGATGCGCTTGCTGGTGCGCGGGTCGTCGATGCCAAGGATGGGATCGAGCAGGCGGTCTTGTAGCGCGCTGACGTCGAGCCGGGAGATGGGGTCGGCGGCGGCATCGGGGCGCCAAGTCAGGCCATGCCAGGCGCCGTCGAAATACATGCGGATGCTGCCGGGACGTGTGGGCGTCGGGGAACCGCCGGACTTGAAAAGAAAAGCGCGCCCGACGGCGTCGAGGAAGGCGTCTTTGCTGAGGCCATTCAGGTCTTTGACGGCGCGGTTGTAGGGGAGGATTTGGAGCTGGCTGGCAGGAAAGAGGACGGCGAGGAACCAGTTGTAGTCTTCGCTGCCGGTGTGTTCGGGATTGGCCTCGCGGCGTTCGCGGCCGACGCGGCAGGCGCTGGCGGTGCGGTGGTGGCCGTCGGCCACGTAGGCGACGGGGACGTCGCGGAACGCTTCGACGAAACTCTCACCACCGACGACGCGCCAGACGGTGTGCTGGATGCCATCGGGCGCGGTGAAGTCGTAGAGCGGCGCGGTTTTCAACGCGCCAGCCGTGAGTGCGTCGATGGCCTCGGAGTCACGGTAGGTGAGGAAGACGGGGCCGGTGTCGGCGCTGATCGTGCTGATGAGGCGCGTCCGGTCGTTCTCTTTGTCGTGCCGGGTCTTCTCGTGCTTTTTGATGATGTCGCGCTCGTAGTCCTCAATGTGGCAAACGGCGGCGAGGCCGGTCTGGACATGCACACCCATGCGCTGCTGGTAGAGGTAGAGGCAGGGCTCGGTTTCGCGGAGGAGCGCGCCGTTTTTTTGCAAGGCGAGGAAGTTTTCGCGCGCCTTTTCATAGACGGCGTCGCTGTAGGAATCGGTCTCGGGCGGAAGGTCGATCTCAGCGCGATCGACGCGCAGCAGCGTGTGCGGCTTTCCAGTGGCGAGGGCGGCGGATTCCTCGCGATCGACGACATCGTAGGGGACGCAGGCGACTTCGGCGACGAGCGCGGGCGCAGGGCGGAGACCTTGAAAGGCTTTAAGGCGGAGCATAGGGTGGAGAAGGAAAGGGGATTCGCCGGGGGAGGACAAGCGCAACGTATGCAGCCAGCAGAAGTAGTCTTTGCCCAAATCCGCAAGACGATAGATCGGCTCCAGAAATCGGCGGGCCGCCGCGCGATCTTCTGCGGAAAGAAAGCAGTTCTCGAAAAGAATGACCCCGGGCCGGTGCTGGTGGACCATCGAGTTGCTGGAGGATTTTCCAGTCGTGCCCTTCGGTGTCGATGAGGAGCACATCGACGGTCGTTAGAGCGGCGCGGGTGAAAATCGCGCGCAGGGTGATGGCCTCGACTTCGGTTTCGATGATGTAGAGCTCCAGTCGTCCGTCGAGGCAGTTTGAGGATGATCGATTTGTCGAAGGTGCCGTGCTGCTCGACCCAACCGCGAAACTCGGTATAATCGATCCTCGCCTGCTGCGAGACGTAGTAAAACCTCAGCCAATAGGATTTTTTCGCGAAGGGACCGAGCAGGGGAACGCCTTCGAGGGCGGTGATGATTGGCGACACGCCCCTTCTTAGATCCGCAGGCGGAAGACGTGCCAGCACCGGGTCATCGGGCGATAAAAATCGGCTGATCAGCCGCAGGCCCGCCTAGTTCACGTAGGCCGCTTCGTTCGAAAAGAGAAGAGCCTGCGCATAGGTTTCCCACGGCGTGAGAGGCCTCCGCTCGACGACTTGGCCTACGTTCTGGATAGCCTTCGTGCCATCCCGGCTCATTCTCATTTCATCGCGTTTTGCCGCGACTTTACCGGTTGCCTTGGCATCCACCGGAGCGGCGGCGACCTGCGTTTGCGCGTTGTTTTCGCCGCGCACAAACTTCATCGCCATGTCGATTTCAACCTTCGTGGGATTGCGCTGAAAGACGACACGATAGAGGCCGATGATGCGGGCGAGGTCGTCGTAGGCACCGGTAATTTCGGGGCGAGCGGCAACGCGGCGAGCGACATCGACGGCCATCGGACTGTTCATCAGGAAGAGCGCCTGTTGGGGAACGATGGTCGTGGCGCGCTTGCTGTTCGGCATGTCCGGATCGCTGAAGTCGAAGCTCTGCATAAGTTCCGGGAGGTTGCCGCGGTCAATATAGCCATAGACGGAGCGGCGGTAGCTGTAGGGTTCGTCGGTCAGGTTGACCGGCTGGCCACCGATGGTGTAGTCGAGTTTTCCGCTGAAAACGAGGAGCGAATCGCGCATCGCCTCGAAATCAAGGCGGCGGATATTGGCCCGCCAGAGGAGCCGGTTTTGCGGATCCATCTGCTCATATTGCGGATTGGTATTGCTGCTCTCCTGATAGACGCGGGAAAGCATAATCACGCGATGGAGTTGCTTGATGGACCAGCCTTTTTCCATGAAGTAGCTGGCGAGGAAATCGAGCAACTCGGGATGCGACGGAGGCTCGCTTTGCGTGCCGAGGTCGTCCGAGGTGGGGACAAAACCTTCGCCGAAATGGTGCATCCACACGCGATTGACCAGCACCCGCGCGGTAAGAGGGTTCGTTTTGCTGGCGATGCAGTGGGCGAGGTCGAGGCGGCCGCTGGAGTCCCTGGCAAACGGCTTGTTGTCGGGCGCAATGACCTCGAGGAAGCGGCGCGGGACGACTTCGCCTTTGGTTTCCGCCTGGCCGCGGATGAAAACGGCGGAGTCTCTAGGCTTCGGCGAGTCGGCCATAATCATGGCGCGGATGGGGGCTCCCGGATTGGTCAGCGTCAGTTCGTTGATCTTCGTGAAGTTGAACGGAGCGCGGTTGAGCATCTGGTTCGGCCAGGCGGCAGTCACTTCTCGCATCTGCGCCGTGCTCATGGCACCGCCGATTTCCACTCGGAAAGGTTTTTCCATGAGCTGCGTGAGGGCGGGTTCGAAGCCGGGGATCGGCAGCGCTTTGGCGGTTGCCGCCGCCCCGAAGAACTCTTTCGCCCGTGGTTCCAGACTGGCGAAGAGCTTCTTGTAAATCGCGCCCACGTCCTCAATGGACTGCGGCTTGGCGTCCTTGAAGGCAGCGAGGACGAGCGGATTCAAAGCGACACGCTTCTGACCTTTGCCGACGACGGAGAATTCCGTGATGATTTCCTGCGCACGGCCGGCGAAGTCTGCAGAGTCGATTTCCATCATCGCGCGGAATGGCGCGAATATGGGATCGTTCGAGCGCACGTTGCGAGTGACTTCCTGAAGAATCTCGGTGTCGAGCTTGAATTCGGCGATGAGCGCGAAACGGGCTTTCTGCTCCTCCTCAGTCTGCTTGTCCTTCTTGCGCTTGCCGGCCATGAGGTAGGCAATTGGGTTGGAGCGAAACTTGGACGTTTGCTCGCCGAGGATGCGGTAATAGATCTCGCGGTTTTCTTGCTCCAGCGCGGCGAGTTTGGTGTGGTAATCGGTGAGCTGATCAAGCGGTGGCATTCCGATGATGGGCTTCTCGGTCGGTTCGAGGGTGCTCGCGAAAATGCCGTGCATCGCGTAATAATCCTTGGTCGGGATCGGATCGAATTTGTGATCGTGGCAGCGGGCGCAGGCAACGGTCAGCCCGAGGAATCCTTTGGTCACGGTGTCGATGCGGTCATTGATCACATCATTGTTGTTATTGAACCGTTCGCCGACGGTGAGAAAGCCGAGGGCGGCCAACCGTGGATCGTCAGGGGTAACGCCGGGGATTTTGTCGGCCGCTAGCTGCTCGGTAATGAACTGGTCGTAAGGCTTGTCCTCGTTGAAGGCGTCAATGACGTAGTCGCGATACGTCCAAGCGTAGGGGAAGCGGTAGTCGATCTTCCGGTTGTTACGGTCGCCGCCGATGGTGTCGGCGTAGCGCGCGGTATCCAGCCAGTAACGACCCCAGCGTTCGCCGTAGGCGGGCGAAGCGAGGAGGCGCTCAATTACTTTGACGTAAGCCTGCGGCGAGCTGTCGCTGGTGAAATCCGTGATCTCCTGAGGCGTCGGAGGCAGGCCGGTCAGGTCGTAGGTGGCGCGGCGGAGCAGCGTTTCGTTGCTGGCGTCCGGCATGGGGAGCATCCCCTTATCCTCGATCTTCGCGAGAATGAAGGAGTCCACCGCAGTGCGGCACCAACCCGCATTCTTGACCGCGGGCTGCGCGGGTTTGGTGATGGGTTGATACGCCCAATGTTTACGGGCCGCTTCGGTCAGCCCCGTAAGCTTGGTTCTGACGTCATCCTTGCGCGGATCGGGCGCACCCATTTTCACCCATTCGGTGAGCGAGGCAATGGCGCTATCCGGCAGCTTCCCGCCGCCGTCTTTGGTCGGCGGCATTTGCAAATCCTTGTCGTGATAGCTCACCGCCTTGATCAGCGGGCTCTCGTCGGGCTTGCCGGGAATTACCGCCGGGCCGACCTCCCCGCCTTTGAGCAGGCCGGCTTTGGTGTCGAGTGTCAACCCCCCCTTGGACTTGCCCTTTTCGAGGCTGTGGCACTTGTAGCAATTGTCCGCGAGGATCGGGCGGATCTTGCTTTCGAAAAACGTGGACTGTTCTTTGGTCGGTTCCGCCGTGGCGGCCCCGAAGACGGGAGCGCCCGCGGTCGCGAGCGCGGCGAGGAGGAGGGAGCGGGAGCGCATGGCGGTTTAGGCGATGATGTCTTTGACGACGTTGCCGAAATTGTCCGTGAAGCGGAAGTCGCGGCCATTGTAGCGATAGGTCAGCTTCGTGTGGTCAAAGCCGAGCAGCGCCATGATCGTCGCGTGGAGATCGTGGATGTGGACCTTGTTCTCCGCAGCACGCGCACCGAATTCGTCGGTCGCGCCGTAAGTCACGCCGCCTTTCACGCCGCCGCCGGCCATCCACGCGCACATCGCGCGGCCATTGTGATCGCGGCCGGGGTCTTCGTTGCCGTTCCGGTCGCGCACCACGGTGCGACCAAACTCGCCGCCCCAGATGACCAGTGTGGAGTCGAGCAGCCCTCGCTGCTTGAGATCCTTGAGCAGTGCCGCCGCCGGGCCATCGATCACGCCGGCCTGGCGGGCAAGCGACTCGCGGAGCTTGTTGTGATGATCCCAACCACCGGCACTGACCTGCACGAAGCGCACGCCGCGCTCCACAAGCCGGCGGGCGACGAGCATCTTCGAGCCAAGCTCGCTCGTGCCGTAGAGGTCGCGCATGGCTTGCGGCTCCTTGTTGATGTCAAAAGCTTCGGTCGCCTCGGTCTGCATCTTGAAAGCCATCTCGAAGGCCTCAATGCGCGCCTCCAGTTGCGCGTCCTTTTGCAGCGCCTGTGAGTGCATGTCATTGAGCTGATGCACCAGATCCAGCTGTCGGCGCTGCCGGTCAGGAAGCGTGAACTGATTGCTGATGTTCAGCAGCACCTCGTCGAGCTTCATCTTCGAACTATAGTTCACATTGCAGCCTTGGAAGATGCCCGGCAGGAACGACGCCTGGCGCCACTCCGGCTTGCCGCCGAGCGTGACGAACCCCGGCATGTTCTGATTCTCCGTGCCGAGTCCATAGACTACCCACGAGCCCATCGACGGCTTCGGCAGTTGCAGCGAACCCGTGTTCATAAAGCGCTGCGCGACCTCATGCGCCGGGATGTCCGTCCACAACGAGCGGACGATCGCCATGTCGTCCACGCATTCGCCGAGTTTCGGGAAAGCGGAACTCACGGGGATGCCGGACTTGCCCATCGGCGTGAAGGTGAACGGCGACCCGAGCGCCAAACCGTCATGTCCCGGGATCGACTTGCCGTCATACTTCGTCAGTTCCGGCTTCGGATCCCATGTATCGACCTGCGACGGGCCGCCTTCGGCGAAAATATGGATCACCGCCTTGGCCTTTGCCGGAAAGTGCGGCTTGTGCGCGGCCAGCGGATTGAGCGAGGCACCGGTCGGCGCGGCGCCGGCGTTGAGGTTCGTGCCGAGGATGCTCGCGAGGCTCAGCGCGCCCATGCCCATGCCGGTGCGCTCAAGGAATTGCCGGCGGGTGAAGATCAGGTTATCGAGCGTCACGGAATGTTCGCGGCGATACTTGTCGGAGCAGGAGCAGGATGGATCGGTGTTCATAGGAGGTGTGTGATTGCGGCTATGCCTACAGCAGAAAACAGCGCAAGGCTCGAAAATTAGCGGACTTTTTTAAAAAATTTGCCGGCCACGTAAAACGCAGCCTTCGGGACTACACCGTCAGATATTTTTTTACCACCTCGTCGCTCAGCGCGGCGATGGGGCCGGCGACGACGACCGTCCCGCGATCCATGATCGCAAAGGTGTCCGCCAACTCTTTGCAGAAATCCAGGTACTGCTCGACGAGGAGGATGCTCATCCTGCCTTCCTTGCGGAGCATTTTGATGGTGTCGCCGATCTGGTCGATGATGTTCGGCTGGATGCCTTCAGTGGGCTCGTCGAGGATCAGCACCTTCGGCTCCGTCAGCAGGGCGCGGGCGATGGCGAGCTGCTGCTGCTGGCCGCCGGAGAGCATCCCGCCTTTGCGCGGGAGGAAGTCTTTGAGGATCGGGAAAAGGGTGAAGATGCGCTCGACTTCGGTCTTGTTGTTTTTGCTGTGGGCGATGGCCCCGATATGCAGGTTCTCCTGGACGGTGAGCTGCGGGAAGATGTCGCGTCCCTGGGGGACGAAGCCGAGTCCTTTGCGGGAGCGGGTTTCGGGGTTGAAGCCGTTGAATTTTTCCCCGTTGAGCGCGATCTCGCCGGCATTCGGTTTCATCAGCCCGACGATGCTTTTTAGGGTGGTCGTTTTGCCGACGCCGTTGCGCCCCATGAGGCAGGTCACGGCGTTGTCGGGCACGTCCAGATTCACTCCGCGGAGAATGCGGCTGCCGCCGATGGATACTTCGAGATTTTTGACGGTAAGCATGGGTTAATGGGCGGCTTTGCGGCCGAGATAGACTTCCTTCACGCGTTCGTTGCTTTGCACCTCATCGACCGGCCCTTCGCAGAGCACGGTGCCTTGGTGGAGGACGGTCACTTTCCGCCCGGTCGCGATCTGGCGGACGAAGACCATGTCGTGCTCGATGACGACGATGGTGTGCTTGCCGGCGAGCGAGAGGAGGAGTTCGCCGGTCTTGTGCGTCTCGAGGTCGGTCATGCCGGCGGCGGGTTCATCGACGAGGAGCAGGCGCGCGTTTTGGGCGAGGAGCATGCCAATTTCGAGCCACTGCTTCTGCCCGTGGGCGAGGGCTCCGGCTTTCCATTCCGCTTTGTCGGCGAGGTTGATGGTCTTGAGGATGTCGTGCATCCGGTCGCGCTCGGTGCTGGTTGGTTTGTGGAAAAGGCTGTGCCAGACTCCGCGGCTGCCTTCCAGGGAGAGGATGAGGTTTTCGAGAACCGAGTGGTCTGTATAGACCGTCGGCGTCTGGAATTTCCGCCCGATGCCGAGCCGGTAGATTTCATATTCGCTCATCCGCGAAAGCTCGTGCTGCTGCCCGAAGACGAGGCTGCCGGTGTCGGGCTTGGTGCGGCCGGTGATGAGGTCGAGGAAGGTCGTTTTCCCCGCGCCGTTCGGTCCGATGACGGTGCGCAGTTCGCCTTCGTCGAGATAGAAGCTCAGGTTGGTGATCGCCTTGAAGCCGCTGAACTGCTTGTTCAGCCCCTCGGCGGCGAGGAGAAATGGGCGGGGTGTGAGTGGAGATTCGATCAGCATGAGAAAGGAGCGGCTTTTTTAAATGGGATTGCCGGGATTCGATGGCAGGGCAGAAGCCGGCTCGCCGGCCGTGGCCGGGATTTGTTTCAACTCATCCAGCCCGCCTTCCTTCCTTTTAAAATAACCTTTCAACTGCTTCGGCAGCCCGACGATGCCGCCGGGAAGGAAGAGCACGACGAGCATGAACATGGTGCCAAGGATGATGAGCCAGAGATCGGGGTAGGCGCGCGTGGCCCAACTCTTGAGCGCGTTGACGCTGATCGCGCCGACGATGGGGCCGATAAGGGTTCCGCGTCCGCCGACGGCGCACCAGACCACGGCTTCGAGCGATTTGTCGGTCGAGAGTTCGCTCGGATTGATGATGCCGACCTGCGGCACATACAGCGCCCCGGCCGTGCTGGCGATGAGCGCCGCGAGGACGAAGACGAAGAGCTTGTAATTGGCGGCGGCGTAGCCGGAGAAAAGTACCCGTGTTTCGCTGTCGCGGATGGCCCGCTGGACGAGGCCGAACTTAGTCGTCGTGAGCCAGCGGCAAAAGATATAGACCCCGACCATGAGCAGCGCGGTGGTGATGTAAATCATCCGCTGGGTGCCGGGACTGCGGAGATCGGCACCGAGGAGAAACTTGAAATCGGTGAAGCCGTTGTTGCCGCCCATGAAGACGTCGTTTTGCAGCAGGTAGATGTAAGCGCCGTAGGTTAGAGCCTGGGTGAGGATGGAGAAATAGACGCCTTTGATCCGAGAACGGAAGGCGAAGAAGCCAAAGACCAGTGCAAGCAGTCCGGGGATCGCCACCACGGCTAGGCCGGCAAAGGCCGCGCTGTAAAACGGTTTCCAGAAAACGGGCACCTCATCATGCCGCCCGAGCATGATCATGAAGTCGGGGAGTAAGTTCGGGTTGTTCCCCGAAAGGTACCATTGCCCGAGCTTGCCGATCTGGAGCATGAGGTGCATGCCCAGCATGTAGCCGCCGAGGGAGAAAAAGAGCGCCTGCCCGAGGCTGAGCAGACCGGTGTAACCCCACAGAATATCCACGGAAATGGCGAGCACGCCGTAGCAGAGATACTTGCCCCAAAGATTCAGGGTGAAGTTGCTAACCACACCCGCAGCGTTCAGCGCCGGGAGCACGAAGATGAGCAGGATGGCGAGGAGCGCCCCGATGGTGAGTTCGGTTTTGGAGATGTTGCGCTTCATAGGTGGGAGCGGCTTATCCTTCGAGGCTGCGTGACTTGGTGACGAACAGTCCGGCGGGCCGCCACTGGAGGAAGAGGATGATGCCGAGGAGCACGAGGATTTTGCCGAGCACGGGGTTGAGCAGGATTTGCTGCAAGGACTGGTCGAGCACGCCGATGGAAAGCGCGCTGACGACGGTGCCCATGATGTTGCCGACGCCTCCGACGACCACGGTCATAAATGCATCGACGATGTAATCCTGGCCGAGCGAGGGGCCGACGTTGCCGATCTGAGAGAGGAAGGCTCCGGCCAGTCCGGCGAGTCCGCTGCCGAAACCGAAGGTGAGCATGTTCACCCGCTCGGTGCGGACGCCCATGCAGGCAGCCATCTGCCGGTTTTGCATGACCGCGCGTATGAGCAGGCCGAGCGGCGTTCTGGTCAGCGCGAGGTGGGTGCCGACGATGATGAGGACGGCGAAACCGATGACGAAGACGCGGTTCCAGCCGAGGATGACGTCGTTGACCGTCCAGTTGCCACTGAGGAAGCTCGGCGAATAGACCTGCACGTTATTCGCGCCAAAGATGAGGCGGAAGATTTGTTGGAGCACGAGCGAGACGCCCCAAGTGGCGAGGAGGCTTTCCAAAGGACGGCGGTAAAGGAAGCGGATGACGCCTCTTTCCAAAAGGATGCCGACGCCCGCCGCAGCGAGGAAGCTGAGCGGGATGGCGCAGATGAAATAGAGATCGAGCGCGGCTCCCTGCTGGTGCAGGCCGGGGAGTTTGATGTGGAGGCCGAAAGGGGAAAATTCGAGGCCGTCGCCGAAGAGGCACTGGACGAGGTAGGTGGTGTAGGCTCCGACGACGATGAGTTCGCCGTGGGCCATATTGATTACGCCCATGAGGCCGAAGGTGATGGCAAGGCCGATGGCGGCGACGAGGAGAATGGAGCCTTTGCTCAAACCGCGAAAGGCGGCTCCGACGACATTCACGCGCTGGAGGTGGCTGGCGATGTCCTGGAGGGCGGCGGTGCAGGCTTGGACTACGGCGGGTTTGGTGGCGGGGTCGTCGTGGAGCGCTTTGAGGAAGTCGCGGCTGGGGATGGAACCCATCGCGCCGAGTTGTTTGACGGCGGTGGTCTGGACTTCGGGAGCGGGGTCTTTGAGCTGGATGAGGGCGATGGCTTCGCGCAGGGCGCGGGTGGTGAGGGCGTCGGTCTTTTTGGAAAGCTGGGAGCTGAGCAGGGGGAGCTTCTCGGGCTCCTGGGCCATGCCGAAGGTGGAGATGGCTTGGAGGCGGACGGTTTTGACGGGCGAGGTGAGATCTAGGAGATCGAGTACGCTCTTCATCGTGGCGCGCAGGGCGGAGTCGTGCTCCGCGGTGTCGAAATCGGCGGCGGCGAGGTGGAGCGGTTTGCCGGCGGCGTCTTTGAGCGGGGTGCCGTCATCGACGCGGCTCGCCAACTGTTTGTCATCGGCGCCTTTCTCGCCGGTGAGGACGGCGGGGATTTTCGTTTCGCTGCCCTCCGGTTTGTAGAGCACGATAATGTCCTCTTTCCACGCGGAGAGGAGGGGTTTGACCGCGGCATCGTCCTGCCCGGCGAGGCTCTGGACGAGCGCGGTCTTTTTGTCGCCGTCCTCTTCGAGGATGGCTTTGGCGATCGTCTGCCGAGCCGTGTCCGCCGCGTGCAGCGGGATCGCCAGGAGGATGAGCAGGGTTGCGGCGAGGCCGCGCCGGAGTTGAGAAAGGATGGCGTGCATGCAGGAAGCGCGTGATTTTACCGCAAAAAAAGAGGGGCGGGCCCGATAACCGGTCGGAACCCGCCCCCCTCAACCCAGAACAAATTTGGGCCGGTTACTTGGCGGCGACGGCCTTAAAGGTGCCCTTGAGGAAGGGCTCGCCGAAGACGTCCTTGTATTCCTTGAGAATCTTGAACTGTCCGTCGGCCTTGGTTTCGCCGATATAGACGTTCTTGGTCAGGTGATGGTTCTTCTGGCTGGTCACTTTGCCGGCGGGGCCGTCGAAGCTGATGCCTTTTTCGAGTTCGGCGACGACTTTCTCAACGTCAAAGGACTTGGCTTTTTCCACGGCTTGCTTCCAAAGATGGACGCCATTGTAGCTGAGGACCATCGGCGAGCACATCACGCGGCCTTCTTTCTTCACGCCATCCGCCTTGGTGCCCTTGAGCCAGGTGTCCCACTCGGCGAGGAACTTCTTGTTGGCCGGGGACTTGATGCTCTGGAAGTAGGTCCAGCAACCGAGCTGACCGACGAGCTGTTTGGCGGGCAGGCCGCGAAACTCATCTTCGGAGATGGAGAAGCTGACGACCGGGCAGGTTTCGGCGGTGAGGCCGGCGGCGGCGTATTCCTTGAAGAAGGGGACGTTGGTGTCGCCGTTCAGGGTGCTGATGACGCAGGCTTTGCCACCGGCGGCGAACTGTTTGATCTCCGCGACGATCTGCTGGTAGTCGGTGTGGCCGAAGGGCGTGTATTTGCCGGCGGAGACGATTTTGTCGCCTTCCTTCTTGAAGCCGCCACCGATGTTTTCGAGCGGCACGCCTTTGGAAAGGAGATACTCGAGCAGAACGAGGTTCGTGGTCTGCGGATAAACGTAGTCGCTACCGAGGAGGTAGAACTTCTTCTTCTTCATCTCGCCGAGCAGATAGTCCACCGCGGGCGTGGCCTGCTGGCCGACGGCTTCGGCGGTGTAGAAGATGTTCTTGGACAGCTCTTCGCCCTCATACTGGACGGGGTAAAAGAGGAGTCCGTTGTCTTTTTCGAACACAGGCAGGACGGACTTGCGGGAGACGCTGGTCCAGCAACCGAAGGTGACGGCGACTTTGTCTTCTTCGAGAAGCTGCTTGGCTTTCTCGGCGAAGAGCGGCCAGTTTGAGGCGCCATCGACGATGACGGGCTCGATCTTTTTGCCCAGGACACCGCCCGACTTGTTGATCTCGTCGAAGGTGAAAAGGAGGACATCGCGGAGCGAGGTCTCCGAGATGGCCATGGTGCCGCTGAGGGAATGGAGCACGCCGACTTTGACCGTGTCGTCCGCCGCGCGGGCTGTGGAGGTGAGGGCAATGGCGCCGGTGAGGACAGCCAAGCCGAGTGACTTGAGGATTTGCATGTTGTTTGGTGTGGTGGTGGTTGACTGCACTGATCTCGGGAGGAGAAGCACCAAACAGGGGAGCCCGGACAGCGTGAAACTTGGGAGGGAAACGCCGGTCGGACGATGGAAGTGACCAGCCTGCACGACAGGCTGATAAAACGAACTGAAAGAACCGAGTTTCGGAGCCTCTCCGGGCTCCGCGGACTCCGCCGGGTCGCGTGGACCCGGCGGAGCCGCAAGAGAAAACCGCAGACTGGACTGACTTAGAACGTCAGGCCGAGCGAACCGGAGAACACATACTGGTCGTTCGAGCCATTGGTAAGGGCCGGAGCGGAAGCGTGCGCGGCGTTGTCGCCGAGATTCCAGTAGGTGAAGCCGGCCGAAACGGTCCAGGCACCGTAGCAGGACGGAACGAAGGCGAGCGGAACGGAAACGTTCACGCCGGCGGAGAAGAAGCCATAGTCTTCGCCGTCGTAGGTCTCAGGTCCGAGGCCGACGGTGAGCGAGAAGGTGAAGGCCACGGGATAGCTGCCGCCCTTGCCGACGGTGAAGCCGGGAGCGAGGCCGACCTCGTAGTACCAGCCCTGCGAGCTGTTAGGCACGCCGACCCCATTGCCGATGAAGGTCTTCATCACGCCGACATGCGGGTGGAGCGCGAAGGCACCGAGGAGGTCGGTGTCGTCATAGGAGAGATTGCCGAGGAGGTTGCCCGCGCGACCGCCGCTGCTGACGAAGTCGAAGTCGAGCCAGGTCAGGGTCAGCGCGAAGTTTTTCGCGAAGGTGAAGGTCATGCCGGGCATCCAGTCGAACTCATACCAGGCGGGCAGGGCGGTGCCGGGGCTCGCGAAGGTGTGGTTGGAGTGGATGCTCGACCAGAGGCCGAGGTTGAGGGAAACCTTGTTGAGGAAGCCTTCGCCCTCGTAGAGCTTGAAGTAGAGGTCGAGGTAAGGCTGGGCGATGAAGCCCTGGTTTTCATTCACCACGCCGCGGGAAATGTATTCGCTGACGACGCCGAGGCCGATGTCGCCGGTGATGCAGGATTCCTTGACGATTTCCTGGACGACTTTGGATTCTTTTGCGGGAGCGGCAGTGCCGGCGAGGCTTGTCGAGGCGAGGGCCAGGGTGAGCGTGCAGGCGGCTGCGAGGCTGTATTTGGTCATGTATGGGTCTTTCTAGTTGGTTTTCTTGGTTGGTTTTCTTGGTTGGTTTTAGCGCAGGTTTGCACCGACGGCGCGTTCTTAGCAAGCCCTCTGCCATTGCTCAATAACTTTTTGTGAACACTTTGCGTGGAGGGTTGTCGCGCACCGTTTTCCTCTGAGAAACGCCGGGACGGTGAAGGAGGAGATATTTTTCCCGCAGGATCTTTTTCGGAGAATCGTTCGCGGACGCCGGTCAATTGACGACACCTTGGAACGTCGTTGTGCAAAAACTTCGCCAGTCGGGCCGGAGAACTGGTGATTTCTAAACGACTTCCACTGGGCACTCAGCCCGCAGTTCTTCCCCAGACGCGTAAGCTAGCGTGGCAGAGAGAGGCGGAGCACGTCGCCGTTGACGATAAAGACCATCGAGTGATCAGGCTCATCAACCCACATGTCGGGGCTCGAAAACGTGACGCCGGGAATTTTCAACCTCGGAAGAAGTGAAAATCTGCGGGTGTCGTAGCGCGCCACGATCGTCCCCGGCGCTTCGTCAGGTGCCGACGGCAAGGCGACCCACACTTTGCCTGCTTCGCCTGCCGGTTGCAGGCCTCGCCACGACTCTTGAAAAAGAGCCCGGAACTCACCGGTCACTTTGGTAAGTTGTCCGGTCGCTGGATCGAGCAGATGAAACTCCGGCTTCCGAGGGCCGACGGGCTTTTCTCCGTCCCGACCGACCCCATCCTTGGCGCGATAAAGAAGGACTTTCCTCTGCGCTGGGAGCCACGCGACTGGGTTGAAATTGTCCGCCGCGGGAAGACCCACCGCCTCCTCGCGCCGATCCGCGATATGAATGCGGACGACTCCGTTCGGGAAACACCAGTCGGTGCCACCCGCTTTTGCGACCACCAGCCATTCACCATCCGGCGTCACGACCGACTGAGCGAAAAGCCCGCGTGCGAGCAATTCGGGCTCGGTCTCGTCGGACGCGATCCAGAGGCCGCGCAAATCGTCTTTTCTCCTCGTCCCTGGCCAGACGCGCCGCCCGGCGAGAGGGCCCGTTCCGGGCCGGGCGATCCAACGATCCTCCACGGAAAATACGGGCCAACGCTCGATTTCGGGATCGCGGCGGACAAGCGCGGGCGGTTCGGCCTTCTCCGCGCGCAAGCCGTGCTCGTCGAGCACCTGCCAAGTTTCGGTGTTATCGGCCGACCGCGTTTGGACGAGCAGTTCCCCCCTTTCGAAAGCCAGCGCCGTGGCCTGGCCCTGCTCGCGAGTGTGGAGGACGCGAAAGCCCGGCAGCTCGCGGAGCGTCTCATAGCTCACGTCTATCGGCGCGCTGCTGAGGGCGGTGAACTGCTCCACGAGTCGGCCGTAAATGCGCGGGTCGGGACCCTTCGCACGACCGCTGATTTCAACTCGAGAAAAGTTCTGGTTTCCTCCGGGCGGATTGTTCATGAATACGCTCCGCCCGCCATCGCGGGTGACATGCACATACTCACATTGCAGACCGTCTGCTGTGCCCTCGTCGAAAGGCGACAGATCGTCGGCTTAATGCTTGGTGATCCAGGCACGCAGCTTCTCCAACTCTTCCGGCGCGAGGAGGCGCTCGCGCATGCGTCCGCCGCCGTCGAGGCAGCGGAGCACCGTCTTGTCGGCGTAAACGAGCACCAGCCGCTGGCCGTCGTCTCCCCAAGTGCCGAAGGTGAGCAGCGCGAAAACTTCCCGCGGTCCATCGGCGCGCAGGACGAGCGAGTGTAGCAAATCCAGCGATTTGGCGAGCGGGTCCTGAGCGCCAAAAAAGTCGCTGGAGCCGAGGACGAGCGCTTCGCCGGGGTGACGCCGCAGCACCGCGGCGCGCGCGGCGGGGCTGTCCTCGCTCACGAGGTAGAGCGAAGCGGCGTGGGCGAGGCGGGCATTCGCGGAATCCAACAAAGGCTCCACCGTTGCGAGCGGCAGCGCGACTCGCGCCAGCCGGGCGCAGGCGAGCAGACCGCACTTGGCCGCGAGACCGTCGCCCCGGAGCACCGCGCGGGTCTGCTTTTCCTCGCTGCTGATCGCCGCCTGCACGCCGCGGGCCACGCCTTGCAGACCATCGATCTTCGCGATCTCGGGGGCGAGGTCCTTCCGTCGTGCCAGCACGGCGGTCAGCCACGGTGTGGCGAAATCGCCGACCTGCAAATGCACGGCAATCGCCGCTGCCGAAACCGCGCCCGGCCATTTGGCGATGATGATTTGCAGTTGCTCGGCGATGGCCGGTCGTAGCTTGGCGATCTCGTGGCTTCGGCGCACCAGACGGGCGACGAGTTCGTCGTTGGCCGATGGCATCCCCGACAATTCCTTACCGAGGCGGACTTGCGGATCGAGTTTCATGCTCGCCTGTCCGTAGAATTCCTCGCGCCCTTTCGCGGTTGAGCTTTGGGCGGCATAGGCCTCAAGGGCTTGCGCCATTTCCCCGGTCGAAAATCCGCCGAGTGAGAGCGCTGCCTGGAGTATCGTCCGGCGATTGTAGTCTTCCATCTTGCGGGTTAGCGCCTTCCGCAACGCAGGCCCAGCCTCCTTTGCGCCGTAATGCTTGAGCGCATCCGCAGCGGCCACCATGAAGAATTCGTTGTCTTGCTCCAGCATCCGCACCAAGCCCGGCACGCTCTCGCGGAGATCCATTTTGGCGAGATTATAGACGACTCGCCGGCGTGAAGCCTCGTCCGCGATGTCCGTCCATTTTGCATCGCTGAGCCAGGGCAGCAGCGGGCGCAGCGCATCGGCCCGTTCCATGATTAGACAACGTGCCGCATTGTTGTGCGCGGCCCGATTTGCGCCGCCGATCAGCGGCCGATTTTCGGAATCCAACGATCTGGGTCGTCATTCGCGACCGCGCACAGCGGCGAAAAGACCGTCGCGCCATCGGGCAATCCACCCAGCGAGGCATCGCGAAACAACCCAAGGTACCAGTCTTCCTGTCCCGGCCAGCGCGAGCGCATCAGACCCACGATCGCGTAATCTCGCGCCCGCGCGGGTGCCGATACGTCGGCCGCGATCCGTTGCAGATCCGTCCGCCATCCGACCAGTCGCGCATCGTCGCTCGCGGAATAAATGGAGTGCAACCACACGAGCGCCGCCGTGTGCGTGAAGCGGTCCTTGTCCTCCGCGAGCGAAAGCAGCAGCTTCTCCGTTGCGGCCCGGTCGAGGCGCGCGAGCGTGAGCACATGGCGGGCGAGGGTATTGCCGTCGTTGTCCGAGAATGTCTCCCGCGTGTTCTCGATCAATTCACCGCGAAAATGGCGGCTGTTGAACATCAACCAGTCGAACGCCGGACTGAGGATGTCCGACCACCGCGGCTCGGCGGCGAGACCCGCTTCGAGTTTGTCGAAAATCGCCTTCACACGGTCGTGAAAATCCGGCGCATCCGTCGGAAACCAGCGCAGCAAAGGAACGAGCTGTTCGGGATGCGCTTCGCATGATTCCAGCAAACGCGTCTGCACGCGCCGCTCCGGCGCAGGCCCGGCGGGCGCGAGTTGCCAGAATTCAACGAGAGTCTCGAGCGGAGCATCCGGGGGCGTCGGTGCCTCGCCCGGCGGCGCGGCCCGGGAGAGCTGTTCCCGCCAGTCCGGCGGTGGGGCCGGCAGCTTGAGCAAGTCCTCGATGAGCGCGGTGTCACGCTTTTCACTGGCGGGCAGGTCGGACGCGACGAGGCAGGCGAAGGTCGCGAGCGCACGGCAGCCGAATCGCAGTGAGTTCATGGGGAAAATGGAATCCGGTTCAGACAATCTCCACCGGGCACTTCGGCAGCGCCTTGAGAAATGCCGAGCCGTAGCCCTTCGTCAGCACGCGCGGATCGAGGATGACGACGATGCCGCTGTCCTGCTGCGTGCGGATGAGCCGCCCGACGCCCTGGCGCAGTTTTAGGATCGCCTCGGGCAGCGAATACTCCGCGAAGGGGTCGCCGCCCTGTGCCTCAATCACTTCCAGCCGCGCCTCGATCAGCGGATGATCCGGCACGGCGAAGGGCAGCCGCGTGATGATGACATTCGACAGCGCCTCGCCCGGCACATCCACGCCACTCCAGAAACTCTCCGTCCCGAAGAGCACATGTCGGTCATTTTTCTTGAACTCCGCCAGCAGCCGGTGCCGCGGCAGGCCCTCGCCTTGCACGAGCAGCTTATAATCGAGATCGTCCAGCCGCTCGCGTAACGCGGAGGCCAGCGCGCTCATCGTCTTGTAGCTCGTGAAAAGGACGAACGCGCGCCCCTTCGTCATCTGCACAAAATGCTCGATGCGCTCCGCCAGCGCCGCCTCGTAGCCAGCGTCGCGCGGGTCAGGCATTTTGCGGGTGATGTAGAGCCGCATTTGCCGCTCGTAATCGAAGGGGCTCCCGATCTGCCGCGCCTCCACCTCCTCCGCCCCGACCCGCGTGCGGAAATAATCCAGCGCCGCGCTCCCCACACTCAGCGTCGCGCTCGTCATGACGCAGCAGTGCTCCTCGCGGAAAAGCAACGCTCGCAGATGCGCCGCCACGTCCACCGGCGCGGCGTGCAGCGCATGGAACTGCTGCGTCTTCCCGGTGCGCTCCACCCAATACACATGCTCCTCCGCGTCCTGCTTGAGAAAGGTCGCGATGCCCGCCCGCGCATCGCGCACCCGGCGGCCGAGATCCTGCAGCTCCGCCTTCGCCACCTCGTCCTCGATGCCCTTGAGGGTCTGCACCACCAGCGTCTGCACTTTTGCCAGTTCCGCCGTCAGCGAGTCCTCCACGAAATCCGGCTGCCGCACGCGAAACTCGCGCCCCTTTTTGAAGTCCGCCCGCGTCCCCACCTTGTCGAAAAACGCGTCCACACCTCCAAGCAGTTCCGCCACCGCCTTCACCCCGTCCACATTGCGATGCACCTGAAACAGCCCCTTCTTCGTCTCCGGATTGTAGAGCCGCCGCAGCGCGTAGCGCAGCCCGTATTGCGACACCCCCAGCCCGATCATCTTCGCCGCCACGCTCTCGATCGTGTGGGCCTCATCGAAGATCACGAAATCATTGGCAAACAGATACCCGCTCCCTTCCTCCTGCTCCGACAGCCCGCCGAGATTCATGAAAAAGAGCGTGTGGTTCATCACCACCACATCCGCCGTCAGCAACCGCTTCCGCGCCGCCTGATAGAAACACCGCGGATTCGTCCCGCAGCCTTTCGCCGTGCAGATGTGCTGCTCACTGCAGACCAAGCTCCACACATGCGCGTCCGGTTCCACCGACAAATCCGACAGGGTGCCGTCCTTCGTCGTCTGCGCCCACTCCCAGATGCGCCCCAGCTCCGCCTGCTCCGGCGATGTGAACAGCTCCCCCGCATGCGCCCGCGCCCGCTCCAACCGCAGCGGGCAGAGAAAGTTCCCGCGGCCCTTCCATAGCATCGCCTCAAACTCCACCGGCAGCACCTTCTGCAAGATCGGGATGTCTTTATACACCAACTGCTCCTGCAGATTGATCGTGTACGTCGAGATCACCGCCTTCTTCTTCTGCTCCAGCGCCCAGAGCACCGCCGGCACCAGATACGCCAGACTTTTTCCCACCCCCGTCCCCGCCTCCACCACCAGATGCGTCTCCGTCGAAAGCGCCCGCGCCACCGCCACCGCCATCTCCTGCTGCTCCGGACGGTATTCAAAATTCTTCGCCTGCGCGAGCAGCCCCGCCTGCGAGAAAATCTCCCGCACCTTCTCGGCAAACGCGGGCGCGGAACTGTCGTGGTCGAGCGAGATCATCAGCCGCCCATCCTCCCCCCGCGCCACCGCCCCGGCAAGCCCGCGCACAAACTCGCGCTTGGCATCTTGGGGCGTCTGGCTCCGCCTCCGGCGTCATGGCGAAAGCTGCTGACCACGGGCACTGAGAACGGGAGTGCGGCGGTGTAATGTGACGCGGCCCGCGTGAGGGTGCGGAGGGCGGGTGCCGGGGGCGAGGTTTCGCTTGGCAAAGGGGTGGGCGGGCCGTTCAATCCCGCTCCCGCGAATGAAGCTCCTCGACCGTTACGTCCTCCGCAATTTTCTCGAGCCTTTCCTCATCTGCCTCGCGGGCTTCATCGCCATCTGGCTGATCTTCGACTACAGCGACAACAGCAACGACTTCATCCAGGCCCACGCCTCCTTCAAACAAATCCTCGGCTTTTACCTGACGCAGCTTCCCGCGACTCTCCTGCTCTCCCTCCCCATCGGGCTGCTGCTGGCGCTGCTTTTTTCGCTGAGCAGCATGTCGCGGCGCAATGAGATCATCTCCATGCTCACGGCTGGCCGCAGCGTCCCTCGCGTCCTGCTGCCCCTCTTCTTCGTCGGCCTCCTCACCACGGGGGTCTGCCTTTGGCTAAATTGGGAACTCGCTCCGCATGCCGAGGGCGTCCGCAAAAACGCCATCAAGCAGATCAGGCGCGGGCGGGAAGTCGGCGGCACCGAGAACATCAACGGTCACGTCTTCCGGGACCGGCAGAACAACCGCACCTGGTACGTGCGCAAACTTCGCCCCGGTTCCGATATTCTCAGTACCGTGCATATCACCCAGCAGGACGCGGCCGGCAGCATCACCCGCAAATACTACGGCGACCGTGCCCTTTACGACCCCGCGACCCGCATCTGGACCCTCCAGCGCGGTATGATCGTCGATTTCGACGCCGCGGGCGACATCACCAACACCGACTATTTCCTCGATGGCCTCCGCCCGATCCCCGACTGGACGGAGACCCCCTGGCGCATCGCCAGCTCCCAACTCAATGCCGCCCATCTTTCCGTCCCCGAACTCCGCAGCTACCTCGGGCACAACGCCGACTTCCCCTCCGCCCTGCTCGCCCCAGCCCGCACCAACCTCTCTGACCGCTATGCCTGGCCGCTGAACTGCTTCGTCGTCGTCCTCATCGCCGCCCCCCTCGGCATCGTCTTCAACCGCCGCGGCATCCTCGGCGGCGTCGCCACCGCGCTGGTCCTCTTCGTCCTGCTCCTTCTTTCCCGGTACCTCGTTCTCGCCTTCGGCAAAGGCGATCGCCTCCCTCCTTTTATCGCGCCCTTTCTGCCCGCCATCGTCGGCGGCGTCATCGGCCTCTTCCTCCTCTACTACCGGTCCACCAGCCGTGAACTGCCACGACTTCGCTTTAAACGCCCATGAGTCTCACTCCTGAATGGTCCATCCAAAGCCGCGCCCTCCAATGCGCCGCCACCGGCATTCCCTTCGAGGCCGGCCAGTATTTCTACACGCTCCTTTTTCACGACAAAGACGGCTACCGCCGCGAGGATCTCAGCGAAGCCGCCTTCGCCGCCCGCAACGACAACATTGCGCCATTCTCCTTCTGGCGTTCCACCTTCGAGCCCCCCGCCGCCGCCCCACCTGAAGCTCTCGCCAAACAAACCGCCGAAGATCTCCTCCGCACCACCATGCAGGGCGCCGAGCCCCAGAAAATCAACGTCTGCTACCTCCTCGCCGTCCTTCTCGAGCGCAAAAAACTCCTCAAGGAAGTCCAAAGCCAGCGCACCCCGGACGGCCAACTCACACGCATCTACGAGCACACCAAGACCGGCGAAGTCTTCGTCATCCCCGACCCCCAGCTCCGCCTCGACCAGATCGCCCAAGTCCAGCAGGAAGTCGCCGGACTTTTGGGATGAAATCCGCGTCCGTTCCATGAACCTCCTCTCTGCGAGCGCCCTCCTCCTCGCCCTCCTCCCGCTCCACGCCGGGCAGCTTGCCGTCGTCGCCGGCGGCGGCGCGAAAATCGCCGACGCTCCGGCCACCGAGTGCGCGCTCCACGAGCCCTTCGGCGTCGAGTTTGCGCCGGATGGCAGCATGGTCATCGTCGAAATGGAGCACGGCCAGCGCGTCCTCCGCGTGGACCCGCGCGGGACTCTCACCGTCCTCGCCGGCACCGGTGCCAAAGGCTTCAGCGGCGACGGCGGCCCCGCGCGCGACGCCACCTTCAACGGCCTCCACAACCTCGCCATCGCCCCCGACGGCACCATCTATCTCGCCGACACTTGGAACTATCGCATCCGTCGCATCGACCCGAAAACCAACATCATCACCACCTTCGCCGGCACCGGCAAAAAAGGCTTCTCCGGCGACGGCGGCCCTGCCGCCCAGGCCGACTTCGGCAGCATGATCCAGATTGCCCTCGACCCCGTCGCCGCGCACCTCTACGTCGCCGACATCGACAACCGTCGCATCCGCCGCATCGCTCTCGCCACCAGCTTCGTCGAAACCGTCGCCGGCGACGGCCAGCGCGCCGCGCCCACCGACGGCACCGACGCCAAAGCGGCCCCGCTTCTCGATCCCCGCGCCGTTGCCATCGCCCCCGATGGCGGCTTCTACATCCTCGAGCGCGGCGGCCATGCCCTCCGCCACGTTGATCCCGCCGGGAAAATCCGCACGGTCGCCGGCACCGGCAAACCGGGCGCCAGCGACGGCGGCGACGCCCGGCTCGCCACCCTCAACGGCCCCAAACACCTCTGCCTTGCGCCCGACGGTACCGTCCTCATCGCCGACGCCGAGAACCACCTCATCCGCCGCTTCGACCCGCAGACCGGCCACCTCACTCGCGTCGCCGGCGACGGCACCCCCGGCCTCCTTCGTCGCCCCCACGGCGTCACCGTCCACGACGGCGTGCTCTACATCACGGACAGCTACCACGACCGCATCCTCCGCCTCGAGCCCTGACGCCGGAAGAAAAATACCTCCGTTTTTCCTCAGTCCACGACGAAGAAGTGGAACGTGAAACACCGTCCCGGCGACAAGTGAAGGCGTTCCAGGCACCTTTGAGCACCGAAGCCCACATCCCCATCGGCACCTGCGCCTGGAGCTTCGACGACTGGCGCGGCGTGTTTTATCCCGGGCATCTGCCGGCGGTGCAACGGCTCGAGTTTTATGCGCGGCACCTGCCGGCGGTGGAGGTGGACTCGACTTTCTATCATGTGCCGACGCCGCATGCGGTCGCGCACTGGCACGAGGTTACGCCGCCGCAGTTCCGTTTTGCCTGCAAGCTGTCGCGTGAGATCACCCACGAGCACAAGCTGCGCGGGACGGCGGATGCGCTCTCCACTTTCCTCACCGCGCTCGAACCGCTCGGCGAAAAGCTGGCGTGCGTGCTGGTGCAACTGCCGCCCTTTTTTACTCCCCAACGTGATGAAGCCGCGCTGCGCGATTTCATTCGCGGGCTGCCGGGCGGGCTGCGTTTCGCCATCGAGTTTAGGCATGCGGGCTGGCACATGCCGAGGGTCGCGCATTTGCTGGAGGAGCACCGCGTCTCCTGGGCGTGGAACGATACG
This sequence comes from Chthoniobacterales bacterium, assembly GCA_038318725.1. Taxonomy (GTDB): domain Bacteria; phylum Verrucomicrobiota; class Verrucomicrobiia; order Chthoniobacterales; family Chthoniobacteraceae; genus Chthoniobacter. Next base: position 45,980 of record JBBQCM010000030.1, read on the forward strand.
ACCGCCGTCGAGGCGCAGGCGGAGGGGCCGTTCGCGTTTCTGCCAGATACGACGGATTTCGCGTATGTGCGGCTGATGGGTGATCTGGAAAAGAAGTTCGATGCCGGCGGAGGGAAGCTGCACCGCTATCGCACGGTGCAATGGCCGCGCGAGGCGGGTTTGGAAAACTGGGCGGTGCGCATCCGGCAGGCGGCGGAGACGAAGCGCGAGGTTTTCGTGGCGGCGAGCAATCACTACGAGGGGTTCGCTCCGCGGACCTGCCAGCGGCTCGCCGCGCGGCTTGGTCAGGTGATCGAACTGCCGGCGAACGAGGGCGGCGAGGATCCGCAGTTGGCTTTGCTCTGAACCGGAAGTGAGTCGGAATGGCGGAATAAATCCTGCTCAAATTTGCGTTACCGCCTCGCGCTTTTGCGAACGGACGCCCCGGCGATGAAATTATTTATCCCAAACTTGCCAGTCCCCCTTTTCAATGACACCTTCGCACCGGACGCAGCCTTCGCCTTTAACCCCTCCAGGCTCCCAAACCACCCTATCGAGGGTCCTCAACCAACCTCTAAGCTATGCGTAACCTCCTCTCTCCAGTCCGCGCCGGTTTTCGCCGTTGCCTGCTCCTGCTTCTTTTGCTCGCCGCCGCCTGGCCGGCTGCTGCGGTCGTCGTGGATCTGAATTCGGACGGGGTCAGCGATATCTGGGCGATGAAGTACGGGGTGACGGGCTTCTCGGCCACCGCCGACACGGATGGAGACGGCCTCTCGGATGCCGCGGAAGCGTTCGCTGGGACAGACCCGTACGATGCCAATTCGACGGTCTTGATTTCGGCGATGTCGCAGGATGTGGACGGACAGCATTTCACTTTTCCCACGCTGCTCGGCAAAGGGTATCTGCTCCAGAAATCGCCGGCGCTTTCGCCTCCCGGCTGGGTGGCTGAAGGGACGACGAAGCCGGGCACGGGCGAGGCTTTGACGGTGACGATTCCGGCAGCTGGGGCGGCGCAGTATTTTTACAGGGTGGTGGTGCAGGATTTGGATAGCGATGGCGATGGGGTGAATGACTGGGAGGAAATCACGCTCGGATTCGATCCGAAAAATGCCTACAGCAACGGCCTCAGCGCCGCGAATGATCTGGCGACGATCACGGCGGCTTTAGGGGCGACGAATGTGGTTTCGGTCACGGTCGCGGATTCGAGTGCGGCAGAACCGCCCGTGGGTCAGCCAGCGACCCAAACTGGGGCTTTTCAAATCCACCGGAGCGGCAATCTCAACGCCATCACCGTGCATTACACCATGAGCGGTTCCGCGGTCGCGGGAACGGACTATGCCGCGCTCAGTGGCACGGTCACGCTGGGTCTCGGCGTCCAGAGCGCGACGGTGACGATCTCCCCTCTCGCCGACGCGATCGTGGAATCTCCCGAGGCGGTCCTGCTGACGATCAGCCCAAATGCGGCCTACACGGTGGGCAGCCCGGCTGCGGCGGCGCTGCTCATTGACGACTACACGACGGCGAATGGCACCGGTGTGACCACGCAGTTTTGGAACAACACGTCACCGACGATTCCGGTCTTCACCAACACCAGCGGCTCGACCAATGGGTCCGCTCTTCCCGTGCGGACGCAGATCGATCCCGATATCAATTACACGATCGCGGACACGCCTGCTCCAGGGACTTCGCCTGCGCCGGGGGTGAACGGCGAGTATTTCGTGACCCGCTTTACCGCCGATGTGCTGCCGGAGTTTTCGCAGATCTATACCTTCCAGGGTGAAGTCCAGCGGGGCGGACGCCTGTGGGTCAATGGGCAGTTGTTGTTCAGCGCCTGGGCACCCAGCCCTGGGGTCAGTCCGACCGCCGGGACTTACTCTGGCACCATCGAGTTGCAGGCCGGCCAGCGCGCATCGGTCGTCTTTGAGCACATGTCGCGCTCCAGCGGGATGACCGCCATCCTGAGCTGGCAGAGCACCAATCAGCCGCTGCAGGTCATTCCGCAAAACCGCCTCTTTCCGAGTGCGCCTCCGATGATTCTAAGCAGTCTCGAGCTGCTGCTGATCAAGGGCAGCCCGGCTACGACCTATCAGATCACGGCCACGAATTCGCCGACCAGTTACGGTGCGGCTAATATGCCGCCCGGCTGGACGATCAACACGTCAACCGGGTTGATCAGTGGCTCGCCGACCGTCGCCGGCACTTGGCCGATTGTCATCACGGCCACGAATGCGCAGGGCTCGGGCTCGGCCATCCTGAATCTTACGGTGATCGAAACCGGCGGCGGGATTACGCGGGATGTCTGGAGCGGCACCTACGCGGCTTTGTCCGCGCTGCCGCTGACGACGACGCCGACGAGCACCGGGCTGGTCAGTGCGCTGGAAGGTCCGCTGGCTCCCGGCGGCGGCGACTACGGCTCCCGGATGCGCGGGTATCTCGTGGCTCCGCAGACGGGCGTTTACAAATTCTGGATCGCCGGCAGCGACAGCGCGGAACTGTGGATTTCCGATGACGACGAACCGATCAACCTTTTCCGCCGCGCATCCACCGCGGGGGGGACGGGCTACCGCGACTGGACCAACGTGAACACCGGCAAGTCGCCGCTGCTCATCCTGCAGGCGGCCCATCGCTACGCGGTGGAGGTGCGGCATGTCGATGCCGGGGCAAACGGACATGTGTCCATCGGCTGGCTGAAGCCGGGTGAAGGCGGCGCGGATCCGGCGAATGTCGCCTCGCCGAGCGAAGTGGTTCCCGGTTACGCCCTTTCGCCCTACGCGGTGCCGGCGGTGATCGACGGCCAGAGCACGCTCTTTGCGACCTCGATGACGGCGCAAGGTGGGGCGGTGAGTAGCGGCTATGGTTCAGCCTCGCTGCGGCTCAGCGCGGATGAATCGCAAGCCATCCTGATTTTCACTCACGCGAATCTGACCAGCCCGCTGCTCTCTCAGCACATTCATTCCGGGGTGGATACCAGCATCATCTTTGACATCGATGCCGCGACGCCAAATCCGGATGGCTCCTACACCTGGCACATCGCCGCCTCCCCGCCATTTAGCACGGCGCAGATCAGGGACCAGATCAAGGCTGGCAACACCTACATCAACATCCACACGGCGTTCTACCCGGCCGGTGAAATCAAAGGTTTTTTCAAGCTGCAAGCCGCCTTCCAGAGTTTCACGCCGCCGCCGTCGCAGACTTGGAGCGACCCAGGCAGTGCCGGCAATTCCGAGAGCGCGCTGAACCGCAACGGTGCCGCCCGCTTCCTCGTGCAATCGACCTTTGGCGCGAGTGAAGCGGAAATCCAGAGCGTCCAGTCGCTGGGCTTTGCAGGCTGGATCAATAACCAGATCAACCAGGTCAGCAAGCCGATCACTTCGCACTACGCCTACGTCTTTGCCAACCGCAACCAGACCGATCCGACGAATTCGACCTATACCGCCGCGCTGACCTTCAACGCTTGGTGGCGCAATTCGGTGACGGGGCCGGATCAGCTCCGCCAGCGCGTCGCCTTTGCGCTCAGCGAGATCTTCGTCATCTCGGAAAACGGTCCGCTCGACGAGCGCGCTGACACCATCAGCGACTACTACGACATGCTGCTGGCGAACGCTTTCGGCAACGCCCGCACGCTGCTGGAGGATGTGACCCTGCATCCGGCGATGGGCCGCTACCTCGACATGCTGCGCAACCGCCGGCCCGATCCCTCCACTGGCCGCATCCCGAACGAAAACTACGCCCGCGAGATCGAGCAGCTCTTTTCGATCGGCCTTTACCGCATGCACCCGGACGGCTCGCTGATGCTGAACTCGAAGGGCGAACTCATCCCAACCTACGAGCAGGACGCGATCATCGGCTTTGCCCACGTCTTCACCGGCTGGGATTACTTTTACACGGGCCCCTACCAGACCTCGCAGACGGGCTTCAGCGCGGCGGAAAACTGGATCAACCCGATGCGCGAAGTGCCGACGCTGCACTTCACCGGGCAAAAGCGCCTGCTCAATAACGTCGTGCTGCCGGGTCTCCCACTGGTCGGCGGACAGCCACTTGATCCCAACAGCAAAAACCACACGGCCGCCCAGTACAACGACCCCGCTTACCAGGCGCTGCCCGCGTTGGAACTCGCCGCCGCTCACGATGCGCTCTTCAATCACCCAAACATGGGCCCGTTCCTGTGCCGCCAGCTCATCCAGCGGCTCGTCACCAGCACGCCGAGCCGCGGGTATCTCTACCGCGTGGTGCAGATATTTGAGAATAATGGCAGCGGTGTGCGCGGCGACATGACGGCCGTAATCAAGGCCATCCTTCTCGACTACGAGGCCCGCTCAGCCTCGTTCCTGACTCAGGGGGGTGTCGGTCAACAGGGCTACGGCAAACAGCGCGAACCGGTGGCCCGCGTCACGGCGCTGGCCCGCGCCTTCCCTGCTCCCGCGGCGGTCAGCGGCACCTACGCGCAGTCGGTCAGCCTGATCACGGTCAACACCGGTGCGAACCATCTCTATTCCGCGGGAAACACCGTCTATCTCGACTTTGACGCCTCCACTTCCGGCGACGCCGGAGCGCCAGCGGACGCCACCTACACCATCGTCTCGGTCCCGACGCCGACCTCGTTCACTGTCCGCACACGATCACTCGAAGTCGCCACCTACGTGCAGAGCGGTGCGAGCACCAAGTTCTCGGTGGTTTCGGGCAACAACGGGTTCAAATACGGAACCAACGAGATCCTCTTCGCTGAATACCTCGACGGCACCCCGGCGGTTCCGGCCAGCGCTTCGGGTGCCGTTGCGGACGTCCTGAACAACGAACTGGATCTCGTCCTCACCGCACCGACGGGTAAACGCGCCACCTACTCGCAAAGCGGCAGTTCGCTGAACATCGTCCTGACCGCGAATGCCCACGGCTACACCGTGGGAACCAACCTGCACATCGACTTCGTCAGCCTCTCGACCGGCAGTCTGCTCCCCGTTTCCGGCCTCTACCCGATCACCGCGGTGACGACGAATACCTTCACGATCACCGCTGCGGAAATGGCCGCGCGAACCGGCGTGGCCGTGGCTGTTTTGGGCACCAATGTCCAGGCCGCCGCGACCGGCAACGCCAACCTCACGCGGGCCGCCGACTCGGCGACCCGCAGCGGGCCGCTCGCGGTGACCTATAGCGATTGGAATATGGACAAGACGGAAACGGACCTGCAGCAGACGCCCCTGTATTCGCCCACCGTCTTCAACTTCTTCCTGCCCGACTACCAGTTTCCGGGGATCCTTGGAAATGCCGGTCTGATTACGCCGGAGTTTGAAATCACCTCGGAAACCACGGTCATCCGCCAGGTCAATTTCCTCTACAACGGAATCTTCAACGACGGCTTGGGCCAGCAAGGTCTCTCGAGTTTCAAGAGCGGCGCACGTGACATCTTCGTCGATCTGCGACCCTGGATGGGCATCGGACCCGGCGGGCTGCCGTGGGCGCACAACAACAACCTCAACGCTCTCATCGACGAGTTGAACACGTTGCTTATGGCCGGCCAGCTCCCGAGCACCGGGACGAACAACTACGTTTCCAATCCGCGCGTCATCGTCAATGCCAAGGATGCCATCCGCAATTACGTCATCACGCAGGCTTACGGGAAGACCATCACCGCGATCTCGACGGCCTCGCCGTGTGTGATCACGGCCAACGGCCACGGTCTGACCAATGGCCAGACGGTGACGATCGCCGGGGTCATTGGCGGCAATTTCTCCGCGCCGATCAACGGAACATTCACGGTTGCGGGTGCCACCACCAACACTTTCAACGTGGGGATCAACCGCCTGAGCGGCGGCACTGCTTTAGGCAGCCTATCCGGGGCCACGGCGACCGGCACCGCGGGATACTCCGACCAAATCCGCGACCGCATCCGCTCGGTCGTGCATCTCCTCATCACCTCGCCCGACTTCACCATCCAAAAATAACGCCATGGAACGCACCGACCTCGCTCATCTCCTCTCCCGCCGCTGCTTCTTCAAACAGGCCGCGTGTGCGGCTGTCGGGACCTTCAGCATGGCCACGACCCTGCGTGACCTGCGCTTCATCAATACTGCCGCTGCCCAAGGCATACCGATCTCCGGCTACAAGGCGCTCGTCTGTGTCTTCCTCTCGGGCGGCAATGACTCGAACAACCTGATCATTCCCATCGGCACGGAGTATCCCAACTACGCGGCCATCCGGCAAAACCTCGCGATTCCCGAGGCCGTTGCCAAGGTGCTCAACTCGCTTAACCCTGACGGCCACAGCTACGGCATGCACCCGGTTTGTGCCGGCAATTCCCGGATTCTCCCAAATTACGAATTGCTTCCTCCCATCGGGGGATTCTGGAAGCTTTTCGACGAAGGCAAACTCGCGTCGGTCCTCAACGTCGGCCCGCTGGTTCATCCGTTGACCCGCACCCAGTACACGGCCAACTCCGTGCCCAGGCCGCCGCAGCTTTTCTCGCACAGCGATCAGGTCACCCACTGGCAGACCTCGCTCCCCGATCAGCCGCCCAAGAGCGGCTGGGGTGGACGCATCGCCGACTTCATCCACCCGCAGCAGTATCCGCTCGTGGGCGGTGTGCCCACGGCCAACGCTGCAAAAATCGCGCTCTGCACTTCCATCGCCGGCTCCAATACCTTCGAGGTCGGCAACGTCTTCGCCCAGTACCACGTCTCCACCAGCGGCGCGGTGACGATCTCGAACGTCACCGGCGGACGTCTGCAGGCCGTGAAGGACATCCTCGGCATGAGCAACCCGAACCTGCAGCGCACCGCCTATGCCGACGTGACGACGAATGCGATCGAAACCGGTGACTTGCTCAACGCCGCCATCGCCCCGACCAGCCCCACGAATTTCTGGACCATTCCGTTCCCGAACACCTCGATCGGCAACCAGCTCAAAATGGTCGCCCGCCTCATCCACGCAGGTCGCCGCACTTCCAGCGACTCACCGGCCGGTCTGGATATGAAGCGGCAGATTTTCTTCACCTCCGTCGGCGGCTATGACACCCATACCGCCCAGGTGCAAAACAACGGCGCGACTGAAACCGATCGCGTGCTCGGCAGCCACACCAATCTGCTCTTCGACATCAGCGAAGCGATTTACGCGTTCCAGCGGGCCATGGAGCAGATCGGTGCCTCGAACGAAGTGACCTCCTTCACGGCGAGTGACTTTGGCCGGACCTGCCGGACTAACAGCCAGGGCAGCGACCACGCCTGGGGCAGCCATCACCTGATCATCGGTGGAGCCGTGAATGGCAAACGCACCTATGGCACCTTCCCGGTCATGAATGTCAGCGGTCCCGACGCGGTGCCCAGCTCCAACGAAGGTCGATGGATTCCCACCACCTCCGTGGATCAATACAGCGCCACTCTCGCCAAATGGTTCGGCGTCACCACCGGCGACATGTCCTCGATCTTCCCGAATCTCGACCACTTCGCCAACCCCGACCTCGGCTTCATGGCCTGACCTTGCCAGCCCGCTCCGCGATGAAACTCCAGCGCCTTCTCATCGGCGTCTTTGTCGTCGTGGCTGCTTGCCTCCTGATTCTGTGGCTCACGCGTCCGGCGCTCACTCCGCGGGCGGAAAGGACCGCGCCTGCAACTGCGCTCTCCACGCCTCCCGCCAAGGTCGGCGCTCCTGTGCAAAGTGAATCGACTGCGCCGGCTCCGCCGTCGACGAACACGGTGCCTCCGGCGGTTCCCGGCACCGGTGCGCTCATGCCATCGCGTGACGCCTCCGCCCGCCCGTCGAAACCGCTTACTCCGCCGCCGTCCCCCGGAGCTGCTCCTGCGGTTGCTGACGACCCTGCCGTCGCCGCTGCCGATCCGCCGTCGGCTGAAAGGCTGCGTGCGGACATCGAGGAAGTGCAACTCGCCCTCCGCGACTTCCGCACCGGCCTCGGTGGCAACCCCGTCGGCAGCAACGCCGAAATCACCAAGGCGCTGCTCGGTGACAACCTCAAACAAATCAAAATTCCCGTCCCCGCCGGTTCCCAGCTCAACGCCAGCAGTGAAATGTGCGACCGCCTCGGCACGCCCTATTTCTTCCACCAAGTTTCCGCCGCCCGCATGGAGATTCGTTCCGCCGGGGCCGACCGCCGGATGTGGACCGCGGACGATGTGCAGAAGTAAGCCGGGCTTTCCGCCTCGCACGCCCCCTTTTTCCGCCGCCGCTCGGCGTTCTGGCAAATCCGCGCTTGCGAGCGTGCGCGCACGCATCGCACTCTACGCCTCCATTTTTCCAAACCATGCCCTCCTTCAAATTCGTGAACCATTCTTGGGACGACGCCAAAGCTGCTGCGCTTGATTCCGTCGGACGCCTCATTTACCGCTCAAACATCCTCGGTGCTGACCAGCGCATCACGAACACCGGCGGCGGCAACACCTCCGCGAAGATCATGGAGAAAGACCCGCTCACCGGCGAACAGGTCGAGATCCTTTGGGTGAAAGGTTCGGGCGGCGACCTGCGGACTTCGCTGCGCGAAAACTTCTCCTCGCTCTATCAGGACAAGCTCGTCAGTTTGCAGAAATCCTACGCCGCGATGGAGCCACGCGGGCCGAAGACCGACGCCGAGGACGCGATGGTCGGCATGTACCCGCACGCCACTTTCAACCTGAACCCGCGCCCGTCGTCCATCGACACGCCGCTGCACTCGTTCATTCCGTTCAAGCACGTCGATCACATGCACCCGAACGCCGCGATCTCCGTCGCCGCGTCGAAAAACTCCGTCGCGCTGACGAAGGAAATCTATGGCGACGAGGTCATCCACACCCCGTGGCTGCGGCCCGGTTTTGAGCTGGGGCTGGCGATGGAAAAAATCTGTCGTGATCACCCGCAAGCGAAAGGCATCATCATGGGCCAGCACGGGCTCATCAATTGGGCGAACGACGAGAAGGAATGCTACGAGCTGACCCTCACGCTCATCGAGAAAGCCGCCGCTTTCATCGAGGAGAAATTCCAAGCCAAGGGCGGGGAGAAGACCGTCTTCGGCGGACAGAAGTACACCTCGCTCGACGAAGCGCCGCGCTGCGCCGCGTTCGCGAAAGTCCTCCCGTGGCTGCGCGGCCAGGTTTCACAAAAGGCGCTCTTCGTCGGCACCATCCAGGACGACGACACTATCCGCCGCTTCGTCAATTCCAACGATGCCCCGCGCCTCGCCGAACTTGGCACGAGCTGCCCGGATCATTTCCTCCGCACCAAAATCAAACCGCTCTATGTGCCGTGGGATCCCGCGAGCGGCGATCTCGACGGGCTGAAGAAGCTGATCAGCAAAGGACTCGAAAACTATCGCGCCGATTACGCCGCTTACTACAACCGCTGCAAGCACGCGAACTCGCCCGCGATGCGCGACCCGAATCCGACGGTCATTTTGATCCCCGGCTTCGGCATGATCGCGTGGGGCAAGGACAAGTCCGAGTCCCGCGTCACCGCCGAGTTTTACAACTGCGCCGTGGAAGTGATGCGCGGCGCGGAAGCTATCGACGAATACATCGCGCTCCCGCAACAGGAGGCTTTCGACATCGAGTATTGGCTGCTCGAAGAGGCCAAGCTCAAGCGCATGCCGCCCGAGAAGGAACTCGCCCGGCAAATCCATATCGTCATCGGTGCCGGCTCCGGCATCGGCAAGGAAACCGCGCACCGGCTCGTGAAAGAAGGCGCGCACATCGTCTGCGTCGATATGAACAAGGACGCCGCAGTCGCCACCGCCAAGGAAATCACCGACAAATATGGCGTCGGCATCGGCGTCGCCGGCTCCGGCATTTCCGGCTGTGGCCCGGCGCTCGGCCTTGCCTGCAATATCACCGATCGCGCCAGCATCCGCGCCATGCTCGACGACGTGGCCCTCGCTTACGGCGGCTTCGACGCGATCGAAGTCACCGCCGGCGTCTTCGTCCCCGTCGATACGACCGGTCATATACCAGACGACAAGTGGGCCTTCACCTTCGCCGTCAATGTCACCGGCAGCTACCTCGTCGCCGACGAAGCTTTCCAGACGTGGAAGGAGCAGGGTCTCCGCGGCGCGCTCGTCCTCACCACCAGCGCGAACGCCGTCGTCGCGAAAAAAGGCAGCGCCGCCTACGACACGAGTAAAGCCGCCGCCAATCACCTAGTCCGCGAACTTGCGATGGAACTGGCACCGCTCGTTCGCGTAAACGGCGTCGCCCCGGCGACCGTCGTGGCGGGCAGCTCGATGTTTGGCCGCGCCCGTGTCATCGGCGCGCTCGCGAAATATAACATCCCCTACACCGACGACGAAGCCGACGATTCGCTGACCACGAAGCTCGCCCTATTCTACGCCGACCGGACGCTCACCAAAGCGCCCATCACCCCCGCCGACCAGGCCGAAGCCTACTTTCTCCTCGTCAGCAAACGCCTCAGCAAAACCACCGGCCAGGTCATCACCGTGGACGGCGGGCTGCACGAGGCGTTTCTGCGGTAAGTCAGCAGTTTGGCCGGGAACGAGAGTTCGATCCGATTGTGCCAGAATCCATGCAGGCGTACATAGCCAGTGCTTATGGCCCGTGAATGGAGCTGAACGGGTCGTCAACTCACCAGTAGTGGCCGATTGAGCTGCGTGCGGTAGTTTGCGCCGTCGGGGCCGGTCTCGGGGCCGACCAGGTAACATTCCCAGAGATCATCCGTGGTTTTGAGGCCGTTGGTTTCGATCCATTCGAGGAATTCTCCCCATGCCTCGCCCAGACCTTCGTACGGCCCTTGGTAAACCGTCCGCACCACCTTCATCGCCGGCCATTCGCCCGGCTTCACGCGGCCACTCGGCGTGACGGGGGACGCGACCGGCACGCTCGCTTCGAATTCGAACGTATCCGTCGGGCGTCGCAGGTGATGTGTCAGCCACGGCCCTGCGGGCGCGATGCCTTGCGCGCCGATGGTTTGGTAGAGTTCCTGAATGGCTGGCCCCATCACGTTCTGAATCTCGTCGCGCGGGACGGTGATGGAAATGATGGCTGTTGGCTGCGACGTGGTCTGGGCGATTTCGGGAGTGGTGATCATGGGATTATTTGGAGGGTGAATATTGGTCGAATTTTGAGGTGTAGGGATTCAGCGTGTCCTACCGCCTCGCGTCGCACGTCCATCTTCGGCTGGAACCAGTTCGGGTCATCAAGACATCGAAGATCATTTTTTAGAAATCGGCTTCTGCTCACACCGCCAGCGGCGCCGCGAAATCGCGTTGCCGGTCTTGAGCGTGGTCCGCCGCGATGCGCCTGAAAAGCTCGTCAATGGTGCGTTCGGCGTCATGCAGCGATTGGCTAAAACGCTCATCCTTCACTTCTTCAAAAGCCACCCGGACCAACGAAATGTCCGACAGCCCGATGAAGGAGAAGACCGTCTCGAGATGCGGTTCGAGGAAGTTCAGATGCGCCGAATGCCCACCGGGCTCGTAGCCACCCGCGCCCTTGGAAGTGACGATCACCAGCGGCTTGGAGGGCACCAGCGGCTGATAAGGATTCGCCGCTTCCGGATCGTTGAAGGCAAAAGTCCGTCCGACGCGAACGATTTGATCGACGTAGGCCTTGAGCTGCGCCGGCATGCCAAAGTTATACATCGGCACACCGACGATCACGGCGGTGGCGCGGAAGAGTTCGTCAATCAGGGCGTCGCTCACCGCGAGCGCGGCGCGCATGGCCGGCGTGTGTTCAGTCGGATCCGAAAATGCCGACGCAATCCAGTCTTCATTGATCGGCGGCACCGGCTCGGTGCCGATGTTGCGATCGATGATTTCCCCATCTGGACGGGCCCGCCAGGCGGCGGCAAAACGATCGGTCAGGTGGCGGGTGATGGAGCGCGAGGTCCGCGCGCTGGCGTTGATGACGAGTAGTGAGTTCATGGTGGGCCCAGTCTGCCCCTCCGCGTCGCAGCTTGCTTCGTCCCAAGATTGTGACCGCCTCACAAAAAAGTGACCGGACGCCGCGCCTCAGCGCTGCCCCGCGCGCGGCTTCCGGCGCCGCTGCAAATACTCGCCACCCCATGCTTCCAGTTCCTCCATCACTTTCGATAGCGTGCGCCCATACGGGTTGAGTTCGTATTCTACCCGCGCCGGGATCTCCGGAAATACTGTCCGCGTCACGATCTCATCCGCTTCGAGTTGGCGGAGCTGGATCGCCAGCGTCTGCGCGGTCACCCCCGGCAATGCGCCCTGAATCTGCGAAAAGCGTTTCGGCCCACCGCGCAGCTCGTTCAGGATGGATGGTTTCCAGCGTCCGCGAATGACATCGATCGCGGCCTTCACCGGACAGGCATCGCGCAACGGATCGATCTTTGGAAGGTGATCGGCAGCGGCAGGCATGAGCGGAAAATCCGCCGCCCTCGGAGCTTTGCCAAGTGCGAACGTGCTCCCTCATTTCCACCAGTCCCATCCTAACCTGCCACGTCGATCGTCTTCCATGGTCGGGTTTCGACTCGCCAACCATTTCACAGTCTGTTTTGAAATGGCTCGCGGGCGCGGGATGACTTCGGGCTCGCAGTATCGAAGAAGCTGAATGAGGCCCCCATGATTGATTGTGATCCGCACCGAAAACCATCCGTCCCGTTGCTGCAGCCGCGGATGTGCAGGAACTCGACGCCAATATGCAAAACAAATACACCCGCGACCCCGCCAAACACCACGCGTGGCAACGCGCCAGCCGCGTCGGATGCGCCCGCGGGAGAAGCAACCGGCCACGGGCGGCACGACTCCGCCGAATCGGTAACGCTTCGTCTGCTTTTGCAATTGGATTGCACCGCAGCGCATGAAGCTTCCCGCAGATGCTCACATCACCGGAAAAGATCAGCAGTTATCTCCTGCGCTGGTGGCCCGAGGACGATAAATCGGCCTTCCTCGCGCGTGCCGGTTGCGCCGCCGAACAGGCCGAGCAGTTGCGCCGCGACATCCGCGTGCAACTGCTCCCGCTCGATGCCGAATTCCTGGAACTTACCGACTACGGCCCCAAGTATCAGATTCGCGGCTCGCTTCGTGTCCCAATGGTGCTGAATTGCCGGTCGTCACCATTTGGATGACCGAAGAAGCCAGCCAGCAAACCAAGTTCATCACCCTCTACCCGGCACACCGATGAAATACGAACTCTACACCCGCGTCGCACTCGCTACCGACCTGCCCGAGCATCACCTTCGCCGAGGCGATGTCGCCACCGTCGTCGTGCACCACGCCGGCCGCCCCGATCAGGAATCGGGCTACAGCCTGGAAGTCTTCACCGCTACCGGCGAAACCGTCGCCGTCCTCACCGTCCGCGAATCGCAAATCGAACCGCTGACTAGCAGTGAAGTACTTACCGTCCGCCCACTGCATTCGCAGGCGGCTTAATGAAGCGGTGTGGGACAACGCGTTGATCGTTCGCCTTTGATATGCTCTCCCGTCAGAAAGAATCGGACATCCCACCAGAGGATCCTTTTGCAGGAGATGAATTTGAGCGCAAAGTCCTTGGCGTAGGTTTGGTGAATCCATTGGCTCGTGTGCCGGGGCCGCTGACTCTCGCAGTGACGGGGCCATATGGCTCTGGGAAGACTCACTTCCTGTCTCGCTGCAAAGCATTGATCTTGAATGTGCTCTACCGGAGCCAAATCTTCCGAAGTATTGTGGGAGTAATGCTGCGCGCATTATTAGCGAAACGGCGGGCGTAAAAATTGAAGGTGTCGATCTCGTTGTCTGGTTGCCGAACTCTGCAAGGGAGCGCATTTTTCGATTCGCCGAACGAACCAACTCCTGTCCCGCATCGGGATTGGAATGACTGCGAGCCCGCCGTGCCCGTTTTTGATTTCGCGCCCGAACGGCCCCCGCACGGCGAGTGTGGGAGGAAGCATTGGAAACAGCGCGCCCGCGTGTTTTAGTGATCGTCCGCATCCCCAACCAAAGCCCATCCATCGCCATGTCTGACCTCAAAACACTCGCCCTCGACCTTACGAAATCCTTTCCGCGCAGCCCACGCGCCATGCTCGCCGGCTACGTC
>JBBQCM010000031.1:0-59087 GCA_038318725.1 Chthoniobacterales bacterium
TGCCGGTGGCCCTGGAGGCGCGGCGGTGTGGGCGAAAGGGAGTGGTCGTCCCGCTGGAAAACGCGCGCGAGGCCGCGATGGTCGAGGGGATTGATGTCTATGGCGTGAGCAATCTGCGCGAAGCCTTCGAGTTTCTCACCGGCGAAAAAGCGCTTACGCCGGTGCGCGAAGACATCACCCATTTTTTCGCACGGCACCAAAACTACGACGTGGATTTTGCTGATGTGCGCGGGCAGCACCACGTCAAGCGCGCCATCGAGGTCGCCGTCGCCGGCAATCACAACGCGCTCTTCATCGGGCCACCGGGCTCCGGCAAGTCGATGATCGCCAAGCGCATCCCGACCATCATCCCGCCGATGAGTTTGGAAGAAGCCATCGAGTCCACGAAGATCCACAGCATCTGCGGCCTGCTCCTCGATCCCGGCCACTCCTTCGTCGCCACGCGCCCGTTTCGCGCCCCACATCACACCATCTCCGACGTCGGCCTCATCGGCGGCGGAGCCACGCCCTCGCCCGGCGAAATCAGCGTCGCGCACAACGGCGTGCTCTTTCTCGACGAACTCCCCGAGTTTCGCCGCACCACCCTCGAAGTCCTGCGCCAGCCGCTCGAAGACGCCCGCGTCACCATCTCCCGCGCCGCCGGCTCCATGTCCTTTCCCGCCGACTTCATGCTCATCGCCGCCATGAACCCATGCAAATGCGGCTACTTCGGCGACCCGAAACGCGAATGCCGCTGCAGCCCGCTCGACGTGCAGCGCTACCGCGACCGCATCTCCGGCCCGCTCCTCGACCGCATCGACATCCACGTCGAAGTCCCCGCCGTGCAATACCGCGACATCTCCAGCAAGGTCCCCGGCGAACCGTCCGCTGCCATCCGCGAGCGCGTGGAAAAAGCCCGCGAAATTCAGCACGCGCGCTTTGGACAGCATGGCAAGATGCGCACCAACGCCCGCATGAGCGCACAACTCATCAAGCGCGACTGCCAGCTTGATGAAGCCGCCGAAGGCATGATGAAAATGGCCATGACCGAGCTGAATTTCAGCGCCCGCGCCTACGACCGCATTTTGAAAGTTGCGCGCACCATCGCCGATCTGGCCGGTTCCGGAAGCATCGCCGCCGAGCATGTCGGCGAAGCGATCCAGTACCGCACGCTCGACCGGAATCTTTGGGCGTAAACGGCGGGAGCTTGAGCCAGTCGGTTCGGTTCTCTGTAAAGGTGAGCCGCCGGCCGCCCGTGGAAGAAATGAAGCGGGTAGCGGGAATCGAACCCGCATGGCTAGTTTGGAAGACTAGAACTTTACCACTAAGCTATACCCGCGTGAGCCGGATGACTTTGCGCGGTGCCACCGCTTTGACAAGTGCTTTTTCCATCACGAACTGCGACTTTGAAAAACTCCGCCTCGCCGCTTGCCGTCAACCGCCGGGCTTCCCTATTCTCACGGCACAACTCTTATGCGAATCGTCCGCGCCCTCATCGTCCTCGCCCTCTGCTGGGTCGCCTTCGTCTTTTTCACGGACGCCCGGGCCGAGATGAAAAAAGAGGTGCAGGATTTCAACAAGATCGTGCTCTACTTCGGCGGAGTCGTCCTCATCGGCGGGGCCGCCGGCGTGCTCATTGTCACGGTCGTCCTGCCGGCAGTGGGCGATGCCATTGGGAATCTTTTCTTCAGCCCAAACCAGAGCATTGGGAAAGCCCCGCATGCGGACGCCTTGGTCGCGATCGCCCGCGGCGACTACGAGGCCGCGGTGCAGGAGTATCTCAAAGCTTTCGAGAAAGATCCGCACGATACGCTTGCGCTCAGTGAGGTGGCGAAAATCGAGTGCGAGCATTTGGGCAATCCCGTGGCGGCCGCTGATGTGCTGGAGCAGGCGCTCGAGCGCGAGTGGACGCCGGAGGACGCCTCCTTCCTCACTTCGCGCCTCGCCGAAATCTATTGGAAATACCAGCACAACGCCCGCGACGCCCGAGGCCTGCTCATGCAGATTATCGAGTCCATGCCGGGGACAAAGCACGCCGCCAACGCCCAGCACAAGCTGCAGGAAATCGAACGCGCGCTGGCGCTGGAAGATTAGTGAGCGGCGGTCGGCCGTCGGCGCGGAGGAAAAAGAAGCGCCGCCACGGTGGCCGAATAATTCCCCGCTTTTTGCCGTGAACATTGCGCGCGCTTCCACTGTCATGTGCGCCCGACCGCGCGTTTCCACCCATTTACTTTCATCAAAACGCCGGACAGCGCTCCATTTATGCAAACCCAGAACACCCCAGCCGCACAGGAAGCGGATGTCATTGCCATCGACCAACTCCGCGAGCTGAACGGTAAAATCGCCGCGGAACTCAGCAAAGTCATCGTCGGCCAGAAAGCGGTCATTGAGCTGATGCTGACGTGCATTTTCGCCCGCGGCCATGCGCTGCTCATGGGCGTGCCGGGCTTGGCGAAAACGCTGCTCGTCCACTCGCTGGCGGACCTCATGTCGCTGAATTTCAACCGCGTGCAATTCACGCCGGACCTGATGCCGAGTGACATCACGGGGACGGAGATTTTGCAGGAGACGGATACGCCGGGGCGGCGGGCGTTCGAGTTTGTGAAAGGACCGATCTTCGCGAACATCGTGCTCGCCGACGAAATCAACCGCACCCCGCCGAAAACGCAGGCCGCGCTACTCCAAGCCATGCAGGAACAGAAGGTCAACGCGGGGAAACACAGCTTCACGCTCGAAAAGCCGTTCTTCGTTCTCGCGACGCAGAATCCGATCGAGCAGGAGGGCACGTATCCGCTGCCCGAGGCGCAGCTCGATCGCTTCATGTTTCTCATCAATGTCGGCTACCCGAGCGCGGCAGAGGAGCTGCAAATCGCGAAAACCACGACGGGCGGCGCACCGCCGGTGCTCGACAAGATTCTGCACGCGCCGGACATCCTGCGATTTCAGGACGTGGTGCGCCGCGTGCCGGTGCCGGATCACGTCTATGACTTCATCGTGAAGCTGGTGCGCAAGTGCCGACCGGTGGGCGACGAGTCGCCGGAGTGGGTGAAGAAGTGGGTCATGTGGGGCCCCGGACCGCGCGCCGTGCAGTATCTCGTGCTCGGGGCGAAAGCGCGCGCCGTCCTGCAAGGCAGCTATCTCGTGCGGCTCGAAGATGTGCTCGCGGTCGCCGAGCCGGTGCTCGCGCACCGCATCCTGGTGAACTTCCACGCGGAGAGCGAAGGCGTGGGCAGCGTGGAGATCATCCGGAGGATGATCAAAGAGACGGCGGAATGACGCTTCTTTTTTACCGCAGAGGCGCGGAGGACGCAGAGGAGCGCAGAGAGGGAAAAACGGGGATTAGCAATCCCGCGCTCATCTCTTTCAAACCTCTGCGCCCCTCTGCGTCCTCTGCGCCTCTGCGGTTAAATCCGAACGCCGACGTCTGAAATGGCCCAGCCGGATCACTCCAGCGACTTTCTCGACCAGGGTGCCATCGCCCGCCTCTCGCGGCTGATGCTCAATGTGCGCAACCCGATGCTTGGGAGCGTCACCGGCCAGCATCGCTCGGCCACGCGTGGGGCGTCGGTCGAGTTTGCGGAGTATCGGAAATACGCGCCGGGTGACGACATCAAGCACCTCGACTGGCGGGTCTTTGGGCGCACCGACAAATTTTTCATCCGCGAGTTCGAGGCCGATACGAACCTGCGCTGCTACCTCGTCGTGGACACGTCCGCGTCGATGAAATTCACGAGCACGCCGGAGGGCGGCACGCGCTTCGACTACGCGCGCCGGCTTGGCGGGACGCTCGCGCATTTGCTCGTGCATCAGGGCGACGCCGTGGGGCTCACCTGCTTCGCCGACAAAGCGATGGATCTCCCACCGCGCCGCACGCCCACGCATCTGCGCGCCCTTTACCGCATGCTCGCGAACACCCAGCCCGCAGGCGAATCGAACATCGTCCAGACGCTGCACGACTTCGCCGAGCGCATCCGGTCGCGTGCTCTCGTCGTCATCGTCAGCGATCTTTTCACCGAGGTCGCGCCGCTGCTCGACGCCATCAAGCACCTGCACTTTTACAAGCACGACGTCGCCGTCTTCCACCTGCTCGACCGCCAGGAATACGACTTCGATTTCACCCGGCCGGTCCGCTTCGTCGATCTCGAAAGCGGGGCCGATCTGATCACTGATCCCGCGGTTGTCCGCGAAGCCTACGGCGAAGCTCTGCGCGACTACCTCGACGCGCTGCGCCATGGCTGCCAGCAGTTCCGGGTGGACTACCATCTCACCTATCTCGACCAGGCGTTCGAAGGTGTGCTGACAAACTTCATGCTCCAGCGCGTGCGGGCGTCGCGGAAAGGCGGACGGTGAGAATGACGAATGACGAATGTGGAATGACGAGAGGGGAAACCCCGTCGCGTGGTCGCAAGCCCGTTCGTCATTCCGGCTTCGTCATTCCTTCGTCATTCGTGATCCGTCATTCGTCATTCCCCTGATGGCCTATCTCCAACCATGGATGCTTTGGGCGCTGCCGGCGGTTTTGCTGCCGCCGATCATCCATCTGCTCAACCGGCTGCGCTACAAGACCGTGCATTGGGCGGCGATGATCTTTTTGCTCAAAGCGAATCGCGCCGCCACGCGCCGCGCGAAAATCCGCCAGTATCTGCTGCTCGCCGCGCGGATGCTCGTCATCCTTTTCCTCATCTGGGCAATGGCGCGGCCGCTCACCGGCGGCTGGATTGGCGCGGCGGCGGGCGGCGTGCCGGAGACGGTGCTCATCCTCCTCGACCGCTCGGCGAGCATGGAGGCGCACGGCGGCGACCAGCCGGAAAGCAAGCGCGTCCACGCCCTCGGCCTCCTCGCGCAAGCGGCGAAACAGAGCGCGGGCAGCCGTTTCATCCTGCTTGAAAACGTGCTGCGCCAGCCGCTCGAAATCGCCGACGCCTCGGGCCTCGCGACGATGCAAATGGCCGAGCCGACCGACACCGCCGCCGACCTCCCCGCGATGCTCCGCACGGCGCTCGATTACCTCGTGAAGAACAAGCCGGGCAGCGCCGAGTTGTGGATCGCGAGCGATTTGCAGGCGAGCAATTGGCGACCGGAAAGCGCCGAGTGGCAGGACATCGCCGCGCGTTTCGCCGGCCTCCCGCAAAGCGTGCGCGTGCGCATCCTCGATCTTTCCGCGCCGCCGGGGCGCAACGTCTCCGTCGCCGCGAAAGCTGCTGAATTGCGCGTGCGCGATGTGAAGACGGGTAAGGCGCAGCTCAGTCTCGGGCTGGAGTTGAAAACCGAGGGTGAGCGCAAAGGAGTGCTGCCGCTGCTTGTCACCCGTGACGGCGCGAAGAGCCAGAGCGACGTGACGCTGACCGCCGCAGTGCAGCGGCAAAATCTGAAATTTGACCTCTCGAAAACCGAGCCCGGCTGGGGCAAGGTCGAGCTCCCCGCGGACGACAACCTCGCGGACAACACCGCCTATTTTGCCTACGCCCCGCCTTTGCCGCTGCGCACGGTGATCGTCGGCGACGGTGCCTCCGCGCAGCGTTTGCGCTTCGCTGCCGCGCCGGACAAGACGCGCGCCGATCGCACCGCCGACCTGCTTTTGCCCGCGCGGGCGGAAAGCATCGCGTGGAAGGAAACCGTGCTCATCGTCTGGGCCGCGCCAGCGCCGTCGGAGGCGGTGGCGAAGGCGTTGCAAACCTGGGTCGAGAGCGGTGGCGTGCTGCTCTGCCTGCCGCCCGGTGGCGAAGGCGGCGCCGGGCCGCTCGGCTTGACCTGGGGCAGCGTCGAGAATGCGCCGAAGGACGCGCCGTTCCGCGTCGCTGCGTGGGACGATCTCGACGGCCCGCTCGCCCGCACCGACAGCGGCGCACCGCTCGCGCTGGCCCGGTTGGAGATCGCGCGCCGCCAGCTTCCTGTCGCGGGCGAGGCCGCGCATGTCGCGGGCACGTTTGCCGATGGCCGTCCGTTCCTCGTCAGCCGGAAGGTCGGCGCGGGTCAGATCTTCGCCGCGGCCACGCTGCCGGAGCCGGAGTGGAGCAGTCTGGGCGACGGCTTCGTGCTGCTGCCGATGGTTCAGCGTCTCGTCACTCTCGGTGGCCAGCGGCTCGCACCGCCGAGCATGGCGGTCGCTGGCGAGTGGAAGCCAGCCGATGCGCAGGAAACGTGGAGCGCTGTCGAAACCGACAAGCGCCGCGACTGGCGCTGGCACGCTGGCGTGTATCAAAGCGGCGCGAGCCGCGTGGCGCTGAATCGTCCCGACGCCGAAGACGCGCCCGAAATCACCGATCGTGCGCGCCTTCCCGAACTGCTGCGCGGCGTAAAACTCACCGTCATGGCCGGCGCGCTCGAACTGAAAGCTGACCGCCTGCAAAGCGAGATTTGGCCGGCGATGATCGTGGTCACGATGCTCTTCATGTGCGCGGAAATGGCGCTGGCCACGAGCAAGGCGATGCTGCCGATGAAACCCGTGGCCCGTTCCACGGGGCCGCGTCCGCCGATGAAACCTCAGCCCGCGGAGGTGGCGGCATGATCGGGTTGACGCGTCCCGCCGGACTCCGGGGAGCACACGCGTCCCGCGTGTTGCCTAACATGCAGACGCCATGACGAACACCTGGCAGATCAATACGGCTCCGTGGGTCGTCGTCGTGGCGGCGGCGTTCGTGCTGGCGTCGGTGTGGTTTTTCTTCCGCAGCCTACGGCGGGAAGGGCATGGCGGGTGGCTGACGGCGCTGCATGTTTTGCGTTTCGTCGTCGCGGTGCTCATCGCTTTCACACTGCTGCGACCGGAGCGGGTGGTGGTGAAAAAGCGGACGGAGCAGCCGCGCGTGGTCGTGCTCTACGATGCCTCGGGGAGCATGGAGACAAAGGACGTGCTGACCGGCGAAAAGCAGACGGTGTCGCGCGCGGAATGGGTGAAGGAGCAGATCGAGGCGAAGTTTTATGGCCCGCTGGAAAAGCAGTACCAAGTGACGTTCGAGCCTTTCTCCCAGCCGCCGGCGGACGATGCGAAAGCGGACGTGGAAACCGAGATCGGCACGGACCTGAACGCGCCGCTGGAGCGCGTGCTCAAGCAGCACTCCGACCTGCGCGCCGTGCTGCTGCTGAGCGACGGCGACTGGAATTTGGGCAAGTCGCCGATCACCGCCGCGACCGCGCTGGCGCAGCGTGAGGTGCCGGTTTTCGCGATCGGCGTGGGCAGCGAGACGTATCTGCCGGATGTCGAAATCCAATCCGTGCTCGCGCCGACCTACGGGCTCGTGAACGAGCGGATCAGCGTCATGTTCACCGTGCAAAATCATCTGCCGCGCGAGGTGAAAACGACGGTGACAGTGCAGGGGCCGGGCGAGGCGAAGGGCAGCAAGGCGGTGACGCTGCCGCCGATGGGCCAAGTGCAGGACATGCTCGTTTTCACGCCGCAGGCGGAGGGCGAGGGCGACTTCACGCTGCGCGTGCCCGTCGAGCGCGAGGAGGTTTTTTCGGCGAACAACGAGCGCGGCTTCCATCTCGCGGTGCGGAAGGAAACGCTCAAGGTGCTGGTCGTCGATTCGCAGCCGCGGTGGGAGTTTCGCTACCTGCGCAATGCTCTGATGCGCGATCCCGGCGTGGCGATGAACGCGGTGCTCTATCACCCGGCGATCGGCGCGGGCGAAGGCGCGGGCTACCTCAAGGAGTTCCCGGCGAAGCGCGAGGATTTGCAAAGCTACGACGTGATTTTCCTCGGCGATGTGGGCGTCGGCGGCGGAATGCTCACGCCGGAAAATGCGACGATGATCAAGGGCTTGGTCGAGCAGCAGGCGAGCGGCGTGGTTTTCATGCCGGGCGCGCTGGGGCGGCAGAAATCGCTCGCGGATTCCGCGCTCGGCGACCTCGTGCCGGTCGAGACGGATTACGTGAAAGGCACCGGTTTCGCCAGCGGCGCGGAAGCCCGGCTGGAACTGACTTTTCGCGGACGCGACCACTGGCTGACGATGCTCGCCACCGATCCCGGCGCGAACCAGGCGGTGTGGCGCGGATTGCCGGGATTCTACTGGTATGCGCCGGTGGTGAAAGCGAAGCCGGGCGCGGAAGTGCTCGCCGTCCACGAGGCCGCCCGCAATGCGAACGGGCGAATCCCACTGCTCGTCACGCGCGCAGCGGGCAATGGCAAGGTGCTCTACATGGGCACCGACTCCGCGTGGCGCTGGCGCAAGGGCGTGGAGGACACGTACCACTACCGCTTTTGGGGGCAGGTGGTGCGGTGGATGGCGCATCAACGGCACCTTTCACAGGACGAAGGCGTGCGCTTTTTCTACACGCCAGAGACGCCAAAGCGTGGCGACAAGGTGCGGCTGAACGCGACGGTGCTCGACAAGCTCGGCATCCCGATCAGCGAGGGGAAAGTGATGGTGATGCTGACTGCGCCGAGCGGCACGAGCGAGACGATCGAACTCGCCGCGGAGAACGCGGAATGGGGCGTGCATACCGGGCAGTTCATCCCGCGCGAGGGCGGGAAGTACGAGGTGGAGGTGAAGTGCGAAAGCGCCGGGCGGCGGTTGAAGACGCAGCTCACGGCGACGGTGCCGACTTTGGAAAAGACGGGGCTGCCGGCGAAGCTCGACGTGATGCGGGAAATCGCCGCGCTGACCGCCGGGAAGAGCGGCGGGCCGGGGGATCTGGCGCAGATGGTCAGCGGGCTGAGTTTGCTGCCGGAGCGGAAGCCGGAGGAGCAGCGTTTCCGGCTGTGGTGCGACCCACGTTGGTGCGGCGCGCTGCTCGGGTTGCTGACGCTTTACTGGGTCGGGCGGAAGATCGGAGGGTTGACGTGAACCCGGCGCGCCGCGGTCGCCCACCTCGCCACGCTCTTAAATGAATCATTTCCCCCGTCCGTATTCCGCATAGACTCCCACCGCCATGAACTCGATCACTTTGCCTGATTCGTTGGTCACGCAGCTCCGCGCTTATGAAGCCCGTCTGCGAAAAATGGAAACGCTCGCCGCCTTCGCGGGCGGGTTCGTCGGACTGTTCGCCACCTTCGTGCTGCTCTTCGTCTTCGACCGTTTCGTCGATACGCCGCGGCTCGCGCGGATGATCCTCACGCTGAGCGGCGGCGCGCTGGCGGCGTGGTTTGCGCACGCGTGGGCGGCGCACTGGCTGTGGAACCGGCGGGGGCCGGCGCAGCTCGCGAAGCTCCTCCAGCGGCATTTCAAGACGCTCGGCGACCGGCTCCAAGGTGTCATTGAGCTGACTGAGACCAACGATTTGCCGGCGAACATTTCTCCCGCGCTGATGCGCGCGGCGATCCGGCAGGTGGCGGAGGAATCCGGCCGCTTTGATTTCGGGAACGCCGTGCCGGTGCGGCCTGCGCGCCGCTGGGCGCTCGCGGCCATCGCCCTCGCGGCGCTGACGGCGGCACCGTTTGTCTTTGTGCCGAAGGCGGCGACGAACGCGCTCGCCCGCTGGGTGATGCCGTGGGCGCAGATCGAACGCTACACCTTTGCCAGCCTTGAGGCGCTGCCGAGCGAGTTGGTCGTCGCCCATGGCGAGGCGTTTGAAATCGCGTGCGGGCTGAAAGCCGACTCCGCCTGGAAACCGGACACCGCGACCGCCCGACTGAACCGCACCGAGCCGCAGCAGGCCAAGCTGGAGCAAGGCCGCGCGGTCTTTAAGCTCAACGGACAGACCCACAATGGCACGCTCGCTTTACGTGTGGGAGACGCCACTCGGGACATCGCGATCCGCCCGCTGCACCGGCCCGAGATGAAGGAACTCGCGGCGCGCGTGGAGTTGCCTGCGTATCTCGGCTATCCCACCGCGACGGTCGCGATTCAAGGCACGAGCGCCGAGTTTCTCGAAGGCAGCAGCGTGCGCTTTGCCGGCAAAACGAGTCGCACCCTTAGAGACGCGGCGATGACCAGCGTGAAGCCGGACGAGGGCGACGCCTACGCCGGACTGCGGGTGCTCTTTCCCAACCTGCCGGTGCAATCGCGGGAGACGGCGGCAACCTCCACGGTCGAGGGCGAAACTTTCGTCACACCCGCAAAATCGATCGCCGAGCTGGCGGGCGAGGCCACCTTCCGCTGGGCGGACACGCACGGGCTCACGCCCACCCAGCCCTACACGCTCCGTGTCGGCACAACGAAGGACGCCGAGCCGCGCGTCGAGTTGCAAGGGCTCGAGCAGGAGATGGCGATCCTGCCGGACGAAGTGTTGAGGCTGAATTTCGCGTCGAGCGACGACTATGGGCTGAAGACCGCGTGGGTCGGCTGGACGGTGCGGGCGATGGGCGCGAAGAAGGACGAGATCAGCAAGGGCGAGGCAGCGCGCACGGACGGGGCGCAGTTGAAAAAAGAACTCACCGGCGCGGCGGAGTTCACACCCGCGTTTTACAAAATCCCGGAGGACAGCGTGGTCGAGCTGGCGGCGTATGCGCTGGATTACCTGCCGGAGCGGAAGCCGGTCGAATCGTGGAAGCACACCGTTTATGTGCTCAGCCCGGCGAAGCACGCGGAGAAGATCCGCGAGCGCATGGATCAAGTATTGAAGCAGCTCGACGAGCGCATCCGCGACGAGGAGCGGCAGCTCGAGGAGACGAAGGCGATTGCCGAGGCGAAGAAGGATTTGCCGACAGAGCGCGCTGGCGAGGACACAAAGCGGGTTGAAGCCAGCGAGCGGGCGAACGAGGCGGCCTTGCAAAAGATGACCGAGGAAATGGCCTCGGTGATGAAGGACGCGTTGCGCAACAAAGACATCCCCGCGGGCACGCTGGCCGACTGGCAGCAGCTCAAGGATTCGCTGGAGCAGAAGGCCAATCCGCCGATGCAGCAAGCGGCGGAAGCGCTCCAGCAGGGCGCGCAGAAGCCGGCCGAACGCAGCGAGCAGCTCGCCCAGGCGCAGAAGCAGCAGGAGGCCGCGCTGGAGGCGATGCGCCAGGCGGCGAAAAAGATGAACACGACGAACGAGAACCTCTACGCGCGCAATTTCTACAACCGCATGCGCGCAGCGGCAGCGGCGGAATACAAAATCTCGGACGGCTTGAAAGGGCTGGCGAAAGACACCGTGGGGCTCAGGCCGGAGGAAATCGCCGAGGCCAAAAAGAAAGATTTCACGCAGGTCGCGGGCAGCCAGGATCTGACGACTAAAGACGTGGACAGCATCGCCAACGACATGGCCGCATTCATCAAGCGCGTGCCGAACGAGAAATACGAGGCGGTGCAAAAGGACATGCAGGACAAGAAGGTTGTGCCCGAGCTGAACGAGCTGGCCGGTTTCGTCCGGGCAAATCTCGGACTGAAGTCCGTGGGGCGCGCGAAGCAGTGGGGCGCGCAACTCGACGAATGGGCGACGGCGCTCCAGAGTGAGTGCAAGTGCCAGGGCGGCGGCGGGGAGATGGACCCCGACCTCATGGAGTTGATCGTGGCGATGGTGCGCGCGGCGCAGCAGCAGGACAACATCCGCGAGCAGACCGAGCTGCTCGAAGGCAAAAAGGACACGAATCCGGGGCATGCCGACGACGCGAAGAACCTCGCCAATCAGCAGCGCGATTTGAGCGATGTGGTGGGCAAGCTGCGCGAGACGACAAAGTTTGACGAGGTCAAGCCGCTGCTCGAAAAAGTGGAGTTTTTGATGGACGAAACGGCGGGCGATCTGCGCACACCGAAGACCGACGCCGAGGTGGTGAACATTGAGGCGGCGATCATCGAACTGCTCGTGCCGCCGGACAAAAAGGGCGGCAAATCGCAGTCGCCGATGCAGGCCATGATGCAGAAGATGATGGCGCAAGTGACACAGGCTAAGAAAGCCGGCGGCAACAACGCGAAAACGGCAAGTGCGTTTGAAGGCGCGGCAGCGAATGGTGCGGCGGTGCTCGGCAAAGCCAATGGCCGACAGGTGGAGAAGGCCGGTGGGGCGAGCAACGCGGGCGAATGGCCGGAGGAGTTCCGCGATCAGTTGCAGTCGTATTTCCAGCAGCTCGAAAGCGCGAAGTGAAATGACGGATGACCAATCCGCCGGTTCATTTGAAAACGCCGGGACGCGGAGTTATACCAAACTCAGTTGAAGACTGGACGATACGAATCGGTGCGTTGCGCGATTTCCTTCGGTTCTCGGACTTTGGAAGGTGTCGGTTTTCAACTGTGTTTGGTATTACAAAGGTCGATGACCTTCCTCGTCATTCGTCCTTGGTTATTCATCACGGCCTCCGACTCTGCTGCGCCCTGCTCCTCATCGCGCCACTCCGCGCGCAGCTCGGGCTGCCACCGGAGGCGGATCTTTTCGGCGATGAGATCGTGCGCCGGGTCGATCCCGACGGCGGCAATCTTCGGGACGAGGAGGAGGACAAAAAGGAGAAGCCTAAAACTGCCGGGTTCGAGCACGCTCTGGTTTTTCAGGATGGCCGGCAGTTGCGCGGCAAACTCGTGGAGCTGACGAAAAACGAAGTCGTGTGGCAGCGGCCGGACGCCCTCGAGCTGCTGCGTTTTCCCCGCGACGAAGTCCGCCGCGTGACCCTCGTGGCGGGCACCGAAAGCAACCAATCCCGAGGGCGGAACGTGGCCCCGGCGGTCGTGGAGCGCTACGTGCGGATGATGGTCCTGCAAGTTTTCCACGGCCTTGGTGAGATGATCGGAGAGGCCGTGGCGCAGGTCGTCACGTCCGATCTCGGCCGGGCCGTGCGCATCCCGAACATCGTCCAGTTGACGAGCCGGAGGATGGTCGAAACGATCAAGCAGGTGGAGGGAGCCGAGAGCGGAGCATCCGAGGCGCCCGAGCCCAAGCCGGACGTGGCCACCGCCACGCTCAAACTGCCGGGCGGCGACTGGCTCTTCGGCGAGGTGACGAGCGCCGACGGCGAGACCTTCGCGCTCAAACTCGCGGACGGGACGGCGCTCGCGATCCCGCGGGCTCCGCTGGAGTGGCTGCACTTCGGTACCCGGCCCGCGCCCGCCTTCGGTTTCGCGGGCAGTGGGCTGGATCTCGAAAGCTGGCCGGTGCGTACGCCGGGGACGCGAATGGAGATCGCGGGCGGCACGCTGACGCTGCGCGATGGCGGGTTGCTGGGCCGGACCTTGAGCCCGCCAAAACGCTTTGAGGTGGCCTTTGAAGTGCCCGAGGACAGCGAGGACGGATTGCGGCTCTGGATTCAGCCGATCGGTCCGCAGACGAATTGCTACACCACCGGCACGATCCAACTGCTGTTTGGGAAAAAGGAACTCTCCAGCTGCATCTACATTCAGAAATTCGAGCACAAAAAATCCCCAGTGCCGAAAGAGTCTGCCGAGCAGAAAGGGCCGGTGAACTATCGCGTGCTCTATGACGGAGCCGGGCGGCACTTGGCGGTGCTGCGCAACGGCGTGCAACTCGGGGATTGGAAATTCATCGAGGACGAAGACAAGGACGCGAAAAACCCGCCAGGGAACAGAGAGGAGCGCGAGATCATGATCAACGGGCTGTGCTTTGACCGGGAAAACCGCGGCTCCAAAGACAGCCTGCAATTCAACCGGCTGCGAGTCCAGCCGTGGGACGGGGTGGTCCCAGCGGCGGGTGAAACAGAGCCGGACGGAGATTGGCTGAGCGTCGCGCCCGAACGCCCGGTAACGGGCCGGCTGGAGTCCATCTCGGCGGACGCGCTGGTCTTTTCGGGCACGAAGATAAAGCGGGAGGAGGAAACTTTCGTGCGCCTGCGCGGCCCCGTCTCGTCGCTCGCGGAGGCTGATGCCATGCTGATCTTCGGGCAGCAGGGCGAAGTGAGCGTGGCCGGTTTGGAAATTCGCGACGGTCGCGCACGGGGCCGGACGGCCTTCGCACCGGAGTTTGTTCTGCCGACCGCGGCTCTCCAGACCGTGGTCTTTCCGAGCCGCGCGGCGAACGCGGCGATAGCGGCGGATGCGCTGATTTTTAAAAACGGCGACGAACTCCGCGGCACGCTGCGGGCCGCGATGGCGGGCGGTGCGGTGCGCTGGAAAATGGCGGGCGGACGGGAAATCGAGCTTCAGTCCACGCGTCTGGCCGGGGTGCGTTTCGCGGGGCGGGGAGAGCCCCTGAAAGAGGGAAGACCAGCGGCTACGGTGGAACTGCGCAATGGGGACCGGTTGCGGGGCGAATTCGTGGGGCTGGACGAGAAACAGCTCCAGTTTCAGCACGCCCAGTTCGGCACCGTGCAACTCGCCCGGGAGTGGCTGTGGTGCCTCTTTCCGAATTCGCATTTTGCGGTTAGCGACGGGGGTGGAGATGCCGCTGCCTGGATCGAGGGTCGCCGGGGAAATGGCGAAAGTCCCGCCAAGGCGGAAGCAGCGCCGTGGACAGTCCTCGATGGCCATTACATTCAGCGGGGTCAGCGCAACAACTCCGGCTCGGATGATGCTCGGTCGCTGAACGTCCCGCTGAAGGAAATCCCGGAGCGTTTTGAAGTCCGCGCCGAGGCGACGGACGTGAACGGGAACCCGCCCAGTTTCGGACTCACGCTGGGAACGAAGGATGGCAAGACCTCGCTCCAAGTTTCGTTCAATTACTTCAATCTCTCGCTTTACATGAACAGTCCGAAATCCCGCGGACGGAACAGCTACAAAAATGTGTCGATCCGCGACAAAGTTCCGGATGCCAGCTCACGGCTCGCTTTGCGCGCTTTTGTGGATCGCAAGGCGGGCACGGCGGATCTTTTCCTGAACGGCGCGCTCGTTGCCCGCGTCGGCCAGCAGGCGAGTGAGCGGCTACCCGGCATCGGCGAAGTCGCGAGCTTCTCGGCCGGGCAGCAGGAGGAGGGGTTGTCCATTCTGTCGAACCTTTGGATGGGCCCGTGGAATGGCGAACTGCCGCGCCTCGGCGACGGCGTGCCTGCGAACACGGCGCTCACAAACGGGGACGCGGCTCCCGGCGTGCCGGAGAAATGGCAGGACGGCACTTTTCTCATGGAGACCGCCGCCGGGCCGCTGGCGCTGCCGCTGGAGAAGGTGCAGGCCATCGAATTTGGCGGCGCAATGACGCCAGAGAAAGCGCCGGGCCGCGTCCGACTCGCGGACGGTTGCACGCTGAATGTGGGCACTTTCCGCTGGGACGGCACCGAGTTTACGGCCCACAGCGAAACGCTCGGCGAACTGCGCTTGCCGGCGGTGCTGGTGAGCGAATTGATCTTCAACCCCTCTCCGGTGCGTCCGCCACGCCAACCGGTGGCCAAAAAGCTCGCGCAAAAGGTGGACGATGCCGAGGCCGGGGAGAAACCCGCCGTCCTGCTCAACCAATGAAAAAACTCCTCACCGGCTTCCTCGCTCTCGCGGCCTGCACCGCCCTGACGCTGCGCGCGCAGGATCTCAATGTTTATCGCGGCACGCAGGTGCCGCCGGAGGTGGAGCGGATTTATGAGCGCGGCTTGCAGTTTCTCGTCAAGGCGCAGACTGCCGAGGGCACCTTTCCGGGCAACTACGGCAATGAGCCGGCGACCGCGGCGCTGGCCATGCTGGCGATGTTCGCGCATGGCGATGACCCGAACCACGGGCCGTACGCGAAATCGATCAAGCTCTGCCTCGAACACCTGCTGAAAAGCGCCAATGAAAAAACCGGCTACATCGGCAACTCGATGTACAATCACGGGTTCTCCGCACTCGCCCTCGCGGAGGCTTACGGAGCGGTGCAGGATGAGCGCATCGGGCCGGCGCTCAAAAAAGCCATCGAACTCATCCTGACCTCGCAGGAGAAGAACCGCTTCAAAGCCTGGCGCTACACGCCAGAGGCGCAGGACGCGGACACCACGGTGAGCGGCGCGTGCTTTGTGGCGCTCATCGCCGCGCGCAATGCGGGGCTGCGAGTGCCGGACAACGCCATTGAGGGCGCGCTCAAGTTTTACACCGACTGCCAGAGCCCGACCGGCGGTGGAATCGGCTATGTGCCGGGTTCCGGCGGGCATGGCGGATCGACCACGGCGATCGGCGTGGCCGCCTATGCGTATGCGCGGAAAAAAGATCAGCCGACCTTCACCAAGGCCTACAAGTCGATGAAGGACGGCGATGAGCAGACCGGCGGGAGCTATCCGTTTTACTACGAGTATTACGCGGCGCAGGCGTTCTTTCAGAGCGACGTGAAGGCTTGGGAAAAGTGGAACGAGAAACGCGTGAACGAGTTGACCGCGGCGCAGAACGACGACGGGAGCTGGGACGGTGGGCTCGGTTCGGGGATCTCGACCGGGCTCGGCCTGCTCTCGATCGCGCTGACCTACCGCTATCTGCCGATTTACGAGCGATGAAACGGCGCGCCCTCATTTTCGCGGCTGCGGTGCTCGCCCTGGCCCCGTGCGAGGCCCAGATAAGAGTGGGCGGCGGGGCCATCATTCTAAACGGCAGAGTCATTCAACCCGCCGGCAACCCCGAGGGCGCGGAGGAGAAGGTCGAGGACGCGAATCCGGCGGCCGCGCAGGTGCTGGAGTTCGCCGACGGCAGCCGCTTGCACGGCACGCTGGAGGCACTGGACAGCGTGAAAAAGGAGATCGTCTGGCGCGGGGTGGACGCTTCGGCACCGATCACCTTCTCGCTCCCGCAAATCAGCAATCTGATTTTCGCGGCCAAAGCCAAACCCGAGATCAAAGTCCGCGCCACGGTGAAGCTCATCGGTGGCGACTGGCTCGCCGCCGATGTCCTTGGGCTGCGCGACGGCAAGCTCCAGCTCAAGCTCGGCGACGGCACAGCGCTGGCCGTGAACCGAGCCCATCTCGAATGGGTTTCCTTTTCCAAGACCGCCGCGACGGAATGTTATGACGGCCCGCGCAGTCTGTCGGGCTGGGCTTCCGGTGGCGGCTGGACGTTTCGCGAAGGCGCGCTCCGAGCGTCACAGCCGTCGATCATCGGTCGGTTTTTCGAGGCGCTGCCGGATCAGGTCGAGTATCGCTTTGAGTTCGATCAGGGATCGAGTTTCCGCGCCTATGCGATACTGCTCCACGGGGCCGAGGCGATCGGCCGCGGTTTCGGCCCCGGCATGGTGCGGCTGATGGTCAATGACATGAATCTCCAGCTCTGGGCGCAGACGGGCGACAACGTGAAACAGGAGCAGGTCGATCTGGCCAAGATCCTGCCCGTCCAGCCCAAGGCCGTGGACGCTGACGGCGCGGCCCCCGCCCACAAGAAGCCCATGCGCTGGCGCATTTTCGAGGATCGTCCGGCGGGGCGGATCATCGTCTTCATCGATGGACGCAAGGTGGGCGACTGGGCGGTCGGCAAGGGCAAGCCGGGCGAGAACCGCGGAGCCTTCAGCTTTCAGCCGATGGCCTGGAGCTCGAACTCTGAACAGTCGCTCTCGAAAATCCGGGTCGGGCCGTGGGATGGATTTGTACCCGTGGACGACGCGCTCGAGGGCGTGAGGCCCAAGGCGGATCAGGTGGTGCTCACGGATGGCGAAACGCAGGAAGGCCGCATCGAGAGCATCACGGCAGACAAAGTGAAGCTCGGTGGCGTGCTGGTCGCGCGGGAAAAAATCGCTCTGCTGCGGTTCGCCCGAACCGAGCATCCGCCGGAAGAGGATCCGGCGATGGCGCGTCTGCGGCTGGCCCAGCGCGGGGAGTTCGATGCGGCGGCGATCGGCTTTAAGGACGGCAAAATGCGACTGCGGACAAACTTTGGCGGCGAACTGATCCTCAACACGGCGGCCCTGCGCGAAGTCGAGTTTGCGCATCTCCTGCCGGTCGCTGGGAAACCGGTGGACCTGCTTGTTTTCAAGAATGGAGACCAACTCCGCGGCCTGCTGGAATCCGCCGGAAACGGCCAGAAGCTGGGCTGGCGCGCGACCGCGGCGAACCCGCCCGTGGAGATCGACCCCGCGCGGGCGGCGGGCGTGCTCATGGCAGCGCGCGAGCAAGCCCAGCCGATCCGGCGCGGGGTGCTCGCGCGCGGACGGAATGGCGATTTTCTGGCTGGCGATTTTGTGTCGCTGGACCCGCAGCATCTGATCCTCGACAACGGTGCCGCGGGCCGCGTCACCCTCCCGCGCGGCGAGGTGCAGGCGCTCTATTTTGCCAGCGGCGACCGGCTGCCCGTGCTCGACGGGGCGGCGGAGCGCGAGTTGTGGGAGATCGGGCTGGAGTTCAACACGGCGAATGCTGCACTGCGCAAAAAAAGAGCCGCCGAGGGCAAACCGATCCCCAGCCCCTGGTCGTATTTCGACGGCGCGTTTTCGATCAAGCACCAGGCCGCGAACCGCTCCAACAACTCCAACAACGGCAACATCAACCTCGGCAGAATCATCGAGGAGTTGCCTCCCAAAGTGGATTTCAGCTTCGATGTCATCAGCAAAAGCAATCAGGTCTTTTGCTCCCTTTACCTTTTTTCCGAACCGGACAATTCCGGCTACATGATGCAGCTCCACCCGACAGGCATCTTCATCTACGACACCGGCGGGCAGCAGCGCGGGCGGGCGATGATCCAGCAGCAGCAGATGCAGTTTGGCGAAAAGGTGAACGCCAAAGCGCCGCAGCACCGCATCCGGGTGCTCGCCGACCGGCCCGCGGGACGGGTGACCATCCTCGTCGATGGCGTGTTCGTGGGAAATTTCGGGCCGAAAGCCAGCGCGCCGCCGCGCAATCTGGGCCGGGGTCTCGGGCTCATGCCGCAGCAAAACATGGCCGTCACTTTCGCCAATCTCTGGATCGCCCCGTGGAATGGCCAGGTGCCCGGCCAGGCACCGACCGGCACGGTGCCGCAGGACAGCGTGCTCCTCGCCAATGGCGATGAGGCCCAGGGCAAAATCGGCAGCGCCACGCCCGAGGCGCTGCAACTGGAGTCCGAGGTCGGCATGCTCGATCTGCCGGTGAAGCGGCTGACGATGGTCGAATTTGGCGGGCCCGCCTCGGAGGCCTCGTCCGGCGCGCGGCTGCGGCTCCATGATCGCAGCGTCCTCACGGTCAGCGCGTATCGGATCGAAAATGGCAGCGTGGTCTGCCAGAGCGCGCTCGCCGGTGAACTCAAATTCCCGATCAGCGCCGTGCAGGAGCTGGTCTTCGCCTCAGCGGTCCTCCCGCCAGCAGCCAAGCCCCCCGAAAAACCCGCGACTCCCGTCCCCGCCAAAGCTGAGATCCGAGCGCGGCGGCGTCCGCTTGTTGATCGCTCGATAAATTGGCGGGAGTCCCCTAGCTTTCCGGCGCTGTGAAAAGCCCGCAGCGCGACCGTCTCGCCGACCTCTTTTTCGACTCGCTGGAAAACGAGCGCAATGTCTCGCCGCGCACGCTGGTCAACTACCGGCACGCCCTCGCCGAATTCCGCAAGGCCGTGCCGGTTCCAGCGTGGCGCGAGCTGACTGCCGAGCACTTCCGCCGCTATCTTTTCGCCTGCGCCAAGCGCGAGATGGCGCGGCCCACCATCCGGCTGCACTTTGCGGCGCTGCGAACCTTTTTCAAATTCCTGGCCCAGCGCCACGGCCTGCGCGTCAACCCGCTCAAGGAGGTGCAGCTCCCCAAGCTCGAAAAAAAACTCCCACTCGTCCTCAGCGCCGCGCAAATCGACGAACTGCTCTCCGCCCCCCTCCGCGTGAAGAAGCAGTCCCAGGCCCCGCACTGGATGCCCGCGCGCGATGCCGCCATCCTCGAGCTTTTCTACAGCAGCGGCCTGCGCCTCGCTGAGCTCGTGGCCCTCGATGTCAAAGACGTGGACGTGTTTTCCGAAAGCGTCCGCGTCCTCGGCAAAGGGCGCAAAGAGCGCGTCGTCCCGGTCGGCGCGCCCGCGCTGGAAGCCCTCCAGCGTTACCGGCATGCGGCCCGTATCGAGGTCGGGCCGCTCTTTCTCAGCAAAGTGCGGAAGCGCATCTCGGCGACGAATGTCTGGGTGGCCCTGCGGCGCTATCTCCCGCACACGAGCATCCCCGTGCGCGTCAGTCCACACAAGCTGCGGCACAGCTTTGCGACCCATCTGCTCGATGCCGGGGCCGACCTGCGCAGCGTCCAGATGCTCCTCGGCCACGCCAGCCTTTCCACCACGCAGATCTACACGCACGTCACCACCGAGCGTTTGAAAAGGGCCTACGACGAAGCCCATCCCCGCGCCTGAGGGCCGCTGCGCGGCGAGCGCGCGGAATGGAGATGGGCGAAACGCTGCGCCCAATCCGCGGGGAGGCGCACCGGCTTCCCCGGCGGCATTTGGATGATCGCGAGCCTCTGTCGCGAGGTCACGAGCAGCGCGCCGTCGGCGGGCCGGCGAATCTCGAACGCGCACCAAAAGCGCAGCCGATCGACGGATTCCAACCGCCCGTGGATGATGAGCTTGTCGCCGAGCACTGCGGGCTTGCGGTAGTCGATCTCCGTCCGCACCACCACGGGATAGGTCTGCGTGCGCGCCATTTCCACGAGGCTCATGCCGAGCTGCTCGGCGAGGAGCGTGCGCGCCGTCTCGATGAAGCGCAGGTAGGCAATGTTGTGCACGACGGCGGCGCAGTCTGTGTCGAAAAACATGACCTGTACGGGGACTTCGATGGTCGGTGTTTCGGCTGCGGATGGTTCGGGAATTTGGTGCTTCACGGTGCGGAGAAAGAATCTAGTTTCCGCCGGGTGAACAGCTCTTTAGCGCAGGAAAGCGAGGCTTGCCCGCCAGCCGGACGCGGTGCGGCGCTCCTCCGCTGGCTGCCCACGCTGCTCATTGTCGGGGTGGCCGTAGCCTATTACGGGAGTTACTTGCGGTATTGGTTTAATCCGCACGACGAAGGCGGCACGGTCTGCCTGATTGCGCAGCGGCTGATGCAGGGTGAACTCCCGTGGGCGGATGTGGATCTCGGCTACAACGTCGGCTGGTTTTACCCCATCGTCGGGCTCTTCCATCTCACCGGAGTGAACTATCTCGCGGCCCGGGCGTTCTTTTTCGCGCTCTCCACGATCACCGCCCTGCTCGGCTGTGGGATCGTCACGCGGCTCTCGGGTTCGCGCTGGCTGGGTGTCGGTGTGGGCCTTGTGCTGGTCGTGCTGCCGGGGTCGCAGTTCAAAAACTATATTCCCCTCGCGGAGATGGCCAACACCGCGTGCCTCATCCATCTCCTGCACGTCGATTTTGCCGCGCGGCGAAAATGGTTCAGCGCGCTCGCGCTCGGCGGCGCGGTGCTCGGGCTGACCGCGCTGGTGCGCGTGGAAATCGCCATTTTTTTCGCCGTCATCTGGGCGCTGCTGCTCCTCCTCATGCTACTCGATAAACGGCTCGCGCTGGCGCAGCGCGGCTCCCGACTGCTGCTGGGCGCGGGCTTGGTGGCGGCGGTCGTCGTGGCGGTGCAGGTGCCGCCGTATCTCTATCTGCGGCATCTCGGCGTGGAAGCGCACTTCGTCGCACAGGTGCCCAATTGGTTCCAGTCCTTGCGCAGCGGCTTGCAGGATCAGATCGGCGCGGCGGAAAAGCCCCCGCCCGCGCCGGCTATCGCGCCGGCGGCGGTCGTGGAAAGCGCGCCCGCTGCTTCCGCAAAGGCCCCCACCGTCGCGGATCGTTCCACCCTGCGCCGCCGGCCGCTCGCCGACATCTGGAGCCATGTCGGCCGAAAGAACCGCCTGCTCGCCTTCCTCACTTACGCGCCTTTCCTCGGCTTTGGCTTCTTTTTCCTCGCCGGCGTGGCTGGCTTCGCGCGCCAGGTTTGGCGGCAGGAATTCACGCTCGCGGAGCGTCCGCTGCAATGGCTGCTCCTCATCGGCGGTTCGCTGACGACCTTTCCGCAGTTCTTCTTCTTCCGCCCGGACCGCCCGCATCTCTCCGAGTTCATGCCGGGTTACATCCTGGCCATGGCTGGATGCGTGGCCTTGCTTTGGCCGCGCGGCGAAAAG
Source organism: Chthoniobacterales bacterium (assembly GCA_038318725.1). GTDB lineage: Bacteria > Verrucomicrobiota > Verrucomicrobiia > Chthoniobacterales > Chthoniobacteraceae > Chthoniobacter. The sequence goes on from JBBQCM010000031.1 coordinate 21,692, forward strand.
AGCAGCCGCCCGCAGTTGCTGCTGGCCTCGGCGTTAGCGGCCTTTTTTCTCGCGCACCTGGCGGTGTTTGGCTTCTACGCTTTTCAGCATCCATCCGCCGGGACCATCGCCGCGCGCTTCGACCGCGAGGCTAAATTTGCCGGCGAAAACGGGGTTCGCGTCCGTGATTTCCGCCGCCAGGTCCAGACCTTGACCACCATTCGCGACGCCGTCCACACGCACACGCGGCCCGGGGATTTCGTGATCTGTTTTCCCTACATGCCGGGCTATAACCTCATGACGAATCGCCGCACCTTCGTGCGCAACGTCTATGTCGATAACGCCACCCACGACGCCGACTGGGCGGTGACCACCATCCGCGACTTCGAGGAAAAAAAGCCCGCCGTCGTCATCATCGACAACCGCGCGATCAACGGCACCGCGGCATCCCGCTTCACCCGCTGGGCTGCGCCGGTCTATGACTACGTGAGAATTCACTACGCCCGTGTGGCGGAGATCAAATCGACCGACACCAGCATCGAGGTCTTCGCCAAATCCTTCGACCCCAATTCCCAATGAACCGCAAAGCCATCATCCTCGCCGGCGGCGCCGGCACCCGCCTGCATCCGCTCACCCGCATCGCCTGCAAACAACTGCTGCCGGTCTATGACAAGCCAATGATCTACTACCCGCTCGCGACGCTCATGCTCGGCGGCATCCGCGAAGTGCTGATCATTTCCACGCCCAAAGACCTGCCGCAGTTTCGCGGCCTCTTCGGCGACGGCGCGCACCTCGGCATGCGCTTCGATTACGCCGAGCAGGAAAAGCCCGCGGGCATTGCCCAAGCGTTCCTCATCGGGGAAGAATTCATCGCCTCTGGCGGCGTCACGCTCATCCTCGGTGACAATATCTTTTACGGAAAACTCGACTTCTTCCGCGACGCCCTGCGCGTGGTGGAAAGCAATGGCGGCGCCTGCGTCTTCGGCTATCAGGTGCGCGACCCCGAGCGCTACGGGGTGGTCGAATTTGATCCCGATGGAAAAGCCGTCAGCCTCGAGGAAAAGCCCGCGAAGCCGAAGAGCCAATTTGCCGTCCCCGGCCTCTACGTTTATGACTGCGAAGTCGTGCAAATCACCCGCGATCTCGCACCCAGCCCGCGCGGCGAACTGGAAATCACCGACGTGAACCGCGAGTACCTCCGCCGCGGCAAACTCAACGTCCGCGTCCTCGGCCGCGGCATGGCCTGGCTGGATACCGGTACCCAGGCCAGCCTTCTCGAGGCGAGCAACTACATCGCCGCCATCCAAAACCGGCAGGGTTTGATGATCGCCAACCTTGAGGAGATCGCCTACAACCAAGGCTTCATCGACCGCGCCGGCCTCCAAGCCGCCATCGCCGCCCTGCCGAAGAATGAATACAGGGAGTACCTGCAGGCGGTTTGTGAGGAGCGATAGGCGGGGCGGGGAATGAGCTGATCTCAGAACAATAATTCCGGTCGGTCCTGAAACGCCGCTGCTAGGAACGTATCCTCGGACCTGTAGCCGAAGCTTCGCGCGCTTTTCCGAATCGAAATCGGTGGGAAGCGGCTACTGCACACGATGTTGCTCGATCGTGGGCTGGCCCCGCTCGGCGCGGAAGAAGACGCTGTTTTCCGCGCCCGCGTGGACTCCAGACCCGACCCCTTCGGTACGGGTGAAGAGTTCGCAGTCGCCCTTTTGAGTGCAGGCGTAATCGACCACCAGATGCACGGCACCGTCCTTTTCTCGATGTCCGGCGCGGTGGCGGGCGAGCCGTCCATTTTTCCCCACGACTCGCCGGTCGATGGATAGGGCGAAACGGCCAGCAGCTCGACGGAGCCCTTCGGCAAACGCCCGACGAAAGGCACGCCTTGCGTGGTGACGACATCCGCCACCTGAACGCGAGTGGGAGGCGCCAGCTCGCGCCGCATCCAAAAATAAGGCAGAGTCAGACCGAGAACGGGCAGCAGGACGATGCCCGCGACGAGCGCCAATCCGACGAACCAAGGCCAGCGCAGGGTTTGCGGGCGCGTGCTTTCCGCGGTGCCTTCGGCGAAACTCCAGAGCTTGCGCGCGCCGAGGAACGCCATCCGGATGGCGATGAACAGGCCGGCAATGCCCGCGCCGCCGGAGCCGAGCACGCGCCCACACAGCAAGGCGGCCAGCGCGATGAAGAGCCACGCGGGGCAAAATAGCGCGGCGAAAGTGGCGGGCCCCGCGCCGCGCAAGGCACCTGCGCTGGCGCGAATCTGGCCGATGGCAACCCATCCGCAAATCGTTCCGACAATCGCAGGTGCCAAGCCGAGCAGCGCCGCGAAGATCGGGGCCATGACCGCCCAGGACTAGCCGGTTCACCGAAATCGAAGACCTGCACGATGTGCGGATGATTGAGCCGGGCAAGCGCGCGGGCCGCTCCCTGAGAAAAGCACGCGGGATTGTTACAGTGTTTCTTTAGAAAATGCGACGCTGCGGCTCCAGCCGTCCAGGCGACCGGGATGAAGCACTCGGGAAACCATGCCCTGCGGTTCTGCCCGCCCGGTAGCAGCAGAGCGCAAATGCTGGACGATTGAAGCACCTGTGACACGTTCGCCCATGCCCCGCCCCGTCAACCTGATCCCCCCGGCGGCTTCGTTGGTCTGCATTCTCCTCTCCAGTATTGCGATCAAGGCCGCTGCGGGAACCCTCACCGTCGAGTCGAGCCGTTCCGCCGGCACCCCGGATATTCTGGCTTACAACCTGGGGCACTTCTTCCCAGGCAGTAACACCCACGACTGGTGGCGTTATGCAGGCGTGAATGGGGCCCGCATCTTCATCAGTCCTTCGGCGATCGAGCCAGTGGACGATCTCGCGCCGCGTGGAGACGGAGTGACCAGTCAGTCTTCCTTCATTAGCCGCAAAACCGCGCTTCGCGCCGATCCCTTGAGTGGGACCTACATCAACTGGCCGGCCTTTGAAAACCAGTACGCCAATAAGGATTTGGCAGGCAGTAATCATATCAAGGTGAACTATGCGCTGGGTAAGTTGCGCAACCTCGGCATCGAAATCGTGGCGCAGATTACCGCGTCGGAGAACACGCTGCCGATCGCCGACGCCGCCGATTGGGCCGGTAAGTGGGAGCTCTGGCAGCATTACTATGCGCAGGCGTTTTTCCTTTCGAGAAATTTTGATGTTCGCCGGTATCAGATGTTCAATGAGCCGAATCATTCGAGCGCGGGCGGCCTGACCGCGGCCAACTGGCTGATGCGTTTGCAACTCGCCTCGGACGCCATTCAAAACGCCATCGCCGACGTGAACATCCGCTATGGCAAGGCACTCACGCCGCTGATTCTGGCGCCGGTGACCGCCAGTTCGATCAGCGCCTACAATGGTTGGGGAAGCCTCGCGGTGCAGAACCGGCACACGAATTTCCTCGGCGTCACCGACCCTGGCTACTTCGTTTTCCACCGCTACGACTATCATCAATACAACAGCACACCCGCAAATTTTGGCGCGGACCTCAACAGCCTGAAGGCTGCCATCCAGGCGGATATGCCGGGCGAGACCCGCTTTCCGATGAGCATTTCGGAATTCAACGTCCACACCGGAGCGACCTTCGACACGCTTAGCGAAACTCTCGACTCTCCGACCAAATTTGCGCGGTTTGGCAGCATCCTCGTCAATTTGGTCGCGAACGCAGAAAAGGAACTCTATTGCTTTAAGTTTGGGCAGACGACGGGCCAGTCTGGCTATACCTATCCCGTCGCGAAGAATGGGATGCATTACGTCGATAATACCCATGCGCCTTATAACTATGGCGGCGTCACCAAGGCGGGTGAGGTGTGGCGTCTTTTCAACAAAGGCTTTGCGTCCGGTCGGGATCAGAAAGACTACAACCGCGGCACGGGCCTCGACGATCTGGACATCCGCGTCGGTTATGACCCGGCGACCGAGCGTTACTCCATCTTCTCGGTGAATGACTCTGCGAACAGCGTCTCCCTCGCCGTCGATTGCGCCGCGTGGAATATCCCGGACCACAACCGCATCATCATCGAGGAAGTGAGCGGCGCGAACTCCGGCAGTGTCGCCTATTACACCCAGGTGAGTGGTGGCCAGATCGCCGCCCGCACCCAGCCCCCGAACAGCGTCTGGCTTTACACCATCCCTGGCAAAGCCCAGGAGGAAGTCGCCCCGACCATCCCGACGCTCATCGTGGACGCCAGCGAGGACGCCACGGTGAAGGATGGTGGCAACAAGAACTCCAACTACGGCGGACAGACGACGCTGCTGGCCAGAAACGATCCGGTGAACTCCGCGAACCGCAGCGCCGCGTTGATCCAATTCAAGCTGCCGGTGATCTACAGGCCGGACCTTCAGCTCGCTACATTGAGCGTGCAGGCTTCGACCGTGACGGCGAGCAGCACCGTGCAAGCCCACGTTTATGGTCTCGACAGCGACACCTGGTCGGAAGGCAGCGTGGTGTGGAGTAATGCTCCGAACCTGAAGCAGAATTCCGCCGCGGGTAATCAGATCCGCCATAACGTGGTCACCGGCGGAGGAGATACCGTGCATATTCAGGGCCAGCTTGTTGTCAGTTCCACGACCCCCGAGGAGCGCCAGATCGACGTGACCGAATTCCTGCGCAGCCAGTCCGACTTTGCCGCCAGTTTCCTGGTCGTGCAGGACGCTCGCTGGGACGTCGCGCTCCCGTCGCTCGCCAGCGGAGACACGCAGGCCGACGGGCTCCAGATCCTTTCCGCCGAGGGTGGCAATGCCACCAATCCCGGACCGCGTCTAAAAATCGTCCGACTCACGGACAGCGACAATGATGGGATCAGCGACGAAGCGGAGACCAGTGTCTTTCACACTCCGCCCAACGACGCCGACGCCGACAATGACGGTCTGAGCGATGGCGAGGAGTTGCTTGTCCACGGGTCGAACCCAATGATGGCGGATTCCGACGGCGACCAGGTTTCTGACCGGGACGAAGTCATCGCGGGAACGAATCCCACCGATCCTGCTTCATTCCTTCGAATCACAAGCGTCCTCCGCATCGGTTCTGTCATCCGTGTTGAGTGGCCCGGCGTGGCGGGCAAGACCTACGGCATCGAACGCACCCCGACGCTGCTTCCCGCGGACTGGCAAGGGATCGGATCAGTACCCGGCAACAACTCCCTCCAGAGCTTCACCGACGCGGCCCCACCTGTCGGCACGGCGTATTACCGGCTGCGAGTGCACTAGCCTTGTCCGGTGTTCTCGCGGCTACTCGCACTCAGCGCGCCAACCTCGCTACGCTCCACCACCCGCCCTCAATCATTCGCAGATTTGGGGCTTTACACCTCCGGCCTTCCTGTTCAATTCGCGTTGCGCTCCCAACCCCCAACAGTCTTCCGAGCGGTTCTCTTCCGCAGCGTGCTCGGTGCTTAGCCAGACCCGAAAACCGTATGAAAAATCAAACCTCCCGCCATGCTTGGTCGCCCTCGGTTCCCGAAATTCCGTCCTTCACTTTTCGGCACCTTCGTTCCTGCTCCCCCCTTATTCTGGCCGTAAGTGCGGCCGCGCTGGTTTTTAGCGACGCGCCCTCCGCCAGAGCCGAAACGTTCAACAAAACTTCAGGAAGCAATTCTTGGAATTCGACACTGAACTGGGTCGAAGGGACGATCCCGAATGCGGTCAATGCCGCGGCGATATTCGACAGCCCAACCGCCGCGCGCACCATTACCCTCGACACTCCCATCACCGTTGGATCGATCCTGTTTAACATCAGCGCGAATTTCACCAACTTATTGCAGAATGGGACGGGTGGTTCGCTCACGCTGGATGCGACGGGAACCGGGCCGGCGACGATCACCACGGATGGAACCACCACCTCGTTGATCACCCTTTCTGCGTCGCAGATCTGGCTTGATGATGTCACCGTCAACACCATTAGCGCGACGTCCGCATCGGTCGCCGGGGCGATTACCTTGACCGGGACGATCGGAGGAGCGGGCGGGCTTACCAAAACCGGCCCCGGCACGCTGACTCTCGCGACTGCGGCCAAGACGTTCGCCGGGCCCACGCTGGTCAGTGCGGGCCGGCTTCGTCTTTCGGCACTTGGATCGCCAGCCCTGAGTTCCAGTGTAACGGTAGCATCGGGGGGCCAAATCACGTTCACCGGCGCCAGCGGCACCTTTACTTTAGGGGCCAGTGACCTCAACCTTAACGGCACCGGGCTCGCCACGTTTCCTGGTGCCGTTCGTGCGGACCAAGTAGGATCAGTTATCCCCAATCCAGTCGTTCTTCAGAGCAACTCCTCGATTAACGTTCCCGGCTCTACCAGCACGCTGACCCTTCAAGGCATTGTCAGCGGCTTAGGTGGGCTGGAGGTGGGCACGTTACCCGGCGATTCGTTGAATCAAGGGACGCTGACCCTTACTGGAAATAACAGTTACCTTGGCGGGACGATCGTAACCCAGGGAACGCTCGTCGTGAGTGGTGCGTTTGCTGATCTCGGCACCGGGAACGTCACCGTGGACGGCCTGACCACAGGCTCGGGAGGGAGCGTGGCGAATGGAAAACTGACGATCCAGAGCGGTGTCATCAATGCCATCGATGACCTTGCCACGTTGATTTTAACTGGTGGAAGCGGTGTCGGAGTCGCGGATGGAGGGTTTGCGACCCTTGGTTCGGGCGTCGATGAAATCGTTGGCGGACTTGTACTGGGCGGGGTCGTGCAAGGAGCCGATACCTACGGCAGCACCCTCAGCGCCGCGAACATTAAGAACGACGAATATTTCGCCGGCACCGGAATCGTGACAGTTGTCCCCGAACCAGGCGTGGCGGCGATGCTGCTCGGAGGACTCGGTCTGCTTTTCGGTCGGCGTCGCCGCCACGGAGTGTGACATTGATTTCGAGGATTGCCGGAAGATTACCTGCGCCGAGCAAACCCCAGAACCGTATGAAAAATCACGCGTCGTTGTCCTCTGCTTCCAAAGCCCCGCCATCCCCTCTTCGCCGCCCTCGTTCACGAATTCCACTAGGCCTGGCGGCTGGTGCGGCGGCGCTGATCTCGTGCAACACACCCTCCGCTTACGCGGAAACTTGGGTGCTAACGACCGGGGGCAGTTGGGCTGCCGCGGCGAACTGGGATCCAGCGAGTGTTCCGAATGCCGTTGGCGCCGTGGCACAATTCAGTGCGATCAATGCAGCCAACCGCGCCATCACCAATGATTCGGGGGCCGCGGGCTTCACCGTGGGATCCATCTCATTTGACCTGACCGACACGGGTACTTTTACCAACTCGCTCACGACTGGCACGGCTGGTTCAAGGCTAATCCTGGATAATGGGGGTGCCGGGGTGACGATCAGCACAACGGGAAACGGAACGGGGAATAACGCCATCTCGGTGCCGTTGGTTCTCAGTGATGTGGTGGCTGCCCAAGTCGATCAAACGACGTCTTCGTCTGCTGCCGGGTCGCTCAATTTGACTGCGACCATCACCGGCACCGGGAGCATCATTAAACAAGGTGACGGTGCGATGACTCTTGGCACCGGTGCCAAGACCTATACCGGCGCCACGGTTTTGAACGGCGGGAGAACGCGCATCTCTAACTTGGGCCAACCCACAACGACTTCGAGTTTCACGATCAACGCGGGCGCTCAACTAACGCTGATTGCGAATACCGGGAATTTTACCTTCGGCAGCGGACCCTTAATCCTCAACGGAAGCGGCGCGACCAGCGGGCCTTATGCGGTCTTCCCGGGGGCGATCCGGAACGACACCGGCTATGTGGCGATCATTAATAACGCAGTCATCCTCGAGTCGCCGACGTTGCTCCATGTCGAAGGTGCAGCCACTGGGTCGCTGACGTTCCCGAACACCGTGAGCGGCCCCGGCAGTCTGACGCTGACCGCACCAAACAGCAGTTCCAATCAGGGGCGACTCGTCCTCACTGGGCTGAACAGCTACGAGGGCGGCACGTTTGTGAACGGCGGGACGCTCGTCGTGAACAGCGACGCCGCGCTCGGTCTGGCGACTGGAGCCATCGAAATCAACAGCGGATTCTCTAACGCGACGCTTCAGGCCGCCGACAATCTATCGACCACCGCCCGGACGCTGACCTTGGGAATTGGCGGCGGCACGATCGACACCAACGGCAACGAAATTACCTTCGGCGTTGGCAGCACCGTCACCGGCACGACGTTGAGAAAAATAGGTGCTGGCAAATTGACCATCGCGGGTGCGCAAACCTATGACACCCTGACGACCACCGACGGGAGAACCGATCTCGCCAGCGCGCTGGGCACCGGCACCTCGACGATCAACGCCAACGCCGAGACCAACATCAGCGTCAGCCAGACCCTCGACGCGCTGAACATCGGCGGTAGTGCTGTCGTCGCCTTGGATGCGGTTGCCGGCTTCGGCGATCTTGCCGGGAACCCCGGGCCATCCGTCCCGGAACCGGGCGGTGCCGCGCTGCTGTTCGGTGGCCTCGGTTTGCTGCTCGGTCGGCGTCGCCGCGAGTCTGGCCCACTGGCAAAATAGGCGGCGCGCTCCCGGTCTGTCCGATCACAATTTGGGCTCCGGCTGTCCAGACACCCACAGGAGCCCGCGGGTTAAGCGCTCGACAAGACGGTCGCTGTGGTGGCCGGGGGATTCGTAGAAAGTGACGGGGGATTCTCTGGGGCGGAGGATCTCATGGATTTTCGCGGCTCCGATGTTGGCACCGAATTCGTCGTGCTCGGCGCCGTCGAGGTAGATGCGTTGCGCGGCAGCGAAGGCGTCGGGCTTTTGTCGGACGAAGGTGAGCGGGTCGAGGGCGAGCCAGCGCTGCCAGGTATCGGCGCGCCAGCGGCCGGCGGCATCGTAGAGCCAGTCGAAGCGGCCGGGCTGGCCGGTGGTCGGCGCGTAGTTCGCGCAGAGGCCCATGATGAGGCTGGCGGAGCCGTCCGCGGGAAGCCGCGCGCTTTTGACCGGAGCCATGGCGGCGGCGAGTTCGGCGGGAGTGACGGCGCGGACGGAAGGTTGCTCGACGAGCGCCTTGTGCGTCGTGTCGAAATCGCTGTCCGGCGAGAGCGCGACGACGGCGGTGAACTCCTCGTGCCGCGACATCGCGAGCATCAGCGCGCCGTACGCGCCGCTGGAATGCCCGGCGATGATGCAGGTCGTCGCGCCGCCTTTGGTCAGTGCGGGGACGATTTCGTCGGCCACATAGTCGGCGTAGTCGCCGGTCGCGGCGGAGTTGAGAAACTGACTGCCGCCATAGCGTGAACGGCCATCGACCACGGCGAGGCGAAAGGGCAGCCCGCGCGCCGCGAGTTGATCCACCACTTTGCCAAACCACGCGCCCGCACCCTGCGCGATGGCGTCTTCGGAAGAGCCGCCCCAGCCCGGCAAATAGACGACCAGCGGGAGGCGCACGGTGTCTTTCGCTCCCTCCGGCAGGAAGATCGCGATGCGCCGCGTGGTGGGATCGCCGAGCGGATTGCCACGCAATTTAGCACTGGTGATCTCGGCGACTTCGAGACGCGCGGCCGGGACTTCGCCCGCTCCGGCGAGGAGCAGGGCGACGATGCAGGTGAAGGCGCGAGTATTCATTTCACGGCTTGCCAAACGCCACCGCCTCGAACGACGGCCCCGGCGGCAAGGGGAGTTTTTTCCACTCTGCGAAATCGGCTGTCGCGTGGACGTTTCCACCCCACGAAAAGCCCAGCCCGAGCACGCCCTCCCGCGCCCAAGCGAGGCTGCACGGGATGGCGCGAGGCTGCTTCGCCCACGCCAGTCCGTCCGGCGAGGACCACGCGACTTTTCCGCCGCTGACGAGAAAGCGCGTGCCCGTCCAGACGATGCGCGAGAAATCCTGGCCCGGTTCCGTTTCCCTTCGCTGCCACGTTTGCCCGTCGTGCGAACTCTCGATCAAGCCGTCCGGGCCGACGACAACCCAATGTCCCGAGCCATAGGCCACGTCCCGCGCCGGCGGTGTGTCGAGCGCCCGCGAGGTGTAGCTCGTGCCGTCTTCGGTCGAAGCCCGCCAGCTCACGCGCTGCTTTGCGTCCCAGAGGTCGATGTCTCCGATGATGACGCAGCGCGGCCCGGCCTCGCCATCGCCCCAGGCCGAGCGGCGCGCGTGCACGGAGCCTTTCCAGTCCAGCTTTTCGCCCGCCTCGAATTTCTCGCCGTCCGCCGACCAAAGCAGCTCGGCGTCGTGCCCGGCGATGAAGCGCCCGCGGCCAAAGACGATCGTCGCCACGCGCCCGCGCAACGCTGGCAGCTCGTGCCAGTCCTTGCCGTTGCGTGTCGTCACGATCCGCCCTTGGCCCGCACCGCCGACGGCGACAAAGCGCCCCAGCCCGAAGGTCACATTGAAAAGCACATTGTCATCGTCCGCCGCCACATCGCTCCAGCGCGTTTCATTTTCCCACGTCCGCCCGTCGCGCGAAGACATCCGCCGCCCGCCGTAGCCGACGGCAACGAAGAGTCCGCGCGCCTCTTCCGCGCAGACCGGCAGAGCCAGAGCGAGAGCGAGAAAAACGGCGCGAATCTTCATGGCGGAAAAAATGGGCGGGCACCTCTTGCCAAAGATGGCCGGATTCTGCCAGCGTTTCAGCATGAAATACCTCCTGAAAAACTTGCTGGCCCGTTCCGCAATTTTTGCCGGCGTCTGCCTTCTTGGGCTGGCCGGCTCCGCGCTCTCCCAGACCGCGGAAACTGACAATGCCAAGTCCCTTTTGGAAAAAGTGAAACGCCGCGATCTCGACCGCCAGATCACGGCCCGTCAGACCGGTCTCGACCGCCTCGCCGAAGACCTCTCGAAAGGGCATAAGGAAGCCGAAAACATGCAGGCCAACATCGATGCGACCGGCGGCCTGCTCAAAGAAAGCGCCGCGCAACTCAGCCAGCTCGTCAGTCAGAGGAAGCGGCTCGAAGAGGTCGTCGAACTCACGACCCTCCGCATTGAGGCGGAAAGACTGAAGTCCGAAGGCTTGCAGTTGCTCGCGGAAGCGCAGGGCAAAGCCCTCACCGCCCTGACCAAACGCGCCGAAGAAACGGAGATCCGCTCAAACCTTGGCGCCGCCGAACTCAAGCTCCTCGCACCGGCCGAAGCCGCGCCGGGCACGGAACCCGAGGGCAAGGATGCACCGCCCAAATCGCGTCCAACGATGAGTGATTTGCGGAGGAAACTCGCGAGCAGCGAGAACGCCTCGGCGAACGCCGAAAAGATTGCCCGCGACGCCATGCGGGCCGCTTCTTCCCGACTGGAACTGGCTGACATCGCCGGTGTGAAAGCCAGGAGGAAAGCTTCCCACATGGAGGGCGAGCTCCCGGCAATCGCCGAGAAACCCCTGGATCTCGAAGAGAAGCAACCCGAGCCGGCAAAGCAGACCGCACCCCCGCGATAACGCGGAAAAAACCCTCCCCCCCGATCGCGCGGGGTCCGACGAAGGCCGCAGGTGCCCGGCGCGGACTTTTCCGCATTTGCACTGCCGTGCGGCTCCGCTTAACTCTGCGACCCCTATGGAAAAAGTCATCATCGTCGGCACCGGCTGCGCCGGGCTCACTGCGGCCATCTACGCCGCGCGCGCCAATCTCTCGCCGCTCGTCCTCGAAGGCCACGAGCCCGGCGGGCAGCTCTCGACAACGACGCTGGTGGAGAATTTCCCCGGCTTTCCCGAAGGCATCAACGGGCCCGAGCTGATCATGGCCATGAAGTCGCAGGCCGAGCGTTTCGGCGCGCGGTTCGCGTATGAGACGGTGGAGGATTTGGAAAAGACGGACGGTTTTCTGCGCGTGAAGATCGAGGGCCAATGGCAGGAGGCGCGGACACTGATCATCGCCAGCGGAGCGAGCGCGAAATGGCTGGGGTTGCCGAACGAGAAGACGCTCGTCGGCCACGGGCTGACGAGCTGCGCGACGTGCGACGGCGCATTTTACCGCAATGTGCCGGTCGCGGTCGTCGGCGGCGGCGACTCCGCGGCGGAAGAGGCGACGTTTCTCACGCGCTTCGCGAGCAAGGTGCATCTCATCCACCGGCGCGACGCGCTGCGCGCCTCGAAAATCATGGCTGATCGCGTGCTCGCGAATCCGAAGATCGAGCCGGTTTGGAACACCGCGCCGACCGAATATCTGACCGATGCCGACGGCGAGATGCGCGCCGTGAAAATCAAGGACGTGAAGACCGGCGCGGAGCGGGAGCTGGAGGTGAAATGCGTCTTCGTCGCCATCGGCCACACCCCGAACACCGCGCCGTTCAAGGGCAAGCTGGACATGGACGAGAACGGCTACCTGCTCCAACGCGAAGGCACGAAGACGAACATTCCCGGTGTCTTCGCGGCCGGCGATGTGGCGGATCACGTCTATCGGCAGGCGGTCACCGCCGCCGGCCAGGGCTGCGCGGCGGCGCTGGATGCGGAGAAGTATTTGGCAAACTTTGAGCATTGATTTGAAACGCAGAGCCGCGAAGACGCCGAGGCCGCGGAGATCGTCTGGTGCAAGCTGTATCGTTGTTCAGCGCCATTGCGCCTCTGCGTTTCATCCCAATTTGGCCGCGTGAAGATCTGCGATCTGACGCAGTTCTATTCACCCGTCAGCGGCGGGGTGAAGCGCTACGTCTCCGAAAAAGTGCGGCACGTCCGCGAGCGCACCGCGGGCGATGAGCATGTGCTCGTCGTCCCCGGCGAACGCGACGAGATGATCGAGTCCGGGCGCGCCCGCACTTACACGATCAAGTCCCCACTCATCTCCCGCACTTCGCGCTACCGCATCCTGCTGCGACTGGAAGCCATCGAGCGCATTCTCGAGACGGAGCGGCCCGATCTCATCGAGTGCGGCGACCCGTACCAGGTCGCTTGGAAAGCAGTGCATTCCGGCGCGGCGCTGCGGATTCCGGTCGTCGGCTTTTACCACTCGCATTTCCCCGAAGCCTACATCCGCACCGCGCAGAAATTCTGCGGGCGCACCGTCACGGAGTTCCTCCACGATTTCTCCCGACGCTATATCCGCAGCCTCTACCGTCGTTTCGAGCGCACCCTCGTCCCTTCCCCCGCGCTCGGCGATCTGCTTGCCGAATGGGGCGTGAACAACATCGCCCACACCGATCTCGGTGTGGACACAGCGGTTTTTCACCCGCAGCCCGTCCCCGGCGAAGACGTGCGCGCCGACCTCGGCATCCCGGACGGCCGGACGCTCCTCCTTTACGTCGGCCGCCTCGCTCAGGAAAAAAACACGCACACCCTTTTCACCGCCTTCCGCCTGCTAGCCCGCGCTTTTCCCAACCGTTTCCACCTCTTCGTCGTCGGCGACGGCCTCCAGCGCGCCGAACTCGAAACTCTCGCCATGCGTCAGGCGTCAGGCGTTACGCATCTCCCGTACTGTGCCGACTCCGCCCAGCTCGCCGCCTACTACCGCGCCGCCGATCTCTTCGTGCATCCCGGCGTGCAGGAAACCTTCGGCCTCGTGACCCTCGAAGCGCAATCTTCCGGCACCCCGGTTATCGGCATCCACGGGAGCTACATGGACCGCATCGTGCACAGCGATCAGACGCTCTGGGCGCGCGAAAACTCGCCCGCCGCGCTGGCCGCCGCGATCGAGGAAACCTGTCGCGAAGATCTGAAGCATAGCGGTGCCGCAGTCAGCCGCCTCGTCGCCGCTCAGTACTCGTGGACGCAGGTTTTCACGCGGCTCTTCGACCTCTACCGCGAAGTCATCCACAACTACGCCCGCAGTCGTTAGGAGCGAGTGGAAGAGAAAGCCGGCGTGCATCATTTATATCCGTGCGATCTTGGGCGTTTGCCCCGCCACCGCAATTCCGCCTCCGCTACAAGCCGCGTATCCTGAAGAGGCCCGAGCCCGCCGCCTTGAAGGCGCTCTCCACCGCGCCGCCATCGCCGCGCAGGTCGAAGTCCCCATCCGCTACCGTTTCGAAGAGCGCACCGCAGTCGCGCCTGACGCCGCAAGTTTTTGCGGTGCCGTTTGACCTCCATCGCGAAGTCATCCACAACTGGGCACCCCGCGAAACATGGCTGCCGCACGCAACATCCAGATCCGCACCTTCCAGCCCGCCGACCGGGAGCGCGTCCGCGAGCTGTGCTGCGAAACCGGTTTCCTCGGCAAACCCATCGACCCCGTCTTCGAGGATCGCGAACTTTTCGCCGACTACCTCACCGCCTACTACACGGACTGGGAACCCGAGAGCGCCTTTGTGCTCCTCGTGAATGGCCAGATCCGCGGCTACCTCCTTGGCTCGCGCCACCCGGTGCGCCAGCAGTGCCACTCCTTTTACCAAAACGTGAGCCTCCTCCTGCGCGGGATTTTCCGCTACCGCCGCTACTCCGCGGCGTCGAAAAAATTCGTCCAGTGGATCCTCCGCACCGCCTGGCGCGAAGTCCCCGCCGCGCCGCGCCGCACCGCGCATTTCCATATCAATCTTCTCGCCGACGCCCGCCAGGTCGCCACCTCGCGCGCCCTCGTGGACTCCTATCTTGCCTACTTGCACGCCCACGGGGAAAAGCGCGTCTATGGCCAGATGGTCGTCTTCGAGGACCGGCGGGGCGCAAAGATGTTTGAGCGTTACGGCTTCAAAGTCCTGAACAAATCCGAAATCACCAAGTATCGCGACTTTCACCCGGAGCCGGTCTATCTCTGCACCGTCATCAAAGACCTCGACGAGAACAACCAGTGCTACGCCAAGGCGGGGTAGGAAAGCGCGAAATTCGGATTGGTTTCGGATTTCGAGTTTTGGATCTCGAATCTTCCACTCACCCCGCCGTGCGTTTCAGCACCAGCGAGATCATCTCCACCAGTTCGTCCATCAGCACCGGCTTGAAGACCACCAGCGCGTCGATGCTTTTCAAAAACCCATCCACCTTCGGATTGTCCGCGTGCCCGGTGACAAAGATGAACCGCGCGGCCAGCTCGGGTTTGATCTTCCGGACCGCGAGGTAAAACAGGTCGCCCGCCATCTTCGGCATGAGCATGTCGCAAATGATCACGTCGTAGTCGATCGCCTGGACCTCTCGCAGTGCCGCCGCACCGTTGGGCTGCACTGCGACCACAAAATTCCGCGACTCCAGCAACTCCTTGAGCGTGTCGGCCAGCTCCGCATCATCATCCACGAGGAGGATGCTCTTGATATCAATTTGATTCTGTGGCGGTGGCGAAGGCGGCTCGTCGGGCATGCCGCGAAACCTAGCGCGGCCCGCGCGCGGATGTCATGGAGAAACTCCGCGGCCGAGGGAGAAGGACGGAATCTCGCGGGCTTTCATTTTGCGGGAGCCGGCACCTCGCCGACCGCGCCGCGGCGGGCGAGCGTGGCGTATTCGAGCAGCCGCGCGTTGCCGGTGAGCACGGTCTGGTCGCCGCGCCGGGCGAAACCGTGCACGCGGGAATTGCCCTCGGCCTGGGCGCGGTCGGTGACGCGCGCGTAGCCGCCAACGATGGGGTCGCCGCCGACTTTTGTGCTCTGTCGCACGATGGCGAAATCCTCGATCCCCGCATTGCCGCTCACCTCCGCGCCATCGAGCACGCGTGCATTCGGGCCGACGAAGGCGGTCGGCGCGACCTTCGCGGACTTCGCCACGAAGCCGCCGCAATTGGGATGCGGTGCGCCGGCCGGCTGCGCTCCGCGGAAGGTGATCTCGTACGGGTAGCGCGGCTTTTTCCCGTAGCCGATGCGATGTCCGATTCGACGGTCTTCGCTTCCGGCACCAACTCGACGATGTTCACGCCATACTGCCGCGGCGCGTGCGAGTGCATCGGCCGGCCATCAGCCCACGCGGTCGGCGACGGGCTCCAGCACGCCGCGATGCGACGGCATGCCGCTGCTGCACGGACAAGGACGGGATGCCGGATTTCTACGAAACCGCTCTCGGCTGGAGCACCGCTGTGCAGGATCACTATACGGCGCTGGCGAATAGCGTCGTCGTCATCACCGGCACCACGTTTTTTCCGCCCGCCACGCCGGTGGGAACGGGCGCGCTGGAGAAATACACGCAGCGTTTCGATCGCGTGCTGGGCACGCCGTCGAACGGGAACTGACGCTGCCGGCGAACAGACTTTTCGATTGTTCTCCGACTCACGCACGCCAATGATCCGCGCCATGCGCCCGCCGTCTCCCCACGCTTCTCTCAGGGGGCTTTTCGACGACGTCGGCACCGTCGATGCCGTCGGCATCGAGGAGCGCGTGGCGAAATACACGACCCGCTCGATCAAGAAGGCGTCGAAGCTCTGGGGCCTGAAGACCGCCGTTTCCATGGTCGATCTCACCACGCTGGAAGGCAAAGACACGCCCGGCAAAGTCGCCGCGCTTTGCCAGAAAGCGGTTCGTCCCTCGGAAGATCCCGCGGTGCCGCAGGTTGCCGCCGTCTGCGTTTATTCGGCGATGGTCCGCCACGCGCGCCGCGCGCTCGGCAGCGACACCGCGGTGCGCATCGCCTCGGTCGCCACGGCGTTTCCGTCGGGCCAGGCTCCGATCAAGACGCGGCTCGCCGAGGTGCGCGCCGCGGTCGACGACGGCGCGGACGAGATCGACATGGTCATCAACCGCGGCGCGTTTCTCGCGGGCGACTTCCCGCTCGTGCAGGACGAGATCGCCGCCGTGCTCGCAGCCTGTGGCGACGCCACTTTGAAAGTCATCTTCGAAGTCAGCGAACTGGAGACTTACGACAACATCCGCGCCGCCTCCTTCCTCGCCATGCGCGTGCTGCGCGCCGGCGACTTCATCAAGACGAGCACCGGCAAGACCACGCTCAATGCCACGCTCGGCAACAACCAAGTCATGCTCGAAGCCATCCGCGACTTCTACCTCGACACCGGCACGGCCATCGCCATGAAACCCGCCGGCGGCATCCGCACGGCGAAGCAGGCGCTGCAATTCCTCATCGCCGTGAAGGAGACGCTCGGCGACGCCTGGCTGAACAACACCCGCTACCGTTTCGGCGCGAGCGCGCTGCTCAATGACCTGCTCCGGCAGATCGAAAAGGAACGCACGGGGAGTTATCAGGCCCCGTATTACTTCAGCGAAGCTGCGGAGTCTTACTGAAAGCCAGCCATCGACTTCGCTTCCAACCTCTCCGTGAAGGCGACGGGAAAAGGAAGATTTGCCGGAACTGGCGGCATCCCTTATTCAACAAATCATGCTCAACGGCATTCACCTAGTCGATTTCGGCAACCACCGGGATACGCGTCTCACTTTCGGCCCAATGACGGCGCTTGTTGGCCAGAATGGTTCGGGAAAAACCACGGTAATGCGGGCGATTCAAGAAATCGCAAGAATTGCAACTTATCCTACGGCTCTGCCTGGAGATTCCGCCGCCTACCGCCGCCGTGGTTCTTCTCAAGAAAAGTTGGCAGCAAGTTGGTTTTTTTGTAAGCACTCCAATGATTTTGATCACGGTTTGGTAGCCGGAGCTGGCCGCTCTCAGTTCAGGCGCATGCGTATCAACGGAGAATCTCAAGCATGGCTTCCAGAGCCTGACGCAAAGCCAAGCCCTGAGGAGAAAAATGGGTATCACGCGAAACAGATACTTAGGGAACATTTGGGCACGTCTGAGCCTGAAGAAGGAAAAATCGCGTATTGGGAAGGGAAGTTTGTATGGCACTGTCGATATTTCAAAACGACCGGCGCGACCCTCCAAGGGCCTTCATATTCCGAACAGAATCCACCGCGACTAGGCAATGATGGAACTAACCTTGCGTGGACTCTCGCGTATTTAATGACCGCGGAACCAGATCGATTTGCACACATCATCAGTGCTCTTAAAGAAGTGGTGCCGACTGTAAAGCGTATCCGCGCGCGCCCTGTGTCCGTGACACGGATTGAGCAAAGGACGTTGACCGTAGAGAATCAAACACACGGCTTTGATCAGCGGAGCACCGTTATGGGGCAGGAGTTGATCTTCGACATGAAATCGGGTGACGGATTACCCGCTTCTGCAATAAGCGAAGGTACACTTCTCGCACTTGCTGTGCTTACGTTCGTTTACGGCGACGACGAAGCTGAAATGATCATGATTGATGACGTGGATGACGGCCTGCACCCGAAGGCACAACGTGATCTCATCCGACAATTGCGCCGGATTCAGGAGACACACCCGAAGCTACAAATTCTCGTTTCGACGCACTCGCCGTATGTGGTCGATGAGTTCAAGGCTGAGGACGTGTGGGTCTTCGCACCGGACAAAGATGGATGCGCAGTTACCAAGCGCCTGAGCGACCATCCCGATGCCAAGCGCGCACTGGAGGTGCTGACCACAGGCGAATTTTGGAGCGCGGAGGGCGAGCCGTGGGTCTTGGACGATGAGGAGCCGACGGCGCGGGTGGCGGAAGAACCGCACGCGTAATCGCGTGCGAATAAAGCCAAACGGACATGCCCGTGCGGATTGCCGTCATTGCCGAAGCTGCCGCCGACTGGCGGCAGGTGTGCGACATGGTGGATCGCAAGATCAGGGATCATGCGCCGGATTGGTGGGACGAGCAGCAACTCGATGCCGATCGGGAATACTGCGGCCTCGTCCCCGGAACGCCGTTCACCCGCTGGTGTGATCTTCGCAATCTGCCTTCGCCGGAAGGTGCGCTGCGCCGTGGCGGCTACATTGGCTTCGGAGTGAGACAGCATTTGCACTCGGATTATCCGCTTGGTCGGCTTGCGC
The DNA here is from genome assembly GCA_038318725.1 of Chthoniobacterales bacterium. Lineage (GTDB taxonomy): Bacteria > Verrucomicrobiota > Verrucomicrobiia > Chthoniobacterales > Chthoniobacteraceae > Chthoniobacter. The sequence continues at coordinate 40,291 of JBBQCM010000031.1, forward strand.
TCCTGACTTCCGTTCTGGCCAAGCCACGAGTGGACGCGGTGATCCTCGTCCGCGACATGGATCAGCAGCCGGAGGAACGCGCCGCCAGTCTCGCCCAAGCGCGCGAGGAAATACCGGCGCACGCCCTGACCATTGTTCTCGCTCTGCCACGGGCCAAACGCGAAGCGTGGGTGCTCAATGGATTCGATCCGCAGAATGACGGAGAGCACGCCGCTCTCACCGAACTTCGCGCGAATCTTGGCTTTGACCCACGGCTGCGTGCCGAACAACTCGACGCGATGGAGCACGGGACGAAACGCGATGCGAAACGGGTGCTGAAACGATTGATCGGAGACGACCACGAACGTGAAGCACGCTGCTGGCGCGAGGCGTCTTGGACTGTTCTTCGGGAGCGAGGCGTGGAAAGCCGCCTCACACAATTTCTTGCTGAAGTGAAGGAGCGGCTTGTTCCGCTCGTGACTGGCCAGGGCGCTTAGTCTCCGGTTCGTGGCGGCGTTGACACCGCACGCTGCGCCCGACATTTTTCCAACCGCGATGCCCGCCGCTTCCCATACTCCAAAACGCGCCGCTGCTAAATCTCAGCCGAAATCCACCCGTGCTTCCCGGCCTGCGCCGGAGCTGATCTTTGGCGATCTTTGGGAATACGATCCGGCTCCCGAGACGGCGGACCCGAAGCTCAAGGCGCGGTATGACCTTTTCATCGACGGGAAGTTTATCGCGCCGAAGGCGGGCAAATATTTCGACTCCATCAATCCGGCCAATGAGCAGAAGCTCGCCGAGATCGCGCTCGCCGGGGCCGCGGATGTGGATGCCGCCTATCAGGCTGCGCGCCGGGCTTACGACAATGTCTGGAGCAAGATGCCGGGGCGCGAACGGGCGAAGTATCTCTTTCGCATCGCGCGGCTGCTGCAGGATCGGGCGCGGGAGTTTGCGGTGGCGGAGACGCTCGACGGCGGCAAGCCGATCAAGGAGTCGCGCGATTTCGATGTGCCGATGGCGGCGGCGCATTTTTTCTATCACGCGGGCTGGGCGGACAAGCTGGACTACGTGGCACCGGGCCGCCGGGTGGCGCCGCTGGGCGTGGTGGGCCAGGTCATCCCGTGGAATTTCCCGCTGCTCATGTGCGCGTGGAAAATCGCGCCCGCGCTGGCGATGGGCAACTGCGTGGTGCTGAAGCCGGCGGAGACCACGTCGATCACCTGCCTGAAGCTCGCGGAGATCATCCAGGACGCGGGGCTGCCGGTGGGTGTGGTGAATTTTGTGACCGGCGCGGGCGAGGTCGGCGCGGCGGTGATGGGCCACGCCATTCCGGCGAAGATCGCGTTCACGGGTTCGACGGAGGTGGGCAAGATTATCATGCGCTCTCTCGCGGGCTCGGACAAAAGGATGACGATGGAGCTTGGCGGCAAGGCGGCGAACATCGTCTTCGACGACGCACCGCTCGACCAGGCGGTGGAAGCCATCGTGAACGGCATCTTTTTCAACCAGGGCCACGTCTGCTGCGCCGGCTCGCGTCTGCTCGTGCATGAGCCGGTGGCGGAGCGCGTGCTGGCGAAGCTCAAGAACCGCCTCCGTGTGCTGCGCGTGGGTGACCCGATGGACAAAAACACCGATTTCGGCGCGATCAATTCGCGGGAGCAACTCGGGCGCATTCGGGAGTTGGTCGAGCATGGGGTCAAGGAGGGTGCGGAACTGTTTCAGCCTGCGTGCAAGTTGCCGGCAAAGGGCTTCTACTTTCCACCGACGCTTTTTAGCGGAGTAAGTATGAGCCATCGCATCGCGCGGGAGGAAATCTTCGGCCCGGTGCTGAGCATCCTCACTTTCCGCACGGTCGATGAGGCGATCGAGAAGGCGAATAACACGGCCTACGGACTAAGTGCCGGAGTTTGGACGGACAAGGGTTCGCGTATTTTGAAAATGAGCACGGAGCTGAAGGCGGGCGTGGTGTGGGCGAACACCTTCAATAGGTTCGACCCGGCGTCGCCGTTTGGCGGGTACAAGGAAAGCGGCTTTGGCCGCGAGGGCGGGCGGCAGGGGCTGTTCGATTACTGCCAGCTTGTTTGAGCGTTATGTTTTTTGAAACGCAGAGACGCGGAGACGCAGAGGTCGCAGAGAGATTTCTGATCGGCAGGTTTTTCCTCCGCGTCTTCTGCGCCTCTGCGTCTCTGCGTTAAAATTTTCCCGTGCCCCGACTCCCCATCACCAAGACCCCGAAAGTCTATGTCGGCGGTGCCTTCATCCGGTCGGAAAGTGCGCGCGTGTTTCCGCTGAAGGATGGGGCGGGGAATTTCTATGCAAACATCCCGCAATGCACGCGCAAGGATCTGCGCAACGCCGTCGAAGCTGCCGCGAAAGCCGGGCCGGGCTGGGCGAAACGCACCGCCTACAACCGCGGCCAGATTCTTTACCGCCTCGGCGAAATGCTCGAAGCCCGCGCTGGTGAGATGGCCGACGCGATCCTGCTTGGCGGCGCATCGAAGGCCGTCGCCGCGCGCGAGGTCGCGGCGAGCGTCGATCGGCTGATCCATTACGCCGGCTGGGCCGACAAATACGAGCAGGTGCTCGGCAACGTGAACCCCGTGGCGTCGCCGCATTTCAATTTCACCGTCACCGAGCCGATGGGCATCGTCGGTGTGCTCGCGCCCGACACCGCGCCGCTCCTTGCGCTCGTTTCGCTTTTCGCGCCCGCGATCACCAGCGGGAATACCGTCGTCGCGCTCGCGTCCGAGACGCAGCCCTACCCTGCGATCCTCCTCGGCGAAATGCTCGCCACGAGCGATCTGCCCGGCGGCGTGATCAATCTCCTCACCGGCTTCCGCAAAGAAATGGTGCCGACCTTCGCGACCCACACCCATCTCCGTGCGCTCTGTGGAGTCGCCAGCGCCGATGAGCGCCAAGCTCTCGCCCTCGGTGCCGCCGAGAGCGTGAAGCGCCTGCGGCTCGTAAAATTGGAAGACCAGCCCGACTGGTTCGCCGACACCGCGCAAAGTCTCTACGCGATCCGCGATACGCTGGAGTTTAAGACGACCTGGCATCCGATCGGGGCGTGAATAAAACTTCGCTCTGGATGCCTCGCTATTTGAGTTTTTAGACCCGTGTGCCTGAGCCGGCAGGCTTGCTCTCGCCGATGCGCTCTGCCACGCTGCGCGCTCAACTTTTCACCATCCAAAATCTATGTGCGGAATTATCGGCTATATCGGCAAATCGCAGGCAGTCCCCATCCTTCTCGACGGGTTGCGGCGGCTGGAGTATCGCGGCTATGACTCGGCGGGAGTCGCGGTTTTCGATGAGGGAAAGGTGGAGACGCGCAAGCGGATCGGACGGATTGCGAATCTGGCGGAGTTGATCAAACAATCGCCGCCAAATGGGACGGTGGGCATCTCGCATACACGTTGGGCGACGCATGGCGGGGTGACGGATGCGAATGCCCACCCGCACGCGGATGCGAGCGGGGCGCTTTTCCTTTGCCACAACGGGGTAATCGAAAACTATGCGGTGCTGAAGGAGGCGCTGGTCCGGGAGGGCCACACCTTCCAGAGTCAGACGGATACGGAGGTGCTGGCGCATCTGGTGGGTAAAGCCTATGACGCGGCGGGCGGAGAGCATTCGAAGGGGCGGTTGATCGAGGCGCTGCGGGCGGCGCTAAAGCAGGTGGTGGGGACTTACGGGATCATAATGCTGCACCGGGATGTGCCGGGGGTGCTGATCGGGGCCCGGCGGGGGAGTCCGCTGGTTCTGGGGATTGGGAAGGGGGAGAATTTCTTTGCGAGCGATGTGAGCGCGATCGTGGCCTACACGCGGGATGCGATCTATTTGAAGGATTACGACATCGCGGCGCTGACGCGGGAGGAGTTTGAAATCACCAGTCTGCTGGGCGGGGCGAGCGGCTTTGAGGTCACGAAGGTGGAGATGACGGAGGAGGATGTGAGCAAGGGGGAGTATCCGCATTTCATGCTGAAGGAGATTTATGAGCAGCCGGAGACGGTGCTGGATGCGATGCGGGGACGTCTCAGCCGCGAGGAGGCGACGGCCGTGCTGGGCGGGCTGGAGATGACGTCGCAGGAGCTGCGGAATGTGGAGCGGATCATCCTCACAGGCTGCGGGACCGCGAGCCATGCGGCGATGGTCGGCGAATACGTGATCGAGGCGCTGGCCCATGTGCCGGTGGAGGTCGAGTTCGCGAGCGAGTTTCGGTATCGCAATATGCCGCTGCCGGCGAACACCCTGGTCTTCTGCCTCAGCCAAAGCGGCGAGACGGCGGACACGCTGGCGGCGCTGCGGGAGAGCCAGCGCAAGGGGCACCGCACCCTCGGCATCTGCAACAACGTGGCCTCGACAGTCGCGCGCGAGAGCGACGGCGGAGTCTATATGCACGCAGGACCGGAGATCGGTGTGGCGGCGACGAAGAGCTTTACCTCGCAGGTGACGATCCTGACGCTGATCGGGCTGCTGCTCGGGCGGATCCGGCATCTGAGCACGACGGAGGGGCTGGCGATCATCAATGAGCTGGAGGCGCTGCCGGCGAAGATTACACGCATCGTGGCCCTCTCGGATGAGATCAAGAAAATCGCGGAGAAGTATTGCAAGGCGCACTCGATGATGTTCCTTGGGCGGCAGTTCAACTATCCGGTGGCGCTCGAGGGAGCGCTGAAGATGAAAGAGATCAGTTACATCCACGCGAGCGGGCACCCGAGCGCGGAGTTGAAGCACGGTGTCATCGCGCTCATCGCGCCGGAAGTGCCGAGCGTGTTCATTGCGCCGGATGACTCGGTCTTCGACAAAAACGTGAGTAACATCGAGGAGGTGAAGGCGCGCAAGGGGCCGGTCATCGGGATCGGCACCGAAGGTGGGACGAAACTGGCGAAGGTTTGCGACGATGTGATCCTCATCCCACGCTGCCCGGACTATCTCTCGCCGATCCTGACCTCGATCCCGCTGCAACTGCTCGCCTATCACACCGCGGTGGCGCTGGGTTGTGACGTGGACAAGCCGCGGAACCTCGCGAAGAGCGTGACCGTGGAGTAACTCCGCGCTGGCTTTTTCGCCTGAACGGGCGCACTTTACCGGCATGAAACTCCTCCCGGTTCTCGCGCTCACCCTCCTCGCCACTGCCCCGCTCCACTCGGCTCCACCCTCACCGGAGGTCCAGCGATTTCTCCAGGAAGGGCAGGTCGCTTACAACAAAGGCGACTACGCGACGGCGAAGGCGGCGTTTGAGATGGTCTATCAGATCGACTCGCGCAACGTGACGGCGATTAACTTTCTGACGAAGATCAAAGGACTCGGCGGCGGCGCGCTCAAAAACGTCAGCCAGGAGCAGCAGCTCGCCGCGCTGATCGTGCCAAAGGTCGCGCTGAAGGATGCGACCATCGGCTCGGTGTTCGATTACCTGAAGACGACCGCGGGCAAGCTCTCGGAGGGAAAGGCCGCGGTGAACTTTGTGCTCAAGCTGCCGGAGGACGTGATCAAGACGCAGACCATCACGCTCAACATGAACAACGCGCCCTTCACCGAGGTCGTGAAATACGTGGCCGAGCTGGCGAACCTCGACGTGCAATACCAGAAATTCGCCGTGGTCGTCTCGCCCAAGACCGCGGCGACCGCGCCCGAGACGAAGTAGCTCGGGCTTCAGCCCAAACACCGGCCCGTCGGGGGCTACTTTAGTAAAGCACGCGCGCGAGGTAGAGTCCCTCGGCCGGCGCTTGGAAGTGCGTCTTCGGCGAACCACCGCCGACGAGCAGCGTCTCGAGAAAGGCCGGCTCCATCCGCCCGAGGGCGCAGCGGATGAGGGTGCCGGTGAGCAGGCGGACCATTTTATAAAGGAAGCCATCGCCCGTGAAACGCAGCGTGAGCGCAGGGCCGCGGGCAGTGAGGTGGATTTCGCGGAGCGTGCGGACGGTGCTCGTCGGCGCGTGGCCGCGGTTCGCGGCGAAGCCGGCGAAGTCGTGCGTCCCCGTAAGCCGCGCCGCGCACGCGCGCAGGACGGTGAGATCGAGCGGCCCAGCGACATGCCATGCGCGCCCGATTTCCAGCGGCGGAAAAACCGGCCCGACATGGATGCGGTAGAGATACGTCTTCCCCTGCGCGTGAAAGCGCGCGTGAAAACACGCTGCCGCGCGGGTGCAGCGCAGCACGCGGATTTCGTGGGGCAGGTTCGCGTTCAGCGCCGCCTGCCATTTCGCCGGCGGGAGAAAATCGCTCGGCACATCCACATGCGCCACCTGCCCGAGCGCATGCACCCCGGCGTCCGTCCGCCCCGAGCCATGCACCACGATCCGCTCCCCGGCCACCCGCACGAACGCTTGCTCGATCCGATCTTGCACCGCATCGCCGCCCGCCTGACTCTGCCAGCCGCGAAATGGGCGACCGTCATAGGCGAGGAGGAGTCGGAGACGGGTGGTGGGTGGCTCGGATGGCATGCAAAAAGAGCGCCGTAACGCTAGCTGATCGCCGGGAACAGCAAACCACCCAAAAAGAAAAGCGCCACAGTCACAAACCCAAGTGTAGCCAGGCCCTTTTCTTTATTCCCAAGCATAGCCGCACTCCCGAATGGCAACATGAGAGCCGACAGCCACGCCGTGAGTACACAAAAGTCCGAAACGAGTTTGTGCGGTTCAAAAGGATTGATCGGCAAGAGGATTACTGAAGTCGGAATGCTCAACGCCGCACCTTCCAAAAAGCAAAAAATTACCGTCGCCGCGTTCAACTCAACGGGCCGTTTCAGCCAGCGCACGAACCGCTTCATGCACGTTCACCCCAGCATCGCCTGCCCATCCAGCCACCCTTGCAGGATCATCTGCGCGGCGACCTGGTCGATGACTTTGCGGCTGTCTTTCACGTTGCGTCCGGCTTCGTGCAGCGCGCGCTGGGCGGCCACGGAAGTCAGCCGTTCGTCCCAGAGCTTTACTTCGCAGCCGCAGACCGCGCGCAGCTTTTCCGCAAAGGCCCGCACCTTCTCCGCCGCCGGACCGTAAGTGCCGTCCATGTTCCGCGGCATCCCGAGCACGATGATCCCGATCTTGTCCCGCGCCACGATCTCGGCGATCCGCGCCACGGGATCGGTGACGTCCTTAACGTGAATCGTCTCCACCGGATGCGCGAGCATCCCGAGTTCATCCGCAATCGCCACGCCGATGCGAGCCTCGCCGTGGTCGATGCCGAGCGCGCGTTTCACTGCATCTCCTCCGGCACCTGCGCCACGATCTGCTTGATTTTCTCCGCCTCGTGCCGGCTGCACACGAGCAGAGCGTCGGACGTCTGGATGACGATGAGATCGCTCACGCCGAGCAGGGCGATGGTCTTCGGCTGGTCGGTGAAGACGATATTGTTGGCCGCGTCGAGTGTCTGCACCACGCAGTTGGTGTGGTTGCCGGTGGCGTCGGCGGCGAGGTATTTGGCCACGGCGGTCCAGCTTCCCACGTCGTCCCAGTCAAAGGCCGCCTCGACTGTGAGGACGCGCGCCGCTTTTTCCATGATCGCGTAGTCGATGGAGATCTTCGGCAGCGCCGGGAAAGCATCGCGCAGCAGCCCGGCGAAATCCTCCCCGGCATGCACCCGGCCCACGAATTCGCCAAGCACCGGCATGTGCCGGTTAAAGGCCGCGAGGATCGCCGGGATCGACCAGATGAACATGCCCGCGTTCCACCGGAAATGGCCCTGCTGCAAGAACTGCTCGGCCAGCTCCGCGCTCGGCTTTTCGCGAAAGCGCAGCACCTCATACACCCCCGGCCCGACCTCGCCGCCCGCCAGCGCATGCGGCGCACCCTGTTCAATGTAGCCGAAACCCGGACACGCCCATGTCGGTTGGATGCCGATCGTCACGAGTTCCCCGGTTTGCTCCGCCGCCGCCGCCGCCGTCCGCAGCGTTCGCTGAAATCCGGCAATGTCCTGAATAAGATGATCCGCCGGAAGCACCGCCATTACCGCCTGTGGGGCCCGCCGGGCGATCCAGCCCGCCCCGAGTGCGATGGCCGCCGCTGTGTCACGCTTGGCCGGTTCCGCGACGATGTTCTCCCGTGGCAACCCCGCGCACAGCGCCCGCACCCCGGTTTCCTGATCGGCGTTTGTGAGAATGAGGATCTGTTCCGGCGGCACCAGCCCATCGAGCCGCAGCAGCGTGGCTTCGAGCAGGGTTTCCTTCGAGAAAAGTGAGAGCAGTTGCTTCGGGCGGGCCTTGCGACTCAGCGGCCAAAAGCGCTCCCCACTGCCACCGGCGAGGATCAGGACGTAAAGGGGATTGGGCGAAACCATGCCGCCATCCGTAGGGCATCCCCTCTGCGATGCCAAGCGCGGGAGCGGCTGTTTCGTAATCGTAATCCTAATCGTAAGAGGCGTTCACTCTCGTCGGGGCGGGCTTCTTTCCGGTTTCCTTTTGGCATCATCTTTGCATATTCACCGAGTATGCCGAAGCCGTTCTCGCCCGTCCAGACCAGCCTCCTCGCCGTCACTCAGACAGCCGTGGGCTGTGGCATTGGCCTGCTTATCGCCGGCAAACTCGGCCGGCCGGCGCAGAAGACCACGGCGACGACGATGATCTCGGTGGGCGCGCTGCTCGCCCTGCCGGTGCTGGTCGGGGTGATTGTCCGCGCGGTCAACCACCCGACTTCCGCCCGCGGCATGCGCCGTCGGCTCGACTCGATCCGCCTGGATTCCGGTTTCCCGGACGAGGCGGAGATTTTATAGACAGCCGGCAGCCCGGGCACGGGCGATGCTAAAGTCACTCGGTAATTATGAAGCGCCCCCACTTCCACCGCCCCAAACTCGATCTGCACTCGATCGCCCTGCAAACCTCCCTCGAACTGGCCGCCGGCGGTCTTTTCACCGCGCTGCTGATCCGCTGGGTGCAGATGTAAGGCGGCCGGTCTTCCGCCCGCGGGAGCATCAGGGAACAGGAGTCAGTACCCTCTCCGGCGCTGCCAGCTTCGCCTCGCGCTCGCCAACCAAGGCTGCGCCCCAGACGCGGAACCGCTCGAAACCAAGCAGCGCCAACCCCACCGCGCCGAGTGCGAGGACGGTGCCGGAAATGCCGAGGGCGGAGCGCTCGGTGTAGCAGGTCCAGACGAACTGCCCCACGCACAGGACCGCGACAAAGAGCAGCGTCGGTTTGCGGCCAATCAGGTCCACCATGAAGGCACCGAGCGGTGCGCCGAGAGCGACAATGGGAGCCGCCGCCAGCCAGTTGTCGAAAGCGCCGGGCTGCAGACCGGTGGTGAGGTTTTTCACGACGATTCCGAGGACCGAAGTGAAAGCCATGATCAGGACGGAAGTCGGAATCGCGATTTTCAAGTCGGCGCGGCAAAGCAGCACCAGGGCGGCATAGAGCACCATGTCGATCCCCACGCCAGTCACCGCGGCGATGGTCGCGCCGGAGAGCGCGCCGAGGACCAGGCCCACGCGGAAATCCCAGCGCTCATCAAATTCTGTCATGCCCTTATGCCCGGCGATCTCGCCGATGCGGTAGAGGTGCAGCACGCCGAAGCTGCACCAGATCACAGCGAAGACGATCTTGATCCAAAGCTCGGGAATGAACGGCGCGATCCAGAAAATGCCCAGCGGGGTGCCGATCAGGGAGCCGGCCATGGTGCCTTTGAGCATCGACCACGCGAGGGGCTGCCGCCGGGCGAGGATGAAAATGCTCGCGCTGGTCATGCCGATGGACTGCACCGCAAAGCTGAAGTCGCGGCCGAGGCTGGCGGGCAGCCCGAAGAGCAGCACGAGGATCGGAAAGCCCACGGTGCCGCCGCCCATCGGCGTCGATCCCGCCACGTAGCTGCCCAGCGCCATGGCCAGCGCGATCGGCCAGTGCGCCTTGACCACGTCCCAGCGTCCTCCGCCAAGGACCAGCCATGACCAGACGCCATAGAAGGCGGCCAGCCACAGAAACCAGACCCAGAGATGTTGTTTGCGAGGAGCGTGGATGGACATTTGCGAAAGGAGAAAGCTCTCATACGCGAAGGCTGCCTTGTCATGGAAATAGAACTTCGTTATCAGAGTTATGCCGCGCCGCGATTACCGAAAGCTGCCACCCATGGACCGCCGCCATCTCCGCTACTTTCAAGCCATCGCCGAGGAACTGAGCTACTCGCGCGCCGCCGAGCGGCTGCGCATCGCCCAGCCGGCGCTCAGCCGCGCAGTCCAGGAACTCGAGGCCGAGCTGGGGGCGAACCTGCTCGACCGCAACCGCCGTCGCGTGAGCCTCACCCCGGCGGGAAAGGTTTTGCTGCGCGAGACAGCAATTCTTTTCGAGCGCTGGGATGAAGCGATGCGCCGCGTGAAACGCACCGGTGCGGGCGAAGAGGGTGAACTCCGGCTGGGCTACATCGGCCCGCCCACGCAGCCGTTCCTCGGGCGGCTGCTCGCGGAATACCGGCGGCGTTTCCCGCTGGTCTCCATCCACCTTGAGGAGCGGACCCCGGAGCGCGTCTGGGAGATGCTGGCGAAAGGCCGCCTCTCCGCTGCGTTCACGCGCCCGGTTTCGACGCGCGAAGCCTCGGGACTGCGCACGATTGTCCTGCGCAAAGAACGCCTCGGCGCGGTGCTGCCAGCGGCCCATCCGCTCGCGTCGCGAAAAAGCATCTCCTGGCGGCAACTCGCGCAGGAGCCGCTCGTGGTGCTGGCGCGGCGCGAGGGTGTCGGCTCGCACGATGGCATCCTCACCGCGTGCCGCGAGGCGGGTTTCGCGCCGCGGCTGGCCTACACGCCGAGCCTCATCGGCACCGTGCTCAGCTACGTCGAGGCCGGGGCCGGCGTCGGCATCGTGCCCGAATCGGTGATGCCCGAACCGCCGCTGCGTTTCGTTCCGCTCAAGCCGATCGTCTCCGTGCCGCTCGTCCTCGTCTGGCCGGAGGACGAGGACACGCCCGCCGTGCAGCGCTTCCGCGAACTCGTGCTCGCGTGGCAGAAATCCGGGCAGCTGTGGAAGGCGTAGGCGGCTTTAGCATTTGCCCCCGCCGGTGCGCGCCGCTACACCACGCCGCGCATGTTGCACGCACTCGCTCACTGGCTGCACGGCCTAGTCCCGATCTACCTCGGCTGGGTCGAAAACTGGGGCTATCCCGGCGTCATCATCCTCATGGCGATGGAAAGCTCGGTCTTTCCCGTGCCCAGCGAAATCGTCATCCCACCGGCGGCGATCCTCGCGGCTTCGACCGGAAAAATGTCGATCGTCGGAGTGATCCTGGCCGGCACCTTTGGCTCGTGGCTCGGCTCGGCGATCACCTACTGGGTGGCGCTCGCCGTCGGCCGGCCGGTGGTCGAAAAGTGGGGCAAGTATTTCTTCATCCCGCCGGACAAACTGGAGCGTGCCGAGCGCTTCATGCGCCGCTACGAGGCGGGCGGGATCTTCTTCGCCCGCCTGCTCCCGGTCATCCGGCATCTCATCTCCATCCCCGCCGGCATCATCCGCATGGGCTTCGTGAAATTCAGCATCCTGACCACGGTTGGTGCAGCCATCTGGTGTACGGTCCTCGCCTGGCTTGGAGGCAAGGTCGGCGACAAACTCCGCGCTGAGGGCAAAAACCCGCTCGATCCCGACGCGCTGGTTGCCGCCGTGAAACACGAGTCGCATCTCGTCATTGGGATCGTCGTCCTGATCTGCCTGCTTTACTTCATCGCCATGCGCCTTACTGCGCCGAAGTCCGAGCCCCCACAGGGCCTTATCTAGAAGCTCCTCCCACCATGCCCGACTCCCGCCTTCTCACCCTCGGCCACTCGCCCGATCCCGATGACGCCTTTATGTTTTACGCCCTCGCGGAAAACAAGATCGACACCCAAGGCTGGAGTTTCGAGCACATCCTCCAGGACATCCAGACGCTGAATGAGCGCGCCACCCGCGGCGAACTGCACATTTCCGCCATTTCCATCCACGCCTACGCTCATGTGCTCGACAAATACGCGCTGCTCCCGTGTGGCGCGAGCATGGGCGACGGTTACGGGCCGATGCTCGTCGCGCCCGACCGCAGCGGGCTGCCCGACGAGCCGCGCCTCAGCGAAGTCAGGGCGTGGTTGCGCACGCGGCGCATCGCCATCCCGGGCACCATGACCAGCGCCTACCTCGCGCTGCGCCTCGCCATCGGCGATTGCGAGACGGTCGTCGTCCCGTTCGACGAGATTTTCGCCGCGGTGAAAAGCGGGCGCGCCGACGTGGGTCTCATCATCCACGAAGGCCAGCTCACCTACGCTCAGGAAGACCTTCAGCTTATCCTCGACCTCGGGGTGTGGTGGAAGATCAAGACCGGCCTGCCGCTGCCGCTCGGCGGCAATGTCATCCGCAAAGACATTGCGCCGGCGGATCGGAGCGTGATCAATCGCGTATTGCACGAAAGCATCCGCTACGGCCTCGAACACCGCGAAGCCGGCGTCGCCCACGCCATGCCGCTCGCGCGTGGTCTCGATACGGCGCTCGCCGATCAGTTCATCGGCATGTACGTGAACGAACTCACCCTCGACTACGGCGACACCGGCCGCGCTGCCATCCGCGAATTCCTCGGACAAGCCCACGCCGCCGGCCTTATCCCGGCCCCGGTCGAGTTGGAATTTGTCGAGTAGCAGCTCGCGGCTTGCGGCCCCGCCGAACTGCCCGAATTATTGGCCTTTCAACGATTCCAGATAGGCGAGCAAGTTCGCGAGATCGGCTGGGGTGAAGGCGTTCATCAGGCCCTCGGGCATCATGGAGGTGGGGAGGTGGCCGCGGGTGGCGATGTCGCCTTTCTCGAGGGTCACGGTCTGGCCGGCGATGTTCCGCACGTCGAGGCTGTCGCCGCCTTCGCGGGTGATGAAGCCTTGGATATCCTCGCCCGTCTTCGTCTTGAAGGTCGCGGTTTCAAACCCCTGGGCGAGCTTGGCGTTGGGCTTGAGGATGGATTCAGTGAGGGCGGCGCGGTCGTAGATTTTGGCGACGGCGGTGAGGATGGGGCCTTTGGGCGGTTCGTCGGCGGTGAGGGTGTGGCAGGCGAGGCAGCCGGCGCGGAGGTAGATGTCCTTGCCCAGCGCGGGGTCGCCACCCTTTTGCACGGTGGCGAAGACGGTCTCGTATTTCATCGCGCCGATCTGGGCGGCGGGTGCGCCGGTGTCCTTGAGACCGAGCGCCTGGTAGGCGAAGAGCGCGGATTCGGCGACGGTGTTATCCGGGTCTTTCAAATGCGCGGTGACTTCGCCGGCATAACCTTTCGCTTTCGTCCGCGCGATGACGCCGAGCAGGCTGGCGGCGGTCTCGGGTTTGGCCCACGCTTTGGCCACGGCCTTTTCGGCGGCTTCCTTGTCCTTGCCTTTGACGAGGGCGCTGGTGGCGAGGTTCACGAGGATGGTCTGGGCGAGCGCACGCCGGGCGCGGTCAGTGCCGGCAGCGGCTTTCTCGAGGGTGCCGAGGTTTTTGGTCTGCTTCGGATCGCGGGTGAAGTCCTCATACGCCGCGACCACGGAGGCATGGCCGGGCTGCGTGGCGAGCGGGGCGAAGGCGGTGAGGGCGGCGTCGAAGCCGGCGCCGCGTTCGCTGGCGCGGGCGAGGAGGCGCAGGGCTTTGGCGCGGAAGTCGGACGCGAGCTGGGTATCGGCGGCGAGGGCGCTGAGGGCGGCGAGTCCCTCGGGCGGCAGCGTGTTGTCCTGGCCGAAGAGACCTTCGATGGAGGTGAGCTTGGCGGCGGTGTCCGCGCCCGCTTTCGCCAGCATGAGCGGGATGAGGCCGGGGAAGGCGACCTTGGTTTTATACATGGTCTGGATCAGCCAGCGGGCGTCGTCGTCGGGCGAGGCGTCGAGCGCGGTGCGGAGGGCGGCTTCGATCTTTGGGGTCTCGCTCCAGGCGATCGGCTTGTACACGGGACCGCTGGTGTCGGGCCGCGTGCCCCACCAGACTTTCGGGTCGGTGTAGGCCTCGTCCTGATTGGCGAGGCGGCAAAGGGCGTTGAGCAGGCCGCGGCGGGCGTCGCCCTTCGCGCCGCGCAACCGGGCGATGAGGCCGTCCACGACGGCGGGTTCGTAGATGCCGTAGAGGGCGCGGAGCGCGCCGGGCTTCACCTTCTCGCCGGAGGAATCGAGGGCAGCGAGGAGCGTGGGCGTGGCTTTGAACTCGCGAAGGGCACCGACCGCGAGGTGGGAGATGATCGGGTCTTCATCGGCGACGAGTGGGAGAATCTGCGGAGCGGCGTCGGCTTTTCCCAAGCGGCGCAGAGCGGTGATGGCGGCGGCACGGACGCGAGGCTCGGCGTCTTGAAGTGTTGCGGTTAAAATGCGGAGGCTTTCTGCGTGATCAGCAATCGAGCGGTTACCGAGCAACTGCGCGAAAACTTTCCGCTCGAGGCCTGAGCCTTTGGCGGACATCTGCACCGCCGGTGACGGCTTCCGGTCCGTCATCGCACGGCTAAGTTCGCCGAACGTGAAGAACGCGGCTGCGGCTCCGTCTTCGTTGCCTTGGCTCTCAGCCTTGCGCCCCCCTTCGAGCAGCGAATTCAGCCAGCCGGAAATGAGCGACGGGGCCATCTTTCCTTTATTCGCGGTCATCCGCCGCAGGAACTCCCTCTGCGCCGGAATGCGTAGCGCTGCGCGATTACCTCCGACAAAATTGAGCAACCCGTCGAGCGAATCGATTTTGAACTCGTGGAGCGAGGGCGCAGTCGGTGCGTCCCCCTTTACCACCCGCAGCACATAACCGGCATTCGGCCCGTTGTAGTTGAAGGTCGCGCCTTCCCAACTCGAGATGTAGATGCGGCCGGCGGCGTCCACGTCCATGTCGGTCGGGCGGGTGATGCCGAGCCACTTTTGCTGGCCGGGCGTCTTCGGGTCGCTGGGGCCGGCGGGGTCGAACTCCCAGCCCGCGCCTTTCGGCTTAAGCGGGTGATACATGATCGCGTTGGCACCCCATTCGACGGTGTAGAGGCCGTTTTGCAGGCCGGGTTCGTCGATCCAGAGTGCGCCGCAGGGCGAGCCGCCACCGTAGTCGGCGAGCGCGGGGATCATGTCTTCGGGGAAGTTTTTGAACAAAGTCGGGTAGCCCATGTGGGCTCCGGGCGGGACGTGGGAGAGGCGCACGTTCCAGCCGCCGCCGTCGTTGGTGTTGTCGCGGGTGAAGAGGTCGAGGGTGGGCGAGACGGCGACGTCGTAGATATTGCGCTGGCCGCGGGAGACGATCTCAAAGCCGGTGCCATCGGGCCGGATGCGGACTATGCCGCCACCGCGCATGGAAAGGGTGGTGCCGTCTTTGGCGACCGCTTTCGTGAAGCCGTAGTCGCCGACGGCGATGTAGATGAAGCCGTCGATTGCGAGGCGTGCGCCATTGGTGGTGTGGTCGGCGCCGCGGAAGTCGAGGTCGAAGCCGAGGCCGGTGAGGATGTCCTCCTGTTTGTCCGCTTTGCCGTCACCGTCGGTATCGGTGAAGGCGGTGAGCTTTGGCGGATACATGACGTAGAGCGTGCCGGGCATTTTTCCGTCCGCGCCGACGCCGGGGCCGTCCCAGATGACACCGCGCGGGCTTTCCATTTCGGCAAAACGGAGGAACTCGTCGGCGCGACCGTCGCCATCGGTGTCGCGGAGGCGGAGGACGTAGCCGCGGGGCTTTTCGGGGGTGTTGCGGTGGCGGTCGAGGGAACCGTTTTCATCGACGGCGACGAAGAGGGTGCCGTCGATAGCGGCGCTGACGCTGGTCGGGTAGCCGAGGCGGGGCGGCTGAGCGAAGACGGTGGCTTCGTAGCCGGCGGGGAGTTTGAGGGACTTGAGGATCTCGGCCTCGGTGCGCGCGGGGGCATCGGCAGCATGGGCAGTGAGAGTGAGGATGGCGAGGAGGGCGGGCGGGAAGTATTTCACGGGAGGGCGAGGATGTATGGGGTTTCAAAGACCGCAAGACGAAGGTTCCTTAAACCGTCAACTGCGGTGCGGAAAATCCCCTGCGCCGCCCGCTCGCACCTGCTATTTTGAGGCCCCGTTATATGAACTCGATACGCCGCATAGCCCTCGGTCTCTTGCTCGTGGGAGGTTCTGTCGCCGCCCAGTCCGCTGCGCTGCCGGACGGCACGCGCTTTGTCATGTCGCATTTCAAAATCACCCCCGGATCCAATGTCCAGGACGAGCGTCTCTTTATTTCCTATTCGGCCGACGGCCTCAATTGGCAGTCACTGAACGGCCAACTTCCGGTCTGGGAGCCGGTAAATGCCGCTCCTTTCACCAATGTCGTGCGCGATCCCGCGATTATTTACGAGGGGGGCTTTTTCTGGATCGCCTATACGTCGGGCAATTATGGGCGGCATGCGTCTTTCGGCCTCGTAAAAACGCCCGATTTTGTGTCATGGACGTTGGTGGGCGAAATTGGCACGGCCATTCCGGGGGCGACCGATCAGTTGACTTGGAATCCGGTCTGGTTTCGTGACGGCGACGGCAGCGTGCATCTGCTCATCTCTCTGAGTCTCACGGGCGGCGCAAATTACACCCCAGTGCCCGACATGCGCGTGCACGAGATGCACCCGCTCAACGCCGGTTTCACACAGTGGTCCGCCCCCGTCCTGATGGGCCTGCCCACGGCCAATACCAACGAACTCTGGGTCTGGAAGGAGGGCGCGACCTACCACGCGCTTTATGTGAATATCGCGACCGGCCGGCAGTTGCACTCCACCTCCAACCAGTTGCTTACCGGATGGAGCCCCGCGCAAATCCTCGGCTACCAAGGCCAGGAGGGCGGCATGGTGCTGCCACGGCCTGAAGGCGGCTACCGGCTGTTCCTCGAACCCGGTTACAGTGGTCTGCTACCTTGGGGCTATCGCACCTACGAGCTGGCCACCGACTTTTCCAGTCTTGGCCCAGCCCAACTCGTGACTTCGGAAGTGGTGATGCGCAACGGGAAGATGACCGCTGCCCCCGCGACCACCCATTACGCCGGCTGGCAGGTGCAGTACCTCACTGATCTCCCAGCGGCGCAGCAACTTCCAACTGCCGATCCCGATGGCGACGGCCGCACAAATCTCTTCGAATACTCCACCGCTCTCCATCCACGCAATCCGACCGACCAAGGCGAGCCCAGAGGCTTTTTTCTCACCACCCCCAGCGGTGAGCGCCACCTCACCCTGCGCTATCGCCGGCTTCCGAGCCTTGCGGATGTCTCCTACGGTTTGGAAACCGCAGGCGCGGCCCTCGCCTTCACGTCAGCCGGAGGGGCGTTTACTCCGCGTTCGTTCACCCTGCTCAGCGACGGCTCGGAACTCGTAGAAACCGTGGACGACACGGCCGCCAGCAGTGGGGGCCCACGCTTCATCCGCCTTAAGCTGACGCTTAGCCCCTAGCTGCTGCTCACAGGAAAGGCAATCCACGCGCCCTTGATCGCCGTAATCGGGGAGTCTTGAACTGTCAGAATAGCTTACTGCGAATAATAGTGCGTATCGGATTGTATTGCAGCGTGTTAAGGCGCGCAACGCGCATTGCGCCAAGAAAACGTGTCGGAAATATTTACGGAACCGCCTGTCAAAACCGCCTCAAACAAATTCAGAGCTTGGGACATATACGTCCGCAAAATAATGAGCATCAGATGTTTATGAAATTTGTCTCTAAAATGCTCCAGCGGTTCGGCGGGTTGGCATCGTGTGTGCTTAAATACTTTGTAGCTTTAAAAATGATTCGCTCACATAATACTTGAGCGGTTCAGGCAGAGCAAAAATCAACAACTTCATGAAAAACAAATATACAAAACTATTACAGGTCGCTGCGGTCGGAGCTTTGGCTTTGGCGGCTTCCCCTTCACTCCACGCTGTTGCTACGCTGCGAATCAATGATGGAATCAATCCTGTCCTGACAATTGGCGATGGTAGTGTCCTTCCTTTCGATCTGAATCCTCTTGGCGGTGGGGTTACTTATGCAGGATCGATGGGAGTTTGGACATTTCTAGTGACTTCGGGCACCTCCAAGCCAGTAAGCGGTTCGGCCACCGTGCCGGAGATGCACTTCAGCGTCCAGGCCACTTCGAACAGTGCGTCGCTTCTGAATAACATTACCTTCGATTTCTCAGACGATGGTTTCGGGCCAACTACTGGCATTTTTACGGCTGATATTGGCGGTGCTCTCGCTACTGGAACAGGGAACACACTGTCGTATCAAACGTTTGTCAGCACCACGAATAGCCTCTTCGGGGGCGCCGCGCTGACCAGTTTGCAAACATTTACGCCTCCGCCCGCTAGCTTCAGCGGTTCGGCGACTTCGAGTGCGCAAAGCCTCTTGGCTCCCTATGCGTTGACGCAGACAATCAAATTGACTCATATCAATGGGAGTAAGACCAGCAGTGGGGATGCAGTTCTCGGATCCTCCTCTGTTCCGGACGGGGGATTGACGGTTGCGCTTCTCGGAGGCGCGATGGTGGGCTTGGTTGCCCTTCGCAGGAAATTGCGCACTGCATAAAATGCTTCGTTAAACACCCAAGACGGGATCAATTGATTCTGTCTTGGGTGTTTTTTTTGTTGGATTCTGGTTTGTGGTAAATATGCAAATCGTGGGCAGTCGGATTACAGACTCGCCCACCAAATAATTCAGAGAAAGTCTCATCTCACGGCCCCCTCCTTATTGCGAGAGCAATGAAACTCGATTCCGCCCATTACCCTCCGATCAACTTTTCGCACAGGCTGCGATTTCCACAAAGGAGTAGGAGATGTCAGTCGATTCGAACCTTTTGAGCTTGGTCACCATCAATTTCCCCTGGCCTGCCCCCGGTTTTTGATCCACTCGCTATGAGAGTTTTGGTTGGTTTTCGGGGTTTGGGTTGGTGGTGATGTGGTTGCTGGGAAGGGCGCAGCCCCAAGGCTGCGCTGCGCGAACTCCACCGGCGTCTGGTAGTC
>JBBQCM010000032.1:0-58347 GCA_038318725.1 Chthoniobacterales bacterium
CTTCGCGCCTTTGCGGAAGGCCATCAGCCCCCAGAAGGTGAGGAAAATGGTGACCTGCTTTTGCATCGCCGCAGCGCCACTGGCGATGACGGACGCGGCCATGAGCTTATCGGTAGTGCCGGAGAAGAGCACGATGGAGACCTTGTCGGTGGGTGATGGGGATGGGTTCATAGTGAGTTTTTGGTTGATGAAGCCTACATGAGTGAAGGGTTCCGCCCTTCGCGGCAATTGCCCAAAGCTTGCCGGTTATTGCTGAGCTGGATCGCGAGATACCGAAGGTTGCCAGCCGGCTTATGTCTCGTGTGCCTCGCTCTCGCGGCGGAAGGGCTCGGCGGCGGCGTTGAACGTGCGGTAGGCGCGGACGAGTTCGGGGTCCGTGACGCCGAGTTCGTCGTGCATCCACATGCTGAGCGCCGCGGTGTTTGGTGTCTCTTTCGGGCCGAAGCAGCCATAGCAGCCGCGATTGTAGGCGGGACAAAGCGCGCCGCAGCCGGTTTGCGTCACGGGGCCGAGGCAGGGCGTGCCGTGCGCGACCATCACGCAGACGAGGCCGCGTCGCTTGCAGTCGAGGCAGACGCTGTGCGGCGGCGTGTTCGGCTTTCGTCCGTACAGAAAGGCGCTGATGACTTCGATGAGCTGCTGTTTGCTGATCGGGCAGCCGCGCAGCTCGAAATCGACGCGCACATGATCGGCGATCGGCGTGGAAGTGCGCAGCGTCTCGATGTAGTCGGGCGTGGCATAGACGATCGACGTGAACTCGCGCACGTCCTTGAAATTGCGCAGCGCCTGAATTCCGCCCGCGGTGGCGCACGCACCGATGGTGACGAGATGTTTTGAAACGCGGCGGATTTGATGAATCCGCTCCGCGTCGTGCGGCGTCGTGATCGAGCCTTCGACGAGCGAGAGATCGTATGGTCCGCGCACGACGGCGCGCGAGGCCTCGACGAAGTTGGCGATCTCGACTTCGCCCGCGATGTCGAGCAACTCGTCCTCGCAGTCGAGCAGCGTGAGCTGGCAACCGTCGCACGAGGTGAACTTCCAGACAGCGAGTTTCGGTTTGCGTTTCGCCTTCATAGCTCGTTGATCGCCAGCCAGCGCGCGACGCGGTCGTAGCGAAAGACCGGCCCGTCTTTGCAAATGAACTCCGGCCCCAACTGGCAGTGGCCGCAGAAGCCGACGGCGCATTTCATGTTCCGCTCGATCGAGAGAAAGATCGCGTCATCGGGCACGCCGCGCTTTTGCAGTTCGCGCGTGGCAAAGCGCATCATGATCTCCGGGCCGCACATGAGCGCGACGCAGTGGTGCGGGTCGAACGGCGCGCGCGGGATCAGCGTGGTGACGACGCCGACATGGCCGCGCCACCCGGCGACTCCGTGATCCACGGTGATCGAAAGATCGAGCCCTCGCTCGCGAAGCCGCTCCAGCTCTTGTTCGTAGAGCACGTCGCCGGGCGTGCGCGCGCCGTAGATGAGCGCGATGCGTCCGTATTCCTTTCGCCTGCGCAGCAGCTCCAGCAGTGCTCCGCGCAGCGGTGCCATCCCGATTCCGCCGGCGATGATCACGACGTCTTTGCCGCGCGCCTCTTCCAATGGCCAACCGCTCCCGAACGGTCCGCGCACGCCGAGCATGGCACCACGCTTCAACTTGCTCATCGCTTCCGTAACCACACCCACCGCCCGCACCGTGTGAAAAAGCGACTCCGGTCTGGCCGGATTTCCGCAGAGCGAGATCGCCACTTCGCCGACTCCGAAGACGTAAAGCATGTTGAACTGGCCGGGCGCGAAACCGAACAGGCACGCGCCGTCCGCCGGCACGAGTTCGAGCGTGAAAGTATCTGCTGTCTCCCGCGTCCGCCGCCTGATGCGGTAAGGCAGCGGCAGCATCGGGTCGGCGTGCGCGACCGGGAGCATCTCAAGTCGGCACGCCATACATTTCGAGCAGACGCAGCCGCGTCGCTTGCAAGCGTTCGAGCATCGTCTGGCCGACGCGCAGTGCGATCTCGTAGCCGAACTCGTGATTTTCCTGCATGCGGTCGCGCAACGTCCGGGCACACAGCGCCGCCGCTTCCACCGGCTCCACCGCCTCCGCGCTGAAGTGCCAGCGATACGGCGGATAAAGCCACGACCAGCCGAGCGCTTCCCCTGCGCCGACCGTCTGGATCGTCTTCACGCCCGTGGCGGGCACGAAGGTCTGGAGCGCGACGTGACCGCCGTGGATAAGATAAAACCGGTCGGCCTCGAAGCTTTCATGGAAAATTTCCTGCCCCACTCCGAAGCGCTCGAACGTCGCGCATTCGTTGAGCAGATGCAGGAAGCGCGGATTGATGTCCTTGGTGAAAGGATGGGTCGCAATGGTCGATTCGAGGGTGTCCATAGTCAGCCTTCGATTGTGAGCCCTGTGTGGCGCTCGGCTTTGCGGCATTCGACAAGCTTCAGCCGGGTCGCCTGCAACCGTTGGATGAGGAGTTCGGCAACTTGCTTCATCAACGCGTAGCCGAACGTTTTGTCGATCTCGCAGTCCTCGCGCAACTGCCTGGCCGGAAACGAAATGGCGTCGGTGTCCGCCGCCGCGCGTGCGTCGAAGTGCCAGCAATACGGTGGGAAGAGCCAGGACCAGCCGAGCACTTCGCCAGAGCCGATCGTCTGAATCGGCAC
This sequence comes from Chthoniobacterales bacterium, assembly GCA_038318725.1. Taxonomy (GTDB): domain Bacteria; phylum Verrucomicrobiota; class Verrucomicrobiia; order Chthoniobacterales; family Chthoniobacteraceae; genus Chthoniobacter. The sequence goes on from JBBQCM010000032.1 coordinate 2,655, forward strand.
GGCATGCCCGGCCGAATGCGTCTGGAGTTCGACCTTGCCGCGCAGGATCAGATAGAAGTGCTCCGCGAGATCACCCTCATGAAAAACGCGCGCGCCCGCGGTGAAATGGACTTCCCTGGCGTTGTTCGCGAGCAGGCGGAGGTGCGACTCGCACATGCCGCTGAGGAAGGGATGAGGTCGATGGAGGAATTCGTCGAAGTTCATGGCGTGGGTTCTGGTTTGGTCTTCGCGGAAGATTCGCGGATGGCGCGCACTTCCTCGGTGATGTCGATGGCGACCGGGCACCAGGTGATGCAGCGCCCGCAGCCGACGCAGCCCGACGTGCCGAACTGGTCGTGCCACGTCGCCAGTTTGTGCGTCATCCATTGCCGATAGCGCGACTTCGCCGACGGGCGCACGCTGCCACCGGCGATGTAGGAAAAATCCATCGTGAAGCACGAATCCCACTTGCGCCACCGCTCCGCGTGCTCGCCGGTGAGATCGGTCACGTCCTCGACGGTCGAGCAAAAGCACGTCGGGCAGACCATCGTGCAGTTCGCGCAGGTGAGGCAGCGGCTGGCGACATCGTCCCACCGCGGATGATCGAGATTGGCGTAGAGCAGCTCTTTCACGTCCGCCGCTTCCATGCTGCGGCCCATGTGCGCCGCGGTGTGTTCGACGACCGCATCCGCCGCGCGCAATTCGGCATCGACGGCCGCTCGCGAGGTGATTTGCGCGAACACCTCTGCACCCGCCTCACTGCCCGTCTCGATGACGAAGTAATGGCGCCCGTCTTCGATGACTTCCGTCAGCGCCAGGTCGAAGCCCGAGCGCGCCTTCGGCCCCGTCTTCATGGAGACGCAGAAGCATGTCCCGCCCGCCGTGCCGCAATTCACCGCGACGATGAACGCGCCCTCACGTCGAGCCTTGTAGATCGGGTCCGTGAAGGCGCCCATGAACACGCGATCCTGCACCGCGATCGCCGCGAGGTCGCATGCGCGAACGCCGATGAATGCAAGCTTCGGCGCCGTCTTCTGCTCCGGTTCGACGGCAAATCCGCCGTTCTCTCGCCGCGCGCTCCAGAGCCGCACATTCGGCGGAAAGAGGAACTTCTTCCACGAATGCGGCCCCACCGCGTAGCCGAACAAGGCCGCATCGCCGCGCCGCTTCAGCCGATACTTCCCGCCGTCCTGCTCGTCCGTCCATCCGATCGGCAAATCCGCGTCCGATGCGATGTCATCGAAGATGATCGCTCCATCGCGCACCGTCGGCCCGACGATCTGAAAACCACGCTCCACCAGCGCCGCGAGCAGGCGCGGAAAGTCCGCCCGCTCAAGCACCGCAGGTGTGAGCGGCGGGATTGTCGGCGACGGGGAAGTGGCGTGCTGGGCGTGCTCCATCGCTTTCTATATTGCCTGAACTCCCAAGGAACGCTGCCCCGGATTTGCCACGTGCTGGCCATATCTTGCTTCGGTGAAAGAGCGCGCCGCCACCCGCTCGTTTCCGGTAATCCGTTGAGCCGGTATTCGCGGAGAGATCGTTGAGTTGCCCGCCGGCATCGAGCGCCTGTTTGAATGCATCGCGCGCAAGCGCGCTCGATCAACCGCGGAGCGCTCACTGCATAGCCGCCGGAGCGGCAAATGATCGAACCCCGCTGTCGCCACACCGGCCACCGCGCGGAGGGCGATGAACGCCGCCGCAAACTTGGCGATGCGCGATTGCAGCGCGAGCATCCGGCCGTTGATGCGCGCCAGCGCGCCGCTCAGGCGGCTGTCATCGGCATCGAATACGGCGGTGGCTTTCGGCATGCCGATTACCTGGCGTCAACCCAGTGGGACGAAAGGCTGTTGAACTGCGGGGACGCTGATATTGACGCGGGCAACCTCGTCAGCCGCAAAATCTGACTCATTTCCCATCCGGGCAAGACGGGATGAAACCGTGGAAAAACGGCTGCCTCCAAACCTCCGCTGAGACTGGTTCCACCCCTATCTCCAAGTTTCACAGTGGATTTGCGGGAGCCGGACTCGAACCGACGACCTCCAGCGCATGAGGCTGGCGAACTGCCGCTGCTCTATCCCGCAGACTGCGGGTGCCGGTCACTTCCAGCCCGCTTGCCGGAGAGCGCGTGTCAAAAGGAACTCGGCGCGGCGCTGCATCGTCTTTCCCTGGATGTTGATGGCCGACTGGATACGCCGGTCGTAGCTCTCGACCTTGGTGACGTCTTTCACCGCGTTGGTGAGGATGATGGGGAAGACGAGGACCGTGTTGAGCATCGCCGTAGAGCTATCCTTGGAGCGACACGTCCGTTGCCAAAGGCTGCGCGCTTCTTGCCCGGCGGCGCAATCGAGCAGGCAACTCGCGGGAAGTAATGGGCAAGCGACGGTTGGAACGCGGAGACGGCTGGGGTGAATGTCGCATCAAGTATGAAACCCAACCCGCATCCCGAACCGATCGAACGCATTCTTGCGGAGAACCCGCGGGTCGAGGGTCTGCGCATCGACGCGGAGAAGCATGACCTCGAAATCGGTTTCGCAGACGGGGTGCCCGCGGAGCCGGTGCTGGCGAAGATCGATGCGAGCCTCCATCACGAGCTGCCCGATCCGGAGGTGGTGATGCATTCGCCGGAGGTGGTGCATCCGCCGGGAACGGATGGTGCGGGCGTGCATTTCCATCATCACCATCTCGGCAACGGAGTGATCGAGTTTCATCGCGGCGATGCAGAGCCGCGCGGCCCGGTGGTGTGGCGGAAATTCAAAGTCCCGCGCTGGCAGAATCGTCCGCCGCCCTCGGCAGAAGGACCGGACTACCGCGTGATGCTGGCGCTCTCGAGCGTTTGCGGTGTCGCGGCGCTGGCCGGGTATTTTGCCGGGCGCGCGCACCTCGCGCCCTTGGTCGTGGTGCCGGCGTTCGCGATGTCCTATGTGAGTGGTGGCTGGTATGCGGCGCGCGAGGTTTTTGGCGAGCTGCGCCGGGGAAGGATCGACGTGCATTTCCTCATGCTCGTCGTGGCGGTCGGGGCGCTGTTTGTGAACGCATGGGCGGAAGGCGCGACGCTGCTCTTCCTGTTCTCGTTGAGCGGCGGGCTCGAGCAGTTCGCCCATCATCGCACGCAGAAGACGATCAGCTCGCTGCTCAAGGCCGCGCCGAAGCAGGCGTTGCGGCGAAGCGCGGGCGCATGGGTCGAGGTCGCGATCGAGGAGGTGCAGCCGGCGGATGACCTGCTGGTCAAGCCCGGCGAGCTTTTCCCGGTCGATGGAACGGTCGTGGAGGGCGCGACTTCGGCTGATGAATCGGCGCTGACCGGGGAATCGATCCCCGTGGCGAAGCGCGCGGACGATCACGTCAGCGGCGGCACGTTGAATCTCGAAGGCCAGGCGGTCATCCGGGTCGAGCGGCTGCCGCGGGACAGCGCGGTGCAGCGGATCGTGGCGCTCATTGAAAGCGCGCAGCAGCAGAAGGCGCCGGCGCAACGCTTCACCGACACTTTCAGCCGATACTACACGTGGGCGGTGCTCGCGCTGAGCGCGCTGGTTTTCGTCGTGCTGCTCGCGTGGGAGCGACCGGTGGCGGAGGCGTTCTATCGCACGATGACCCTCCTCGTCGTCGCGTCGCCGTGCGCGCTCGTGCTCTCGATTCCGTCGGCGATCCTCGTCGCCATCGCCTCGGGCGCACGGCGCGGCATACTGTTTCGCGGCGGTGTCGCGGTCGAAAATCTCGCGGGCGTGAATCAATTCGCCTTCGACAAAACGGGCACGCTCACGAAAGGAAATCTGCGGGTGGCGCGAATCGTCACGATGAACGGCGCATCGGAAAACGACGTATTGCGGTTCGCCGCGAGCGTCGGACAATTCTCCACGCATCCGCTTTCGCGGGCGATCGTGAGCGAGGCTGAGCGGCGCGGACTCAAGCTCGATCCAGTGGCCGATTTCCAGAACCTCACTGGCTTGGGAATGGAGGCACGCCGCGGCACGGACACCATTCTTGTCGGCAGCCGTGCGCTACTCGCAGCCCGCGGAATCACGCTCGATGCGATGGACGACGACCACTCGCACGTCGAGGTCTGGGTTGCCGGAAGGGAAGCTCTCGGGGCGATTTATCTCAGCGACGAAATCCGTGCGGAGGCAAAGGCGGTGGTCGCGCAACTTCAGCGAGAAGGCGTTGCCGTGACGCTCCTCACCGGCGACCGCGCCGCGGTGGCGAACGACATCGCCGCTTCCCTCGGAATCCACGACGTGCGCGCCGGCCTCAGCCCTGCCGACAAGCTCGCTTGCATCCACCGCTGGCAGGCCGAAGGCCGCAAGGTCGCGATGATCGGCGACGGCATCAACGACGCCCCATCGCTCACCGCCGCCGATGTGGCGATCGGCATGGGAGCGCGCGGTTCTGACGCGGCTCTCGAACAGGCGGACGTGGTGCTCATGCACGACAAGATCGAGAACATTGCGCAAGCCGTGGCGCTCAGCCGCCGTGCCCGCGCGATCATCCGGCAGAACCTCGTGATCTCGCTCGGTGTGGTCGTCGTGCTCGTGCTCTCAGCGCTCTTCAATCAGATCAATCTCACCTTCGGCGTCGTGGGGCACGAGGGGAGCACCGTCATCGTCGTCCTGAACGGACTGCGGCTGCTGCGCGCAGACCGGGAGACCCGTGGTTGAAAGTGGCGAGGTGCGACCTTCGCTGCTCGTAGCAAAGAGCAACTTTTTTCGCGAGTGCGGCCCTGCCGGCAAGATCAGGGAAGCGCGGCGTTGATCCGGTAAAAGCGCGGAGGCGGCTCTGCTTCGGTAACGGTGGTCGCGCCCGCGACGTCAGTCACCGACACCCCGGCGTTCGCGCTCCAGCCATGACCTGGAGTCCAGGTTGCAATCGCCGTCCACGGAGTCGCTGCGAGATCGTCGGTCGCTTCGACGCGCAGCGTGAGATCGGTCGCATCCACGTTGCGCGTGAAGCGAAACGTCGCGGTCGCGCCGTCGCTCACGGCGCTCGGCGGCTCGAAGCTGAAGGCCCGCAGCGGGTTCGCGTTGAGCGCGTATTCGAGAAGGTTCACGCAGCCGTCGGTGTCGGGGTCGTCTGCCGGCAGCGAGCCCGCGGCGCCGGCGTCCGCGCCGAATTTCGCGAGTTGCCAGGCAGGGTATCCGGCGGCCACAGGAATGGTGTAGGCGATCTCCAAGGTCGGGCGCTTGGCGGCTGTCGCGTATTCCGAGGAATACGCGACCCAGCCGTCCGTGCCGGTGCATCGGATCAGCCAGCCTTGATTGCTCGCGCCCGCGAGGAAGGCGGCGATGGCGGCAGTGACGTCGAGGATCACCGGAGCGTTTTTGAGTGCCGGCATCTGCGTGAAAGTATCCGCGACGATTGCTTCGCTGCCGTCATTGCTCACGCCGTTTTCCATCGAGTCCCAGGTGTCCGCTGCGGTCCATGGCACGAGCATCCGATGCGCGGCGGCGAGGTCGTTGCTGTCATTGTCGGCACTAGCGCCAGTCCAGAGGCTGAGCTTGGCGGAGACGATCGTGGCATTCACCGGCACCTGGCCGGGAGCAGGACCGAAGAGATCTTCAAAGCTGATGAGGATTTGCGCAGGCTGATTGCCAGCATCCGCCGAGTCGGTGTCGAGATCGGCGGCAAGCTGTGTCGCCGTGGATTCGTCGGTGGTCGGCGTCGCGGCCCGGAGGGTCGTGTCCGCACAGCCCGCATATCCATTCATTCCCTGCCGAAAGTGTGTCGCGAGCACTGGCGGATCGCCTGGAAAAATGCCGGTGATGGGTGCCAACTGTGCGCCGCGGCCGGAGTGCGCGGTGCCGTGCATGTCCTCGATCGTGCGGAGCAAATTGTGCAGCGTCCAGCGGGTGGCGTTGATCGTGCCGGGCGTGAGACCGGCGCCGTGGAAGACCGTGGGGATTTTGTTTGGCCCGGAGAAATCGTCCTCGTCGAAGGTGATGACGAGGAGGCTGTTATGGGTGCGCGCCCATCGCGCATACGCGCCGAGATTCGCGCGCAGCCAGTCGTCGCCCATGCGGATGGTGCCGTCATGCATGTCGTTTTGCTCGTTAGGAATGACAAACGCGATGGCCGGGAGCTGTGAATAATCGGAGGGGAAATCGACGAAGCGCAGGTTGGTCTCGGGAGCGACTTGGTTTATCCCGAGCGGATCGCCGATCGCGGCCTGCCAGTTGGCCCACGGGTTGTGCTTCCGGCGGTAGAGATTGTAGGTCGTGCCTTCGATCACTGCATCCACGCTATTCGTGTCGCGATCACCATTGCTTGGAAGGTCTTCGCTGTAGCCGGCAAAGGTCGCGCCCGCGGCAATCAACGCAGCGCCGAGATTCGGTGTCGTCCACGGGTAGCTCGTCGGCCGGTTGTCATCGACGACGCCTTGATGATCGCCAGAGAAAAGGTGGATGTAGTTTGGCTGGCTCGGATGCGTGAGTGCGTAGAACTCGCTGAAGCTCACGCCGCCGTCGGCGAGTTCATTGATAAATGGCGCGGCGGTGCGATCCCCGATGACCTGGCCGTAGTCGGTGTTTTCATCGATGACGATGACGATGTGATCGTAGCGATGTGGCGCCGCCGCGAGGCTGGCGTTGAAAACGCAGACGGCGAAGAGCCTCAACGCGACTGGGAAAACGGGATGCACTAGGGAAAGCTATTCCAGCTCGCACGAGTCATCGCGTCACCTTTACGCGCATAAATCGTTTGGATGGCGCGCCCACCGGCACTGTGTCGCGGGCCTTGAAGAGCGAGGAATTGCTCGTGACGACGCTGGCCGGCAGCCAGGTCTGGAGATCGCCGGAAACCTCGATACTGAGGCTCGCATCAGGAGGCGGCATGAACCGCGCGAGGCTCATCGTGAGATAACTCTGACCGGCGAAAACCTCGAACCTGGGTGCGGTGGCGTCGCTGGTCGTGGGGAAATTCGGCGAGGTGCCGAGTGCGTATTCCACGAGGTCCGGCAGGCCGTCGCCGTCGGAATCAAGCGACGCGGTGATAATGCCGACGGTGACGGAAACGGTGCCGGGCGCGGCGGAATCCACGTAGCCGCCGGTGTCGCTCGCGGCATAGGTGAAATTGTCCGGCCCCACGTATCCGGCTTCGGCAAAGTAAGTGGCCACGCTTCCGCTCACCGCGACGGTGCCGTGATTGGGCTGGCGGATGACCCTCACCGTGGAGCCGGTGCCGCTCGCGCTCAGCGTGAGCGACGCGCTGCCGCCGGTGCCGACGGCGAGCGCGGCGTTGCTGATCGCGGGGCGCGTGCGCGTCGTGCTGTTCGAGCTGTTCGATCCGTTGTGGCACTCGTAACAGCCGATCTCCTGCCCGCGCCAGAATGCTTTCGCGCCAAATTTATCCGTGGTCACGGTGCGGTTCGCCGATGCGCGGGAGAGCACCGTGCCGCGAGAATCCGTGCCGTGGCAGACGCGGCATTGCGCGACGCCGAGCGACTCCGCGATGTCGGGATGATTCTGCGCCCAACTGCTCCCGAGCGGGTGCATCCCGTGCGGTCCTTGCGTCGCGTTGGTCGTATTCGCAGCAGGCATCGTCGCATGGCAGGCGGTGCATTCCGCGAGCACGCCGATATGGCCCTGCGCGTTCACGCTTTGCACGTTGTCGTTGCGATGAGCGGCGGGGAATTCGGCGTGCGTCGAGCCGTGGCACGCGCTGCATTGCAGGCCACCGTGGCCTTTGGAAAAACGGTAGAGCGACTTGCCGGGCGCGGGCGTGTCCGCATTCGTCGCGAAGAGCGTGCTGACCGCCACGCGCAAATGCCCCGGCGCATCGAGCGCGCTCGTGTAGCGGATTTGTCCGTTGTTTTGTGTCGCGCTTCCGGTGTGACAGTTCTGGCAGTTTGGTTCGTCGAGCCAGCCGGTGCGCGTGGGCACCCCGACATCGCTCATCGTGCCGTGGCAGCTCTGGCACTGCATCGCCAGCGAACCGTCCGTCGCGACCGCCGCGCCCATCGCGCCGCGCAGACAGCGAGTGGTCGAGCCGGGATGGCATTGGTAACACGCGCTGCGGTTCGCGATGTTGTTGAGGATCATTCCATTCGCCGGATTGATGACCGTCGCGTGTTTCGCGTGCATCGCGGAGGTGAGAGAGGCCGTGCCCGGTGCGCTCGCGGTGCCGAGTGCTTCGGAGGCGTGACACTTCGCGCAAAGGATCGGCACGTTGTCGATCGTCACCGTGTTCAAAAGCCCGTCGGAGCGAAAGCCGCGGCTCGCGAGCGCAGCTTGAAACACGCTGTCGCCGAGATGCTTCTCATCGTGAAGCCGCAGGATGTTTAGCCGGTAGTCGCGTTTGGCGATGGGGTCATTCACCCATCCGCCCGCGGGCCGGGCATCGGGGCCGGCGTTCGAGCCGTGGCACGCGCGGCAATCCATCTCGCCGGACACGGGCAGCACCACGTCGGACTTCGCGACCACGGTGCCCGCGGCGTTGCGCGTGACGAGCCGCATCATCGGGTAGGAATTCGGACGCCCCGCGTCGTCGATCGGCGTGAGGGGAATGCCGAGTCCCTCGAACCAATTGAAGCCTCCAGCGAAAGTCAGCGGCTGCGGGATATTGGCGGGACCGGGCATCGCGGTGCCGGCGACTCCGTTGTTCGGCGAAACGTCCGCGCCATAAGTCACCAGCACATAATCCCAGAAGTTCGATTTGCCGACCGAGGTTGAATTGATCGAGCCATCGAGATCGGCGACCGCCTCGTAAGTCAGGGTCCACCCTGCGGATGATTTCACGAGTTTGCCCTGCGCGTCGATGAGCTGCGCATCGACAGTGTTATACGGCGGCAGGATGGTGAAGACCGAGTAGTCGTCATCCATGCAGTGCATGCCGAGATTGTTCCAGCCGATGAGCGTCGGCTGCCCGCCGCCCGCAAGTGCGCCCGCCGAAACCAGCATCGCGCTGCCAGCGATCAGCCCGCGAAGCCGGCGGCTCAAGGAGGAGAAAGGTGGTTTCATGGGGAGGCTCTAATGGGCCACACCGGCCGCCATCCGGCTCCCCATTCCTTGTCAAAAGCGCCGCAGTTCTTGCAGAAGACCGGCGTTGACCAGCGCAAGAACCGCGAAGGATCGGGCAAGCGCTGCGAAGGGTCCGCGCCGCTTCGGGGGTAACTTCAAGGTGAAGGAGGCAACCTATGAAGACTCTATCAATCCCGGTCCCTCATCGGACCATGTTAGTCGCTGCTTTGGCGCTCGTGCTAATGGCAGGCGTGCCCCGTCCGCCGCCACTCAACCCGATCGGTATGCCGTTGCTGCCGGTCATCACGACTCGCGTCCCGGCGCGGCCGATGCCGCCCGCACAACCTGCGAAGAACCTGCCGTTCTCGATGCGGGATGTCGTCGTGTTTTTGAGCGGGAATTTCCAGATGCAGCCGGTCGAAAGTGGACCCGACTACGCGAAGTTCATCTACGCCGAGCGGCAACTCGATGGGACGACCGCCGAGATCATGCGGATCGCGGTGCGTTCGCGCGAGGAGCAGATTCGGGTGGCGTTCACCTTCCGCGAATTCAACGTCATGCACTACGTGGCTGAGTTCATCGAAGGCCCGCTTTTCACCCGGCCCGAGAGCGAGCAACTCTACGGTTTGCTCTACGCACCAAATGGCCAGCGCACCTGGCAAAAGGTCGGCCGTTTCCAGGCGAGGGCCGCGTTTTCGCACGTCGGCGACGAGACCGAAGCCAGTTTCGAGTTTGCGCCCAATCCTCCGCGTGGCTGATCGGCAGAGTCCTCCAACGGACGCCTCCGCACGAGGCTCGCGTTCTGTTTGAGCATTCGGCAAACTGCGCAAGGCTTCGCCACCATGAATACTACCGGCTTCAATACTCCGCGCTGCGACCGTGAATTCCTCACGGCGGCGCACGCGGACGCGCTCGTGGCAAAATGAGCGACGAGCCACCAGCGCCAGGCGACGTAGCTGACATCACCGAGCGCAAGCGTTCCGCGCAGGAGGTGGCGGAAGGCCGCGCGCGCCTCGAGGGGATCGTCGGTTCGGCGATGGACGCGATCATCACCGTCGATGCCGGGCAACGGGTGGTGCTCTTCAACACGGCGGCCGAGAAAATGTTTGGCTGCGCGGTGGCAGAAGCGCTGGGTAGCTCGATCGATCGCTTTATCCCCGCGCGCTTTCGCGAGGGGCACGCGCAGCACATCCGGCATTTTGACGAGACGGGCACGACGAGCCGCGCGATGGGCACGCTCGGGGCGCTGAGTGCGCTGCGCTCCAATGGCGAGGAATTCCCGATCGAAGCGTCCATCTCGCAGGTCGAAGTGCGCGGGAGCAAGCTCTTCACCGTGATCCTGCGCGACGTGTCCGAACGCAGCCGCGCCGAAGCGGCAACGGCGATGCGCACCCAGCAGCAGGAGGCCCTCGCGGACTTGAGCCGCCACGCGCTCGCGGGCCGCGACCTCGACCGGCTGATGACCGACGCCGTGGCGCTGGTGGCGCAGGTACTCGGCGTGGAGTTTGCGAAGATGCTCGAACTCAACCCCGCCGGCGATGAGCTGATCCTTCGCGCCGGCGTGGGCTGGCGCGAAGGGTGCATCGGCGTGCGAAAGGAAACTGCCGGGCGCGAATCGCAGGCGGGTTATACGTTGCTGAGCCGCGCGCCGGTGGTGACGGAAGACATGGCAAAGGAAACGCGGTTCCACCCCGCGGCACTGCTGCTTGAACATGGCGTAGTCAGCGGGGTGAGCGCCATCATCCACGGAAAAGCCGAACCCTACGGTGTGCTCGGCGCGCATACCGCGAGCCGGCGCAGCTTCAGCGCCGACGATGTGCATTTCCTCCAATCCATCGCCGACGTGCTGGCGGCGGCGATCGAGCGCCGGCAGCTCGAGGAGGAGCTGCTTGCCACCATCAGCCGGGAGCAGCGGCGCATTGGACAGGACTTGCACGACGGCCTCTGCCAGCACCTCGCTGGAATTGAATTCCGCAATGAAGCGCTCGCTCGCGATTTGGAAAACGATCCCGCGGCGCGCGAAGAGGCCGAGAAAATCGGCGCGCTTCTCCGCGATGGCACACGGCAGGCGCGGATGCTCGCCCGTGGCCTCGCGCCGGTGGAGCTGGAAAAAAACGGCCTCATGTCCGCGCTCGCCGAGCTGGCCACGAATAGCGCGCACCTTTACCGGATTGCGTGCAATTTTCGTTGCGACCGACCGGTATTGGTGACCAACGAGATGACGGCCACGCACCTTTACCGGATCGCGCAGGAGGCGATCAGCAACGCGGTGCGGCACGCTCGCGCCACGACGATCGCCATTTCCCTTCGCTCCGTCGGCGACGAGGCCATGCTGACTGTCGCCAACGACGGCGCACCACTGCCCGAGGAGCCGGGCCGGGAAGGCGGCATGGGGCTGCGCATCATGCGCTACCGCGCGGAGCTGATCGGCGCGACTCTCCGCCTGGGCTCGGCCACGGAGGGCAAAACGGAGTTAAACTGCACCTTCAATCCAATCTGATGCCCGCCGCCAAATCCAAACGCAAAGCCAGCCGCGTGCTGATCGTCGATGATCATCCGATGACGCGCGACGGCCTCGTGCATCTCATCGACCGCGAGCCGGATCTCGTCGTCGCCTGGCAGGCGGAGAATGCCGCGCAGGCGCTCCAGACGGTCGTGGCCGAAGCGCCCGACCTCGCGCTCGTCGATATCACGCTGCCGGACAAGGGTGGCATCGACTTGATCAAGGACCTCAAGGCCGTGCGCCCGGAAATGAAAGTGCTGGTCGTCTCGATGCACGAGGAATCGCTTTACGCCGAGCGGGCGCTGCGGGCCGGAGCGCGCGGCTACATCACGAAGCAGGAAGGCGGCGCGAAGCTCATGCAGGCGATCCGCCAGGTGCTGGCCGGGCAAATGTATGTGAGCGAAAAAACTTCTGCGCGCATCGTGGAGATTTTCTCCGGCCAATCCGCAGGCGCCACGCAGTCGCCAGTCGCGCAACTGAGCGACCGCGAGTTCGAGGTTTTCCAATTGCTCGGCCAGGGCCTCTCGTCGGCGGAAATTGGCGACCGCATCCACATCAGCGGGAAGACCGCGGACGCGCACCGGCTGAACATTAAAAGCAAGCTCGCGCTTGGCTCCGCGGCCGAGCTGATCGCGTTCGCGGCGCGTTGGACGGCGACGCAGGCCGGTGGTGGCAGCTCGGAGAGCCGCTAAGAAATTTTCTTAGCGCCGTTAATCCTGCGACGCGGCGACGTCGCGCACTCCCCCAATAGCGGACGCCGCCTGCGCAGGCGTAGGCTTTCCTAAGCCATGAATGCCATCCTCCCCCGGAACCAACACGCGAGCCAGACCACGCAGCCACAGCCAACCTTCAATTGCGTCGTCATTTACGAGAACACCACCTCGGGCGAATGCGGCGAGCGCTTCTACCAGAAACTGGTCGAGGCTTTGGGGGGCGACTGCATTCCAAATCATAATCTGTGGAGCTTCGCCGCCCTGGCAATTCCGGAGATGCGCAACCTCGCAGCGAGCGCTGCCTCCGTGGCGGACATCGTGATCTTCGCGCTGTCCGGGGATGAGAAGCTGCCGGCGAAGGTAAAGGAATGGGTCGATATGTGGCTCTGGCTCATCGAAAGCGGACATCCGGCACTGGTCCCGCTCTTTGACAGCGCGAGCAGCGAGAGCGCGTCGATCGGCAGCTATCTGCGTTCCGCAACGGCCAGTAAACGTCTCGCCTGTTTCCCGCACATCACGCCTTCCGCTGTACCGGCGAATCGACTGCACGCAACGGCTCCCAGTCTGGGCCGTTACCGTAATGAATGACGGCGAATCCAGCATGAGTTTCCATTTGCAAACCGATGCCGGTAGCGGCGGCGGCGAGTCGCAGACGATCCTCGTCGTCGATGACTATCGGAGCATGTGCGAGATGATCGCGGCGATGCTGAGGCCGCGCGGATACCGGGTGCTCACAGCGACGAGCGGAAGCGAAGCGAAAGAGCGCGCGCGAGAAAACGCGCACATCGCCTTGCTGCTCACGGATATCGAAATGCCGGAGATGCGCGGCGACGATCTGGCCGCCTGGTTCCGTGCCGCCAAACCCGAAACGCGGATTCTTTTCATGTCGAGCCAGCCCGCATCTCGGAAGGCGGTCGAGCCGTCCCCTTTTTTGCAGAAGCCTTTTCGCGCAGAGGCACTGCTCAGCCAGGTGCGCGAAGCCCTCAACCACAGCTCTCTTCAAGCCGCGGAGAACACCACCCCGGAAAGCCATGGAAACTAAAGCGAACAACTTCGTGCAGGAGCGCCTCTTGCGCTCGCAAATCTTCAAAGACTACGAGCGCGCCTTTGGCGAATCCACGGGGCTGCCGCTCACGCTCAGCCCGGTGAATGATTGGCATCTCGCGCACCACGGCCGTCGCCATGAGAATCCATTTTGCGCTCTGCTCGCCCGTCAAAACAAGGCGTGCGCAGCGTGCCTGAGCGTGCAGCACGAACTCGCCACGCAGACGACCAGCGAGCCGCGCACCACCACGTGTTTCGCCGGCCTGCGCGAAACCGCCGTGCCGCTCCGGGTGGGCGAAAAGACCATCGCGTTCCTGCGCACCGGCGAAGTGCTGTTGCAAAAGCCGCAGGCACAGCAATTCGCACGGGTCGCAAAGCAACTGCGCGAGTGGGGGCTCGGCGGGAGGGTCGAAGAGTTCAAGACTGCGTTCCTCCAATCACGGGTGCTCACGCCGAAGCACTACGAGTCCATCGTGCGGCTGTTGAAAATCTTCGCCGAGCATCTCTCGCTCGTGGCCAATCAGATCACCTTCCAAAGCGACCATTCCGAGCCGCCAAACATGACCCGCGCTCGGCAATACATCGACGAGAACAAGACGGAGGATCTCTCGCTCAAACAGGTCGCCACCGCCGTGAACATGAGCATCTTCTACTTCTGCAAACAGTTTCACAAATCGGTCGGCTGCACCTTCACCGAATACCTTGCTCGCGTCCGCGTGGAAGCTGCGAAGAAGATGTTGCTGAATCCCAACGCGCGGGTGTCGGAGGTCGCGTTCGACGCCGGCTTTCAGTCGATCACGCACTTCAACCGCGTCTTCAGAAACCTCGTCGGTCAGTCACCGACCGACTACCGCGCCGCACTGCCGAAGGCGGCGTAGCGGTGCGGTGCGTGGCAATATCCGGCGAGCAAAGGACAAGGGGCGCGTAGTCGAGAGCCTGGCTGGAAGTAAGGTTAGTCGTGAGACCACTCGCGATCATGACCAAGCCAACTTCCCCCGATGGGCGGCGCGCCTCGCCGCGAAAAGCCGCGCCCATCGCCGCCACCAAAACGAGTATCGTCTGCGGCACAGACTTTTCCGAGCAGGCCGCGCAAGCGGTGGAAGCGGCGGCGGCATTGGCGAAGCGCCTCAATGAACCGCTGGTGCTCGTGCATGCGGTGGACGCGGAATCGCGCCAGTCGCTTCCCACCGATCTTTGCGATTCGCTTTGCCTCTACGAGCGTGCCCAGCTTCACGAGGAGCTGGAGCGTCTGCGCGCGGCGAAGGTGGAAGTGGTCGAGAACTTCGGCGCGGGCAAACCGGATGCCGTGCTCGTGGAAGCCGCTAAGACGCAGCACGCACGCCTGCTGGTCGTTTCATCGCACGGGCGCAAACCGCCGGAGCGGTGGGTGCTCGGCAGCGTCGCCGAGCGGACCGCGGAAGCTTCTCCGGTGCCGACGCTCGTCGTCCGCGCCGCGAAACCCTTCACCGCCTGGGCCGCCGGCAAGCGACGGCTGCGTGTCTTTGTGGGAGCAGATTTCTCCGCCCAGTCCGAGGCGGCGCTGCGGTGGGTCGCATGGCTGCGGCAGCTTGGGCCGTGCGAAGTGGTGGCCACTTATCTCGAACCCACGACGCCCGCGAGTGGGCCGCTGGACATGATGCCGTCGTCGATCGTCGTGGAGATGCTCGCCCGGACGGATGCGGTGCAGGCCCGCGCTTTTCGCCAGCGTATCCGCGCCGTGCTTGGCGCGCGCGGCGTTCGCGTGCGCATCGAAAAAGGATGGGGGCGCTCGGATGCCCACCTCATCGAAATGGCGCGAAAGGAACGCGCCGACCTGATCGTCGTCGGCACCCATCAGCGGCACGGACTCGGCCGCGTCGGCCATCTTTCGGTCTCCCGAGGAGTGCTCCATTACGCACCGATGAGCGTGGCCTGCGTGCCCGTCGCCCCAAACTCGGGAGGAGACATTTCATGAAAATCACGTTCACCAAAACGGAGGAAAGCGAGCAGCGGCATTTCGAGGAAGCGTTCGGCGGCCACAAGGTGACCTTCGTCCACTGTCCGAAAATGATGTGTCGGCGAACGCTCCCCGCATTCAACCCGCCGACGAACTTTGCCTGACCGCCAACATTTTGATCACACACGAAACCCCGAACCCCACAAAGCCATGAAAACCGATGAATTTGAATCCGCTGAATCCGAAGCCACGCCACGCGAAGCCGCCACCGATGCAAGCGATGTGATTGAAATGGTGCCGCTCACCCTGCACCTCAAGAGCATTCTTGTGCCGATTGACTTCTCCGACACTTCCCTCAAAGCGTTGCAATACGCCGTGCCGTTCGCGAAGCAATTTGGCGCGACGATCACGCTGCTTCACGTCGTTCCGCCGCCGCCCAATGTGGCGGAGGGGCCTTACATTCCGCTCGGGACCGAGGGCACCCTGCACGCCGCAGAACAGCATTTGGAAAAGATCGCCGAATCGACAATCGGCCCTGGCTTCACCCTGCGAGCGCTCACCCGTGGCGGCTTCGTTCATGATACCATCATCGGCGTCGCGCGCGAATCGGAGGTGGATCTCATCATCCTCACCACCCACGGCTACACGGGTTTCAAACATCTGCTGATGGGAAGCATCGCGGAAAACATTGTCCGTCACGCGCCTTGCCCGGTGCTGGTGGTGCGGGAGAAGGAGCACGAGTTTGCCTGATCGGACTCAGCGACGTGGAAATGGAAAAAGGCATCAACATCAGTGAGATCGTCGAGAGTATCCGCGAAGGCGGCGGTGAGGTGGAGGTCTGCGCCACCGCCGATGCGGAATACGATTCAGCCCAGCAAAGAGTATCCGTGGCGCTGGACAGCTTCGCGCGCCGCGTCGCGACATCGGGCAACGGCCAGCACATGCCGCGGCCCTGGCTGCCGCCTGCCGAGCGCGTCACCGAGCACCTTCCGCGCAGCGAGGCCACGACGTTTGCGAAAGACGTGTTTCGGAGCTGGGTAAGAAAGGTGCGCGCCGCGATTCCGCACGTATCTTGACACCGCGTGGGGCTGGTACGGACTGCTGCGCACGAACGGTGAAGAGACATTCGGCGTCACCGAGTAGGCGCCGCTCGTCGATGTGACGGAAGACGAAAAGGAATACCTGATCAAAGCCGAGTTGCCGGAGATGAAGAAGGAAGATGTGAAAGTGACCATGGAGGACGGCGCCTTGCGGATCACCGGCGAACGGAAGTTTGAGAAGGAAGAGAATGGAAAGAAGTATCATCGCGTCGAGCGAGCGTATGGGACCTTCGAGCGCACTTTCGTGCTGCCGGAGGGCACCACACCCGACAAGCTGACGGCTGACTACAAGGACGGCGTGCTGAAGGTGCATCTGCCGAAGACCGAGGTAGCCAAACCCAAACCCGTCGAAGTGAAAGTCACCTGATGGGCGATTCGGGGCGGACGTCGCCAGGCGTCCGCCCTCCACCGTCAACGCGAGTTGCACCACGAGTATGGTCGCTGGCGGCAAAGCTGGCTGCGTGCTTACACCGAAATGCATTTCCTGCGACGCGCCTCTTTGGCGAATGCTTCTCATTGCCCGCCTCTGCCGATTCTGTGCGTCTTCGAATTCAGCAAGTCGGAGATAGTGACCACTTCAAAACGGCGATTACGCAGGTCGCGGAGGATCTTCGGTAGCGCTTCCGCCGTGGCAGGTTCGCCGACGTGCATCAGGACGATGGCGCCATCCAGCTCCGCATCTGAATGGTGGGTGATTCGTTCGTAAAGGAACGCCGGACTTTTCTTCGGTTCTACCGAATCGAGGCTATCGAGAGTCCAATAGACTGAAATGTAACCAAGCTGGCTGGCGATCCTCAGCACTCGCCGGTCACGTGCTCCATAGGGAGCACGCCACCAATGCGAGACTGCCGCCGGAGCTTGCTGGGCGAGCAATGCACCGGTCGATTCGAGTTCCGCGCGAATCTTCGCGTCATCGAGTTGCGTCAGGTCGCGATGACTCCAGGTGTGATTGCCGAGTTCATGGCCGGAACTCACCAGAAAGCGGACATGATCGGGATGTTCGTGCATCCAGTTTCCGGTAAGAAAGAATGTGCTGTGGACGTTTTCGGCCGCCAGAGCCGAAAGCAGCGCCGGGAACATATCGTCTTCTCCGCCAGCATCGAAAGTGAGCGCGACGCGGCGCAAGCCTCGTGGCCCACGATCCTGCTCGGGCATCGAAGTCACATCAATTGCCTGCGGGTTCAGACTTGGCCGGCGCAATGCACTGGTCGGCCAAATGAAAAGGGCTGCCAGGACCGGCAGCAGTAGCGTTGCGCTGTGCAAAGTGGTCCGCAATCTCGTGTTCATAAACAATATGTCTGCGACCCGTTCTGAATCGGCTGCCCGGCGATTAGCCTTCATTCGCCATCCTTTGTCCTCGGCCTTCCACCGCGAGGCGCAAGAGAGGGGCACCAATATGCAAGCAGCGCGTAGTCGGACGCGTCGGAATGACGATGCTATTCGTCGCCATGAATGCGTCCTCCGCCAAAGTCATTGCTCCTCTCCGGGCTTACTACCGGGATGCAAACGTGCGCCGTCGGATGATCGAGTTTCTCGGAGGTGATTCTCTTGACACTGCCACCTGCCGTTTCATCGCGGGTGGCGACACGACGATGAGCCAGGGGCACCTTCAAGTGCGTCAGACGCGCGAACTATTGTCCTGCCTGGACGAAGGACTCGAGACCTGCCGTTCGCTTTGGGATCGCGAGTCACTCGTCGCCGATCTCGATGTGGAATACGTGAACTTCGATCAACCGACGGAGGCGTGGCTGGAGCCCGCGCGTGCCTTCGAGTTGCAAGCGCCAGTCGAACGGGTCGCGCGTGAGCTCCTGCGCGGATTCGGGATTGTTCCGCTCCATTTCCAGTCGGGCCGCGGCCATCATTTCACGTGGCGGATTCGGCAGGAGTCCGAAGCGTGTCGGCAACTGGCCGCGCTGGCCCGCGGACCCGCATCGCTCTGGCAGGTGAATGCGCAGCCGCATCCGCCGACTGGCGAGAGTGTCTCGCCAAGGCTTGGCGCCGCGTTCGCGGGCCTGGGACTGGTCATGGAATTTCTCGCGCATCGAATCAAGGAAACAGCCGCACCACTTTGCGAGATTCCCGTGGAGTTGACGGCCGTGGAAACCGGCCCGCGCTGGCACGACCGCGAAATGATTTCCATCGATGTTTCCGAATATGGCGACCCGCTCCACGCTCGAACGCTCCGCGTTCCCTTCAGCGCCTACCTCAAGCCGTGGCAACAAGCCGCCCCCCCATGCGAGGCACTGGCGAAATCGCCGCCGATGCTCGTGATTCCCTTGCACGGCTTTGACGCCCGCGAAGGCATTCGCATCATGCGCGATCCGCAAAAGGTCGCCGAACTCGCTCGCGGCGCCTCGACGGCAATCCCGGACCAAGGTGCCGGCATGGAGAAGCTGATCGCCGCTTACCTGGAATCCGATGTCGCCGCATTTCACGCGTATTTCTACGCTGAGGATCACGAACCAGGTGAGCGCTGGCCGCAGACCTATGATCGCACGCCGCTGGAGACTTTGCCGGCTTGCGTCCGCGTTGCCCTGACACAGCCAAACGATTTGCTGCTGCGGCCCGCCGGCATGCGCCTGGTCACGCGCGCATTGCTGGCCGGCGGCTGGCATCCGCGGCACATCGCGGGGTTGATCCGATCGAAGTTCGAGCGCGACTACGGTTGGGGCATCCAATGGGATCAATACGATCCCGCAACGCGCGCCGACTTCTACGTGCGCACTTTTGCCGGTTTGTTCGCGACGAGGCGAGATGACTTGGTGGACTTCAATTGCGTCTCCGCCAAAGAGGCATCCTTCTGCCTGGCAGGTCCGTGTGGCGGTAATCTCGCCGAACTGCAGCGGGCGGCGTTGAAACGGAGGGATTCATGAACGACTGGTCGATTGGAATTTCCACCGGATGCTTCTACCAGACGAGCATCTTTGATTGCCTGCCCGTGATCCGGGAAAACGGCTTCAACCTCATCGAGGTCTGCTTCTCGCCAGCGCATCTCGACTACCATGATTCCGACGCCGTTCATCGCGCGGCTTCGCGGGTCGCCGAACTCGGCATGAGTGCTTATTCTTTCCACGCGCCTTTCGCTGCGAACATCGACATTTCGTCGACCGATCCGCACCAACGCGACCTTGCCCTCGCTGAGATTCTCCGAGCGGCCGAGGCAGCGGCGATTCTGAGCGTGCGGTATTTTGTCATGCACCCCGGCCCGGAGCAGCCGGCGACCCGACCAGCGGACGAGCGTTTCGAGCGCATGAAGAACTCCGTTGCCGTTCTCGATGCAGTCTCGCATCGCTGCCACGAACTCGGCATTACCTGCGTGCTGGAAAACAAACTTCCTCATCTTCTCTTCGGCAACTCCGCAGACGTCTTGTGGATACTCGACGCCATGAAACGCACGGACGTTGGAGCCTGTCTCGACACCGGCCACGGCTTCCTTTCCGGCGACCTGCCCAGCATGGTGCATAAGCTCGCGGGCCATCTCAAAATGATCCATGCGCACGATAATCGCGGTCACGGCGACGATCATCTGCCACCGGGCGATGGCTGCATCGATTGGCCACGATTGCTCAGCCAGCTCGCCCGCTTCGGATTCGGCGGCGCATTCATTTTGGAACTCGCCGGTGCCGGCGACGCGGCCACCACGATGGCCAACGCGCGCCGAGGCCGCTCCTTTCTCATCGAGCTCGCGCGCCGACTTGCGTTCACTGAATCCTCGAAGAGTCAATGACCGGACTTGCCGCCGACCCGCTTTGCCGCGAGCACGAGACCAGTGAAGGTGATCCAGAGTCACCAGCACGCTTCGATGCAGTGCTCGGCGCCTTGGAGGACAGCGGCTTGTTTGAGACACTGCTCCGGCTGCCAGTCCGAGACGCTACATTTGCTGAGCTTCGCCTTTGCCACACGAGCGACTATCTCAGCCTGGCAGAGCATCACATTCGCGATGGCGCCACAGAGCTTCATACTGGAGACACCGCGGTCAGCGAGCGCTCGTGGGAAGCCGCGTTGCGCGCTACCGGTTGCGTCCTGAGTGCCGTGGACGCCGTCATGTCGCGGACAGTGCAGAACGCCTTCTGCGTCGTTCGCCCACCCGGTCATCATGCCACGCCAGATCGCGGCATGGGCTTTTGCATCTTCAACCATGTCGCCATCGCCGCGCGTTACGCACAACGCCGTTGGAACATCGGTCGCGTGCTGATCGTTGATTGGGACGTGCATCATGGGAACGGAACTCAGGACATTTTCTACGACGACGGCACCGTGTTCTACTTCAGCGTGCATCAAGCTCCGCACTATCCCGGAACGGGTGCGGCGACTGAAATGGGCATCGGTGCGGGCAAGGGCACAACGCTCAATTGCCCTCTCCCGGCCGGGTCCACGCGCGCGGAGATATTTCCCGCGTTCGAGAACAAACTGAGGCTCGCAGCGCAGGCGTTTCGTCCCGAGTTGATATTGATCTCCGCCGGGTTCGATTCCCGCATCCACGATCCATTGGGCGACTTCCAGTTGCACGATGCTGATTTTGCCGATCTCACGAGCATCGTCGGGGAGATTGCTCGCAAACACGCGGCTGGCCGAATCATCTCCGTGCTCGAAGGCGGCTATAATCTTTCGGGTCTGGCGAGCGCCGCGGTCGCTCATGTGCAAGCGCTTCAGGCGGCGGTGTGACGGCACCCGCGCCGCTGCCACCACTTCTCGATCTCGATGCTCCAGAAGACAGCGCTTGAAAAGAGCAACGCGAACAGCAACTCGCGAGCGGTGAGCGGCACCGTGCCGAAGACGCGTTGCAACCAAGGCACATAAATGATCGCGAGCGTCAAAGCGCCGCTCACTGTGACTGAAGCTGCGGCCGTCTTGTTTGACCAGAGCCCGATGGAGAAAAGCGACTCGCGCCACGACCGGACGGCGAGCGTCTGAAAGACTTGTGTGAAGGTGAGTGTGGCGAAGACCATCGTTTGCCACGCAGGGTCGTGCCGGCGCCACCACAGCAGGCCGATCGCGAGGGGCACCAGACCAACAATCGCGCCCACGCGGAGGATGTGCGCGCCGATGCCGCGGCCCAGGATGCCTTCGCCCGGTGGATACGGCGGGCGGCGCATCGCGTCGCGCTCGGGCGGCTCCACGCTGAGCGCGAGGCCGTTGAGACCATCAGTCGCGAGGTTGATCCAGAGGATTTGCAGCGGCAGCAGTGGCAAGGGCATTCCGAAGAATGGGCCAAGCAGCATGACCAGAATCTCGCCGACATTTCCCGCGAGCACGTAGCGGATGAATTTGCGAATGTTGTCGTAGATCGCGCGCCCTTCTTCGACCGCGGCGACGATGGTCGTGAAGTTGTCGTCGAGCAGCACCATGTCGGAAGCCTGCTTCGAGACATCCGTCCCGGTGATCCCCATCGCCACGCCGATGTTCGCGCGTTTCAGCGCGGGAGCGTCGTTCACGCCGTCACCGGTCATCGAGACGATGTGCCCGCGATTCTGCAACGCCTCGACGATCCGAAATTTATGCTCGGGCAGCACGCGCGCGTAGATGGATACCTTTTCGACGAGGGCATGCAGCTCCTCCGGCGACATCGCTTCGATCTCGCCGCCGGTCAGCACACGACCCCCGATTCCGAGCTCGTGTGCGACGTGGCGGGCGGTGAGCGGATGATCGCCGGTGATCATCAACGCCCGGATGCCCGCGGCCTGGCACATCTCCACCGCGGTGCGGACCTCGGCCCGCGGCGGATCGGAAATCGCGGCCATCCCGAGGAAGATCAGATCGCGCTCGAAATCCGCGGGGTTGTTTGTCGTGGCGAGCGGACGAAAGGCGATGCCGAGCACGCGCTGGCCCGCCTGCGCGAAATCATCGCCCGCCGCAATGATCCGTTGGCGCTCGGCGGTCGTGAGCACCTCCGCCGCACCGTCGCGCCACTGCTGCGCGCAGACTTGCAGCACACTTTCAAGCGCGCCCTTGGTAAAGGCGAGGAACGGATGGCGATGCCACTCAGCCGGCCAGAGGCGCCGTAATCCTGGCGGCAAGGTCTCCCCGCATTGTGCTGTTCGATGCACGCTCGTCATCCGTTTCCGCGCGGACTCGAAAGGCAGCTCTGCCACGCGCGGCAGGGCTGTCTCAAGCTCCGGCTTGCGCAGTCCCGCGCGAGACGCGGCGATGGCCAGTGCTGCTTCCGTGGGATCGCCGAGCGCGTGGCGTTCTTCGCCCGCGCCTTCGATCTGCGCGTCGTTGCACAGCGCTGCGGCTGCGAGCAGCAGCGTAAACTCGGGCCGCTGGCCTGCCAGCACGGCATCATCCCACTCGCGTCCGATGCGCATATTTTCACACCCCGTGTATAGCGCTGTGACGGTCATCCGATTCTCGGTCAGCGTGCCTGTTTTGTCCGAGCAGATCGCCGTCACCGAGCCGAGCGTCTCCGCCGCCGGCAAATTGCGAATGAGCGCACGCCGCTTGAGCATCCGCTGCGCGCCGAGCGCCAGTGCGATCGTCACGACGGCGGGCAATCCTTCCGGGATTGCGGCCACGGCCATGCTGACGCCGGTGAGAAACATCAGCGTCGGATCTTCTCCACGCATCAGGCCGAGCACGAAAATCACGGCGACCAGGACCAGAGCGACGAGCGCAAGCGAGCGCCCCAACTCATCGAGCCGGCGCTGCAACGGCGTCTGCTCCTGCCCGACCCTTTCGAGCATTCCAGCGATGCGGCCGAGTTCCGTGCGCATGCCCGTTTCCGTCACTACGGCGCAGCCGCGACCCGAGGTCACCATCGTGCCGAGCCAGGCCATGTTGATCCGTTCCGCCAGGGGCACGGCTTCGCTGGCCAGCGGCGCGCTCGCTTTCTCCACCGGCGCCGATTCGCCCGTGAGCGCCGCTTCGTCGATGCGCAAAGTCGCCGCTTCGAGGAGGCGGCAATCTGCGCCGACGAAGTTGCCCGCTTCCAGCACGAGAAGATCGCCCGGCACGAGATCGCGCGCGGCCATTTCCACGACGTGCCCGCCCCGCCGCACCCTCACGCTCGGCGCGGCCAGCCGCCGCAGCGCCGCCATTGCTTTCTCCGCGCGATACTCTTGCGCAAAACCGAAAAGCGCATTGAGCGCCACGATGGCGAAGATCGCCGCGGCGTCCTTGAAATCCCGCAGCGCGAGCGAAATCAGGCCGGCCACGAGGAGGACAACAACCATCGTCGCCGAGAGTTGCGCCCACCAGATGCGCCAGGCGCTCTTGCCCGCCTCCGCCTCGATCTCGTTCGCGCCGTGCTCCGCGAGCCGGAGCGCGGCGGCTTCCGCACTGAGCCCGCGTTCGGCATCGGAGGCGAAACGCCGCACGACTTCTTCCGCGGCCATGGCGTGCCACGCGCGACCGTCACGACGAGTCTCGGCAACAGTCGCGGACATATTTCCGACAGTTCGCAGTGACGCAATCGTCACCGCACGGACAGGTCAGGCCGGCGAGCCGAAACGATGATGTGCCTCGACGGTATCGATGCCGAGTGAATGGCAAATGTGCCGCGTCGCCAGCATTCCGGCGGCGGTCTTGATCATCTTGTCGAACTCGACTCCCGGAAGCGCCACGCCCTGATGCATGACACTTTTGATCCGGAGACCGCGCTCGAGCAGTTCGCTGAGAAACTCCTCACAGGCGACAGGGTCGTCGGTGAGGTGATGCTGCGGCTGTTCGCCCTTATGGAGCGGGAACGCATATTCGATGTTGTATTTTGCAAGCATGGTCGTGAGTAGGTTGAATGAGTTGGTGTGCTTCGTTGTTACCCTTTGAGGTTAGCTCCCGTATGTGGCGGCGCTTCGCGGAACTTGCCGAAGCTTCCCCTGATCTTGCGCAGGGCTGACGAGCGAGCTGCGCGCTTTCTTCGCTGACCGACGCGCAGCGGGCAAAATCCGGCGAGCGATGGGCAAGCAGCGGGTAGTCGCCGATCCGCGGAGAGCCGAGGCTGTGGGCAGCAGGAGCGCACCACGCCAAACGAATGCCGCCATGATTACCTCTCCGCCAGCACAACGCCCGAAGCCCGCCGTGCATCGCATCGCGATTCGCCTTGGCACCATCGACCAGTTGTTCAACTCGATGGACCCGTCGCCCTTTCATGAGCAGGACCTCGACCGCGATGCCGAGGAATTCATCATGAGCTGGGCGCAGGAGTTTCCGCGCCGGGAGCCAATCGCACTGGCCATCCATCTCGATGAGGCGATCAAGGGCGAACACACCCCGGAGCTGATCGAGCGTTCTGTGCATCATTATTTTGCCTATCGCGCGAAGCTGAACAAGCGGGAGCTGCATCGCCTGTGGAAAGACGGACGCAAGAGCCTGCTCATTGGGCTGACTTTCATGGCAGCATGTCTCTTCACCGCGGGCCTGCTCCCGACTGCCGACACGCACCGGGCCTGGAGCGTCGTGCGCGAAGGACTGACGATCGCCGGTTGGGTCGCCATGTGGCGGCCGATGCAAATCTACCTTTACGACTGGTGGCCCCTCCGTCGCCGCGGACAGATTTTCGAAAAGATGAGCTGCATGGATGTCGAGGTGCAAACGGGCACGAAAACTGGCAAAGGGAGGAAATCGCTCATACTCGACGCCGCACCAAACCGAGCGGGTGGATGACTGCATTGAACTAAACCGCCTTCGGCGGAGGGCTGTGAGTCTGTCGTGAGAGTCACGCGGCTTGACGGTTTGTGAGCGGTGTGTGCTGGCAGTTGAACAGCGAGTTTCAAGCGGAGGCCTGGTTGAGCCGGATTCCGGCGGGCATGGCCAAAAGGGAGGTTGTGGGACGCGGGATGCGAGAGTGGCAGCCTTATGACTCCACTCCGTCAAAAACTCCTCGATGAGCTCGACTTGCGCGGGCTTGCACCATCCACCAAACAGCAATACGTCAAGGTCGTCGAACGGCTCGCGCGGCATTGGAAGGCTTCGCCGGACACGCTGGATGACGGGCAGCTCAAGGCTTGGCTGCTGCATCTGATTCGCGAGCGCGGCCTGGGTTTCAACACGGTCAACGTGCAGGTGGCGGCGCTGCGCTTTTTCTACGAGACGGTGCTGGGGCGTCCGTTCGGTGCGGTGGCGGCGGCGCTGCCGCGGATGAAGCGCGCGGTGAAGCGGCCGCAGGTGTATTCGCAGGAGGAGTTGGAGCGGCTCTTCGCCGCGCCGCGGCTGAACCCGAAGCATCGGGTGCTGCTGATGACGGCCTATGCGGCGGGGCTGCGCGTGAGCGAGCTGTGTCGGCTGACTCCGCGGGACATCCTGAGCGGGCGGATGCAGATCCGGGTCGCGGAGGGCAAGGGGCGCAAGGATCGTTACACCGTGCTTTCCGCGCGGCTGCTCGGGGAGCTGCGCGATTACTGGCGGCGCTACCGGCCTGCGCGGTGGCTTTTTCCGGCGCAGCCGCAGCAGGAACGGCCGATCACGACACGGACGGCGCAGCGGGTTTTCGTGCGTGCGGTCAAATTGGCGCGGCTCGATGAGCGGGGCGGGATTCATGTGCTGAGGCACTGTTTTGCCACGCACCTGCTGGAGGCGGGCATCGAACTGCCGGTGCTGCAGCGGCTGCTGGGGCACCGCAGCCTCTCGGTGACGGCGACGTATCTGCATGTCGCCAATGTGCGGCTCTCGCAGGTGCGCAGCCCGCTGGATCTGATCGATCGGCACGCCATCCAGCCCGCCTGAACGATGACGGCGTGCGCCTTTCCGGCGCGCGGGCAGTCTCCGACTTTGGCGGCGATCTTCGGCTCGGTGCTTTGCAAAAAGGACGCGGGGCCGATGCCGCCGCATCACTGGCGGGTGCTGCGCGCCATCGTCCAGTGCCGCACGGCGGCGCTGGGCGGACATCACTACCGCTGCGGGGACTGCGGGGCCGGGCACTTCGTCCCGCACTCGTGCCGCAACCGCCACTGCCCCGCCTGCCAGGGGGCCAACGGAGCGGACTGGATGAACCGCCAGTGCGAGGCGCTGCTGCCGGTGCCGTATTTCCATGTGGTCTTCACGCTGCCGCACGCGCTCAACGCGCTGGTGGCGCAAAACCAGGCCGCGCTTTACAAACTGCTCTTCGACGCGGCCAGCGCCACGCTGCTCGCGTTCTTTGATCGCGAACTGGACGCGCAGCCGGGCATCACCGCCGTGCTGCACACCTGGAGCCAGACGCTGCACGACCACTATCACCTGCACTGCATCGTGACCGGCGGCGGTCTGCGCACCGACGGTCGCTGGGCCGCCAAGCCTGCGCACTGGCTCTTCCCGGTGAAGGCGCTCTCAAAAATATTCCGCGCCAAGTATCGCGACGGACTGCGCGCGCTCTTTGCTGCGGATGCCCTCGGCTGCCATGGCCAGCTCGCGCCACTGCGCAAGGCCACCGCCTTTCACCGCTGGCTCAATGAAGTCTGCCGCGGGCCGTGGGTGGTTTATGCCAAGCGGCCCTTCTCCGGGCCGCGCACCGTGCTCGCCTACCTCGCGCGCTATACGCACCGCGCCGGCATCACCAACCGGCGGATCGAAAGCTTCGACGGCGAGAGCGTCACCTTCCGCTACCGGGACTACGCCGACCATGCGCGGAGCCAGCGGATGACGCTCACAAGGGAAGAGTTCACCCGTCGCTTCCGCCTGCACATCCTGCCGCCGCACTTCGTCCGGCTGCGCCACTACGGGCTGCTTTCCAACCGCAACCGCAGCCGCAGCATCGCCCGCGCCCGCGTCGCCATCCGCCCCTCCGCACGGATGCGCTGCCAGCCGCCTCCACCCCGGCCAGCCCCGCCCCAAAGGTGTCCGCAATGCGCAGGCCAAAACCTCGTGCTTATCCACATCTCGCGATTCGCCCGCGCACCAAAACCACCCGACTCGTCGTGAACAGCAGGCGCATCCTCACGCATCCGCATTTGCTCAACCGCCGTCTGGCTCGCGGAGGCTCCCTCCTGCGCCCAAAACAAAAAGGCACCCCGCGGAAGCCTCCCTCCGGGCACTCCAAAGCATCCCGCACCGGAGGCAAGCGCGGCATTCATCCAAACTTTCCCCGCACACCGCTGCGCTGCGCGGGCCGGGCCATCCTTTGCGCATTCCGTCAATCAGTGAGGCACGGATACTTTCCCCTGCATCACTCGTAGTCAGGACGCCACCGGCTCGGCGGCTCCGTCCAATGGCGGAGTATCCAACGTGGCCGCCACGCTCACTCCAATTCGCACACGCATACCCACGGCCACGTCGGATACTCCGCTATGAATTTCATGACACGCGTCGAACAGGCTTTTACCAAATTGCTTTCAGCGGATTTCCACGCGAAATGCGCCTTCGTCAGTTTGCTGGATCGTGGCGTGCATCGAATCGAGAATCCGAGTGCCAATTGGATTGAGGATGTGCATTTCGTCCGCACCACAATCAAGCAACTGCGGGCGATGCTGAGATTGATCCAGCCCGCCATTCCTGCGGAGTCCTTCCAGCGCGAGGATCTGTCATTGAAAAATGCCGCACGTCGTCTTGCACGGATGCGCGATACTGCGGTCGGAGCAAGGACACTGGAGCGACTCACGAAAACCGCGCGCAGCAAGGGTGCGCAGGAAGCCTGCAAGATCGTTCTCGATCACTATCAATCCCTGGCGACGGCGCGAAGTCCCGCGCAGGAAAAGAAGACGACGCACGCCGTCGCCCGAATGCTGCGACGCAGCGGGCGAAGCATACAGCGCCTGCCGATCGTCCAGGATGAATGGCGCATCATAGGTCCGGGGTTGGCACAGGTTTATCGCAGCGGTCGAAGGCGCATGAGCCGCGCCCTCACTCGCGGAGATGACGCGTCATTTCACCGCTGGCGGATTCGGGTGAAGAACCTGTATTTTCAATTGCAGTGGCTCACGCCGTTTTGGCCCAGGCACCTGCGCAGAATGACGGCCACGCTCGAGCAATTGCAGAAAGCGCTCGGTGCGGATCACGATCTCACTGTTCTCAAAACCGTCCTTGAAAAGCGGCCCGGTGACTTTGGAGGGCCACCTGTCGTGACAAGCGTTTTGGCATGTTTGGAGGAACGCAGCCGGACACTCCGGCGAGCCAGCAGACGCCTCGGCGAAAAGCTCTTCGCAGAAAAACCGCGTCACTTCATTCAACGATTCAAGCAGCATTGGCGGAAAAGCCGGGCGTCGTCCGATGCTGGCTAGCAAATGCGAGGCAGTTGCTCGCCGCTGAGCAGATCGAGAATACGGGTCGCGCCGATGCGGCTGCGGATGGTGACGAGCGGTTCGCCGGCGGTCGCGACTGACCCGATGCGGCACGCGTCGGCGCCGAGCGGGTGTTCGCGCAGGATGGCCAGCGCGTGGTCGGCAGCGCGCTCAGGGAGGAAGACGACGAAGCGGCCTTCATTTGCGACATAAAGCGGGTCGAGACCGAGGATTTCGCAGGCTCCTTGCACGTCCTCGCGGACGGCAATCGCGCGTTCATCCACTTCGATTCGGAGGCGCGCCGTGGCCGCGATTTCGTTCAGGGCACTCGCGAGCCCGCCGCGGGTGAGATCGCGCAGGCAGTGGATTGCGATGCCGGCATCGAGGAGGCGCAGGACGATGTCGGCAAGCGGCGCGCAGTCGCTTTCGATCACGCTCTCGAACCGCAGCCCTTCGCGGACCGACATGATCGCGATGCCGTGCCGGCCGAGGTCGCCACTCACGAGCACCGCGTCTCCGGGTTGCACGCGTGCGGGTGAAATCGTGGCGTGGTGCTCGATCACGCCGATCCCGGCGGTGTTGACGAAGAGCCCGTCGCCTTTGCCTTTGTCCACGACCTTTGTGTCGCCAGTCACGATCTCGACACACGCGGCTTTCGCCGCCGTGCGCATCGAGTCCACCACACGAGCGAGCGTCTCCATCGGCAGACCTTCCTCGATGATGAACCCCGCACTCAGCCAGCGCGGGCGCGCACCGCACATCGCGAGATCGTTAATCGTGCCGTTGACTGCGAGTGTGCCGATGTCGCCGCCCGGAAAAAACAGCGGGCGCACGACGTAGGAATCCGTGGTGAAAGCGAGACGAGTCCCACCGAATTCAATCACTGCGCCATCGTGCTGCTGAGCAAGTAGCGGGTTGTCAAAAGCGGGCCGCATCAACCTGTCGATGAGCTGCTGCATCAAACGCCCGCCGCCGCCGTGCGCGAGCAGGACGTGCGGGTGATCGCCAATCGGCGTCGGACAGGTCGCGGTGAATTTCATCGGCGGTAACGGTAATAGGCGGCGCACGCGCCTTCGCTCGAAACCATCGTCGCGCCAAGCGGGTGTTCGGGCGTGCAGCGCGTGCCGAAGGCGGGGCATTCGTGCGGCTTTTTCAGGCCCTGGAGGATCAGGCCGCTGATGCATTCGCCCGATTCCTCCGCCGTGTAAGCCGTGACGCCAAACCGCCGCTCCGCGTCGAACTCTGCGAACGCTTCGCGCAGCCCGAGCCCGCTGCGGGCGATCTCGCCGACGCCGCGCCATTTCCGCGGGACGATGCGGAACACCTCCGCGACCAGCCGCTGCGCCGTCTCGTTGCCCTCGCGACGCACGCAGCGCGTGTATTGATTCTCCACCTCGGCGCGCCCGCTCTCAAGCTGCCGCACGCACATGAGCACGCCTTGCAAGATGTCGAGCGGCTCGAATCCGGTGACCACGATCGGCACGCGGTATCGCTCCGCGAGCGGCGCGTATTCCTCGAAACCCATCACCGTGCAGACATGCCCCGCGGCGAGAAAGCCCTGCACGCGATTGCCGGGCGAGGAGAGGATCGCCTCCATCGCCGGCGGCACGAGCACGTGCGAGACGAGAATGGAAAAATTGCGAAGTCCTTCGCGCGCCGCCTGCCAGACCGCCATCGCATTGGCCGGTGCCGTGGTCTCAAAGCCAACCGCGAAGAACACCACTTCCCGCGCCGGATTCTCCCGCGCGATCTTCACCGCATCGAGCGGTGAATAAACGATGCGCACATCGCCGCCCTCCGCTTTCGCTGCGAACAAATCGCGCCCGCTCCCCGGCACGCGCAGCATGTCGCCGAACGAGCAGAAGATGACGCCATCGCGCGCGGCGATCTCGATGGCTTTGTCGATCAACTCCAGCGGCGTGACACACACCGGACAGCCCGGCCCATGCACGAGCTCGACTTCCGCCGGCAGCAACTCGTCGATCCCGAATTTCACGATCGCGTGCGTCTGTCCGCCACAGACTTCCATGATCGTCCACGACCGCGTCACCGCCCGCCGAATGGCTCCGGCAAAGCGTTTCGCGGCATCGGCATCGCGGTATTCGTCGAGGAACTTCATGCAATTGTCCCATTCAAGCCTTCTCGACGCCGCTTTGCACTGCTTCAGACGAAAGCGCCGTCAGCTCGGCACGATGTCGCGTTCGACCGCGATCGCCCGCATGTATTGCGCGCGCTCGAAGGCACTCGGGTCGGCGCAATTCTTCTGGCTCATGCTGCCCTTGAGTTGTTCGACCGAGTCGTATTCGTGCTGTTCCATCCACTCGCGCATCTCGCGCTCGATCACGGTCAGTTGCTCGATGCCCTGGCGCAGCAGGACCGAGCAGAGCATTGTCACGTCCGCTCCGGCCATGAGCATTTTCAGCGCATCAACGCCGCGGTGAATGCCGCCTGTGGCGGCGAGGTTCGCGCGAAGGCGGCCGTGCAGCATGGCGATCCAGCGCAATGGCAGACGCAAGTCGCGCGACGTGCTGAGGTGAATGTTTGGCTTCACTTCGAGAGCGTCGAGATCGATGTCCGGCTGGTAAAAGCGGTTGAAGAGCACGAGGCCGTCAACGCCCTGTTGATCAAGGCGGCGGGCGAAGTGTGCGAAGTTCGTGAAGAACGGGCTGAGCTTCACCGCGACGGGAATTTTCACCTGCGCTTTCACCGACGCGACGATCGTGAGGTAGCTCGTCTCGATCTCCTCTGCGTTGACGTCCGGGCTGGCCGGGATCGAGTAGATGTTCAGTTCCAGGGCGTCCGCGCCGGCTTTCTCGATCGAGCGGGCAAACGTGGTCCATCCGCCAAAAGTCGAGCCGTTCAGGCTCGCGATGATGGGAATGCCCAGCGCCTCCTTCGCCTTTACGATGTTGAGCAGGTAACGGTTCGGCGCGAAGTGGAACTCGCTGGGCTCAGGAAAGTAGCTGAGCGCTTCGGCGTAGCTTTCGGTGCCGTGCGTGAGGTGATGGTGCAGCGTGTCAGTCTCGTGGCGGATTTGCTCCTCGAAGAGCGAATGAAAGACGACCGCCGACGCGCCTGCGTCCTCCAAGCGCTTGAGGTTGTCGATGTCTTCGGAAAGGGGAGACGCCGACGGCACGAGCGGCGTGCGCAAATCGAGCCCGAGGTATTTGGTAGTGAGATTCATGGCTTGGTTTCCGTGGGGGTTGCGACGGCACGGTTGGCTGGTCGCGCGGCGAGGTATTGGTAGAGCGCCCAGCGTGTGTCCGCGTCGTTCTGGGCTTGTTTGAAAAGCGCGTCCGCGTTGTCCGGGTGGCTTTGTCCGAGCATGCGGAAGCGATTTTCGAGGCGGAGGTAGTCCTGCACCTTCATGCGCGGCGCAGCCGAATCGAGTTGAAGCGGATTCTCGCCGCGCGCGGTCCGGCGCGGATCATGGCGGTAAAGCAGCCACTGGCAGGACCGCACCGCGGCCTGCTGATTTTGCATCGCCGTCGCGAGGTTGATGCCGTGCGCGATGCAATGGCTGTAGGCGATGATGAGCGCCGGGCCGTCGTAGCTCTCGGCTTCGAGGAAGGCTTTGAGCGTGTGCTCATCCTTCGCGCCCATTGCGACGGACGCCACATAGACGTTGCCGTAAGTCATCGCCATCAGCCCCAGATCCTTTTTGGGAGCCGCTTTGCCGCCCGCGGCGAACTTTGCCACGGCGCCGCGCGGCGTCGCTTTCGAGCACTGCCCGCCGGTGTTGGAATAGACCTCCGTGTCGAGCAGCAGCACCTTCACGTTACGACCGCTGGCGAGCACATGATCGAGCCCGCCAAAGCCGATGTCGTAGCCCCAGCCGTCGCCGCCGACGATCCAGACGCTCTTGCGGACGAGCGTGTCGGCAAGCGGGAGCAGGCGGCGCGCATCGTCGCTCTCAATGTTGGACAGGCGGCGCTTAAGTTCGGCCACACGTTCGCGCTGATCGAAGATGTCGGCTTCGTCCCGTTGCGATGCGGCGAGGATTTGGCTACCGAGATCATCGCCGAGCTGCGGCGCGAGCTGCTGCAAAAGCTCGGTCGCGAACTCGCGCTGCTTGTCGAGCGAAACGCGGAAGCCGAGGCCGAACTCCGCGTTGTCCTCGAAAAGCGAATTCGACCACGCCGGGCCGCGCCCATTCGCATCCACGCTCCACGGCGTCGTCGGCAGATTGCCGCCGTAGATCGACGAGCAGCCGGTGGCATTCGCCACAAGGAGCCGGTCGCCGAAGAGTTGCGTGAGCAGCTTGAGGTAAGGCGTCTCGCCGCACCCGCCGCACGCGCCGGAAAACTCGAACAACGGCCGCTGCACCTGCTGCTGCCGCACGTGCTCAGTCGAGATGCGGCGGCGATCCATGTCGGGAATCGCGGCGAAAAAATCCCAGTTCGCGCGCTCGCTCTCCCGCAGCGGCGGCTGCGGCTGCATATTGATCGCCTTCAGCCGTGTCTCGCGCTTGTTGCGCACCGGGCACACATCGACGCAGATGCCGCAGCCCGTGCAGTCCTCGACCGCGACCTGAAGCGTGAACCTTTGTCCCTTCCACTCCGGCAGGCGCGCGTCGCTCGACTTAAACATGGGCGGCGCTCCCGCGAGAAGCGCGGGATCGTAAGCCTTCGCGCGGATCACGGCATGCGGACAGACCATCACGCATTTCGCGCATTGGATGCAGATGTCCGCATCCCACACCGGCACTTCCACCGCGAGGTTGCGTTTCTCCCAGCGCGAAGTGCCGGTCGGAAATGTGCCGTCGCACGGCAGCGCGCTCACCGGCAACTCGTCGCCGCGTCCGGCGATCATCGGCGCGAGCACCTCGCGGACAAAGGCGGGCGCTTCCTCCGAGACCGTCGCGCGCATTTCGACCTCGCTGCCGATCCGCTCGGGCACTTCGACCTCGTGCAACTGCGCGAGCGTCTGGTCCACGGCGTTCAGGTTCATCTGCACGACGTTCTCGCCTTTCTTGCCGTAGGTCTTGCGGATCGAATCCTTGATGGCCGCAATCGCCTCATCGTGCGGCAGCACACCGGAAACGGAGAAGAAGCAGACCTGCATGATCGTGTTGATCCGACCACCCATCCCGCACGCGCGAGCCACGGCGCTCGCGTCGATGACAAAGAACCGTATTCGCTTGTCGTGGATCGCGCATTGCGCCCGTTCGGGAAGCCGCTCCCATACACGATCTGGTGAGAATGGCGTATTCAGCAGAAAGGTTCCTCCCGGCGCGGCGCGCTCCAACATGTCGAATCGCTCGAGAAAGAACGGCTGATGGCACCCGACAAAATTTGCCTGCGAGATGAGATACGTGGAGCGGATCGGACGCGGTCCGAAGCGCAGGTGCGAGACCGTCATCGCGCCGGCCTTTTTGGAGTCATAGACGAAATAGCCCTGTGCAAAGTGTTTGGTCTCTTCGCCGATGATTTTGATCGAATCCTTGTTCGCTCCCACGGTGCCATCCGAGCCGAGTCCGTAGAACACGGCGCGGAAAACGTCATCCGGTTCGACGGAGAACGCCGGGTCGTAGTCGAGGCTCGTCCCGCTCACATCATCGCGGATGCCGACGGTGAAATGGTTCCGCGGCTCCGTCTTCACCAGGCTGTCAAAGACCGCGTGGATCATCGCGGGCGTGAATTCTTTCGACGACAAGCCGTAGCGCCCGCCGACCACCCGTGCCTCCAGCCGCTTCGCCTCGTGGAGCGCGTTCACGCAATCGAGGTAAAGCGGCTCGCCTGCGCTGCCCGGCTCCTTGGTGCGGTCGAGCACGGCGATGGCGCGCGTCGTCCGCGGAAGCGCTTCCACAAAGGCTTTCACGTCAAACGGCCGGTAGAGCCGGACCTTCAACACGCCGACTTTTTCGCCGCGCGCGGCGAGCCAATCGACCGTCTCGTGCGCCGCTTCACAGCCCGAGCCCATGAGCACGAGCACGCGCTCGGCATCCGGCGCGCCGTGATATTCAAAGAGCCGGTATGGCCGGCCGGTGAGCCCAGCGAAGCGGTCCATCGTCCGCTGCACGATCCCCGGGCAGGCGGCGTAGAACGGGTTCACCGTCTCGCGCGCCTGGAAATAAACATCGGGATTTTGCGCCGAGCCGCGCAGCACCGGATGATCCGGCGAGAGCGCCCGCGCGCGATGTTCGCGCACGCGTTCCTCGTCGATCATGGCCCGCAGCACATCGTCCGGCAGCAGTGCGATCTTCGCGATCTCGTGCGAGGTGCGGAAGCCATCGAAGAAATGCAGGTACGGAATCCGCGATTCCAGCGTCGCCGCCTGCGATATGAGGGCGAAGTCCTGCGCCTCCTGCACGCTCGCCGCGCAGAGCATCGCAAAGCCGGTCCCGCGCGCCGCCATCACATCGCTGTGATCGCCGAAGATCGAAAGCGCCTGGGCGGCCAGCGAACGCGCTGCGATGTGCAACACGCACGGCGTCAGTTCGCCTGCGATCTTGAACATATTCGGCAGCATCAGCAGCAGGCCCTGCGAGGCAGTGAAAGTCGTCGCCAGCGCGCCCGTTTGCAGCGCCCCGTGAATCGCCCCCGCCGCGCCGCCCTCGCTCTGCATCTCGATCACCGCCGGCACTGTGCCCCACAAATTCCGCTCCCCCGCCGCCGCCCACTGGTCGCACCATTCCCCCATCGGCGTCGCCGGCGTGATCGGATAGAGCGCAATCACTTCACTCAGCGCATAAGCCACCCGCGCGACGGCTTCGTTGCCGTCGATCGTGGCGACACCTGCTTGTGATGTGGGGATGCGGCTCACTGTCGAATGTTCGCCTCTTCGGCCGCGGGCCGCTTACCATCCGTTGCAAAAAGCTCCGCGTGGTTTGCCTCCGTTTACGGTCCCCTCGGCGGAGGAAGAGCAAGGAATGCGCAGGAAATGACATCCCGTGGCGAGCCCCGGTCACGCCGCCGTGGAAGCTTCAATCGCGAGGAGGCAAATACGATGCAGACCCTTCCGACATCCGCCGCCACAGATCCGAACCGCCCGCTTGAAGAAGCGTGCGTGGAGGAATATTTGCGAACCCACGGCTACACGCGGGCAAGTGTCAGCCGAATGCCCGCGGAGGCCGCACGGCTGATCATGATTGAAGCAAACCGCACCGCCGTCGAACGGCTCACCGAGATTGAATGCCGCGCGCATTGGGTGCGCGGCGTCCATCATCGATGATGCGCGGGGCCAGCGCGCGAATCCTTCGACTACTTTTGGCGTGCCCGCCAGCATTGACATAGCTTGTCGGGACAGCTGAGCCCGATAGCGTCACCCCATGTTCGCTTTTCAGAAGACCACGCTTTGGCGACGCGGCTTCCATTCCGATGAAGAAAGCGCAGACCGCGAGGCATGCGTGCGTTTACGGGAGGAGTTTCTCGATATGCGCAGCAGGGCGGAAAAATTGGTGTCGCTAATTGCCAAGGACATTCCCGAACTCACCGTCCATGACATCTCACACCTCGATGCGCTGTGGGAGACTGCCAGCCTCATCGCCGGCGAAGATTATCCGCTAAACCCCGCTGAAGCATTCGTTCTCGGCGGCGCAATCATGCTTCACGATGCCGCAATGTGTTTGGCGGCGTTTCCCAAAGGTCTGGAAGATCTTAGGGAGACGAACGAGTGGCGCGATGCAGTGACTATCGCTCTTCATCGCTCCATTGGTGAGATTCCCTCGCACGCTGCCCTCCGAAATCCTCCCAAGGACATTGTGCTGGCAGTTTTGCCAGAGGTGCTACGCTCGCTTCACGCGCGCAAAGCGCGCGACCTCACACGGATAGAGTGGCCTTTGCCCGACGGGCAATCTGAGCAAATCATCCGCGATGGTGATCTTCGGAGCATCTATGGCGAGATTATCGGCAAGCTCGCCGAGAGTCATTGGTGGCCGGTCGAGGAACTCCGAAGCGGGCTGCCCGCGCGCGTGAACGCGGGTCCGGGCGTCCCGGGAAGTTGGTTCGTTGATCCAATGAAACTCGCCTGTCTCCTCCGCGTGGCTGACGCCGCGCATATCGACCACCGACGGGCGCCGCGGTTTCTACGCGCGCTAATTCAACCAATGGGGGCATCCGATCTACATTGGACGTTCCAAGGGAAGATCGGAAAACCTTCGCTTGATGACGACAAAATCGTCTTCACAGGTGCCTCCTTTAGTCTCGCGGAAGCGGAGTCGTGGTGGCTCTGCTTCGATACCATCCGCATGATTGATGCGGAGCTTCGGGCTGTGGACGTTCTATTGCAGGCGAACAATCGACGGAGATTGACCGCTCGCGCAGTGAAAGCAGCAGGATCGCCAACTGCGCTGCGCGAGTTCATCGGCACGGAAGGCTGGCAGCCTGTGGACACGGAGTTGCGCGTCTCGAATGTGCCCGGATTGGTCCGTCTCCTTGGTGGTGAGCGACTATATGGTTCGGATCCTACTGTTCCTTTACGCGAACTAATACAGAACGCCGCAGACGCGATTCGCGCGAAGCGGTCCTTGGGTGGCTACGCAAAGACTGATGGCGCCGTGCAAGTCTGGTTGCGTAAGGATTCGGAGCGCAATTGGTGGCTCGATGTGCAGGATGACGGAGTCGGGATGTCGCGGCGGGTTCTTACGGGAACACTTCTCGATTTTGGGCGATCGCTCTGGGGTGGCGAAGGAGTCCGCCAAGAATTTCCGGGTCTCATTTCGCTCGGGATGCAAGCAACGGGGCGTTTCGGGATCGGCTTCTTCTCCGTTTTTATGCTCGGCGATCATGTGATCGTCACTACCCGACGTTATGACGCCGCTGCCTCCGAAGCGCTCACGCTTGATTTCCGGCGCGGTCTAGACATGCGACCAATTCTTCGCGCGCCCACATCTGACGAGGCCCTCGGAGCAGGCGGCACTCGTGTTTCCGTCAAGTTGCGCACTGCACCGGACAAGGCAGGCGGTCTCTGCACCAGGAATAGTGGGGGTGAGAAGATTAAGCTCGACGACTTGGTGGCTGCGACATGTCCCAGCCTGGACGTCACGGTGGAAGCTCGTGAAGCAAAGACGTTTCATCGCTCGGTAGGCGCGAACGACTGGACGCGCATCAAAGGGCCAAACTTGCTAAGTCGCGTTCGCTTGGCAGTCGAAAAGAGTGACGAAGTGTTCGGCGGCTTATTGCGCGAACTGAGAGACGAAGCCGGCACTCTTTACGGCCGCGCCTGCATTATGCCAAGAAAGGACTACTACTCATGGAACTGGACGCAGGCGGGAATTGTCACAGCGGGCGGGCTGAAGGCAGCCAGGCTAAGCCGTATTGGTGGCGTCTTTCTTGGCTCACCGCTGACGGTAGCTCGAAATATCGCGATGCCTGACGCTCCTGCGACCGTGCTCCGCGCTTGGGCTACCCAGCAGTCAGACTTGTTGGCTGAGTCGGATATTCCCGACGCTGAAAAAATGATCGCAGCTGGGGTCGTCATGGCTTTTGGCGGGGAAGTCGGTGAGCTTCCGATCATAGAGAGAGGAGGCGATTACCTGAACGTGAAACGCCTGATCGACGCCATCCGCGACACTTCTGAAGTTCTCGTCTTCGAAGGACGTAGTGTCGACTTCGACGAAGACAGTGATGATGTGCATCCACGCGAGTTCAAGAATCACTTTGAGCAGGATCCAGAGATTTTCCTGCTGTCCAAATACGAAGCTGGAATTCTGCAAGTCGGGAACAAACAGTGGCCGGAGTGCGTGAGTGACCTTTATCTCGGAGATCGTCCTCGAACGTATGCGGAAGCAATGCGGAATGCATTCACGGAGGCGTGGGGTGAGTGTCCGGAACCCATTGATGACGTGAAGCAAGTCGGAACCGTCTCGGGATCGGAAATCACACGAACTGTGCAAGTTTTTGCTCGCTGAATGTGGGTGATCGATTTGCGGGAAGAGCTTGGCGCGCTATTCACCGCCGAGGTCCATTTCGCTTTCCTTTCAGCGCGGCGCTTCCAATTCCTCCAGCTCCCCGATCTCGCGCAGGTAATCGAAGACTCGGTGCGCCTCCTTTTCATCGACGACGCTGAGGGCGAAGCCGACATGGACGATCACGTAGTCGCCGACATTGGCCTCGGGCGTGTAGGCGAGGCTGATTTCCTTCACGATGCCGCCGAAACTCACGCGGCCCATGCGCAGGAGCGGATCGTCACCGGCGGTGCTGAGGATTTGTCCGGGGATGGCTAGGCACATTGTTTTTCTCCGATGATCGTAGTGGCGCGGTGGTTCCAGCGCGAGCGCACGAACCACTTGCGCAGTTCTTCGAGCGCGAGCATCCCGAGCGCGAAGGGGATGATGAAAAGCCAGACGACCGCCGGAATCGGCGCGGTGCCGAAGAGGACGTTGCCCCACGGCGTGTAATCGATCAGCGCGATGAGTGTGATCTCCGCGGCGATCCCGGCGAGGATGAGCTTGTTGCTGAAGAAACCGCGGCTGCGGACCGATTCGCGCTCGCTGCGGCAGAGGAAGACATTGGCGATTTGCATGACGACGATGGCGCTCAGGCAGGCGGTCGTGGCTTGCAAGTAAAGCGGATCGTGCACGGCGAGCATCTGTCCGAAATGCCAGCCGCCGTGGCGCAGGACGAACCAATACGCGCTCATCGCGGCTGCGGCCTGCATCGGGCCGAGGAAGAGATAGGCGCGAGCGAGGAGCGGCCAGTTCAGCAGGCGATCAGCGCGTGAACGCGGCGGCGCTTTCATGATGTCCGGGGCCGGTTTTTCCGCGCCGAGGCCGAGCGCGGGAAGCATGTCGGTGCCGAGATCGACGGCGAGGATTTGAATGATCGTGAGCGGCAGCGGAATGCGGAAGACGACGAACGCGAGATACGGGATCAGCTCCGGTATGTTCGAGGTGAGGATGTAGGTGAGGAAATTGCGGATGTTGGCGAAGACGGCGCGGCCCTCCTCGATCGCGGCGACGATGCTCGCGAAGTTGTCGTCGAGCAGCACCATGTCGGCGGCCTCGCGGGCGACGTCGGTGCCGCTGCGGCCCATCGCGATGCCGACATCGGCTTTGCGCAACGCCGGCGCATCGTTCACGCCGTCGCCCGTCACGGCGACGATCTCGCGCTTGTTTTTGAGCGCGCCGACGATGCGCATCTTCTGTTCCGCGAGCACGCGCGCGAAGATGATCTCCGGGGCGTCGAGCGCGAGCTGGAGCTGGATGTCCGAGAGATGCCCGAGTTGTTCGCCGGTGATCACGACGGGCGTCGCGGAACGCACCAGCCCGATTTCGCGGGCGATCGCCGTCGCCGTGTGCGGGTGATCGCCCGTGACCATGATGACTTTGATGCCGGCCTCGCGGCATTTCAGAAGTGCGTCGGCGACTTCCGGTCGCGGTGGATCTTCGAGGCCGATGAGTCCGGCGAGGGTCATCTCCGCCTCAGCGTCCGCCAGTTCGAAACTCTCGGGCAACTCGCGCCAGGCGAAGGCGAGAACGCGCAAGCCTTTCTCGGCCATCGCCTCCGCCGCGGTGCGGAACGTGGCGGCCACGTCCGGCGAAAGCTCGACGCTGCCCCCATTCATCGTCGCGCGTGTGCAGCGCGGGAGCACCACCTCGGGCGCGCCTTTGCAATAGAGCACCTGGCCTTCCGGCGCCGCATGCACCGTCGAGAGCCGCTTGCGTTGCGAGTCGAACGGAATCTCGTTCACGCGCCGGCTGTGCGGCAGCGCGGGCATCGCCTCGGCGGCGAGCTCGACGAGTGCCACTTCCATCGGATCGCCGAGCCAGCCGGTTCCGGCCGCGGCGCGCGCGTCTTTCAAATCGTGGCAGCACGCCGCCACTTCAAAAAAGCGGTGATGCGGCCCGATCAGCGCGGCCAGTTGTTCCGGGATCGTTTCAAACATCCGGCCCCCGATGAAGAGTCGCTTGGCCGACATGCGGTTCTGCGTAAGCGTGCCGGTCTTGTCGGTGCAAATGACCGTGGTGCAGCCGAGCGCTTCGACGGCGGGCAGATGGCGGATCAGCGCGTTGCGTTTCGCCATGCGTTGCGAGCCCATGGCGAGCGCCAGCGTGACGGTCGGCAGCAGCCCTTCGGGCACGTTCGCCACGATGATGCCGATGACGAAAATGAAGTTCGCCCAAAACGGCAGACCGATCGCGCGACCCACGAAAAAGAAGATCACGCCGAGCGCGAGCGCGAGTCCGGCCACGATGCGGCTGACGCGGACGATCTCCAGTTGGAGCGGGGAAATCGTGTCGGCGGTCGCCTGGGTGAGTTTCGCGATTTTGCCGAATGCCGAGTGCGACCCGGTCGCGAAGACGAGCGCCTTCGCTTCGCCGGAGACGAGTGAGGTGCCGGCGAGGAGCGTGTTGCGGCTGTGCATCGGCTCGGGCTCGTCGCACGGTTCGGCGTCGCGCGAGGCGGGCAGCGACTCGCCGGTGACGGTCGCGTTGTTCACCCTCACGCTGAACGCCTCCACAAGACGGCAGTCCGCCGGGAGAATGTCACCGGCTTCGAGCAGGATCACATCGCCCGGCACGAGCTCGGGAGCGGGCACCTGCCGCACGGCGCCGGAGCGCACGACCTTCGTCGCATTCGGGAGCAATTTTTTGAGCGCCTCGAGCGCCTGCCCGGCGCGATAGGCCTGCCAGAACGAGAACACTCCATTGATGACGATCACGCCGACGATCGCGAACCCGAGCGTCGCCATGCCTTGTCCCGGATCACGCCATTCGGCGAAGAACGCGAGCGCCGCTGCGATCCACAAGATGATCGCAAAGAAGTGCGCGAATTCTTTGGCAAACGTGAACCACAGTGCCTCGTGCGCGACTTCCTCCACCTCATTGGCGCCAAACTCCGCGAGTCGCCGCTGCGCCTCCGCGTCGCTCAGCCCGTCAGGTCCGCTCTTCAGACTGGCAAATGCTTTGTCGATGGTGAGGTGGTGAATCTTCATCGCGGATTCGCCTCCAGATGAGCGCGCGCGGCGCCGGCAATCTGGCCGAGGGCGATGCCGCCATCGTTCGGCGGGACACGCTGGTGCCAGAAGGGCCGGAAGCCTTCCTCGCGCAGCAGCCGAATCGTGCGCTCGGTGAGATATTTGTTTTGAAAGCAGCCGCCACTCAACGCGACGCACGCTTCGCCTATGCGGCGCGCGACAGTGACGATCGCTTCGACGAGCGCGTTGTGAAACTTTGCGGAAATCTCCGCCGCAGACCGCGAGCGCTTCACGTCGGCGAGAATCGCGCGCACTGCCGGCGCCCAATCAATCACCCCATCCGCACGGAGCGGCATCTCGTAGGCGTCGTCCGTCGCGCCGTCGCCGATGGCAAACTCCAGTTCCATCGCGGCCTGGCCCTCGAAGCTCGCGCGCTGGCGCAAGTCGAGGATGGATGCGACGGCGTCAAAGAGCCGACCGGCGCTGGACGTGAGCGGGCAATTCACTCCGCGGGCGAGCATCTGACGCAGCGGCGTCAGTTCGCCCTTCGTAAAGGCGCGCAGGGGTGCGAGGCCGCGGCGGCGAAACAGCGACTCGCCCAACGTTTCGTGGAGCACGCCGAGCGCGCTCCGGCGTGGCTCGCGAGCGGCAGCGTCACCGCCGGGCAGCCGGAACGTCCGCAGGTGGGCGACGCGCTCGAAACCGTCGGCGGTGATTTTCAAAAACTCGCCACCCCAGATCGTGCCGTCGCTGCCGTAGCCCGTGCCATCCCACGCGACGCCGAGCACGGGCGGGTCCAGCTCATTTTCGGTCATGCAGGAAAGGACGTGGGCGCAATGGTGCTGAAGCGTGGAGTGGGGCGCATCGGCGGTGAGTTGCATCG
The DNA here is from genome assembly GCA_038318725.1 of Chthoniobacterales bacterium. GTDB lineage: Bacteria > Verrucomicrobiota > Verrucomicrobiia > Chthoniobacterales > Chthoniobacteraceae > Chthoniobacter. Next base: position 44,744 of record JBBQCM010000032.1, read on the forward strand.
AGTAGTAGTCGGGATGCTCATCGACGATGACGTGCGCGGGCCGCACGCGATAGAGCTGCTCGAAGTCTTCGATCGTGCGCCGGAACGCAGCCGCGGCAGCAGCCGAGCCGAGGTCGCCGATGTGCTGGCTGATGAAGGCGTCATAGCCAACGCCGAGCGCGACGGTGTTCTTGAGTTGCGCGCCGGTCGCCAGCGTGGGCGGCACGGGATGGCGCAGCGTGATGGGCAGCGGCGCGTATCCGCGCGCGCGGCGCAGGAGCATCTCGCGTCCGGCCATGACGCGGACGATCGAGTCGTCCACATGCCGCACGATGGGGCGATTGTGGACGAGGAAGAGGTCTGCGATGCCAGCGAGCCGCTCCACCGCTTCGCGCTCGTCGGCGCAGATTGGCTCGTCGGAGACATTGCCGCTCGTCGCGACGACGGGAAAACCGAGTTCCGCGAGGAGCAGATGATGGAGCGGAGTATAGGGAAGCAGCGCGCCGATGAACGGGTTTCGCGGCGCCACGGAAGCAGCGATCCCCGCCGCTTCGCGGAGACGGCGCAGCAAGACGATTGGCGCCTCCGCGGACGAGAGAAGCTGCGCTTCGAGCGCGGACACTTCGCACTCCTCGCGGATCGCGGCGAGGCTCGGGAACATCACCGCGAGCGGCTTTTCCTCGCGATGCTTGCGCTCGCGCAACCGGCGCACCGCCGCGTCGTCACGCGCATCGACGAGGAGATGAAATCCTCCCAGCCCTTTCACCGCCACGATCGCGCCGGCACGGATCGCCCGCACCGCGCCCAGCAGCACCGATGGCCCGGCACTCAGCAGCTTTCCATTCGCGTCCCACAACGCGAGCTGCGGCCCGCATTTCGGACACGCATTCGGCTGCGCGTGGAAGCGGCGATCACAAGGGTTTTCGTATTCGCGCCGGCACGCCGCGCACATCTTGAAGCCGCGCATCGAAGTGTTGCCGCGGTCGTAGGGGAGCGCCTCGATGATGCTGAAGCGCGGGCCGCAGTGGGTGCAGTTGGTGAAGGGGTAGAGGTGCCGCCGATTCCGCCGGTCAAAGATCTCACGCCGGCAATCCGCGCAGGTCGCGAGGTCCGGGAGCACGATCGCCGACGGCGCACCGCTCAAATCGCTTTCGCGAATCTCGAACGCGCCGTAGCCCGCGGGATCGAGATGCGATGCCTCGACCGTCTGGATGACGCTGTGCGGCGGCTTGTCCGAGACGACGCGATGCCGAAATTCCTCCACCTCGCGGCGCGCGCCCTCGACCTCGATCGTCACGCCGCTCGGCGAATTGCGAACCCAGCCGCAAAGCCCCAGCTCCTCCGCGAGCCAGTAAATGAATGGCCGGAAGCCGACTCCCTGCACCGCGCCGCGAATCCGCAACCGCAGCCGCGTCGCATCCGCTCGCGCGAGCGCTTCCCTGGCGGGCGGAGCATCCGTGCTCATCTCGCTTCAGTCCTCCACTTCGACGCTGTCGAGCATGATGTCCTGCGCCTGCGGATCGTTTTCGTCCGTGAGCAGTTCCACGTCGAGCCGCGCGCCATCCGCGATCGTGCCTTTCGATTCCTCCTCGAAATGCTCGCGGAAATGGTCCGCAGAAATGTGCGCCAGCGCGCCGAGGCGGACTTTCACGCAGACCACCTTCGCGGCGTTTTGCTCGCGGGCGATCGTCTCGATCTTCCGCATCAGGTCATGAATCAGGGACATTTCGTGCATAGTTCGGTGATGATGGTTTGGGCGACGCGTGATGATGATGGAAGCGTCCTGTTCACACTCAAAATCATGCTTCCCCCGGCGGCGAGCCGCCAAGCATCCCTTGCCAAAAGCTCCGCATCGTTTGCCCCGATCGCACGCGGACTCGCCAATGCAGAGTGCATCGCAATGAGCGAGAGCCTGGCTGGATCGCCAAAACTAGGTCTGTTTCGACGGCACCTGTAACAGCGGGATTCCCGCGCGAACGCGCAACGCGTTAATGGAACGCAGGACACTAGGGATTCGGATAAGCCTCAACTCCAGCGCGCGCTTTCCGGGGAAGCTCACCAACATAATGCCGGCAATCAGGGTGAGTATTCCCTGGCCGGGAAGAAACAGCATCGCGATGCCAACGAGAACCAGCAACAAACCGAGGGCGTTTTTCAGAATGAGCAACGCCCACCGCACAACGCAATGCCGGCTGGGAAACGTGCCCTCCGCGTCGCGATGGGGCATAAAATAGTCCGCGCGCATGCGCACACAGAAAATCGGGATCAGCACCAGCGAACCGAGAAACGTGAGGATAGAGAGGGCACCGAGCCAACCGAGGATCTCCCTGTGCCTGGAAAGGTCGTCGAACACGGGCGATGTTATTGCAGCTTCCACACGGATCAAGCACCAGCAGGAGGCACTCGTGTCGGTCAGGAGAGAGTCTTCATTGGACGCGTCCCTTCAGCTATCGGTGAGGGAGACGGCACCACTTCTCGATCTCGACGACAGCGAAGGAGAGCGATGAGACCGCAGCAATGCGCATCCACGCTCCGAGGTCGATGGCGGCGGTGTGGAAGGCAGAATGCATCAGCGGGGAGTAGGTGAAGAACAGTTGCACGCCGACCATGGCAATGGCTCCGGCGATGGCCGGGCGGTTCTTGAAGAGGCCAATGCTGAACACGCTGCGGTGCAGGGAACGGCAGTTGAAGAGGTAGCCGATCTCCACGATGACCACGACGTTGATTACGGCGGTGCGGGCCATCGCGATGGCGTGGCCTTCGGAGTCCCGCTCGAAAAAGAAAAGCCATAGCGCACCGGCAACCATGACTAGCGACACAAGGCCGGTGCGGAGGATCAGGGAGCGCGTCAGAATCGGCAGCTTGGGGTCGCGCGGTTTGCGTTGCATGAGATCGTCTTCCTTTGGCTCGAAGACGAGCATGATGCCGAGGAAGACGGCTGTGGTGAGGTGAACCCAGAGCAGTTGCACGGGTAGCGTAGGAAGTGTGAAACCGAGGATGATGGAGGAAAGGAGAATGAGCGCCTGGCCGCAACTGGTGGGCAGTGTCCAGACGATGAATTTGGCGAGGTTGTCGAAGACTCCGCGGCCTTCCTCGACGGCGGCTTCGATGGTGGCGAAGTTATCGTCCGTGAGGACCATGGCGGCTGCGCCTTTTGCCACGTCGGTGCCGGTGATGCCCATGGCGATGCCGATGTCCGCTTGTTTGAGTGCGGGCGCGTCGTTCACGCCGTCGCCCGTCATGGCGACGATGTGTCCGCGTGCTTGGAGGGCGCGCACGAGACGGAGTTTTTGTTCGGGCGCGACGCGCGCGAAGACGGCGGTGCGATCCGCGAGCGCGGGCAGGTCGGCGTCGGTGACCTGCTCGAGTTCGCTTCCGGTGACGGCTGGCGCTCCATCCGCGCTGCCAGCGATGCCGATCTTTTGTGCAATGGCATCCGCGGTCTTCGCATGATCGCCGGTAATCATTTTCACCGCGATGCCGGCGCTTTGGCACTTGGCGACGGCGGCGATGGCTTCGGGTCTCGGCGGATCCATCATGCCCTGCAAGCCGAGGAAGGTCAGTCCACCCGCGACGTCGTCGTGCTCGATTGCATCGTGGCCCTCCTCCGCCGGGCCGCGCGCAAAGGCGAGCACACGAAGTCCCCGCGAGGCCATTTGCGCGGTGGCGAGCGCGATCGCGTTTTTGTCTATGTCTGCCAGCGATCCATCAGGCTGCAGTGAATTGATGCAGCGTTCCAGCAACCGCTCGACGGCACCCTTTTTGTAAATGATGTGCGGCGAGACGTGGCCACCCTCGTGAAGTGTGGCCATGAATTGGCGTTCAGATTCAAACGGGATGGAATCGAGCCGGGGATGAATGCGATGCAACTCGGCATCGAGCAGGCCGCCTTTGCGCGCGGCGACGATCAGTGCCGCTTCCGTCGGGTCGCCCTGAATGTTGAAGGTGCCGTTGTCTTCGCTGATGAGCGAGTCGTTGCACAGCAGTCCGGCCTCCAGGCATTCCGTCAACGTGATGCTCACATCGGCCTTCACCACACGTCCATCGAAACGAATGTCGCCCACGTCATCGTAGCCCGTCCCTGTCACCGTGTAGAGCTGGCTTCCCGCAAAAATCTCCTGCACCGTCATGGCGTTTTCAGTGAGCGTGCCGGTTTTGTCGGAACAAATGACCGTGGTGCTGCCGAGCGTTTCCACCGCAGGCAGCTTTCGGATGATGGCGTGCCGTCTTGCCATCCTCGTGACGCCGATCGCCAGCACCACGGTCACCGCTGCGGGGAGCCCCTCGGGAATGATACCGACCGCAAGCGTGATCGCCGCCATGAACATCTCCACCGGCCTCTGCCCGCGCGCCACGCCGATGGCGAACGTCGCCACGCCCAGCACCAGAATCACCCACAGCACCATGCGGCTGAACTGCGCGATTTTACGGGTAAGCGGCGTGGATAACTCCGTGGCTTCGGCGATCAGCCACGCGATGCGCCCGCTCTCCGTCTTGTCCGCGATCGCCCACACCAGACCTTCACCACGCCCTGCCGTGACCAGTGTTCCCGCGAAGGCGAGGCTCTTCCGATCACCGAGCACGGCATCGCGCGCCACGGCGTCGGGATGTTTCGCCACCGGCAATGACTCACCCGTGAGCGCCGACTCATCCACCCGCAACCCTTTCACCTGGAACAACCGCAAATCCGCCGGCACCCGGTCACCCGCCTCCAGCAATACGACATCGCCCGGCACCAGTTCCGTCGAGGGCACCCGCTGACGCTCCCCACCGCGCCGCACCGTCGCCCCGGTCGTGACCATGCTCATCAGCGCCTCCAGCGCGCCCTCCGCCTTCGACTCCTGGATGAAGCCGATGATGGCATTGATGACGACCACTCCAAAAATGATCGAGGCATCCACATATTCACCAACGCACGCCGTGACCACCGAGGCTGCCATCAGCACGTAAATCAGCGGTTCCGTGAACTGCTTCAAAAACCGCTGCCAGGCAGGTGTGCCGCGCCGCGCCGCAATACGATTTGGCCCGAACTTCCGCTGGCGCAGAGCCACTTCTTCAGAACCAAGCCCGTTCACCACATCGGCGTCCAGCAGACGCATGGCATCATGGATGCCGACATGGTGAATGTCCGGCGATTCAAGGGAATCAATCATGCGAGATCGCGGAAATGATCCGCCGAAATGTGCGCCGGCGGGCCAAGGCGGACTTTCACGCCGACCACCTTCGCGGCGTTTTGCTCGCGGGCGATCGTCTCGATCTTCCGCATCAGGTCATGAATCAGGGACATTTCGTGCATAGTTCGGTGATGATGGTTTGGGCGACTTGTTCTGCGGCGGCGGCGACTTCGGGTGACAAGCCTTCACCCGAGGTGAAATTCATTCCTTCGATGCCATAGACGATCAGCCGCGGTGGGAGCTGGTCGAGCGCGCGGGCGAGTTCGACGGCTTCGGCGACGCTGAAGGCGTGGGTCGAGTAGTGGAAGAAATTTGCCGGTATGGACTGTGTCTGCGCGTCGAGGCGATGGACCGTTCCCGGTTTTGCGCCGGAATGGACGGCATCGATGAGCACGACCAATTCCACGCCGCGCCATGCGTCCATCAGCGCGGCGCCTTCGCCGCTCTCCTCGATGACGCGCACCGCCTCGCCCGCCAGCTCACGCACGCGCCGCGCGGCGAGGCGGCCCGCGCCGTCGTCGCGACGGAAATCGTTGCCGAGGCCAATGACGAGCGGCGTGGTCATAAGACGATCTCAGCAAGCCACTCCTCTTCGAGCGGCTGGTGCCGCAAGGCGAAGCCGCATTTGCGGCTCACGCGCTGCATGGCGGTGTTGCCGGGCAGGATGTGGGCGATGATGCGCGCGAGTTTTTCTTCGCGTCCGATTTGCACCAGCAGCTCCAGCAGCCGCGTCCCGAGGCCGTGCCCCTGCCACTGGTCGCTGATGATGATCGCGAACTCCGCTTCATTGGCACCGTGCAGCTTGCTCAACCGGCCGACGCCGAGGATTTCGCGCCCGCCGCGCTGCCGGCGCTCGACGACGAGTGCGATCTCGCGGTCGGGATCGAGGAAGCAAATGCGCCGCAGCCGCTCGTGCGCGATGCGGCTCTCGAGCCCGAGCATCGCGAAGTAGCGGAAATGAACGCTCTGCTCGGACAGCGTGCGGTGAAAGGCGATCATCTGCGGCTCGTCCTCGGGACGGATCGGGCGAATCGTGACCGCAGTGCCATCGCGCAGCTTCCACGGGACGACGTATTGCGCGGGGTAAGGCCGGATCGCGAGCGGCGGCAGTTGGTCTTCACGCACGTCGGGATCATGCAGAATCACGCGCGCGTCGAGCGCGATGAGCTGCGCTTCCGAGACGAGCAGCGGGTTGATGTCGATCTCCTTGATCCAGCGCTGCTCGGCGACGAGTTGGCTGAAGCTCACGAGCAAATCTTCGAGCACCTTGAGATCGACGGGCGCCCTTCCGCGCGTGCCGCGCAGTGCGGCGAAGATGCGGGTTTGCTCGATGAGCCGGCGCGCGAGCGTGGCATTGAGTGGCGGCAAACCGAGCGCGCGATCTTTGAACACCTCCACGAGTTGACCGCCCGCGCCGAAAAGCAGGATGGGGCCAAACTGCGGATCGATCGAGCTGCCGAGGATCGACTCGTAGCCATCGCGCTCGATCATCGGCTGGACGGTGACGCCGAGGAAATCATCCGCCGGCACCGCCTTCTCGATCTCTCGCCAGGCCCGGCGGACGCTCGCGGCACCGCGGAGATTCAGCTTCACGCCGCCCACGTCGGTTTTGTGCGTGATCGTTTCGCTGTGCAGCTTGAGCACGACGGGGCCGCCAAGCTGGGCCGCAATCGCGACGGCTTCGTCTGCGCTTTCGGCCACGCGCGTCTCGACGGTCGGAATGCCGTAAGTCGCGAGCAGCTTTTTCGACTCGAACTCGGTGAGCAGCGTGCGCCCGCCCTTGCGCGCGGCGGCGATGATGTTCGTGGCGCGCGCGTGGCTGCGGGCGTTGGCCGAATGCGCGAGCAACGCGGGCGTTTCGTAGAGCGCGTCGAGGTCGTGGCTGTAGCGCCACATGGCGGCGAAGGCGCGCGCGGCGGTGTCGGGAAAGGCGAACGTGGGGATGCCGGCATCGTTCAGCGCGCTTTCTCCAGCGGCGACTTCGCGCCCACCCATCCAACTCGCGAGGAGTGGCTTGTTCGCGGCGCCGGTGAAGCGTTTGAGTTGTTCAGCGGTGGCCGTGCATTCGGTCATCGCCTGCGGGGTAAGGATCACGAGCACTCCGTCGTTCTGCGGGTCGCGCGAGACGATCTCGACCGCCTGGCTATAACGCGCGGCGTCGGCATCGCCGAGGATGTCCACCGGATTGCCGTGGCTCCAGTGCGGCGGCAGCAGGCCGTTGAAGGCATCAAGCGACTCGCTGGAAAGCGTCGCGATCTCCGCGCTGTCGAGCACCAGGCGATCCGTCGCGAGCGCCGCGGGACCGCCGGCATTCGTGACGATCGCGAGTCGCGGGCCGCGCGGACGCGGTTGTTTGGCGAGCACTTCCGCCATGTCGAAGAGCTCCTCGATCGTATCCACGCGCAGCACGCCGACACGGCGGAACGCGGCATCGAGCACGTCGTCGCTGCCCGTGAGCGAACCGGTGTGCGATGCTGCGGCGCGTGCCGCCTGCGCGGTGCGTCCGACTTTGATGACGATGATCGGCTTCGTGAGCGCGACCTCGCGGGCCGCGGAGAGAAAGGCGCGCGCGTCGCCGACGGACTCCATGTAGATGACGATGCTGCGCGTGTGCGGGTCGTCGCCGAGCCAGTAGATGAGATCGCCCCAGCCCACATCGGCCATCGAGCCGACCGAGACGACCGCGCTGAAGCCGACGTTTTCGCGCAAGCTCCAATCGAGCACCGCCGTGCAGAGCGCGCCGCTCTGCGAGATGAAACCGACGCTGCCCGCCCGCGCCATGCCGGCGGCAAACGTCGCGTTCAAGCCGGTGTGCGGAAACATCACGCCGAGACAATTCGGGCCGACGATCCGCATCCCGCCGCGGCGCGCATTCGCGAGAAGCTGCCGCTCCAACTCATGTCCGCTGTCGCCGCTCTCCCGGAAACCTGCCGAGATGACCACGGCACCCCGCACTCCTGCGTCGGCGCACTCGGCCACGATACCCGGCACCGTGCTGGCGGGCGTGGCGATCACCGCCAGATCGATCTTCGCCGGAATGTCGCCGATGCGCGGAAAAGCGTCGTGTCCGAGCACGGTTTTGTGCAGCGGGTTCACCGGATAAACCGCGCCGCCGAAATCGTTCCCGAGCAGGTTTTCGAAAATCGTCCGTCCGACGCTGCCCTTCTTCTCGGTCGCACCGATCAGCGCTACGGCCTTCGGTGCAAACATCGCATCAAGCACCGGCCGTCTTTGCGGCAGGATGTCGTGAGCGCGTTCGTTTTTTCCCTCGTGCGTAGCAGTGTTCAAGAGCGGCAACTATATCGACAACAGCCGCTCCTTTTCGAGGATTGCCAGCGTCGTCTTCAGCACGGTGTCGGGCGTGAGCGAGATGCTGTCGATGCCTTGCTCGACGAGGAACTGCGCGAAGTCGGGGTAGTCGCTCGGGGCCTGGCCGCAGATGCCGATCTTGCGGCCTTTCGCGCGGGCGGTGGCGATGACTTGCGTGATCATCTTTTTCACGGCGTCGTTTCGCTCGTCGAAAATCGGCGCGACGATTTCGCTGTCGCGATCGACGCCGAGGATGAGCTGCGTAAGGTCGTTGGAGCCGATAGAAAAACCGTCGAAGATTTCGGCGAACTGGTCGGCGAGGATGACGTTGCTCGGGATTTCGCACATGACGTAAAGCTCCAGCCCGTCCTCGCCGCGCACGAGCCCGTGCGTCGCCATCTCGGCCTGCACGCGCCGACCTTCCTCGACCGTGCGGCAGAAGGGGATCATGAGCTTGAGATTCTTCAGCCCCATCTCGTCGCGCACTTTCTTCATCGCGCGGCATTCGAGCGCAAAGCCGGCCTGATAGCGCGGGTGGTAGTAGCGTGAGGCGCCGCGGAAGCCGATCATTGGGTTCTCCTCGTTTGGCTCGAAAGCGCGTCCGCCGATGAGGTTCGCGTATTCGTTCGTCTTGAAGTCGCTGAGGCGGAGGATGACGTCTTTCGGATAAAACGCCGCGGCGATCATCGCGACGCCTTGCGCGAGCTTATCGACGAAGAACTGCGGCTTGTCGTCGTAGCCGCTGGTGAGTCGGGCGATCTCGGCTTTGGCGGCGGCGTCTTCGAGTTGATCGTAACCGACCAGCGCGAGCGGGTGGATCTTGATATAGGTCGAGATGATGAACTCCTCGCGAGCGAGTCCGACGCCTTCGTTCGGGATGAACGAGAGCGAGAACGCCTCCTCGGGATTGGCGACGTTCATCATCACTTTCGTGCGCGGATGGCCCACGTCCTTGAGGTTCACGCGCTGCACCTCGAAGGGCAGCTCGCCTTCGTAGATGAAGCCGGTGTCGCCCTCGGCGCAGGAGACGGTCACGGGTTGGCCGTCCTTCAGCAACTCGGTCGCCCGCTCGGTGCCGACGATCGCGGGCACGCCCAGCTCACGGCTCACGATCGCCGCGTGGCAGGTGCGTCCGCCGCGATTGGTGACGATCGCCGCGGCCTTCTTCATGATCGGCTCCCAATCAGGATCGGTCTTGTCGGTCACGAGCACTTCGCCCGCTTGGAATTGATCGAGGTGCTGCACGCTCTTGATGACTCGCACCGGACCGGTGGCCACCTTCGCGCCGACGCTGCGACCCGTAATGACGACGGTGCCGCGCCGCGCGAGGCGGTAGGTTTCATACGCATCGGTCTGCTCCCGCGAGCGCACTGTCTCGGGCCGCGCCTGGACGATGAAAAGCTCGCCGGTATTGCCGTCCTTCGCCCACTCGATGTCCATCGGGCACGCGTGGCCTTTCTTCGCGCTGTAGTGGTCCTCGATGATGCAGGCCCAGCGCGCGAGCGTGAGGATTTCCTCGTCGCTGATCGCGAAACGCGCGCGGTCGTCCGGCGACACCGGGACGTTCTTCACCATCTTTCCGCCGCCGATGTCGTAGATGAGTTTGAACTCTTTGTTCCCGAGAACTTTTTGGAGAATCGGCGCAAAGCCCTGCTTCAGCGTCGGCTTGAAGACGTAGTATTCATCAGGGTTCACGGAACCCTGCACCACGTTTTCGCCGAGGCCGTAGGCGGCGTTGATGAGCACCGCGTCGCGGAATCCGCTCTCGGTATCGAGCGTGAACATGACGCCGCTGGTGGCGAGATCGCTGCGCACCATGCGCTGCACACCGACGCTCAGCGCGATCTTCTCGCGGTCGAAGCCTTTGTCGGCGCGATACGAGATCGCGCGGTCAGTGAAGAGCGACGCGAAGCAGCGCCGGCACGTCTCCAGCAGAGCGCGGCTCCCCTGGACGTTGAGATAGGTTTCCTGCTGCCCGGCGAAGCTCGCGTCCGGCAAATCCTCGGCGGTCGCGCTGCTGCGCACGGCGACATCGGGCGGGTGCAGATCGGTCCCGCGGAGTTGCTCGTAGGCGTCGATGATTTCGAATTCCAGATCCTCCGGCAGTCGCGCCCCGAGGATCGCGTGCCGGACCTGCATCGCGCGGCTGCGCAGGTTGTCGATGTCGCGCGTATCGAGATCGGCAAGAATCTTGTCGATCGCCTTTTCGACACCGGTTTCGCGCAGGAAATACCGATACGCCTCCGCGGTGATCGAGAAGCCGTTCGGCACCTTCACGCCCTTTGCGGAAAGCTCCCGAACCATCTCGCCGAGCGAGGCGTTCTTTCCGCCGACCAGCGGCACGTCGTCGATGCCGGTATCGGCAAACCATTTGATGAATGCGGATTTTGTCTCAGCCTGTGGATCGACTGGCGCGGTCGGCGGAATTTCGAGTGTCGTTGGCATTTGAGCTTATGGGGTTGTGGGTTGATTCAAGAAGAGGGACGGCGGACGACGAGCACCGGGCGGCAGCTTCGCGCGATGACTTCCTGCGCGACCGAGCCCATCGCCGCGGCGAGCACCCCCGAATGTCCGTGCGCGCCGATGCAGATGAGATCGGCGCCGAAGCGATCCGCTGCCTTGCAGATGCCTGCGGCAGCGTCGCGGCTTTCGACAATGCTCACGTCCGCGCGGATGCCGCGCTCCGTTGCTTCCGCGGGAATCAGCTCGCGGAGACGCGCGAGGTGCCGCTCATGGGGTTCGTCAAGTTTGACGACATGCACCACGCGAACCTCACCGCCGGACTCGAGCATCGAGAAAGCATACGGCACCGCATGGCCACCATGCGTCGAAAGGTCCGTGGCCGCCAGCACACGGCGCACTTTCGGAATCTGTGCATTGGCGCCATGCGCGAGCGCGTGACCGGGAACGCAGGCGACGCTCACCTTCGCGCCATGCAGCACACGCCGAGACACCGAGGTGTGCCGCAGTCGGCTCAGGCCGTGCCACTGGTGCGTCCCGACGACGATGAGGTCGGCGTTTGCCTCGCGAGCGAGTTCGATCAGACGCAGATCAACACGATCCACCGCCGCAAGAACGTGGACATGGACCTCATGCCTGCCATAGAGCGCACGCGCTTTTTCGCGCAGATCGTGCGTCAGCATTTCCTGCATCTCCGGCGCGCGGGGCGCGCGGGGCGCGCCCGCCGGCAAGTGCAGCGCCTGTTCGCCCCGCTCTTCCGCGTGACGATCGACATATCCCACCGTGACCTCACAAGGAGCGATCTTCGTGAGTTCTTCCGCCCACCGCAGCGCCGCCTCGGAAGTCGGCGTGAAATCTGCGCCAACGAATACCCTCAGCGGGCGCTCGTCCCGCAGCCACGCTTCCATCACGTCGGCATCGCGCACGACCAGCGTCGGAACCCACGCCGTTTCTGCAATTCGCTCCGAAATACTTCCCATGAGCCAGCGCCCCGCGGCGCTCATGCCCGAAGACGCAACCACGATCAGCCGCCCATCGACCTTCTCGGCGCATCTCGCCACGCCATCATCGGGAACCCCGCCTGCCAGTCTTTCTTCGACCGTCACACCGGACGTGCGCAGCCGTTTAGCCTCCGCGGCGAGGTGTGGCCGGTCTTCCGCGATGAAGCGCCGCCAGTGGTGCTCCGGAATCTCACCCCGCTCATCAATGCCATGCACGAGGAGCAAGTTCGTCCCGATCCGTTTCGCCAGTGCCGCCGCCACGTTTGCCGCATGTTGCGCCGGTTCGGAAAAATCCGTCCCGCAGACGATCGGTCGAGATTTTGGCTGGTTCATGGTTGTCTCCCGCTTACTGGGCTGACTTCAACCTAGCTCCCGCCGATTTCGCCACTACCCGGGGCTTGCCAATAGATGGACGTATCTTGCCAGACTGCGCTCACGGCGAAGTCGGTTAGTGCTCGAGGCTGTGAAGGAGGTATCGAGGGGGGAGAGGTCTCTCCCCTCGTCCGAGCCGCAGCTCTCAACGGAAACCCAGTTTTCCGTAACGCCTTCCTGATGCGGCTGTCGCCGCGGGAGACTGCGCAAACCCCCGGCTGGCGCGCGCCCGACGCAGACTCCCGAGTTGGTGGGCAGGCAGCGAGAATCTGCGCCGTCCTCACTCCGCTCCCGGCCTTCCGCCCATGATTCCGCGCGGAAGCCGGACGCTTCGTTGCGGGCATCGCAGATCATCGCGACGATCCTCCGGGCCGTGTCCGCCTTTCACGAAACGCGCGCAGCAAAAGCTGTCACGTTTCGTGCGGACCGCCGCCGCGCCGGAAGTTGGTTGATCCTTTGCTCAGCCTCCGAGGATTTCCGGGGAGGCTTCGCGCCGGCCAAGCCGGTAGATACCTCCTCGCTGGCGCTCGCCCCCGCTCAATCGGCGCGGGGCCTGGGAAGGAGAGAGAAAGGTATTCCCTTGCTGCTCGGCGGCGGCCGCCTGTGCTGCGCTGACACGCGGGAGCGCTAGCGCGACTTTCCGCGCCGTTTGGCCATGAGCAGGGCGAAGGCTTCATCGGCCGCATCCTGGAGTGTGCCAGTCTTCACGATGGCTTTGTGCCACTTGGCGTCGATCCAGATCTGAGCAACGACGCGGCCAGCTTCGCGCTTTCTTTCACGCAATCGTTGCTGCCGCTCACGGGCTTGCGCTGCGGGATCGAGCGGAGACGTTTTGGGGCGACCGGGACCGCGCTTTTCCGGCGCTGAGGATGGCTGTTTCGGACGAGTCATTACCGTGACAAGAGACGAATATCGCGACTTGGGCGAGCGCATTTTTCTCTGGAAAAGACCCAACTTTTGCTTGTAATAACGTGACAGGTGACGCATACTAAAAGCTCAACAATAAACCGAGGGTGCCACTCGTAAAACGGCGCTTCCAAACATGAACCAGTCCAACCTCATCCTCCACTGCGGCGCCGCCAAAGCCGAGCGCAGCGAGCTTGCGCTCGTCTGCACTCCCGACGCCGATAACACCTGGTGCCCGATCCCGCACCAGACGCTTGTCGCAGAGGTCGAAGGCGCACTCACCCGCGCCAACATGCGGATCGTCACCGAGGCCCACGGCTTGAGCGCCGACGGGGCTCGTTACTTCGGGCTTCTGCAAGTCGCCAACGGCGATGAGCAGGGCGATTACTCCTATGTCCTCGGC
>JBBQCM010000033.1:0-57576 GCA_038318725.1 Chthoniobacterales bacterium
CGTCATCAGTGCTTTGAGTTCCGGCACGCTCTGCTTATCATTCTTTCGGGTCATGGTTTTCTTCTGGGTTTGGGTTGCTTGGTCGCTCCCGTCCCTACCATGACCCGCTTTCTTTTTGCAGAACTCTCAGGACACTACCGCTCTACAATTCCTCGGCGCTGCTGGCGCATTACTTTCTGCACCACGATGGGAAAGGCGATGGCGTCAGCGTGGCGGCCTATCTGGATGCGCTGCGGCGCGGCGTTCCGCGCGAACAGGCTGAGGTGGAGCACCTGCTGCGGGGTCGCACGCGGGAGAGTCTGACCGCGGAGGTGCAGGCGCTTTGCCGGAAGATGGGACTCCAGTCGAAGATGGACTCGCGGTGAGGCTCGGTCGCGGTCGCGGTCTGTCCATCTCAACCACGGTCATCCTGAACGGAGTTTCGCCGTGGGCGAAGGTGGGGGCGAAACGCAGTGAAGGATCGCTGACAGTAACGGGCGGAGGCGGTGGGAGTAATGGCGCGCGACCACACCCGCCGCCTCCGCCCGCGGTACAGTCAGCGGTTCATCACTCCGCCATTGTCGCAAAGCCTCCAATGGCTGCGTTCAGAATGACGGCATGCTTTTTTGGCGGCTCGCGCAGGGCGGGCGCGGCTTAACGAGGCGTGGTGGTGGAGAGATTTGGAAGCTGGCGGAGTTCGGTGAGGAAGCGGGCGTTTTGTTCCATGGTGCCGATGCTGACGCGAATCCACTCGGGCAGGGCGTAAGAGGTCATGTCGCGGACGATGATCCCTTTGCGCATCAGCGCCTGGAAAACGGCGCTGCCGTCGCCGACGCGGACGAGGACGAAGTTTGCGAAGCTCGGCACAAATTCGAGGCCCATCGCGGCGAACTCGCGCTGGAGCCAGGTGCGGCCTTCGATGGCGAGCTCACGCGTCTTGCGCTGGTGGTCGTCGTCGGCGAGTCCGGCGAGCGCACCGGCTTGGGCGATGCCGTTGGCGTTGAAGGGTTGGCGCGTCTTTTGCAGCACGTCGATCAGCTCGGGCTTCGCGAGGCCGTAACCGATGCGGAGGTTGGCGAGACCCTGGATTTTCGAGAACGTCCGCAGCACGACGACGTTGCGGCCTTCGCGGACAAACTTGAGCGTGTCGGGCGGGTTTTCGAGAAACTCGTAGTACGCCTCGTCGAAGACCACGACGACGTGCTCGGGCACTTTTTTCATGAAGCGATCGATCTCTTCCTGCGAGAGGAGCGTGCCCGTCGGGTTGTTCGGATTGGCGATGAAAACTTCGCGGGTGCGCGGCGTGATCGCGGCAGCCATGGCGTCGAGGTCGTGCGCGAAATGTGGATCGGGCACCTCGATGGTGGTCGCGCCGAAAAGCGTGGCCATAAGTTTGTAAACGACGAAGGCGTGCCGCGCGCACACGACTTCGTCGCCGGGATTGAGAAAGGCTTTGCCGATAAACTCGATGACTTCATTCGAGCCACAGCCAAGGATCACGTTTTCGCGTTTCAACTCCAGCTTCGCGGCGATGCCCTCACGCAGATAGTAGCCGCCGCCGTCGGGATAAAAGTGGGAGCGCTCCAGCATCTCGCGCATGGCGGCGAGGGCCTTGGGCGAAGGGCCGAGTGGGTTTTCGTTCGAGGCGAGCTTAATGATCTCGTCGGGCTTGAGGCCGAGTTCGCGGGCCACGTCCTCAATCGGTTTGCCGGGTTCATAGGAGACGAGTTCGCGCAGCCAGGGGTGGGCGGTATTCCAAAGTGACATAGGGGCGCGACGGTAGCGCGCGGGGTGTGAATTGCCAGCCAATCGACGTGCGACAGCCGTCGGGTTGATGGCGGGCGAGGCTTCAGCGCGGCACTGAACTCAGTCGCGGGGGAGCTTTTTGAGCATGCTCTCGATTTGATCGATGCTGCCGCCGGCCGCTTTGGTTCGGAGAAGGAACAGGCGGCCCTCGATCAAGGTGCGGCGGGCTTCAGCAGTCGCGCCGTTTTGGATTTGGAGGTTGCCGAGGCGCATGCAGACTTGGGCGAATTCTCCAGTCGCGACATTCTTCGGATTTTCCTGCGCCACTTCGATGGCGGTGGCGTAAGCGTCGATGGCATCGTCGGTGCGGCGGCGGCGGATGAAGTTGTCGCCCGAGGCGACGAAAGCGCGCCAGTCGTTGGGCAGCAGCGCAGTTTCCGTTTCGGCTGGCGTTTCCACCGTGGGAGAAAGCGGACTCACCGAGGTGATGCGGGGACTGCCGACAATGCCCGTTTGCGGCGGGACGATCTGCGTGGCGCGAGGTTGGACCGGAGGAATGGGGACCGCAACTGTGGCGACGGCGACCGGGCGATCGGGGGGCGGCGACGGCAGCATGACGACGGGATCCTTGGGCTTTTCCACCGGCGGCGAGGCCGTCGAGGCGGCGAGCAATATCTCGGGAGTGGCTGACGGCCCATACCGCTCGGTGTTTGGTGTTTCAGAAATCACTTTGGGCGGCTCGACGACGGGACGGGGCGTCGCTGGGGCGATGACTGGGGCCGGGGTGCTGCCTTGCACTAGCGCCTGCGGAGCCGCGGGTCGGAATTCTTTCCACGCAACAATGCCCACGGCGATGACTGCGCAACCCGCTGCGATCAGCGTGCCAATCGGGACGTGCGGTTTCGCCGGGATGCCGAAACCCGACGGCAAGGGCTGCTGGACTGTGTCCGGCGGCGGGGAAATTGTCTGATTCGCTCCCGGCGGCGGCGGAATCGGCGCGACGGTGCTCGCCGGCTTCTGCGGGAGCGGGGTATTTCGGATGTTTTCGACCGCCGTCTTCATCTCGCCGGAACTGGCGAAGCGCCGATCGGGCTCCTGCTGCATGGCGCGGATGACCACTTGGTCGATGCGCTCATCCACCGCCACGCGCAGCGAGGGGGGGTCGAAAATGCCCGCAGGGATTTCCCCGCAGAGCATCTCGTAAAGCATCACGCCCAGGCTGTAGATGTCCGCGCGGTGGTCCACGCGGATGCCCTTCTTCTGCTCCGGCGCCATGTAATCCGGTGTGCCCAGAACCATGCCGGTCATGGTTTGCCCCCACTGGTCGGGCGTCTTCGCGGTGTCCATGCGCGCGAGGCCGAAGTCCGTCACCTTCACGCGGCCCTTGGTATCCACGAGGATATTCGCCGGCTTGATGTCGCGGTGGATCACGCCCTCGCTATGCGCGTACTGCAGCGCTTCGCACACACTCACGATCAATTCCAGCGACTGGACCGGCTTCAGCCCCACGCTCTTGATCAGATGATGCAACGTCGTCCCCTCCACAAACTCCATGACGAAATAAAGATGCCCCTCCGTGGTATTCCCGAAATCGAAGACCGAGACGATATTCGGATGGTTCATCTTGGCCATCGTCCGCGCCTCGCGGACAAAGCGATCGCCGAAATCGCGGTCGATGCTCACCTCCAGGGGCAGCAGTTTGATCGCCACCACGCGGTCGAGTGACGTCTGCTTGCCTTTATAGACCACGCCCATCCCCCCGCGGCCGATCATCTCCGTGACTTGATAGTTCGGAAAAAGCCGCGCGGCTTCCATCACGGTTGGCGGCTCCCAGCTTTGGAGGCTGCCACCGCCGGTCATCCGCACGCTCTGCATGCCCCGCGCAAAAAGCTCATCCGGGTTCATTCCGCCGAGGATGGACGGCAGCGCGCCTTCGCCGTTCGGGGAATCGTCGGCGGGATTGGGGTCCGGGTCGGTCGGCATCGCGAGGCGTTAGCTAGCCCCGACCAGCAGCTTGGTCAATTCGCTATCCACATCGCCTTCCTCGCGCACCGTGTCTCCCACCAGCCGGCGCAATACCTCGCGGTAACGCTGGCGAAAGCGGAAGACCGTCACATGCAACGCGCTGACCGACACGCCGGCCTGCGGGGCCACCTCCACATAGCGTTCCTCGCCTCCGCTAAAGCTCAGGAAAGGGGGGAGAAACGGGAAAAGTTTCTCTTTCCCCTCCGCCGCGTATTCCCCGCGCAGCGCCTCCAGCGTGGCCTCCAGCGTGGTCAGCGCCCAGCGCCGGGCAAAAAGATCCTCCAGCGATCGTCCCGCCGGCTCCTGTCCAAAGCGCTTCTCCGCCCGCGCCCGGTCGATCACCAGCGAAGCCGCCGCCTGCACCGTCACATCCGCGGGCGGATAGCCGGCCTCAGCGTAGGCGGCGAGGCGGTGCAAAATGAATTCCTGAAAGTGCGAGACCTCCTCCTCTTCCGGGCGCGGCAGCTCGATCGTCTGAAGCCGCGCGAAAAAGTCCTCCGTCCGCTGCGCGGACTCCTCCGGCGCAGCCCCCGCGGCGCGCAGCCACACGTAGACCGGTGGCCAGCAACGCGCCGCGAGTTGGCCCAGCTCCTGGCGGTGCCCCGAAACCGCCGCCTCCCACAGGCTGCGTTTCGGGTTGCGGATGATGGTGGGGTTTTCGACCTCGGAAGACATGGGCAGAGCGCCGCGATAGCGCCACACCGCGCACCGCCCGTCAAGCGCGACAGCGGAATGAACATCTTTGACTGCCTAGTGGGCGGAGGCGGGGAGTTGCGTGCGCCTCGAGAATTCGGGTTGTTGTCACGGCCTCAGCAGATTGTCCGGCGGAGCATCGACAAACGAAGGCAGACTATTAAGTTGCGTCCACGCGGGGCCGCGGAGGTGCCGCGGATTCCGCTAATCAATGAGTTTTTTGCCCTACGGTCTGACAAAGAAAATGCGCGCTCGCGCGGCGACGCTGCCGGTCGTTCGGCGGGGGCTGCGGCTGGCGGAGGTGCTGGGGCGGCGGGTGACGGGAAAGCCGCGGACGGTGACGGAGAGTCCGAATCTGCTGCCGGTCCTGATCCCGGTGCTGGCGGCGTTTTCCAAGGCGGATGGGCAGGTGCTGGAGGAGGAGATCGATTCGTCGCTGGGCTTTCTGCGCTATGACTATCCGGAGGCGATGTATTCGGAGTTGCGGAAGCTTTTCCGCCAGGCGCTGAATGAGAATCAGGATCTGGCGGCGATGGCGCAGAAGCTGGCAGCGGAGCTGAGTGTGGAGCGGAAGGTGATGCTGGGGGTGCAGCTCTACGATCTTATCTCGAAGGCGGGAATGGAGCAGCAGCAGGTGGTGAGTTTCTATTCCTTTATGACGCAACTGGGGATGGCAGCGCAGGCGATCGACATCGTCTATCAACTGAATGCGGTGGAGGAGAGTGACAAGACCGTTTATCAGCACGGGCAGTCGCCGCTGGAGTCGCTGGCTTTTGGGGCGAATGGGGCGGCGGACGTGAAGCTGAAGGGACTGACGGGGCCGGAGCGGCTGGTGGCGTTTCGGTATCTCGATCTGATCCTGTTGAAGAACCAGAGTTCGAAGGGGATCGTGGTGCGGGGGAGGCCGCTGGTGCCGGGGGCTTTTTGCCGGGTCTATACAGGGCAGCGGATCGTGCTCGGGGAGCAGGTGCTGACTTATGAGGACCTGGCGTATTATTTCAATGCGAAGAAGAATGTGGCGCTGACGCAGATCTATCTGACGATCGACGCGGACGATGAGGTGCAGCTCGAGAAGGAGAAGACGCGGGAATCCAGTCTGGAAGTGCGCTTTGGACTGAAGGTGCAGGTGCGGGCGCTGAAGAGTGTGGATGGTCTGCTCAACGGGGTGGCGCTGCGGGCGGGGACGCTGATCGACGCGACGCTGGACGACAAGATCGTCTTTCACAATGACTCGGAACTGCCGCTCAATGACCTGCGACGGCGGGCGCGGGCGCTCGGCGGGCGCTTTCAGCTCAAGGCCTACAAGACGGGCTACCTCGTCTCGAACAACCCGGCGCTGCTCGATACCGACGACATCCTGCTCTCGCCGGGGACGAGCGGCGAGGTGCTGCTAAAGATCCTTTGCGACTACGAGAACCGGGTCGGCAAGCTGGAGGTGCTGCACGCGGACCGGCCGATCCTCGTCGGGGATTTTCCGGTCAAAGGGAGTGCGGTGTTGCACGACGGGGATACGATCCGCATCGACACGGGGCAGGTGCTGCGCTGCGACTTTGCCAACCGGATCATCGAAGAGGAGAGGAACATCATTTCGTCGCTGGAACTGCGGGACATCTCGCACAAGTTCCGTCGCACGCTGAGTGCGATGGACAGCATCTCCTTTGCGGTGAGCCGTGGGGAGATGGTCTGCGTCATGGGGGCGAGCGGCTCGGGAAAATCGACGATGCTGCGCAGCATCGCCGGCCGGCTGCAGCCGGCGCAGGGCGAGGTGCTGCTCAACGGGCAGTCGCTCTATGCGAATGTGGACGGGCTGAAACGCTTCATCAGCTACATCCCGCAGGACGACGCTTTTGACGACCACCTGACGATCGAGGAAAATATGAGCTTTGCCGCGGCGATCCGTTCGCCGCACCTCTCGCGGCGGGACCGCGCGCGGCGGATCGAGGGGAAGCTGACCGAGTTGGGGCTGAGCGAGCGGCGGGGGAACATCGTGGGGACGGCCGTGCAAAAGACTCTCTCCGGCGGTGAGCGGAAGCGCCTGAACATCGGCCTGGACATGATCTCAAGCGCGGACGTGTTCCTTTTCGACGAGCCGACCAGCGGCCTGAGCTCGAAGGACAGCGAGCATGTCATCGAGATCATCCGCTCGATGGCGCACAACAAGATCGTCCTCGTTACGATCCATCAGCCGACCTCGAAACTGTTTCAGATGTTTTCGAAAGCGCTGCTCCTCGACAAAGGCGGGCGCATGGTTTTCTACGGCACGCCGAGCGAAATGCTCGCGTATTTCGCCGCCGCGGAACACCAGCAGCACTTCGGCACCGAGCTGGGCGGCTGCCCGGCGTGCGGGACGACGCGGCCGGAATTCATCTTCGATGTGCTCGAAACGCCGCTGCGCGATCTCAGCGGCGATGTCATCTACGAGGACAATGCACAGGGCCAGCTCGTGCCCGCGCGGCGTTTTTCGCCGGACTACTGGCGGGACAAGTACGAGAGCTTCCGCCTGCTCCAGGATGTGAAGCAGGTCAATCTGCGCAAGCAGCCGCCCGCACCCGCGCCCACGCCTGCCGCCGCCGCCGCGGTGCGGCAGCGCAACCCGATCCGCTGGCATGACGAGTGGACGCAATTCCGCACCCTCGTCCGCCGTGCTTTCATGTCGAAGGTCCGCAACCGCGGAAACCTGTTCATCACGCTGCTCGTCGCTCCGGCGCTCTCAGCGCTCATCGGCTGGGCGCTGTATTTCACCGACGACGCCTCCGGCCGCTACGACTTCTCGAGCGCCTTTCACATCCCGACCTACATCTTCATCAGCCTGCTCGTGGCCATGTTCCTCGCGCTGATGAACTCGGTCGATGACATCATCCGCGACCGCGTGATCCTCCACCGCGAGCGCAATCTCGACGTGCGGCTGCCGTATTACATCTTCGCGAAATTCGCCACGCTCGCGCTTTTCTCCGCGGTGCAGTGCGCGCTCTTCGTGCTCGTGGGTAACAAGATTTTGGAAATCCGCGGGATGTTCTGGGAATATTTCCTCTACATGTTCATCACCGCCGCGAGCGGCACTTCGCTCGGGCTGGTCATCTCCTCGCTGGCCGCCGACGGCAAGACGGCGGCGAACGTCGTGCCGCTCGTGCTCATCCCGCAGCTCATCTTTGGCGGCGCGCTGATCAAGTACGAGGACATGAACAAAGACCTCGACATGATCTACGGCTTCAAGCGCTGGCTCACGCAACACGGCGATGCCACCGCCGGCCAGCGCGACGACGCCTCGCTACGCATCCCGCTGATCAGCCGCTTTGTCGCCACGCACTACAGCTACGAGGCGCTGATCGTGGCCCAGGCCAAGCGCAACCCGCTTTCCCGTCGCCAGGAACTGCTCCAGCGCGAGATGGATCAAATCGTGAAAGTCCGCAAACGCTCCGACGCCGTGAACCTGCGGCTCGACGATTTGAAAGACACGCTCGCCCTGCTCAGCGGCATGGAGGGAAAAAACGTGCGCGACATCGAACGCCGGCTGAGCCTGGTCGATGCCGTCATCGCCGGCCAGCCGCTCGACACCGGTGGTCTGCGCGGACGCGGCAGCAAGACCACGGAACGCCTTTACACGAACCAGAAAGTCACCGACCTCGTGACCAACGCCGAGACGGTGCAGAATGACATCCGCCGCATGGATGCGCAGGGTCGCATGCATCCGATCAACCTTTTCTTCAGCCCGGAGAAATCCTGGGCGCTCCCCTACTATCGCGGGCACTGGCAGAGCCCGCACTGGGAGCTGAAGGAGACCCGCATCCGCATGACCGTCTTTACCTACGCGACGACGATTCTCGTAGGCACCTCGCTCGCGCTCCTCGCCAGTCTCTACGGCATCCTCAAACGCCAGCTCCGCACCCGCGGGACGTAGGAAATTGGGGGCTGCCCACCCTGCCTTGAGTCAAAAGCCGGAGTGGTGAGAATGTTGGGGCGCACATGGCGCACCTCCCGCCTTTTGCCTGCCGGCATCTTCCCTGGCCTTTTTTCCGATCATCGTGCGTCGAGCGGGACGGGCGGCTGGTCGCTCCCTTGGGTAAGCCGGTCGAGATCGGGGAGCTTCGCGCGGTCGTTCAGCGTGGCGGCGAGGGCGGTGACGAATTCGGCGTTCGGCGGTCCGAGCCGTCCCGCAGGGCCAGAGGTCCTGAGCCTGTCGAAGGATTGCGCGTTCAGGCGCCCGATGAAGGAGGCGATGTCCCACGGGACGAACACACTATCTGCGAGGGGAAGTTCGGGGCCGGTGAGGAGGGTTTTGAGCTGGCCGGGGATGCGCGGTGCGGCAGGGAAGAGTAGTCGAACGACTTCAGTCGGCAGGGCTCTCGCGAATCACACACGCATCGAGCACTCGCACGCTGTGCCGACTGAAGTCGGTAACTACTTTTCGTGTTCGGTTGCGCTTCGAGCAGGGCGATGAGGTGGCGGAGGAAGGCGAGTTGCGATGTGGTGCTGGCGTGGGGCGGAGCGTTCGAGGGAGCAAAGTGAGAAGCAGGAAGGAGGAATGAAGAAAAGGGAACGATCTCCGTTTCATCCTTCTTCTCATCAGCATCTAATGAAGAAGAACTTCATTGGCTGATCTTCGACTATTTGCTGGTGCAAGGTTGGTTGAGCAAAGGGCGTAGCGAGGGAGATGTCGTTATTGCGCCGGAGGGGTGGCAAGAGATCACGCGCCTGCAACAAGCCAACGTCGGGAGCCGCGTCGGATTCGTGGCAATGCGGTTCACCGGCGAATTTCAACCGCTGTTCAACCAAGGAATAGAGCCGGGTATCCGAGCGGCTGGTTACGAGTCCTTTCGCGTGGATCGCAAGGAACATAACAACCGCATCGACGACGAAATCATCGCCAGCATCAAACAGAGCCGGTTTCTGATCGCTGATTTTGCCGAATGCCGCGGCGGCATCTACTTCGAGGCAGGCTTCGCGATGGGATTGGGGTTGCCGGTGATCTGGCTCACGCGCGCAGATCAACTCGACAATGTTCACTTCGATAACCGGCAATATAACTTCATCACCTGGTGCGATGGGGAGTGGGATGAGCTGATCAAACGTCTGCGTTTCCGCATCGAAGCCACTATCGGCCGGGGACCGCTCGCCAGGTGGATGATCCATGAGTCAGAGGGCGACCTCGGCGATGCGCACTGGCCACTCGGAGTATTCGATGCCGTGGAATTGATCGACATTGACGACGGGCAGGAGCTGGTGGCCGCCGCTGCCGGCGGCGAGCGGTCGCCTTTCACCCGCTCCCACTCGGCGCGCTGCTCGTCGAGGAAGAGGAGCGCAGCACTTTCATGATGTCGCGTTCGCTGATGTAGTGGGTGCCCTGCTAGCGGCGGGCGCGCTTTGCGGCCAGCCTGATTCAAGACAAAGATTAGATAGCGCAAGCCGTTTCCCTCCGCGCCAGGCGCGAGGAATAAAAGGAGCTTCGCCCGCGGAACCGATTCTGTGTATGGGGCGGGCATGACCCTCGGCTTTGTCTCCGCCATCCTCCCCGAATTCTCGCTCGATGAAGTGCTCGCCTTTGCGCGAGCCGAGGGCTTCGCCTGCGTGGAGTTGATGTGCTGGCCGGCCGGCAGGGCGGAGCGCCGGTTTGCGGGCGTGACTCATCTCGATGTGACGCGCTTCACCAAGGCGCAGGCCTCGGATACTCGCGCGCTTGCGGCGCAGCACGGCGTGGAGATATCCGCGCTTGGCTATTATCCGAACCCACTCGATCCCGATCCCGCCGTGGCGAAGCGGAGCGTCGGGCATTTGCGGCGCGTCATCGTCGCGGCGGAGCTGCTCGGGCTGGAAACCGTGAACACTTTCGTCGGACGCGATTGGACAAAGACCGTGGACGAAAACTGGCCGCGCTTTTTGAAAACATGGAAGCCGCTGATCGCGTTCGCCGAGGATCATGGCGTCAGGCTTGGCATTGAAAACTGCCCGATGCTTTTCACGCGCGACGAATGGCCCGGCGGCAAAAACCTGGCGACCACCCCGGCCATCTGGCGGCGCATGTTTGCCGACATCCCGTCGAAAAGCTTCGGCCTGAATTACGACCCGTCGCACTTCATCCTCCAGCGGATGAACCCGCTGGCCCCGCTCCGCGAGTTCCGCGAAAAGCTCTTTCATGTCCACGCCAAGGACGTGCGCTTCCGCCACGAGCGGATTGATGACGTCGGCATCTTTGCCTACCCGCTGGAGTGGCATCAGCCGCGCATCCCCGGCTTCGGCGACATCGACTGGCCGCGTTTCATGGCCGCGCTGCAGGACGTGGGCTATGCCGGCCCAGTCTGCATCGAAGTCGAGGACGACACCTTTGGCCGCACGCTCCGCGGTCGCCAGCGCGCCCTCTGCATCGCCCGCAATGTCCTCGCGCCATACCTGCCGAAATCAGATAGTTAGCGACGCCTCCCAAGAGCGGTTTTCGTCCAAGATCGCGGAGGAAAGCCGGTTTCATCCCTTGTCTGCCCTCATGAAGTTTTCCTGCCGCTCCGTCGATTCCGATCTGCCGCCCCGCGCGTTCTGTGGCGGCGTGTGGATGATCGTTTTGCGGTGGACCGCGATGTTTGGCTCAGTCGCTTCAATGCACGCCGGCACGCCGGAGGAAAACGTGGCATTTTTTGAAAAGCGCATCCGCCCGCTGCTTGAGGATCGCTGCTACCAGTGCCACAGCACCGAGGCCGACAAAGCCAAAGGCGGACTGAAGCTCGATACGCGCGAGGGCTGGGCGAAGGGCGGCGAATCCGGGCCGGCCATCGTGCCGGGCAAACCGGACGACAGCCTGCTGATTACCGGTGTGCGTTATTGGGACAAGAGCTTCCAGATGCCGCCGAAGCATCCGCTCCCGCCCGACGGGGTGGCTGATCTCATCGAGTGGGTAAAGCTCGGCGCGCCCGATCCGCGTGCCGGCGACTCGGCGCCGGCGAAAGCCAGGTCGAGCACCGTGGACTACGAGCAAGGCCGGCGGCACTGGGCTTTCCAGCCAGTCCAGCCTCGGGAGCGCCCGGCGGTGAAGGACGCGACATGGCCGCGCAACGAGATCGATTTTTTCACGCTCGCGCGGATGGAGCAGGCGGGCGTCGCGCCACTGCCGGATGCCGACCCGCGCACGCTCATCCGCCGCGCGACCTTCGATCTCACCGGCCTGCCGCCGACGCCCGAGGAGGTCGAGGCGTTCGTGAACGAGTGCCGGGAAGGCTCGTCATTTGAAAAACTCATCGACCGCCTCCTTGCCTCCCCGCAATACGGCGAGCGCTGGGGCCGCCACTGGCTCGACGTCGCGCGCTACGCCGACACCTGCGGCAACGCCTCCGACTTCCCCGTGCCGCAGGCTTTCAAGTATCGCAACTACGTCATCGCCGCCTTCAACGCGGACCTGCCGTTCGACCAGTTCATCCGCGAGCAAATTGCCGGCGATCTGCTGCCGGCGGCCTCGCAGGTCGAGCGTGAGCGGCGCATCGTCGCCACGGGCTACCTCGCTTCCGCGCGGCATTTCGGCGGTGGCCCGGGCGAGCCGCACCTGACCATCGAGGACACCATCGAGAACATCAGCCGCGCTTTCCTCGGCCTCTCGCTGAGCTGCGCGCGCTGCCACGACCACAAGTTCGATCCGCTCTCGCAGACCGACTACTACGCGCTCTACGGCGTCTTCAGCAGCACCACGTTTCCGCATCCCGGCAGCGAGGGCAAAAACCGCCCGGAGAATCTCACGCCGCTCCTGCCTGCAGCCGAGCTCGAGGCTGCGAAAAAGCCGTGGCAGGAAAAACTCGCGGCGCTCGAAACGACGGCGCGGGCTGCCGAAGCTGCGAGGGAAGCCGCGAAGAAAGAGGCGGAAACGCCTGAGCGGAATGCGCGCATGGAGACGGCGAAGAAAGAGCACGATGCCGCCCGCGAGCAGCGCCGCGTCCTCTCGGAGACGCCGCCGTGGGAACTCGCTTACGCCGTGCGCGAGGGCACACCCGCCGACACGCGCCTCCAAGTCCGCGGTGATCCCAAACGGCTCGGCGACACGGTGCCGCGACGTTTTCCCACGATCCTCGGCGGGCAGTCGCTCGCCGCCGAAGGCAAGGCGAGCGGTCGTCGCGAACTCGCGGACGCCATCGCGACGTCCGCCAATCCGCTCACCGCCCGGGTGATGGTGAACCGCATCTGGCAGGATCATTTCGGGCGGGGACTCGTGACCAC
This sequence comes from Chthoniobacterales bacterium, assembly GCA_038318725.1. Taxonomy (GTDB): domain Bacteria; phylum Verrucomicrobiota; class Verrucomicrobiia; order Chthoniobacterales; family Chthoniobacteraceae; genus Chthoniobacter. The sequence continues at coordinate 12,631 of JBBQCM010000033.1, forward strand.
GCCCAACGACTTCGGACTCCGCGGACAGCCGCCCACGCATCCGGAGCTGCTCGATTTTCTCGCGCAGCGCTTCATCGAGAGCGGCTGGTCGGTGAAAGCAATGCACCGGCTCATCCTCACCTCGCGCACCTGGCAGCTCGCCAGCGTCGGGCCGGGGCAAAGCGCCGATCCGAACAACGCGCTATGGCATCGCGCGGAGCGTCGCCGGCTCGATGCCGAGTCGGTCCGCGACGCGCTGCTTTTCGCCAGCGGCGCTCTCGATCCCACGCCTGGCGGGGCGCATCCGTTTCCCGCCGTCCACACCTGGGGCTTCACCCAGCACAACCAATTCTTCGCCAGCTACGAAACGCCGCAGCGCACCGTCTATCAAATGCAGCAGCGGCTTCGGCGGCATCCTTTTCTCGCGCTCTTCGACGGCGCGGACCCGAACAGCAGCACCCCCACGCGCCAGACCTCGACCACGCCCCTCCAGTCGCTTTTCGTGATGAATGACCCCTTTGTCCACGAGCGCGCCGCCCAACTCTCCGCGCGCCTTCTGCGCGAACGACCCGACGACGCCTCCCGCATCGAGCGCGCTTTCCAGATCCTCTACGCCCGCCCTCCGCAGCCCGAGGAGACGCACATGGCCGCCGACTACCTGGCGCGGCTCGCGGCAAAGCAGCTCCCGACCGACCAAGCCTGGCAAAGCCTCAGCCGCGCGTTGCTGTCTGCGAATGAATTCCTCTACCTCGACTAAATGAACCGCCGCTCTTTCATCCGCTCCCTCGCCGGCAGTTCGCTCATTTTGCCGGGCGTGCTTTCGGACCTCCTCGCCGCGGACGATCCCCTCGCGTCCAAGCCACCGCACTTCGCCCCGCGAGCCAGGCGCGTCATCTTCCTCCACATGAGCGGCGGCGTTTCGCACGTCGATTCCTTCGACTACAAGCCGCGCCTCATCTCCGACCACAATCAGCCCTACGACGTGCCGCGGAAAATGCTCGAAGCCTTCGCGCCGGAGAACCGCAGCGAGGTGAAGTTCTACAAGCGCCCGCAGTGGGAGTTCAAACAGCGCGGCCAGTCGGGCCTCTGGATCAGCGAGCTCTTTCCAAAAATCGCCGGGTGCGCGGACGATCTTTGCCTCGTGCGCTCGATGTTTTCCGACAACGCCGACCACGCGCAGGCGACGCTCGGCATTCACACCGGCTCGGTCGGCTTCACGCGGCCGAGCATGGGCTCCTGGATCAGCTACGGCCTCGGCTCGGAGAACGCCAACCTGCCAAGTTTTATGGTCATCGCGCCCGCGCTGCCTTATTCCGGCGCGCAACTTTGGTCGGCGGATTTTTTGCCCGGCTGTCATCAAGGCACACGCGTGGTGCCCGGTCCCGAGCCGGTGCCGAATATCCGGCCCCGCCTCGCGGACGCCGGTGTGCAGGAGATGGAACTCGGGCTTTCCGCGGCGTTCAATCACCGCCACCTCCTCGCGCGCGACAACGACGCGCAACTTGCCGCGCGCATTCGCGCCTTCGAAACCGCTCATGGGATGCAGGCCGCGGCACCCGAGGCCTTCGATCTGGCGAAGGAAACAGACGCCACGCACGAGCTCTACGGCCTCGCGCGCGGCAGCACCAAAGGCTTCGCCTGGCAGTGCCTCATCGCCCGGCGTCTCGCCGAGCGCGGCGTGCGCTTCATCGAACTGATCGACACCGGCGCGAGCGGCAACTGGGATTCGCACGGCAACATGAACGAGCACGCGCCGCTGGCCAAAAACGTGGACCAGCCCATCGCCGCGCTCCTTATCGACCTCAAACAGCGCGGGATGCTCGAGGATACGCTCGTCGTCTGGGCCACGGAGTTTGGCCGCACGCCTTTCAACACCACGAAGGACGCGCCCGGCCGCGAGCACCACGCGCAAGCCTTCACCTGCTGGCTCGCGGGCGGCGGGGTGAAAGGCGGAATCAGCCACGGCGAGACGGACGATTTCGGAAACACGATCGTCGCGGACGCGGTCCACTTTCACGACCTCCACGCGACGATCCTCCATACGCTCGGCCTCGATCACACGCGCCTCACTTACCGCCATGCCGGGCGCGACTATCGGCTGACCGACGTGCATGGAAAAGTTGTCCAGGCGCTGCTGGCGTAGCCACTCCGCGTCACCGCACCTGGCCGCCAGGACTCTAGTCGTTGCGCTCGAAGCGCATCTGGAAGCAGGGGTCGCAGATGGGGTGCTGGTGCTGGTCGGGGAGGCCATGGCCGCAGCGGCGGCAGCGGCGGACGCTTTTGCGCTTGAGCGAATTTGAGATGAACTGGTTCGTGGCCGAGGAGACCACCCGCGCTTCCTCCATGTCCGGAAAGAGGTCGGGCATGCGGTGATGCATCCAGCAGTAGGCGGCGAGCAGGCGCACGCGGCCCTCGGCACTCTGGAGCTGCACGGCTGAGGTGGTGCCGCCTTCGGCGGTGAAGCGCGGCCCGTGCGGCATGGGCGACGGCACCTCCTCGGCCACCGCGGCGACCCATTGCCGCCAGATGCGCATGTGTTCGCCGCTGCGCGTGTCCACGGGGCAGGCGCAGAGGGTGAATTGCGTGGCCAGCGGCAGGCTGAAGTCGCCGATCTGGCTGGCCAGGTCGCGCATCGAGGAGACGTCGGCTTTGCAAAAAAGATCGGTGTCACCGGGCAGCGCCGCGAAGCAGTCGAGGAGCGAGGGGAGATCGTTGCGGCCGGTTTCCTGGGCGAGGAAATCGAGCATTTTGATGTGCGGCGCGATGGGCGCGATGGTCGGCAGCGGCTCGGCTTCGGCGGCCATGGCGGCGCGGATATGGGCGAGGTCGCGCTTGTTCAGCGCGGTGACAAGGCCGGTCTCGTGCAGGCCGTAACGGCCCGCGCGCCCGGCGATCTGGCGGATGGAGGAATCGCTGAGCGTGATCTCCTTTTCGCCGTCCCATTTGGTGAGCGTGGTGAAGACGATGGTTTTCACCGGGAGATTCAGGCCCATCCCGATGGCGTCGGTGGCGGAGACGATCCTGGCCTCGCCCGCGGCGAAGCGCCGGGCCTCCTCGCGGCGAACCTCGGGCGAAAGCGCGCCGTAAATGGCGGCGCATTGCGTGGTGCCGAGGGTCTGCTTCCACGCGAGGACATCGCGCCGCGAAAAGGAGATGAAGGCGGTGGCGTCCTCGGGCTTCTGGTCGGCGGCGAGCGGCCGGTCGGCGACTTCCAGTGGGGTGAGGCGCTCGGTGCGCTGGACCTCGAACGGTTCGCCGAGCCGCGCGGCGATTTCGCGGAGCACATTCTCCGCATCCGGCGAGCCGACGAAGATGACGAGCTTGGCATTGACGCCGACGATGGCCTGGGTCCAGGCCCAGCCGCGGTCTTTGTCAGCGATCATCTGGGCTTCGTCGATGATGGCCACGTCGTACTCCGCATCGGTGGCGAGCATCTCGATGGTCGAGGAAATGTGGCGCGCGTCGGGATCGGGAAAGCGTTCCTCGCCGGTGATGAGAGAGCACGGGATGCCGGCCCCGCGCATTCGGTCCCAAAACTCCGCGGCCATCAGCCGCAACGGTGCGAGATAGACGCCCGATTTGGCCGCGGCCAGTTTTTGGAAGGCGGCGTAGGTCTTGCCGGAATTGGTCGGGCCGGCGATGAAGAGGAGCTGCCGCTCGCGCGCCCGTGCGCCGGGAAAGGTCTCGTGGAAACGATGCAGCGCGATGCCTTCGGCCATGCGGTGATTGGCCGCGCGCAGGGAAAGCTCGCGCACGATTCGCGAGGCCCGGTCGATGAACTGCCGCAGCGCGAGCGGCCCGTCGAGCTTCCGCAACTCCTCCGCGACATCCCACTCCCGCAGCCGGTCCTGATGCTCCACGATGGCCTGCTCGATGCGCGCGATCTGCGCCTGGATTTCTGTCCGGAGGGCCGGCTCCCGGCGGCTCGCATCGGCGGAAAGCTGGCGGAGTCTTTGCCCCAGCACGTCCGCGCGCTTCGGGCGGTTTAGCGGCAGGATGTCGAAGACATGCAACGGGCAGCGCTGCCCGCCGATAACCGCATGCTCCGTGACCTCGGCGATTACCATGGTCACGTCCCGCTCGCAAAAAAGCCCAAGCCCGCGCGTTTCGGGGAGTTCCCGGAGATGCTCCCAAGTGTCGCGCAGCCACGACTTGAAGATGGGACGTCCGCTCCGTGGGACGAAGGGCGGGAGCCCCTCATCGGCGCGGCGCTGGGCCAGCCAGCGGTCAAATTCATTGCGGGAAAAACTGGTGGAGTGCGGCGCGGCAGCGGGCCTGGAAGCCTCGGAGATCGGTGTCAAAATGGGATGGTGTCTGGAATTGCGAAAGCGCGGACAGTAGCGCAGCTTCAGCCCCCACTCCAGCGGGCAAATGGTGGCTGAAGGGTAATCTCTCAGAGGCTGTGAAATAAGTCAGCGGAGCGCCGCGTCCCAGCGGGACGTTTGTTGGTAGCCGTGGGCTTCAGCCCACGGCGAGGAAAGGCGAGCACGCCGTCGCGAAGCGACGGTTGAAGCGCTCGGATGTCGCTCCGCGACAAAGGTCTTTTTTTCTGCGCTGACCGTGGGCTGAAGCCTACGGCTTCTCTCGTTCGTCCCGATGGGACGACTTATTTCACAGTCTCTCAGACCAGGCTGCCGAGGCGACGGAGTTGGAGGACGGGTTCGCCGGTGGCGCGGGACGCGACGAGATCGACATCGAACTCGGCGACCCAGTCGTTGGTTTCCGCGGGATCGACGAGCATTTGCTGGAGGCGCCAGCGGCGCTTATCATCGGAAGGCGTGACGTAGGTGTGCCGCACGTTGCGGGCTTCGGGATCGAGGCGCAGATACTCGTGATCGACGTGGTAGGCATCAAATGCACGGCGGAGGCGGTCAGTGGTCCAGGGTTCTTCGTCGGGCGAAGGCTGGGCGTTGACGCTGGCGAGGGCGGTTTCGAGATCGGCGCTGAGGAGGGCGCGGAGAAATGTGAAAATGCAGTTGCGGATCGCGGCGGTGAAGGTCTTCGCGTCGCGGGTGATGTCGCGCGCGGCTTCCTCGGCCCCGGGCGGGCGGACTTCGGGCTGCTCGCCGCGCGGGACGTAATTTGGATCGCGCATCTTCTCCCATTCTTCGAGCAGGCTGCTGTCGATCTGGCGGAGGATCGTGGCGAGGTAGAGCTCCATCTCGCGGATGGTCTCGTTTTTTGCGGCGTCGGGGACGGTTTGCGCGAGGACTTTGTGGACGTTGGAGAGGTGTCGCAGCAGGACGCCCTCGGCCCGCTGGAGTTCGTAGATTTTGATGTAATCGCCGAACGAGCGGAATTCCTCGAACATCTCTCGCGCGATGGATTTCGGGCGGATGTTTTCCTCGCCGACCCAGGGATGTTTGGCGGCGAAGGCGTTGAACGTTGAGTAGATGAAATCGCGGTTCGGCTTCGGGTATTCGAGTTTCTCCAACTCCTCCATACGCTGGTTGTATTCGATGCCCTGCATCTTCATTTCGGCGACGGCCTGGCCTTTCACCTTGTCGAGTTGCTTGCGTAAAATGATGTCCGGGTCTTCGAGGATGGACTCGACCAGCGTGAGAAGGACGAGCGCGTAGTCCGGCGCTTGCGGGTCCATCAGCGGGAGCGTGTCGTGGACGTAGAGCGAGAGCGTCTGGTTCATCGAAAAGTCGTCCTGCAAGTCCACATTTACGCGCACCTTCGCACCTTCGATGGTCTGCGGGATGAACTCGATGATTCCCCGCTCGACGAGCGCGCGGAAGAGCTGCCAGCCGCGGCGGGTGAGCACCTTCTTCGCATTGGGCATTTCGTGGCTGCGCGCGATGAGTTCCTGCATCGCGCGGCACCCGTCGGTCGGACGGCTGAGCACATTGAGCAGCATGCCGTGGGTGACTTGAAACTGGCTCGTCAGCCGCTCCGGCGGCGCAGCGATAAGTCGGGCAAAAGTCTGCTTGTCCCAGTTGACGAAATTCCTCTCCGGCGGCTTGCGCTTCACGAACTTCTTTCCACCACCCGCCTGCTTCTGCACGAGCAGCAGGTTTTCGATCGCGTGCGCGGGAGCCTGCGCCACGACCCAGCCGACGTCGTCGAAGCCCTTCCGTCCCGCGCGCCCGCTGATCTGGTGAAAGTCGCGCGCACTCAGGATGCGGGTTTTTTGTCCGCTGAATTTGCAAAGTTGCGTGAAGAGCACGGTGCGGATCGGCACGTTGATCCCGACGCCGAGCGTGTCCGTGCCGCAGATCACTTTGAGCAGTCCGCGCTGCGCCAATTGCTCGACGAGCACGCGATACTTCGGCAGCAGCCCGGCATGATGCAGCCCGATCCCGTGCCGCAGCCATTTTCTTATCTCCGGCCCGTACGGACTGCTGAACTTGAACCCCTCCAGCGCGTGCGCGATCCGCTCCTTTTCCTCCCGCGTGGAGACGTTCGTGCTCATGAAATCCTGCGCGCTTTGCGCCGCTTCGAGCTGGGTGAAATGGACGACATAGACCGGCGACTTCCCGCCGGTCACCAACTCTTCGAGCGTCTTCGCCAGCGGCGTCTCTGCGTAAGAAAATTCCAGCGGTACCGGACGATCCTTCGAGGCGACGGTCACGGTTTGCAGCCCGTTCAGCCGCGTCATTTCCTCTTCGAAAAACGCGGTCTCGCCGAGTGTCGCTGACATGATCAAGAAACGCGTCCGCGACAGCGTGAGCAGCGGGACCTGCCAGGCCACGCCGCGCGCGCGGTCGGCGTAGTAGTGAAACTCGTCCATGATCACGTCCTGCACGTCGGCGGCGGCCCCTTCGCGGAGCGCGATGTTGGCGAGGATCTCCGCAGTGCAGCAAAGGATCGGGGCATCGCGATTCACCGTCGCGTCGCCCGTGCTCAAGCCGACATTGTCCGGCCCGAACTGCCGGCACAGCGCCAGCCACTTTTCATTCACCAGCGCCTTGATCGGGCAGGTGTAAACGGAGCGCCGGCCCTGCGCCAGGCTCTTGAAATGTAGCGCCGCCGCGACCAGCGATTTGCCCGAGCCCGTGGGGGTGTTGAGGATCACATTCTTCTCGTCATACAGCTCCAAAATCGCCGCCTCCTGCGCCGGATAAAGCGTCAGCTTTCGCGCCGCGACATCGTCGAGAAACTGCCCCAGCAGCGCGCCATTGTCGGGCGGAGTGGAAAGCGGAAATTTCGACGCGTCGTGAAAAAAAGCCGGCGTGCTCTTCCCCGCGGTGGTTGACGAGCTGTTCAATAGTAATCCCGGCACGAGAGGATGGTGAGCGCGTCCTCCGTCACGCGATAGACCAGCCGGTGCTCATCGTCGATCCGGCGTGACCAGCAGCCCTTGAGTTGATGCCGGAGCGGCTCCGGCTTTCCCAGCCCGGTGAAAGGTTTGCGGGTCGTTTCGGAGCGTGGCAGCCACTCATGGAGTTTCGGGTCGGTTTTCGCCCACGCGGTGAAATGGGCAAACGCTTCCGCTTGGAAGGCCACCGTCCTCACTGAAAGAGGCTTTGGTCAGGCTCCGTGACGACGATCTCGATTAGCTTGTGGGGAAAAGCCGCCTGCACCCGCTCGACGAAACCGGTATCGAGTTGGTCGGCGTTTATTTGGCAGGTCGTCGTCATGGGCAAAATCGTACCGGAAGCGCGGATGAAGACAAGCCGCGCTTAGTTCGGCCCCGCCGCCGCTGGTGCTTTCGCCCGATTGCTGCACGGAAAACCGTCCTTGTACCCGGCCGCGCCCGTTGGACGCGCGCCGTGTGGCACCCACCCGCGCAGGTCTGGCGGCCACCAGAGCGGCGTGTCGTAATCGATCGTAACGAAGCGGGCCGCCCTGCTCTTTCGACCCGACATGGGCTTTATTGAGCTGCTCTCTAAGTCCGACAGGCGGCTAGCGCGCCGGATTTTTTGGCATGCAGCGCGGCGCAGCGCTCACCAGCCCGGCAGGGCGGGCGGAATAGTGCCGTAAACATATTGAATGAGAGGGACGCGCACCCGTCGGATCACCAACGATTCCAATATATGAAAACCCAGCTCCTCACCTTCTCCCTCGCCTTCGGAATGATCACCGCCGGACCGCTCGCCCTGGCCCATGACAAAAAACACGACCAGCACGATCAGTTCGACCATGACCCCCGCGACTCCGGGGGAGGGTCCTTACGTGCCTTGCGGGCGGAGCTCGAACACACCCACGGCACCTACAATCATGTGTATGATGAACTCGACCGCTACGGTGCCTCGAAGCACATCCGCGGGGAGATGAAGCACATCAACGCGGAATACAATCATGTGGCGGACGAGTTGAATTCCGGTCGCTTCGACGCCGATCACGTCCGCGACGAAATCGCGCACATCCACGACGAGCTCCATCATGTCGATGAAGAGTTGCATGCGCGCGACGACCGCAATTCTGACCAGCGGCAGGGTTTGAGCATCCGCATCGGGCGCTAGACCGGGTGGGGCGCGGAGCGTTACGGAGCGCGCCATTCTCGACCGCTTCGGGGGCGAGGGCGCCCCGCAAACCATTGCGGAATTTCCGCATCGTCGTGCCGCGCACCTGCCCGCGCGCTTCGGTGGCAGTGCCACGGCAGCCGATTCAGACAAACCAAAAAACACATGAAAACCAACCGTATCATCTCACTCACCGTCGCGCTCGCGACGGCTCTCATCACCACCGCGGCCTTTGCCCACGAAGGCGTGGACCACAAAGGCGGCGCGTCCGCCGTGCCGAAGACCTATCCGCTCAAGACCTGCGTCGTCTCCGATGAAAAACTCGGCGAACACGGCAAGGCCGTCAAAGTCTCCCACGACGGCACGGACGTGTATCTGTGCTGCAAAGACTGCGTGAAGGACTTTAACAAGGATCCCGACAAGTTCACCACGATGGTGAAGAAGGCCGACACGAAGAAGTAGTCTTCCAGAGCCACGGAAGCGGTCGGCAAACGCCGCATCCGCGCTGATTCCAAAGGGCCGCGCCGCGGCCGGCTTGATGTCGCGTTGAACGACTCCTTTGCCATGCGCGAAGCCGCGCGCGGCGCAGATTTGCTCAACGATGGAAAGCGACTGGTCGGCATTGAGGCCGACGAGGCGGATGATGTCGGCGAGGTTCGCACCCTCGACGTATTCCTTGACGATGAACAGGTGGCCCCTCGCTGGTGGTGCCGAAGTCGAAGACCGAAATGATGTGCGGATGGTTCGGCTTCGCCATCGCCCGCGCCTCGCGACGGAAGCGGTCGGCGAAGGCCGCATTCGATGCTGATTTCCAGCAGCAGCAGTATGATGGAGACGAGCCGGTCGAGCGACATGGCGCGGCATACTGAAAACGGAAGCGCGCCGCTGGCGAACGCGGAGAAATGGCGGCGGGAGCAGCCCAGCGAAACGGCGCTACTTCGGCAAAAGCGCGCGGGCTTTTTCGAGATTCTGCCGGGCGAGCGTATCGCCGGGATTCAGCGCTAGCGCTTTCTCAAGATGCTCGATCGCGGCGTCTCGATGGCCCGCCACGAGAAACAGGTAGCCGAGGTCGTTGTGCGCGTTGGCATCGTTGGGGTCGAGTTCGAGGGAGCGAGTCAGCGCAGCCATGGCCCCGGGGAGGTCGTTGCGGCTGGCGCAAATATGAGCGAGCAGGTAGTGGGGCCGCGCGAGCTTGGGATCGTCCTCCGCGGCCTGCCGGAGTTCCTTCACCGCTTCGTCCAGCTTTCCGCTGGCCAGCAGCGCCGCCCCGAGATCTGCCCGGCTCTCGGCGTCCCGCGGATCCTGCCAGAGCATGGCCTGCGCGAAAGCGATGCCATCGGGGAGACCGTATTTCGCGGCATAGTCCCTCTGCAACACCGGCAGTTCGGCGGTCTTGCGCGGCAGCAACTGGAAGTAAAGATCGCCCATTTCATCGGAGGTTTGCGAACCGTAGCGCACCACTTTGGGCGGTTGGTTGGGGTTGCGAATATTGCCCGCCGAGTTGTCGTAGGTGGCGCGCATCCGCAGCTTCGTGCCTTTGGGGAGAATGGGCGGGGCCACGTATTGATAGTCGCCTTGCCAGTTGAAATCCCATTGGGGGATGAAGATCAGCTCCTGACGGGTGCCATCGGGCAACTCAGCCCAGCCCCGGACTTCCTTGCCGAGGTAATGCAGATGGGGAAATGCGCCGAGCACTTCCACATCGACCGGCAGGGTGTATTCGGATTCGATCGCGTAGTCCTTTTCACCCGGTGGAATGGCCATCGTCGGAGAGCGCAGGACCACAGTGAAACACTCGCGGGTGGGTGGTTGATCCGTGAAATAAAGCGCCACGCTCGGCTGCACCTTCTCCGGCTTGCCCGACGGACGCATGTGGGTCTGGATCACCAGATCGGAGTGCCCGCGCAAGACCCAAGCCGTGCCCGCGGGCTCCGGCAGCACGCGCTTGCCGGGCTGCCAGGTGAGGAGGTGGCCTTCGGGGCGACCCGCCCCGCGTCCCGCGCTCATCCCGGAAAATCCGGGCTCCGCTTCCCGCCCCGCGCGCGCCCGGGCGTCGCCGGTGGTATCCAGGAGCAGCGCCACATGATGGACGACCCGCGCCTCGCCCGGACGAATCTCGATGGCCCGGACGTAGCGATCCGCCGGCACCACATCCGGCAGCACGAAATTCCGGTACACATCCCGTCCGCCCGCCGGCAGCGTGAACGGCTCCGGCATGGTGACGACGAGATCCGGCTTGCCGAGCTGCCACTCGTCACTCCACACCGGCTTCACTTTCAGATCCGCCGCGGCCCCCTCGGGCGCGCCCGCTTTCCACCAGCGGTCGATCGTCGCGATTTGCCCGTCCGTCAGCCGGCGCTCACCCGCAAACTCCACCGCGCCATGCTCCGGCAGCCATGGCGGCATGAAACGGCTCGCCGTCACCCGGGCCATCGTCTTCGCGCGCTTCTTTACCTCCCGGTATTCGGCGAGGCTGAACGGTCCGATGCCGCCGGGATGATGGCAGACGACGCAGTTCTCGAAGACAATCGGCGCCACGTCCCGATTGAACGTCGGTCCGGCCTCCGCCTTCGGCGGCTTGCCCCACGTCGCAAACGCCGCAAACATCACGGCAGCGCAGGCGGCAGGCGCGGAAAGAAACGGCTTGGGCATAATGCGGTGCGAAAGGCGTTGCCTCATCTGTGGCCGGCGAACGGCACCTTTGCACGCACGGTTCGTCCCGCCGGAAAGCGCGCGTGAGTCTTGCCTGAACCTGACGCAAGGTCGAACATGTTTGCCCCGCATGTTTCAACCCAGCCTTTCCGCCGCGCGATGAAAAAAAGCGACCGCGTCTCCGCCTACGTCGGCCAGTTCGAGTCCGACCCGGCCTCGTCGCTCAGCCCGCACTACCTCGGCTACTTTCACTGCTTCAACGCCGGCCTTTACTACGAGGCCCACGATGTCCTCGAACATCTCTGGCTCCGCGGCGCGGACGACAACGCCGACTTTTACAAGGGTCTCATCCAGGTCGCCGGTGCCTTCGTCCACCTGCAAAAGCAATACCTCCATCCGCTCCATCCAAAACACGGCCGCCGCCTGCGCCCCGCCGTCCGCCTTTTCCAGCTTGGCGCAAAAAACCTCGCGCCCTTCGCTCCGTACCACCTCCAGCTCGATGTCTCCGCGCTCCGCCACCGCTGCGCCGACCTCGCCCTTGAAATCATCGCCTCCGACTACGCCCGCAACCCCTGGCACCCGGCGCATGCTCTGCAGCTTCGCTTGAGCGAAGCGCCGTGAGCAATTCCCCCGACGTCCTCATCGTCGGCGCAGGAGCGGCCGGGCTCATGTGCGCCATTGAGGCGGGCAAGCGCGGACGCCGCGTCGCCGTCCTCGAACACAACGAACGCGTTGGTTTGAAGATCGCCATCTCCGGCGGCGGGCGGTGCAACTTCACCAACCTCGGCACCGGCCCCGAACACTACCTCTCGGCCAACCCCGACTTCTGCAAATCCGCGCTCGCCCGCTACTCGCCGTGGGACTTCGTCGCGCTCGTGGAAAAGCACCGCATCCCGTATCACGAGAAAAAGCTCGGCCAGCAGTTTTGCGACACCAGCTCGCGCGCGATTATCGAGATGCTCCTCGCCGAATGCGCCGCCGCCGGCGTGGAAATCCGCACCCACTGCCACGTCACCGAAGTCCGCCGCAGCGACCGCTTTCACCTCGCCACCAGCACCGGCCCGCTCGACGCCGCGGCGCTCGTCATCGCCACCGGCGGACTGTCCTTCGCCAAGCTCGGCGCGACGGATTTCGGCTACCGTATCGCGCGGCAGTTCGGGGTGAAACTCACCGGCGTCCGCCCCGGCCTCGTCCCGCTCACCTTCGCCGCCGCCGATCAGCCGCTCGCAGCGCTCAGCGGCCTCTCCGTCCCAATCGCCGCGCGCCACGCCGGCGCGGAGTTTCGCGAAAACCTCCTCTTCACCCATCGCGGTCTCAGCGGCCCGGCGATCCTGCAAATCTCCTCCTACTGGCACCCCGGCGAGACCATTCAGTTCAATCTCCTTCCCGACGCCTCCGCTGCCGACCTCCTCGCCCTCGCCCGAACCGAGAACACCGATCTCCCCACCGCCCTCGCCGCGCACTGGCCGCGGCGTTTCGCCGAAGCCTGGACCCAGCGTCACGCCCCCGCGAAAACCCCGCGCCATTACACCGCCCGCGAACTCGCCGACCTCACCACCCTCCTCCACGCCTGGCCCCTCAACTTCGCCGGCACCGAAGGCTACCCCAAGGCCGAAGTCACCCTCGGCGGCGTGGACACGCGCGAACTTTCCTCCAAAACCATGGAAGCACGCCACGTCTCGGGCCTCTACTTCATCGGCGAAGTCGTGGATGTCACCGGCTGGCTCGGCGGCTACAACTTCCAATGGGCCTGGGCCTCCGGCCACGCCGCCGGGCTGGCGGTGTGAAGGGTCACCGCGGCATTTTCGCTCTCACCGCAAATCCAGCATCCGGCGGATTCTCATCCGAATCGCTTTCGGATTCTGACTCATACCAAACACAGTTGAAAACCGACACCTTCCAAAGTCCGAGAACCGAAGGAAATCGCGCAACGCACCGATTCGTATCGTCCAGTCTTCAACTGAGTTTGGTATCAGGTGCAGCAGCGCATGCACAATGATCCCGCGCGGCTCGACCGTGTAAAACAGTCCGTAGCCTGAATTGCCCGCCACCAGCCGCCGCACGGGTCGTTCAAACACCGGTGCCATCTGCGGATGCCGACGCAGGCTTTGCAGCGTGCCATCGAGCAGCCGCGTGAAACGCTCTCCGCCACCCTCCCGCAACTCCTCGATCTCGGCGAAGATGCGGAGCAAGTCCTCCTCCGCCCACGTTTCCAGACGATTTCAGCCACGTTTCAGCAACCGGTCGCGCAACGTCTCCCAAGCCACCCCACCGGCGGGCTCCGCCGCATGCGCCGCCAGCCGCTCTCGGAGCAGTTCCAGCAAGGCCGGATCCTTTTCCTTTTCCAGCACCTCTTGATTGAGCAGCTCCTCCGCCAGCATTTCCTTTTGTTCAGTCGGCAGAGCCAGCACCTCGGGAGGTTGTTCGACGAACATGGCGTGCAGGCTAGCCCTTGATCCGACGTTCACCAATCCAAAAGTCCTGCGAAACAAGCCAGCCGCCGCCTTACTTGCCGTAGCTGCGCACCGAGGGCGTCGCTTTCGTGGCTTCCGGCGATGGCGCTTCGCGGATCTGTTTCAGGAGCGCGGGCGGGAGGCCCGCGGCGGTGAGCGCGGCTTCGGCGGCGGCGGCGTCCTTCACGCGCCACAGTTGGTAAACCGAGGTCACGGACTCCGTGCGCTTCTGCTCATCCTGCACGCTGCGCGCCCAATCCAGCGCCGCCGCCGGATCGCGCTGCATGATCACGCGGGCGTAACTTGTCCGCGCCCCGTCCAACTCCGGACCTTGCGGCTGCTTCGTCAGCCAATCCCCGGCCGCGCGCGCATCCATGTAGGCCCATTGGCTGGCGACCATCTCGTAAATCTGCGGCTTGTCCTTCTCCTCCGCGCCTTCGAGCGCCAGTTCCGCCCCGAGCGCTGGCTTCACATTCATGATCCGCTGGCCCGCGCTCGTGCGCAGCGGCTTCTGCTCCTCCGCCGGCAGCGAGCGAATCCACGCCACCGCCTCGTCCGGATTGCTCCACGCCCATTGGCCGACCAGACTTTGGCGGAGCTGTGCGCCCTGCTCGGGTGGGAGCGAAGCGGTGCGGTCGATCAGGCGGCGGCGCGCCGCGGCATCCCCGGCCATCCCGTTGGCAATGCCATTGAGCGCCGCATTGCGCGCGGCCTCATCCAGCGTGCTCACGCGGGCCAGCGCGGCGTCCAGATTCTGCCCCGCCATGCCGGCAAAAATCGCCGTCACCGACATCTCGCGCGTGCGGTCCGTGCCGTCGTCCGGCTGCTCGCTCGTGAACCATTTCCACGCGCCCTCCGGATCGCGGCTCGCCCACGAGGTCAGCACTGAGGAACTCAGCCCCATGTTCAGCATCGAACCCTTCACCAGCTTCGTCTGCGCATAGGTCATCGCCGCCCGGCCATCCGTCTCCGCCCATTGGCCGAGCAGGAGCGAGTAAAGCATCATTTGCTGCTGCGGCTCGCGCACCGAAGCCTCCACCTCCGCCAGCGCCTCCTGGACCTGCGCATCGTCCAACTCCGTGATCGGCGCCATCGCGCGGAGCATCCCGCGGATGTTCATCATCCCGCCCATGTTGCCCATCTCCAGCCGCGTCCGCGCGACGAGCAGGCGCACATCCGGCTTCGCCCTCCTGGCGCCCTCCGTCGTCTCGTCGAGGTGCGGCTCACCGACCGGCTTGTCATGCGTCGCCGCCTCGTGAGCGGCCTGCTCCTCGGAAACGGCGGCCTCCGCCTTCCGCACGGAGTCTCCACCGCCCCCGATGAAATACGCCGCCACGACGCTGGCGACCCACGCGAGAAGGATGAAAAGGCGCGACGTATTCATAGAACGACCTCAATCAATGCTTCTATCGCAACTAACTCATGTCGGATTTCAAAGTCGAGTCTAAGAAGTGAAAATTGTAAAACGCTCTAATTTAGCAACACTTTCTCGTATGCTTTCCCAAGAGTCTGAAAGTGGGGTGAAATCAGATACATTCCGGTAGCTATTTAAAAAATCCGCTAATGTGCTTTTTGGAAGTGAACAGTATCTACAATAAGCAGTATCACATTCCACCAGCAGTTCGTTTAAATAGTGACAATCGTGTTGAGCCTCTTCGGGAAACTCTGTCGTCAAAGTCCCATTGTCCATCTGTATGAGTTTTGTGAAAGCAGTCCAGATTCGAAGATGCCAAGTTGGATAATCAGGATCAATGTCGGGCGCTTCGGCAAACGCGGATCCAATGTGTGCGCGCATGGGCCAGAAAATGCTATCAAGGATTAGCCCTTTGGTTTTTCTGGTTGTGCAATTCTTATTTATGATGCGAAGCCATCGATACATTCCCGCGATTGCCATCATATCTGCATCAAATTCGATAGGCTTTCTCGCCACTGAGCCATGTAAACGATATACCGCATAGTGGGAGCGGCCGATGTGGAAGAATTCGTGAGCGATGACCCAGAAAATAATGAATTTCATTTTCACTCGAATTAAAGTGTCGCGATCAAGAGCCTCACACTCTCCTGCCGCCAAACCAGCGTAAGTCTCTGCTTTTTCAAATACACCCAGACACAGATGAATTTCATCTGTGTCTGTTGCTAAGGCATTAAACTCATGAGAAGGAGATATTAAAATCGGCGGTGGAGTTATCGTAAGCTTGTATAGTTTAGCTAAAACATCCAGAAAATTTTCCGCCTGTAGAAGCAAAGCTTTGTGACGTTGCATCGCTGCCTCAAGTTCAACAAAATCCCTCCATGGAATAGCATGATCAGACATTATGGAGAGCTTTTGAGACAAGGAAAACTGTTGTTATTGGCGAACCCTTCGCGCCATGAAGCCGCGATGGGTTCGCCTGAAAACGGCGTTTCAGCGTGCGGTACGGCAAAGGCGAAAGGTTTCTGAGGCGCGAGGGAAAGCTCTCCCGCTTTACGTCGAAGACGACGACGAATTGGACCCCACACTCGATGAGGAGGAGGAGCTGCCGGTGGAGCTGCTGCTGCCGGCGGGGGGCATGCGGGACTTCGCCGGGGTCGCGGCGAGGTTGGTAGCCGAGGCGGACGAGTTCGGGGGTGGCGGCGGCGTCGCGGGTGGCGGAGCAGTAGAGGAAGCGGACGCGCAGGAGCGCGGTGGCGGAAGTAATTTCATTTCGTTACCTCCTTTAATCACGCGGCCCGCAAAAACACATTTTCGCCTTCAAACCGCCACTGGGATCGTGACCAGCGCGCTCTTTTTGGGAAGTGGACGTTTGGAGTGTTGGGTTTCGGCGATCTCCTCGGCGACGAGCCTGGTGAGTTCGCGATAGACCTTTTGCTCGTCGGAGCCGTGGCAGATGCCGCCGATGAAGAGGTCGGGGCAGTAGCCGACGAAGAGTTGGTCGGCGTCGCTCCATTGCACGAATTTCAGGTAGTCAGTTTTCATAGTTGGACTTCACGGATGGCGGCTTTGATGAGCTTTTCCTGGTAGTGATGGGCGTCGGCTCCGCTCGCTCCGCTGACGAATATTTTACGCGGTGAACGCGGATGGGCAAACTTGCGGTGACTGCCTTTGCCGCAACCTGGACGCGCCCGCCGGCTCCTTCCAACCCAGCAATCAGTTCGCGAATTTTTCGAGGCATCGGATGAGGGGGAAAACCGGCGCGAAGCCTGGGCGCTTTGACTCCCGCCGTCCAGTCCACACTTTCGACCACGGAGACGCGGGGTTGAATTGCGGCGGAACTGGCCGTATCGCGGGCGGCGTGCCCTTTTCCACCCTCTCCCGATGAAGCGACCTGCGCCGAAGGTGGATGTGGTGGGGACGGTGCAGGCGGTTTATGCGGAGCTGGCGGCGCGGCCCATCGAGCGGGCGTGTGAGCTGCGGACGGAGTGCTGCCATTTCAAGCTGACGGGGAAGACGCCCTACCTGACGAAGGGGGAGGCGCAGGTGGCGGCGCGGGCACTCCGTGCGGCGGGGCTGAAGCAGCTCCCGGAGAGCCCGGATGGGGCGTGTCCCCTGCTCGACCGGGGGACGATGCGCTGCCGGATTTACGCGGGGCGGCCGTTTGGCTGCCGAACGCACTTTTGCGCGGCGGCGGGCGGGCCGTATGCGCGGCGGGAGGTGGTGGATCTCATCCGCCGGCTGGAGGATCTGGATCGGGCGCTGGGTGGGAGCGGCGGGGTGTCGCTGCCGGCGGCAATCGGGCAGGCGCTGCGCGACCGCGGCCAGGCGGGCTAATGCGTTGTCAGTCGTGAAGCGATGGCAGGGGGCTTGCGCAATGGCCAGGCCAGTGCGCACGGCCAGTGCCACGCGCGCATCCTGCTTTTGGCCGACACTCAGGGCCCCCGAAGGAGGCTGGAACGATGCGCAAATCGCCAGGGCCGCGCAGACGAGCATCCCCACCGTCGAGCGGATGCGGCGGGTCTGTGTCGAGCGCGCGCTGGAGCGCAAGACCCCGATCGGCATTACGAGCGCAAGCTTGATGGCAAGGCCGAGGCGCAGCTCCTCGCGCTGTGTTGCGGGGAGGCGCCGCCGGGACGCGCCCGCTGGACGCTGCGCCTGCTGGTGGCACGGCTCGTGGAGTTGGAGATCGTCGCGGAGTGACCGCAGCGTGCGCGGCGGTGCGCATGTGGAAAATCTGGTAGAGGCCGAGGCGGAGGATGGCGCGGGTTTCCGGGTCGATGTGGCCGTCGCGGAGCCGGCCAATAAGGAAATCGAGCCGGCTGAGATTGCGCCGGACGCCGAAGAAGGTCTCCATGAGAAACGCGCGGTCGAGCGGCGCGAAGCGTTCGCGGTCGAGTGCGGTGTGGAGGATCTCGTCGGAGAAATGCTTGCCCTTCTCCCATTCGAGGAGCGCGCGGATGCAGGATTGGCGGGGATTGGCGGGCATGGGGCAGGGCCGGAAACATTCAACATCCAATCCCCGGAAGCGTCCCGCGGCGGCTTTTTGCATTGGATATTGGATGTTCTGTGTTGGGTGTTGGATGTTTTCCCCTCGTACCGAAGCTGGAGCCTGGTCCCCGGGGAAAAAGGGGATTGCCATTGGCGAGGCGGGTCGCACTATGGCCACCTGATCGTCGGCCAGCGTCAGGAAGGCGGTTGAAGATCAGCCCCCTAAGAAAACGATTCCCTCCCTTCTCCTGCCAGCCGCCCTTGGCCTGCTTTCGGCTTTCCTCCCGTCTCCCGTCTGCGCGGACATTCTTTACG
Organism: Chthoniobacterales bacterium; assembly: GCA_038318725.1. GTDB lineage: Bacteria > Verrucomicrobiota > Verrucomicrobiia > Chthoniobacterales > Chthoniobacteraceae > Chthoniobacter. The sequence goes on from JBBQCM010000033.1 coordinate 30,843, forward strand.
TGTCCAATGCGGGAGCCAGTACGATCGAGAAAATTACCAGCGGCGGCGTCGGCTCGGTCTTTGCCAGCACTGGCACGAATGAACCGGTGGGCCTAGCCTTTGACAGTGTCGGCAATCTCTTCGCGGTCAGCAACAGCGGCACGATCCAAAAGTTCACAACCGGCGGCGTTGGATCGGTCTTTGCCACCGGATTGAACAACCCGCAGTTTCTCGCCTTCACCACCGATGCCGGCGTGCCGCTCCCGCTGGCGAACCAGGTCCCCGAGCCGTCGGCCGTCGCTTTAATGCTCGGCACAGGGGGCCTGCTCGTCCTGCTGCGGCGGCACCCCTGCGGAGATGGTTGAACTGACGCGCACCCTCCCCGGAATCTGGCTGCACCCGCACCAACCGCAGGCGCTAGAGCAGTTTAACATTTTCTGTAGCCGCGCAGACGGTGCGTGTGCAGCGTAGTCCCCGGCTTTAGCCGGCTCAGACGCCGTACCGGCTAAAGCCGGGGACTACTTTCCGCCGCCGTGCCGACCACAGTATTTCTTAAACCGCTCGAGTTGTCATGTTCACGAACGGCCGTGACGGCTGTGCATCCAGCCGCGAAGCGGCTGCCCATCAATAGCCGGGGGTCGCACGACCCCCGGACGGGCCGCCCGATCATCCCAACCCGGAACGGGTTGCCCCACAAGCCCGCGAGTCCCTTGGGCAACTCCTTGCGGAGTAGGCTGGCCGTGCGCGACGACACCGGGGGTTTCACCCCCGGCCATTCATGGAGAACCACTTCGTGGTTGGCTGCGGATAGCGAAACGAGCCGGCCATTTGTGAACGCGACACTACGGACGGCCGATGGCGCGGTAGTCGAAGCCGAGGCCGCGCATGGTCTCGGGATTGAAATGATTGCGGCCGTCGAAGATGAGCGGGGTGTGCATGCGGGCCTTCACCGCGGCGAAATCCTGGTTGAGAAACTCCTTCCACTCGGTGGCGAGGATGAGCGCCTCAGCACCGTCCACGGCGTCGAGCGGCGTGGCGGCCAGCTTCACTTTGGCGGGGTCGATGAGCTTCCATTCGACGGCTTTCTCCGCGCCTTTCGGATCGTAGGCGGTGACGTGCGCGCCCTCCGCGGTGATGCGGTTGACGAGTTCGATGGCGACGGAGTTGCGGACGTCGTCGGTGTCGGGCTTGAAGGTCAGGCCCCAGACGGCGATCTTCTTGTCCTTCAATACCCAGAGCGCGTCGCGGAGCTTTTTGATGAAGCGGTCGAGCTGGTTCTCGTTGATGCGCTCGACCTCTTTCAAAAGCGTGAACGGTACGCCGAGTTGGTCGCTGATGGCGATGAAAGCCTTCACGTCTTTCGGGAAGCAGGAACCACCGTAGCCGAGGCCGGCGTTGAGAAAATTGCGGCCGATCCGTTGGTCCATGCCGATGCCGTCGGCGACCATTTCCACGTCGGCGCCGCTGGCTTCGCAGATGGCGGAGACGGCGTTGATGTAGCTGATCTTGAGCGAGAGGAAGGAGTTGGCGGCGTGCTTGATGAGTTCGGCGCTGTTGATGTCGGTGACGAGGATGGGCGCTTTGAACGGCTCATAGACCTGCTTCATCAGGTCGGTAGCCTTCTGACTCGCGCTCCCGATGACGACGCGATCCGGGTTCATCAGGTCCGGCACGGCGCAGCCTTCACGGAGAAACTCGGGATTGCTGACCACGTCAAATTCCGCGCTTTTGTTGTAGCGCTTGATGGTCTCGGCGACCTTCTCGCCGGTCTTCACGGGCACCGTGGATTTATCGACGATGACGCGGTACTGGCCGGCCTTCAGCACGCCGGCAATCTCGCGGGCGACGCGCTCGATGTAGGTGAGATCGACGCTGCCATCGGCCTGCGGCGGGGTGGGGACGGCGATGAAGACGATCTGCGAATGATCGAGGCCGTCCTCGATGGAATTGGTGAAGCGCAAGCGCTTGGCGGCGACATTGCGATGCACGAGATCTTCGAGGCCGGGCTCGTAGATGGGAATCTTGCCGGCTTGGAGGGCATCGACTTTGCGCTGGTCGTTATCGACGCAGACGACGTGGTGGCCGACTTCGGCGAAGCAAGCGCCCGAGACGAGGCCGACGTAACCGGAGCCGATGATGCAGAGTTCCATGTGCAGGAAAGTAGGAGTGTGGTGGTTTTGCGAAAGGTCCCGCGATGAATCGTTTTCACCCGGCGCGGAAAGGGCGGGGATTAAGGGCGAGACGCCGACCGGGCGCAAGGACGAAGGCTGTTCAGCGATTGCTGCCGGTGCCGCCGGTTCCGGTGACGCCGGGATCGAAGCTGAAGGGCGCGCGGATATTGGGCAGGTCTTTGAGGGTGAAGGTGAGGAGGACGCCGATGTCATTGACGCCACGATTGTCGCGCACACTGAAGCCGAAGGAGGCGACCCAACTCGAAAGGTCGCGATGAATCTGGTAGAGCTGCGTCTCGAGGGTGCTGTCGGCAAATTCATACTGATCGCGGAAGCTGAAGGCCCAGTTGTCATTGAGGCGGTAGTAGCCGCCGAAGAAGACGAGGTTGCTGCTCGTAAACTGGCTGTTGCCGTCGATGTAGCGCTGGCCCAAGCTGACGCTGGCGTCGCGGGTGACCATGAGATTGAGGTAGGAATTCACCTCGGTGAAGCCGGTGTCGAGGAGTGGCAACTGGCAATCGAGTTGGAAGCTGGCCCACGGCAGGGGAACCCAGCGGAGGCGGTTGAAGAGGTTTGAAAAGGTGCCGGAATCCGAGAGCGCGTAATAGCCGCCGAAGACGGGGCGGTCGAAATTGACGTCAAAGAAAGTCTCGATCTCGAACCAGTTGAGGGTGTCGTTATCGCGTCGGGTTTGCAGGCGGTTGCGGACGCCGAGGCGGAGGATGGACCAGTTGTCGAGCGCGTCGATGGAGTTGAACTGCGGGAAGTCGATGGGTGCCAGTTGTGTCGAGCGGTTCAGGCGGTCGAACTGGAGGATCTCATTGGGGTTCACATTCGTGTAAACGAAGGACGCGTTCATGTAGGGCTGGACGACATGGCGCAAGCCGTCGAGTCCCCAACTGCGGGACTGCACGCCCTCGAAGGCTTTGGAGAATTTGAAGGAGGCCTCGAAGCTCGCAGTGACCGCGGCGCGGAAGAGCGAGCCATCCCTCATCAACTGCTCCTGCGTCTGGTTGGCCAGGCCGGTGATGCTGGTGGCGCTGGGATTCACGACGTTTTGGAGAAAGCCGCTGTTTTCGTAATAAGTGGCGCGTCCGCCGAGATGCGGGACGATCGACAGCCAGCCAAACAGCGTTTTTTGATAAGTAAGCTGATGATAGGTATCCGCGCGAAAGCTGTGATAGTCGGAGAAGAGCGAGCCGTCGGCAAAATTGCGGCGATACAAGCCGGCGCTGGTTTCGCTATCGTAGTAGAGCGGGGTGTTGAAAAGCGGCTGGCGCTTCATCTCGAAAACGCCTTCGGGAAGCCGCTCGGTGGCGTCAAACTCGGAATTGAGCTGCCCGCGGGCGATCAGCGTCAGCGCGTAGTTTTCGTCCCACTTGGTCAGGCTGACCATGTTGTCCGGGTTGGGATTGTGGCTGAAGACCCGCGGCTCGAAGTCCTGCAAAAAATACTGATCGCTGAGTAGATTGATATTGATCGTGGAATAGATGTCCTCTGTGAAATAGGTGCGGTCTTGCAGGGAGACGCGATAACGATTGGGGTCGATCGTCTCGCGATTAAGGGAGGTCTTGTTGATCCCGGGACTGGCGTCGTGAATGTAGTAGCTGACGAAGCGGCCCCAGCCTTCGCCGTGCTTTTTCTCGCGGGCCTCGCCTTCCGACTTCGTTTCGCTGGATTTCGTGATCTCTGAGCCAGAACTGGCCCGCCGCTCCGCCCCCCACAGAGCATTGAAACCGAGACCGATTCCCCGTTCAGAGTAGAGGTCGAGCCGAACCCGGCCGGTGATCCCCTCGGTGAGCGGGAAAGTGAAAGTGCTCAGCAGGGTCGCGCCCCAAGTGCTGCTGTAACCGGGAATATACGAGAAGCCGGAGTCCACCTTTAGCGACTGGTAAAGATACGGATACCAGAAGATCGGCACGCGCCCGACGTAGAGCTTCACATTGCTGAAAACGACGCGGTCATTCGGATAAATGCGGATGGTGCGGGCGCGGAGATAGTAGTCCGGCTTCGAAGAATCGCTGGTCGTAAAAATACCGTCCTTCACGAGATAGGCGTTCGCGCCGAGCGTGGAGAGCGAGTCGCCTCCGAAACGGAAGGGCAGGGTTTCGCCGGTGAAATTGGCGGTGTTGAAAACTTTGGTTTCGAGATTGTAAATCGCCCGCTCGGCACTGAAGAGTCGTCCTTCGCGATACAGGCGCACATTGCCGGAGAGGAAAACGTCGCGCGTGTCGGGGTTGTATTGGCCGTAATCGCAATAGATCGCGGTCTCACCGTAGCGGATGATGACGTTTTGCTCAGCGATGGCCAGACCGTTCTCCATACGGGTGGATTCCGAGGTGATCTCGATGGGGATGTCGCTGAAGCTGCCAAACTGCGCCGATGCATCGCCGAGGCTGATAAATACAAGGGCGAGCGCGAGGAGCAGTCTTTTCATGCGAAGAGGCGGGAGGCTACCGGAGGGGGCGGAAAGTTGCCAAGTGAAAAGGCGGCAACGTGGCTGCCTCAGGGAGCGATATTCACGTCGAAGGGGGCGAAGATCATACGTCCTTCGTAGAGAACCTGGCAGTAGAGCCGGAGATGGCCGGCGCGGGGCGGGTAGAATTTGAACTCCATCGCCGGGCCGCCGCGCACGTCGGTGCGCAGGACATCGCCGCCGGTGGGGTGGAGATGGACGACCGTTTTGCCGTCGTCGTAAAAGCCGACGAGGTGGGCGAAAGCATTCATCACCGGCATGAGTTGGGTGATGGGCTGGCGCTGGTCATCGGTGACGGTGACGGTCAGCGTGCGGATTATGCCGGCGCGCGGGGGCAGGGGAGGTTTCCGATCAAGAGCGAGCTGAAACCAGAGCCCGGCCACGGTGGATTCGAAACGGTCGGCGCTGGGCGGGACGACCCCGCCTTTCTCCGCCCCCGGCAGATCGGCAAAGGGATACTCTTGCACGCCGGTGGCCGTTGGGACGATATCCGCGAAAATGCGATAGGAACCGTTCTGCCGGGGTGTGAAGGAAAACACATATTCGCCGGGTGTATCGGTCGCGATGGGATGCTCGTGGTGGTAATCGTCGAGCGTGGGATCGACGATGAGCAGATGAATCGGCTGGGTGTGCATGACCATGAGGTCGGCGGGGCGCACCGGCGAGCCGTCGCCGCGTTTTAGGCTCACCTTGACCTCGGCTTTCTGCGCCGCAATGAGCGGCATCGCCGTGGTCGCCGAAAGCGTGATGGTGGGCTGGCCGGGAGCGACATAGATGAAGCTGTAAGGGATGCGGCGGACAATGAGGTCCATGCCGCATTTGGGGCAGGGCGTTTTCGGGTCGGGCGAAACGCAGTCCGGGTGCATTGGGCAGTTGTGAATCTCCGCCTTGACGCTCTTTTCGTCGAACTCCCGGGCGAACGCGTCCAGCTCAAGGCGCAGGTTGGTGAAAGCAGCGCGCGCGATCCCGGTTTCACCCGTCATCGCGGCCCGGGCGAGCGAGCCGATTTCGCGAAAAGCTCCCAGTGTCTGGCCGGTCAGTTTCTTTTTCTCCTCGTCCGTGCGGCCAGTCTGAGCGAGTGCGCGGAGGGCCGGGCTGCACAGCGAAATCTGCACGGGAATTTCACCGAGCCTGTTCTCCGCGAGCAGTTTCTCCACGTTCGCTGTCGCGAGGCGGATGATATTCCAGGCTTCCGGCGCGGTCTGCGGATTGAGGACGCTCGCCGGCAGGGGGGCATCGGCGCGCACGACGCAGGTGGCCCAGAGCGCTGCGAGGAGAGTGAAAAAACGGGAGGTCATGCCGGCTAGAGAACCGTGACACCGCCACGATGGCAAACTCGCACCCGCGCGCGATGCTCGACAGCCGACGCCCGGCGTTTTACAAACCGCCCCCAGATGCCGCTGACACTTGCCCATTCCACCGCCGCCCAACTCTCCTCCGCGCCTGCCAGGCTGGCCCAATCCAAAGTGCTCGTGGGGCTCGACGGCTTCGTCGATACGATCCTACATGTGGTGGCGCAGCGGGAATCGGCCACGAATTACATTCGCATGGAGCCGATGCGGGACTTTGCCGGCAAAATCGGCGCAGCGGCGGGATTGAGCGCGAATTTTGAGTTCGTGACGCAGATGGTCAAGCTCGGCGGCAACGGACCGATCATGGCCAATGCGCTGTGCAGTTACGGCACGCCCGTGACTTACATCGGGAATTTGGGCGCGCCGAATGTGCATCCGGTTTTCGCCGATCTCGCGCAGCGCGCGCAGGTCATCTCCATCGCCGAGCCGGGCTACACGGATGCGATCGAGTTTGAAGACGGCAAGCTGATGCTCGGGAAACACGAGAGCCTGCGGGACGTGAACTGGGCCAATCTCATCAAACATGTGCCCGAGGAGAAGCTCTGCGGGATTTTCGGCGAGTCCTCGCTCATCGCGCTGGTGAACTGGACCATGCTCACCCACATGTCGGCCATCTGGCAGAAGATCGCCACGCGCATCGCGCCACGGCTCAAGGGAGAAAAACGCTGGCTGTTTTTTGATCTCGCCGATCCGGCGAAGCGTTCGCGCGAGGACATCGCCGCCGCGATCAGGCAGATCGCGAAGTTTCAAAAACATTTCCGTGTCATCCTCGGGATGAATATGCAGGAAAGCCGGCAGGTTGGCGAAGTGCTGGGCTTTAAAGCCCCGGACGAAACCTACGGTACGGTCACCCAGCACGCGGCGGAAATTCAGGCGGCGCTGAAAATCGACACCGTGGTCATTCATCCCACGCAGTTCGCCGCCGCCGCCGATGCCGCGGGCGCGATCCATGTCGTCGGACCCTTCGCCGCGAAGCCAAAGATCACGACCGGCGCGGGCGACCATTTCAACGCGGGCTTCTGCATCGGTCGCCTCCTCGGCCTCGACCTTGCCGCGAGCCTGCAGATCGGAGTGGCGACCTCCGGTTTCTACGTGCGCAACGCCCGGAGCCCGCGGTTGTCAGACCTGCGCAAATTCCTCCGCACGCTCTAAAGGCGCTTTTTGATTCAAATCCGCGCGGCGAGTTGCCCGAGCAGCGTGTGTGCGCACGCTTCGGCGAAGGCGGAGTCATTGATCGCAGCGTCAATTTCAAGTACGGGAATGTCCTTCCGCACCTGCGCCTTGATCGCGCTAAAAAGCGCCTCGTCCGCCGCCGGATCATGGAAGGGCTGCCCCGGCGCGCTGATCACGCTGATCGCCCGCAGCGGCAGCAGCACCGTCACCGGGCCGGTCGAAAGATTCACTTTCTCCGCGAGGATTCGGCCGAGCTGCGCGCACTCTTCCGCGTTCGTCCGCATGAGCGTGACCTGCGGGTTGTGCGGGTAGAAAGTGCGACCCGCGAAAATCGCCGGCACGGATTCTGGGCCGTGGAAATTCACCATGTCGAGACAGCCGGGCGCGACGATCGCCGGCACGCCGCGGCGGGCGGCGGCCTCGAGCCGCGTCGGGCCGGCCCCGAGGAAACCGCCGCACCACTCGTCCGCCCATTCCGTCGTCGTCACATCGAGCACGCCGGCCACGAGTCCGCTGTCGATGAGCGATTCCATCGTCTTCCCACCGATGCCCGTGGCGTGAAAGACCAGCACTTCGAAGCCCGCGCTTTCGAGAATCGCCTTCGCCTTTTGCACGCACCCCGTGGTGTTGCCAAACATGGACGCCACAATGACCGGCTTGTCCTCGCCACCCGTTTTCGCGGACGCGCCGACACTTTCCACCATTCCGCAGATTGCCCCCGCAGCGCGCGTGAGCACGGTGCGCGAGATGCGGTTGAGGCCCGCCACATCCACGATGCTCGGCATCATCACGATGTCCTTCACCCCCACATACTGGGCGGTTTGGCCGCTCGCCAGCGTCGAGACCATGAGCTTTGGGAAACCGAGCGGCAGCGCCCGCATGCCCGCCGTGGCGATGGCCGTGCCGCCGCCGCCGCCGAGCGAGATGACCCCGTCGATCCTCCCTTCACTCTGCAATTTCGCCAGGATCAGCGGCGCGGCCCGCGACATCGCCGCCACCGCTTCCCCGCGATCTTGCCGCGCCACCAGCGCCGCGAGATCCAGGCCCGCCAGCGCGGCCACCTCCTCACACGAAATGTCCGGCGCAAGTTGCGGAGGACCGTGCGTCCCGAGGTCGATGACGAGCGTGTGATAACCGCGCGCGCGGATCTGTTCCGCGACGAAGCCGTGTTCGACGCCTTTGGTGTCCATGGTTCCGAGGAGGGCGATGGTCTGCATTGGAGATTTAGGATTTAAGATTTAGGAATTGCCCGGAGCAGGCGCGCGCAGGATGAATGCTGGATTCTAAATCCTAAATCCTAAATTCCCATGCCCCGCCGCTTCGTCTCCGCCGCCGAAACCGAAAACCAGTCCCTCCCCGGTCAGATCAACCATTGGTATTTCAAAGACGGCCTCGGCGACTCCGAGCATCTCGTCTTTGTCCGCGCCTGCATCCAGGTCGGCTCCGGCCATCCCTTTCACTCGCACCCCGAGATGGACGAAATCATCTACGTCCTGCGCGGCGAAATGGAGCAGTGGATCGAAAAGGAAAAGCGCATCCTGCGTCCCGGCGACAGCCTCTACATCCCGCGCGGCGTCATCCACGGCTGCTACAATGAAAGCGCCGGAGAGTGCGAATTCCTGGCCATCCTCACCCCCGCGAAAATCACCGGCCCCTTCAGCGTCGATCACTCCGCCGAGGAGCCCTGGCGCTCGCTGAAGCAGGCTTAGCGGCTCAGTTTCAGCCACCCCGCGCACAGCGCCTGCCAGGCGATTTCGGAGAAGTCTTCGGTGTGGTGCTGCAGCTCCTGGCCGAAGGACGCAAAGCTGATCTCGGGCGAAGCGACGATGAGGAAGAGCGCGAGGAGGAGCAGGTTCATGAGGTAGATCACGACGAGCGAAAAGAAGCTGCCATGCGCGGTCAGGTCGGTCTGGCCTTTTGGGATCATCCAGATGGTGAAGCTGAGGTGAAAGGACCATGTGCCGCCGAGCAGAAAGAAGAGCCATTGAAGAGGCGTCATCGAGAGGAACGTCCCGGTGGCGTGCGCCACATCGTAGAAGAGGCCCGCCGCACCGTAGAGCACGATGACCACGAGGCTGTAGAGCGGGTAAAAATAGGGCGCCAGCGCGATGAGAAAATTGTGGGTGTCCGTGACGATGTAACCGCCGTCCGCCGACCACAGTTTTTTGTCCAGCACGCGACCGCCAAAGAGCCAGACCCAGATGGCGTGCGTCGCCTCGTGGCCGAAGACATAGACGTGGAGCGGCCACGGTTTTCCGGCCAGCCAAATGCCGCTGACAAAGGCCAGCGCCCAGATCACCGCGCCGAGGGCGAAAAACCAGAACTCTTCCGAAACCCAAAACGCCTGCTCCATGGTGGCCCGCGAAAAGGCGGCGAAGAAGGTCTGCGTCAGCACCCAGGCAGGAAGCAGCAGGAACAATCCGAAGACGGCCTTCAACACCCGGTTGGGAACGCCGCCATGCGACCACCTGAGCAGACGCCCGCCGACGGTCCCATGCGTCGCTCCCGTGGCCAGCCGCAGCTTTTGGCGGCTGGTTCCGGCAGAGATTTTCGTTCTTCGATGCTGGCTCACGCGGGGCGTGTTCCTAACAAAGCGCGCGGCGAAAATCCAAAACTGAAATCCGGCTCAGGCGCGGCCCATGTAGGTGCCGTTCTCGGTCGAGACCTTGATCTTCTCGCCCTCCTTCACGAAGAGCGGGACGTTGATCACCTTCCCCGTCTCCAGCGTCGCCGGCTTCTGCACATTGTTGGCGCTGTCCCCACGCACCCCTTCCGCCGATTCCGTCACCGTGAGGATGACCGACGACGGCAGCGAGATCGTCGCCGCCTTGCCTTCCACGTAGAGGATTTCGCACTTCAGATTCTCCGTCAGATAATCCCTGGCCCCGCCCACGAAGGACTCGTCGAAAGTCACCGAGTCATACGACACCGGGTCCATGAAATTGTAGCCGCCCTGATCCTTGTAGGAAAACTCCAGCTCCTTCCGCTCCACCTCCACCGTGTCCATCTTGTCCGTCGAGCCAAAGCGCACATCCGCGCTTTTCCCCGTGCCGATGTAGCGGATGATTGCCTGCACAAACGCGCGCAGGTTCCCCGGCGTCCGGTGCATGACTTCGAGCACGATGGCCGGGTTGCCGTTGTAGCGGATGCACATGCCTTTGCGGAGTTCGTTGGCGTTGGCCATAAGGGGTCGTTTTGAGGATTGAAGGTTAAGCGTTGCGGGAAAGGGGCCGGGACTATCCACAAAGCCCGCCGGGCTGGCAAGCGCGTTGTCCGCGGCGGTCCGCGGGCTTCACCGCTTCGCCTTGCTCCCGTCAGTTGCTGAAAAAAAGACCGACCGCGCCCAAGTCCAGGCTCCTCATATCTACGGACAACGTGTCGAGAAGCAACAGTTGGGCGACGTTGGATTCATTTGTGCGGCGCAAAAGAATACCACTGAAACAAGCCGATGAGGAAGAAGATGAGCGGATGCAGTCCCATCGGGATAAACATGAGATGATGGCAGAAAAGAAATGGATCTGCCTTTCGGATTGGCGCGTCGCAGGTCTTGAGGAGCCAGAGATAGACGATGAGGGATACTGCGGCTGAGATGAATAGAACAAGTGCCGGTCGCCACCAGACGTTGCCGTCCGGCGTGGTCATACTGGAGATGACCTCGGCAAGAATCAATCCGACGACCGGAAGAGCAGCCGATATAGGTCCAAAGCCTTTCCAGAAGACGATCATTTGAGAGAGAGGATGTGCTCAGTCGCCCAACTCTGCATCCGGCGAAAAGCATTTGCCGATCTCGGTGGGTGTGGGGCGCAGGGGTGGAGGGTGGCGGGTGGGGTGGGTGGCATCAAGTTCTTCCGCCGCCTCCGACGAGGCGGAAGGGAATAATGGAGGCGAGCTTCCCCCGCGACCCGGCGCGGGCGGCAAGGAAGTCCGCCGGTTTTGGATTCAAGGCCAAGCGAGGGCCGTTACGGCACTCTGTTGATCGTGTTCCCGATCGTCGTCCGAATCTCCGCGCCGTCCGCCGCGCGCAGGTGCAGCTTGATTTCCATCTGCATGGCCGGCTGGAGGCCGGGGATCGAGAGTGTGACGGTCTTGCCGTCGGCGGAAAGTTTCGCGGCCTGCACTACCACTTTGTCGCGCCCCTTTTCGCCCGTCCTCGCGAGCGAAAGGTCGGGCGAGCCGTAGGTGCTCCACCATTTGTAGTTGTATTGTTCGATGGAGAAATTGGCGGCGTCATTCGCCTCCGCCGTCGCCAGCGGCTCGGGAAAGCTGATGGCGATTTCGTCCTTCCCGACATGCAGCCCCACCGGCAGATGGACCGGCTGGCCGTTGTAGCGCACGCGCTGAAAGCAGCCTTCTTTCGCCGCATTCGATTGCCAGCCTTTCATCCCTGCCACGTAGAGCTGTCCATCCAGCGGATGGAAACGCGCGCGCATGATCCCCGACGCGAATTTCACCGGCAGCGTGAACGCCCCGCCCTGGGCCACTCCGCCCACTTTTTCATCGAGCACCGCGAGCAGCGCGGACTTGCCGTACGACGTGGAGAGCATCCGCCCCTCGAAAGGCCCCCACTTTCCGCCCGTCACCCAGACCTGCCCGCCGGTCGAGTTGTCCATGGACATCGGGATGTAGCAGGCCGGCGGCTCGAAGGAGGCAGGGGCCGCGGCGTTTTTGTCCAGGCGGGGATCGGCCACATGGCCGTAAAAGCCGCCCGGCTGCACGAGGCTGATTTTGCTCGCGGGAATCCAGTGCCCCTGGTTGTCGCTCACCGCGATCTCGTCGTGCGGCCCAATGCCCATGCCGTTTGGCGCGCGGAAGCCCGTCGCGACCACTTCCGTCTTCGCGCCATCCGGCGAGACGCGAAAGAGCGCCGCATGCCAGTCGCGCTTCACGCCAAGCTGATTGCCGCCGACGACGTAGTAGAAGTTCCCTTTGCTGTCCGTCTGCAGATCGAAAGCGAACGCGTGATAGCTCGGCCAGAGCGTCCGGTCATTGTTGAAGCACTCGTAGAAATCGGCTTCGCCGTCGCCATTCAAATCGTGCAGCCGCGTGATCTGATCGCGCCCGTGCGCATAGATCGTGTCCTTCACGATGCGCAGTCCCAGCGGCTCGAAAAGCCCGACGGCAAACCGCTTCCACACCACCTTCTCGAGTTTGGCGTCCAGCCCCGAGACGATCCAGACATCGCCATTCATCGTCGCCACCGCCGCGCGTCCGTCCGAGAAAAAATCGAACGCCGAGATCCGCATCCACGATTTCCACGGGTTGTTTTCGGGTAGCGGGATCGTATCGACCACGTAGGCGGCGTCATCCTTCGCCACCGCGCCCTGCACCACGAAAGTCTGCGGCCATCGCGCCGGCCCGCCTTTGCACAGCTCGGCGAGATTTTGCGGCGCACCGAAAACCTTGGAAAATGACGCCGCCTGCGCGACGTCCGCCGGGGCCACGATCACGCTGAAACTAACCGCGCCGGGATGCGGCGGCAGCGTCAGCACGGTCTGGCCGCTCGCCGTTTTTGTGGACAGTCCGACGGGCGCTCCCGCGAGGCCCACGGCGACATTTTCGCCGGTCTGCGCGAGGCGGAGATTCAGCGGCTGCTTGGACGGCCCGACGGTGAAACTCCGCACGAAAATCCTTTGCTCGCCCTGGCTCGCCAGCGAGGGCGACTCCAACACCGCGCACCCCTCGACTTCGTAGGAAAGCACCACGCGATTTCCGTGCAGATAGAATCCTTTGAAGCGCCCGCGCTCCCTGGGCAGCGGCCCCGCCTTTTCCGCCCGCGGATCACGAAAGGACTCCTCCAGCGACCACCCGGGTCCATCCGCGGTGCGCCACTGCACTTCGCCCGCGATCTCCGCCGCCCCGGTGCCCTCGCCTTTATACGTGCCGATGTTGGTGCGCTCGAGCTTGAGAAACCCGCCCGTCCAGCCCGCCGCCATGCGCAGCGTGTCGGTGTCGAAACAGACGCAAGCCTCGTCCTTCTCGCCCAAGCGGATGACCAGGCCTTTCGACGCCACCGGCCGCAAATCTTTTGGTCCCGGCGCTTCGATGCCATAGGTGAACACCGGGCCATAAATCATCTGCGAACCTTTGGCCGGGGCCTTTTGTCCCGCGCTCGCCCGCTCTTTCGCCGCGGTTTCATCCTCGGCCGCGCGCAGCGGCAAAAGGGCCGCATTGAAAAGCAGAACCACGGCGAGACGCGCGAGGCGAGAGTGGGTGGGGGTCATATGCGTGCGCAAAACTAGGCAGGCGGCTCGCGCCCTTCAACAGCAATGGCGGTTTCGCCTGCACCGCGAAAAGAACCAACCCCGAACGGCGCGGTAACAAATCCATAACATGCCCGCGCGAGTCTTTCTGCATTGGCCGCCGCACTCCGCGGCGGCCGAAAACCAAAACCAAAAACAGAAAGATTCCGAATATGAAAACCATCCGTCAACCAGCGGCGTTCACCCTCATCGAACTCCTCGTCGTCATCAGCATCATCGCCATCCTGGCCTCGCTCTCGATGCCCGTCTTCACGAAGATCATTATGAATGGCCGCCAAACCCAGGCGATGAATGGTGCCCGCCAGATCGGCCTCGGCCTGCGGCTCTACTCGCAGGATTACGACGGCAACTACCCGGCGAAGAAGAACGCCTTTGACGAAGAAATCAAAACCTCGAACGATGTTTTCCGCAGCCTCGTGCCGACCTACATCGACAATGAGAAGGTCTTCGCGGTCACCGGCTCCAAAACCGGCCCGAGTGTGGATGGCGATGTCAGTGTGGCGTCGCGGATTGTCGCGACCGGTGAGAACCACTGGGCGTACATCGACGGCCTCAACTCGACCTCGAACTCGAACTGGCCGCTCATCGTCGATCACACCGACGGGACCGGCTCCTACACCTCCACGGAAGGCCAGCTCGGCGGCACTTGGAAAGGCACCAAGGCGGTAACCGTGAACACGGATATGAGCGCGCATATCGTGCCGCTGCTCGGGGCGGCCACGAAGCGCTTCATCCCCCGCTACGACGACAAATCCAAGAACGCGCTCGCCCTCGCCGACTACATGGGTGAAGACGCGAAACTGCTCGAACCCGCGCGGTGATTTGCGCCGCTGCTGGGGTAGCTGTCGGCTTCCCCTGCAGCGCTCCTGCCTGCACACTCCCCGCCGCGTGACCCTCCACGAAATCAAACCCAAGCAACTCCGCGCGCTCCTCCTGCTGCTCGTTCTCGTGCCTTTCATCCCGCTGGTGCTCATGCTCCGCTTCATGCTCGATGCGCTGGAAGGCGAACGCGACGCCGCGATGGAGCGCGCGGCGGGAGTTTATCAGCAGACGTTGGTCAATGCCGGGCCGTCGCTCGCGAAGCATCTCGCCAGCAAGGCCCGCGACCAGCAACCGGAGGACGCGCGGCAATTCTACCGTGGGCTTTTCACCCGCGAAATCGAGGTCGCCATCGCCGACGCCGGTGGTCAGATCGTCGCTGGTCCCAGGACGCCACCGGGCCGCCTCGTCGCCCAGGCACAACTCGGGCACCTCGATCTCCCGTGGCTGGCGCGGCTCTATTTGATTGATGATTCCGCGATCAAGGAAGCCGTCCGCGTGCAGTTTAAAATCTACGCGTGGACCGCGCTCGTCACCGTCGTCGCCATCTGCTCCATCGCCGCCGCCGCGGGTCTCACCGTCAGCCGCCAGCTCCGGCTCCATGAACTGAAGAACACCTCCGTCGCCACCGTTGCCCATGAGCTGCGCACCCCGCTCGCCAGCATGCGCCTGCTCGTCGATACGCTCCGCGAAGGCCGCTGCCGGACCGAGGAGCAGCGCCGTGAATATCTCGACCTCATCGCCGCCGAGAACCTCCGCCTCAGCCGCCTGACCGACAACTTCCTCACCCACTCCCGACTCGACCGCGGCCAGCACGCCTTCACTTTCGCTCCCGTCGCTCCGCGCGCGGTCATCGACCAGGCGGTCTCCGCGTTGCGGACCAAACTCGACGCTCCCGGCTGCGACTTCACGCTCGATGTCGTCGAGCCGCTCCCCGAACTCATCGCCGACCGCGACGGTCTCCTCACCGTGCTCACCAACCTCCTCGAAAACGCGCTCAAGTACAGCGGCGACGAGAAGCGCATCACCCTCCACGTCCGCTCCACCGCGGAAGACCTCGTTTTCACTATCGCGGACAATGGCGTCGGCCTCACCCGTGCCGAGCGCAAACGCATCTTCGAGCCCTTTTTTCAAGCCGACCAAAAGCTCACCCGCGGCCGCGAAGGTTGCGGTCTCGGCCTCGCCATCGTCCGTGAAATCGTCATCGCCCACCGCGGCACCATCGAAGTCGAAAGCGAGCCCGGCCAGGGCAGCGCCTTCATCGTGACGCTGCCGGCCAAGCCCGCGTAAGAAATCCTGCGCATGTCCGCCCCCATCGAAACCATTCTCATCATCGAAGACGACCCCACCATGCTCCGCGGGCTGCGCGACAATTTTGAGTTCGAGGGTTACCACGTCCAGACCGCCACCGACGGCGATGCGGGGCTCAAAGCGGCCCTCGCCATCCGACCCGACCTGATCATCCTCGACCTCATGCTGCCCAAGGTGAACGGCTACGAAATCTGCCGCTTCCTCCGCGAGGAACGGCTCGACATGCCGATCCTCATGCTCACCGCGAAAGGCCAGGAATCCGACATTGTCCTCGGCCTCAAGCTCGGTGCCGACGACTACATCACCAAGCCTTTCAGCATCAAAGAGCTGCTCGCCCGCGCCGAAGCGTTTCTTCGCCGCCGCCGCACGCGCGGAGCTTCGCGCCATGAATTTGGCGACTGCGTGCTCGACACCGTCGCGCGCACTTTTACCCGAGCCGGGAAGGAGGTGTCGCTTTCGCCAAAGGAGTTCGAGCTGCTGGCGTATTTCGTCGCCCACGCTGGTCGCGCGCTGAGCCGCGACACGATCATGGCGAGTGTCTGGGGTTACGACCGCAGCGTGACGCTGCGCAGCATCGACCGCTTCGTGAATGCCCTCCGCAACAAGATCGAGCCCGAGCCGGCAGCCCCCCGCTTCATCAAAACGGTGCGCGAGTTTGGCTACAAATTCGACCCCTGACGCGAGGATTCCGGCTTGCCCTCGCCACGCTGATCGTCCGACAAACCGCGCATGCGTTACGCCCCGCTCAATCCCGCCCTCTTCACCGAAAACCGCGCCCGCCTCGCCGCGCTGCTTCCGCCAAAGTCCATCGCCATCCTCAACGCCAACGACATCCTGCCGACGAACGCCGACGGCACCATCGCCATGCGCGTGAACAGCGACCTCTTTCACCTGACCGGCGTCGAGCAGGAGGAAACCAAGCTGCTGCTCTTTCCCGATGCCGACGATGAGAAGCTGCGCGAGATCCTTTTTCTCCGCGAACCGAACGAGAAAACCGAACTGTGGGACGGCCACCAACTCCGCAAGGACGAGGCGCAAAAACTCAACGGCATCGCGCAGGTCAAATGGCTCGGCGAATTCCCGAGCGTCTTTCGCAAGCTGATCTGCGAAGCCCAGCACGTTTACCTCAACAGCAACGAGCACGGCCGCGCCGATTGCCATGTGCAGTCGCGCGACGACCGCTTCATCGCCGAGGTCCAGGGCCGCTATCCGCTGCACGAATACCGCCGCCTCGCGCCGCTCATGCACGCCGTTCGCGTGGTGAAAACGCCGGGCGAAGTGGCGGTAATCAAGCGCGCCTGCCAGCTCACGGAAAAAGGCTTCCGCCGCGTGTTGCGGACCACCAAGCCGGGCAAGAGCGAGGCCGACGTGGAAGCGGAGTTTGCCTACGAATTCACCCGCGGTCGCGGCCGTTTCGCCTACGAGCCCATCGTCGCCACAGGCAAAAACGCCTGCTGCCTGCACTACCAGGAAAACGGTGCTCCGCTCAAAGCCGGGCAACTTCTCCTGCTCGATGTCGGCGCCGCCTACGCGAATTACAACAGCGACATGACGCGCGCCATCCCGGTCAGCGGAAAATTCACGCCGCGCCAGCGCAAAGTCTATGCCGCCGTACTCCGCGTGCTCCGCACTATGACCGCGGCGCTCGCGCCCGGCGTGAAACCCAAGGACTGGCTCAAGCAATCCCAGGATCTGATGACCGAAGAACTGCTCGCCCTCGGCCTGCTCAAACCGCGCGACGTAAAAAAACAGACCCCTGACGCACCCGCGGTGAAAAAGTATTTCATGCACGGCCTCGGCCACCCCATCGGCCTCGATGTCCACGATGTCGGTGACACCACCCAACCGATGCAGGCCGGCTGGGTCATGACCGTCGAGCCCGGCATCTACATCCCCGAAGAAGATCTGGCGGTCCGCCTCGAAGACACCGTCCTTGTCACCGAAAAAGGCCCTGTCAATCTCATGGCCGGCATCCCGCTGGAGATGGAGGAGATCGAAGCCTTGATGCGCCGCTAAGTTTCAGGAATGGCTTCAGCGACGTGTTCTGACTTGGCTGGAGAGACGAGGAGGATGCAGACCAGCGCCAGCGCGAGGATCCCGGCGCTCGCAAAGAAGGAGGAGCGCGCGTAGTCGGCGTCGGTGTTTTGCGCGATCAGGGCGAACCCGATCATTGGGCCGAGGAAGCGACCAAGGCTGCCGGCGCTTTGCATCAGGCCGAGGAGGCGACCCTGGCAGTGGGCGTCAGTCGTGCGGGAGGCGAGGCCGTTGAGCGTGGGAGTGACGAAGCTGTTGCCCAGCGAGATGCCGAAGCAGACGACCAGCAGCACGCCGAGGGTGTGGGTGAAAGGCAGCGCGGCCATGCTCAGGGCGAGAATCGCCGCGCCGATGACGGCGAGCTGTTTTTCGATGGGTTTTTTCAAAAGCCGGCGGAGCAGGCCGCCTTGGAAGACGACGCCGAGGAGGCCCACGTAGGCGAGCAAATAGCCGACTTGCGCAGCGTCGTAATGGAAGCGCTTTTCGCAATAGAGGGCGAAAAGCGCGGTCATGATCGAGAAGCCGGTGACGGAGGCGAGCTGGCTGGCGAGGATGGCGGCGATCATCCCGGCGCGGCCGCCGTGGAAGACTTCGCCGATGGTGGCGCGCTCTTTGGCCCGCTCGCGGGAGGCGGCAGTCAGCGTTTCGGGCAGGCGCAACCAGACGAGCAGGGCATTGAGCAGGGCGAGACCAGCGGCGAAATAAAACGGCGTGGCGAGGCCGAAATGTTTGCTTAGCACGCCGCCGATCGCCGGTCCGATCATGAAGCCGAGCCCGAAGGCCGCACCGACCAGACCCATGTTGCGCGAGCGGTTTTCCTTCGTCGTCACGTCCGCGATGCAGGCCATGGCGGTGGAAATATTCCCGCCGCTCGCGCCGTCGATGATTCGGCCGAGCAGGAGCATCCAGACGGTATGGGCCGCGCCGAGGATGACGAAGCCGAGCGCCGTGCCGAGGATGCTGACCACGAGCACCGGCTTGCGCCCGATGCGGTCGGAGATCTTGCCAAAGAGCGGTGAGCAGATGAGCTGGAGCAGCGAGTAGATGCCGACGATCCAGGCGAGTTGCGTCTGGCTCGCGCCGATCTGCGAACCCTCTGCGTAAAGCGGCAGCACAGGGATGACGATGCCGAAGCCCACCATGTCGATGAACAGCGTGAGAAAGATGAGCCCGAGCGGGGAACGCGGCGGAGTGGGAGCGGAGGTTTTTTCCACGGGAGCGCGAAGGTAAAAGTGAAAGCGGAAAGGGAAAGGGGAAAGTCTGCGGGTAGTGTGTCTCTCGAGGTTTTTGCGCGCGACACGCCCGGCGTCCTCTGCCAGCCCTCAGCGCCGGTGGCCAATTCGAGTTCCGTATTCCCTCCCGCTGCTCCTACGGGGCGCTTTCGCTTTCCACGCGAGTGATCTGCGCGTCGTGCCAGCGGGAGAGCGCGAGCAGTGCGACAACGGCGCCGACGAAGGCCGTGGCCATGTCTTCCTGCGTGTCCCACGGGTCGCCTTGGGTGCCGAGGAAGGAGTCGGCGGCCTCCTTGCTGGTGAGCGCGACGAGCCACTCGATGAGTTCGTAGGTGAGGCTGATGCCGAGGCAAATGCTGATGACCAGAAACGGAAGCCAGCCGCGCCGCGCGAGGACGTGGCAGCGGATGAGCAGTTCGCGGGCGATGATGGCCGGGACAAAGCCCTGGGCGAAATGGCCGAGGCGGTCGTAGTGGTTGCGCGCGAGGTGCAACGCGTCTTTAGCCCAGTCGCCGAGCGGCACGAGGGCGTAAGTATATTTGCCGCCGACGCAGAGGAGGATCATGTGCAGGGCGATGAGCGTGAGGGCGAGATCGGTGAAGCGGAAGCGCCGCCAGGTGATGGCGAGCGCGACCAGGCCGATGATGGTGGGTGCGACTTCCAGCCACCACGTCAGGCGGTCGTGCGGCGCGAGGCCCGACCACGCGAGGACGCCAAGGACGGCGGCGAAGAACGCGATGTGCAAAGGGCGGGCTGGGGACATGGGCGGGATGCTGCGTGGCACCCGGTCGCGTGGCAATGCGCGAGGATTTCGGATTGGCACGGGCGGGCGGCGAACTACTTTGTGCGCATGGATACTCCAATTCCGACCATTCCGTCCCAGCCCACTCTGGCCAATAAGGATGAGCGCCTGTGGGCGATGTTCGCCCACCTCAGCACCTTCGCCGGACACCTCATACCCTTCGGCAATATCGCCGGGCCGCTGATCATCTGGGCGATCAAGAAAGACGAAATGCCACTCGTGAATGATCAGGGCAAAGAGGCGCTCAACTTTCAAATCACGATGACCTGCGCCATCATCGTCGCGGGTCTGTCGATCTTCATCCTGATCGGTTTTGTGCTGCTGCCGCTCGTGTATCTGTTCGATGTGATTATGACGGTCATCGCGGCGATCAAGGCCAACGATGGCGTTGCCTACCGCTATCCGCTGACGATTCGGCTGGTGAAATAAGCCTGTGCCCGAACTCGCGGAGGTGGAGTTTTATCGCCGGCAGTGGGATGCCGGCCTGCGGCGGACTATTGAGCGCGTGGCTTTGCATGGCGAAAAGCGGCTCTTTCGTGGCGGCGATCCGAAGCGGTTGGCCGAGCTGATTCCGGGGGCGAAGCTGCTTGGCTCCGAAGCGCGGGCGAAGCAGATGCTCTTCCGTTTTTCCAAAGACCTGTGGCTGGGCGTGCATCTCGGCATGACGGGAAAGCTGCGCTCAGAACCACCGGACTTCGGGCCGGGCCGGCACGATCATCTGGTGCTATTTCAAAAGCGGCAGGCGCTTGTCTTTACCGATCCGCGGATGTTTGGCCGCGTGCAGTTTTACGAAGGTCGTGCGGTGCCCCCGTGGTGGGCGAAGCTGCCGCCGGCGGTGACTTCGCCGGAGTTCACGGTTGAGGTGGTGCGGGGGTTTTTGCAAAGGCGGGCGCGGCTCGCGGTGAAGGCGGCGCTGCTCGTGCAGAGCGCCTTTCCCGGCGTGGGGAACTGGATGGCCGATGAAATCCTCTGGCGGGCGCGAATCAACCCCCGCGCCCCCTGCGGACGACTGACCAAGGCGCGTGCCGAAGCGCTCTGGCGCGAGGCCCGCGAAGTCTGCCGCGTGGCGATGGAAACGGTCGCGGTGGATTTTTCCGATCCGCCACCCGGCTGGTTTTACCACGAGCGCTGGAGCGCCGCCGGCATCTGCCCGCGCGACGGTGGCGCGCTCCAGACCGCGCAGATCGGCGGGCGCACCACCCGCTGGTGCCCGCGCTGCCAGCGGTAGGCGCGACTGCTGACGTGCGGGGGTGTGCGTTTGACTCCCTGCACCGCGCCCCGTAGCTGTATCGCCCATGACTCGCCCACCTTTCCTCGCGCGTCGGAATCCTCTCCTCGTCGCGGCGTTCGCCGCCGGATTCTGCCACCTCGTTTCTCCCGCCCATGCCGACTGGACGCACTACCGCGGCCCCACCTCAAACGGCGTGTCCGCGGAAAAGCTGCCACTGACGCTGGGCAAAGAGCCGAGGCAACTGTGGAAGGCCGCGGTGGGCACGGGCACGTCGTCGGTGACGGTGAGCGGCGAGCGCGCGTTCACGATGGGCAATGTGGGTGGAAAGGACACGGTGTGGTGCTTCGATGCGAAGACCGGCAGCGTCGTTTGGAAGCATGAATATCCGCTCGATTTGGACAAGCGGATGTTCGAGGGCGGCACGGCGGCGACGCCGACGGTGGATGGCAATCGCGTCTATACGGTGAGCCATCAGGGTGATCTTTTCTGCCTCGATGCGGCGACCGGAAACCCAGTCTGGTATAAACACTATCAAAAGGATTTTGGCGGGAAGCGCCCGCAGTGGGGCTTTGCCGGTTCGCCGACGGTCGAGGGAAGTCTGGTGTTGTTGGATGTGGGCGGAAAGGGGGCTTCGACGGTCGCTTTGGACAAGGCGACGGGGGCGACGGTCTGGAAGAGCGGCGATGACGAGGCCGGCTACGCTTCGCCGGTCGTGGCGGTGATCGCGGGGAAAAAGACCGTGGTTATGTTTAAGGCGTCGCACCTTGTGGGACTGGACGTGAAGGACGGGCGGGAACTGTGGCGCGGGGAGTGGAAGACCAGCTACGACGTGAATGCGGCGACGCCGCTGGTGGTGGGCGACAAGATTTTTGTGTCGTCCGGCTATGGCTCAGGTTGCGCGCTTTTCGAGGTGACGGGCGGCGGGGTGTCGGAGCGCTGGCGGAATAAGAAACTGAAGTCGCAGATTAACTCGCCGGCGGTTTTCCAGGGCCATGTCTATGGCTTCGACGGGCAGGCTGGTTCCGGTGCGTCGCTGACTTGCCTGGACTTCGCGAGCGGGGCGGTGAAGTGGCAGGAGAAGGGCGTGAGCGGCGGTTCGCTGGTGATCGCGGATGGGAAGCTCATCTGCCTCACGGAAAAGGGCGAACTGATGATCGGCGAGGCGTCGGCGGGCGGGTTTAAACCGCTGTCCCGCTCGCAGGTGCTCGGCAAGCGCTGCTGGGTCCAGCCGACGTATGCCAATGGCCGTGTCTTTTGCCGCAACAACGACGGCGAACTCGTGGCGCTGGAACTGAAATAGCGCGCGGCTCTGGCGCGGGCACGGTCTTGGCTTTCTCACAGGGCGATGCCGCCCTTTGCCATCGCCCTGCCACCCCTGACTGAGCGTCGGAGGTTTGCTTACGTCTGCGCCGCGCTCGTGGCGCTGGTCGTGGCGCTCTACGCGCATGTTTTTCACTGCGAGTTCATCGACTTCGATGACAACACGCATGTCTTCGGCAATCCGGTGGTGCTCGGCGGCTTTCAGCCGAAGGGCGTGGCGTGGGCGTTTACTCATTTCATCGCCAACCAGTGGATCCCGCTGACGTGGCTTTCGCACATGGCGGATGTGAGCCTCTTCGGTCTCGATCCGGCCTGGCATCATCTGGAAAACCTCGCGTTGCATGGGTTGAACGCGTGTCTCGTCTTCGCGGCGCTGCGGCGGATGACGCGGGAGTTCTGGCCGAGCGTGGCGGTTGCGGCGCTCTTCGCAGTGCATCCGGTGAACGTGGAATCCGTGGCCTGGATCGCAGAGCGAAAAAATGTGCTCAGCACGACCTTTTGGCTGCTCGCGATGTGGGCTTACGCACGGCACGTCGCGCAGCCCGGAGGGAAATGGATGTGGACGGTGGCGGTATGCATGGCGCTCGGCCTTTTGGCGAAACCAATGCTCGTCACGCTGCCCTGCGCGCTGCTCCTGCTCGATGTCTGGCCGCTGCGTCGCCACGAGAAGCTTTCGTGGCGTCAACTCGCGTGGGAAAAGGCCCCGCTCTTTCTGCTCTCATTCGCGGTCAGTGTCTCGACGCTCGCCGCGGCGAAATATACCGGAGCGCTGACGAGCGCGGGCTCGCTCAGTCTCGCGGGGCGTCTGGCGAACGCGGTGACGGTCTATCCGCGCTATCTCGCGAACCTCTTCTGGCCGTCGAAACTGGCCGTGCTTTACCCCATCGAGGCGAGCCTCCCGCCGGTTGCGGTGATGGCTTCGATGGCCTTTCTCGGCGCGCTCACGCTCGGAGCGTGGCTGCTGCGGAAACGACTTCCTCACTTGCTCTGTGGCTGGTTGTGGTTTCTCGGCGTGCTCGTGCCGGTGACGAGCGTTTTCCAAGTCGGCTCGCAGGCGATGGCGGATCGCTTCAGCTATATTCCGCAACTCGGGATTTTCTGGGCGGCCGTCTGGACTCTGCGCCAACTGCCGCTCCCCGCACGGCGCTGGATGCCCGCTGCCGCCATGTCCTTGGTGCTCGCGCTCTCGGTTTGCACGATCCGCCAGGTTGGCTTTTGGACGGACACGGCAACGCTTTTCAATCACACGGTCAGCGTGACGCAGGATAATGCCGTCGCCCGCGCCATCGCCGGCATGGGGCATGTGAAGCGTGGCGAATATCCGCAGGCGATCACGCACTACCGCGAGGCTGCGCGCCTGATGCCGCGCAATGCCGAAGTGCGCTGTCTGCTCGGCGAAGCGCTCACGCACACGGGCGAGACGGATGCCGCCATCGCGCAACTCCGCGACGCGGTGGCGCTCGATCCGAAGGACGAACACGCGCGCCGCAATTTGGTGGCGCTGCTCGCCCAGCACGGGCGGATGGCGGAGGCGGCGCAGTTTCTCCCGCGCTGAACAGTCGCAAGCGGCGCGCGGCATTTCGCAAAATCGGTGTTTCAAGATCGTGAGCTCGCGGGTTAATTAAGCGCACCAAAACCCTTATGGATATTTCCCGCACCGCTTATGGAACCTGGTCTGGTGGCCGCTTCATGCACTTCGGCGAACCGCTCGACGACAACCGCTTTCTCGCCGTCATCCGTCACGCCTACGATCGCGGCATCCGCACCTTTATGACGGCGGATGTTTATGGAATCGGCGCGGCTGACGAAATGCTGGGACGCGCGCTCGCTGGGTTGCCACGCGAGAGCTATGCGCTGGTGGGTGCGATCGGGCATGATTTTTACACCGGCCAGCGCGAGGGCTCGAAGGGCTATCCGCGCTTCACCCATCCGCAGCTCCGGGGCTCGGGCGACTACGCCAGCTACGTGCGGATGGCCACGGAAAAGTCGCTCGCACGCTGTGGCGTGGACAGATTCGACTGCCTGATGCTCCACAATCCCGACCATACCGGATATACCAGCGACACGGTCTGGGAGGCGATGGACAAGCTCCGCGAGGCGAAGCTGACCGACCGCCTCGGCATCGCGCCGGGACCAGCGAACGGCTTCTCGCTCGACCTGATTCTGAGCTTCGAGCGCTTCGGCCCGCTGCTCGATTGGGCGATGATCATTTTGAATCCACTCGAGCCGTGGCCCGGCTCGCTCTGCCTTCCGGCGGCGGAAAAACACGATGTAAAACTCATCACGCGCGTTGTGGATTACGGCGGTCTTTTTCACGGTGACGTAAAGCCGGGACACCAGTTCGGCGAACGCGATCACCGCACCTTCCGGCCGGCGGGCTGGGTCGAGTCGGGGAACAAAAAGCTCGAGCCGATGCGGGCGATCGCGGGGCGGCACGGGCTGACCATGCTACAGCTTTCGTGTCTCTGGAATCTCAGCCACGCACCGGTGCGGAGCGTGATTCCGACGATGATTCAGGAGGTCGGTGCGGATGCGAAACCGATCGAAACGAAGCTCGATGAACTCGCGGCGCTGCCTGAGCTGAAGTTGGGTGCCGACGAAACGGAGGAACTGCGCCGCATCGGTGACAACACTGGCTGCATGACGTTGAAAGGCGGCAATCCCGAGCACACCGGGGAAGCCCTGCCCGACCGGTGGAGTCTCACGAATGACCTCGCGCAGGTCGCCCAGCGCTGGCACATTGACCCTGCCAGCGCGCTCACCTGCAAACACGGTAAGGCTGCGTAAAGGCGAGTCTCCTGTCGCGGAGCGTGCATCCGATCCCCACGGGGCTTGGACCCACCGGAGCCCGGAAATTAAACTTCGTGATTTGCAGAAACTGAGGAGGTAAGTTTTGGGGCATGAGGATAAAGATTGGGCGACGAGCTTTTTGCGCACTGCTGTGGAGCGCGTGGATTTTTGGGCTCACTGCGCACGCTGTCGCCGCGCCAAGTGCCGATGCGAATCGCACGGCGATGGCTGCCCCCATCAAGCGCGTGCCTGTGGAATCGAGCAGCCTCATCAGTATCGGTTTCGCTGAGGGAGCGCACGTCCTCGAAATCGAATTTCGTTCAGGCACGGTCTATCGGTACCTTGAAGTGCCGCAGACCGTCTTTGAGGAGTTGAAGCGGGCCGAGTCGAAGGGCCGCTATTTCGCGCAGTGCATTCGCGGAAAGTATCGGTTCCGCCGTATCGACACGGGATCCAGATGAGGATGACTAAAGACGAGATCCTGCTCGTGCTTGCGGTGCTGCTGGCGTTTGCAGTGGGAGCTGCAGCGAGGCACTATCGGACACATTCTCGCCACTCGAAAATCCCTGCTGAGCCAACGACTGCCCACCGATTCAAAGCGCCGCCCACCGCATCCGCTGGAAAAAGCTTGGCGGAATAGTGTGCAAACAGATTTGGGCTTCTGCGTGTGTCCAGAGTTTTTGATACGCCTTCACCGGCCTGCCCTTTCGACCCCGGCATCCGGATGTTTATTTGCTTTAAAGAGGTGGATTCACCCATCGGGGATCGCGAGCGGGCATCCCTTCGGAGGTCGCACGACATTTTTGAAAATACCCCTTGTCCTCAAAAGGCGCTTTGCTACTTTCCGCGTCCCACCGCCCGTGGGACTGCAAAAGCGGCCACGCGAAAATGCGGGCAGCGATGAAATTGAAAAAACTTCAAAATTCACGTTGACCAGCAAAAGCGACTGTATAAAGTGCACGTCCCGCAAGGCAAACGGGGAGCTCAACTGAGCGCGTAGTTCTTCTAATTATCGGCAGACCAGATTGATCTAATGCTCAATCTGACAATAAGATGTAAACCGCGAAGTGGATCTTCTTATGGTCAGACTGGACAGTAAGGTGTCTAACTCCGAAATATGGAAGGCTTGAGATCTTTGAAAGTTTGATTCTGGAATTTGCAACACGACTCCGTGGTCGCGACATAGGTCGAAAGACCGCGGAATGAGCAAATTTAGAACGGTCAAAATAAGCAAAAATTGAATTGTGCGTTACACGTCAGGTCTTTGATTTAAAAACTATAAGATCGGACAAACCCCACCCTTCCTTGACTCAAATTGAGAGAGGAAGCGTGGGTATGAACGGTCAGATTTAGCGGCGACCTTAGCAGTCGTTCGCGCAAACTTTGAGGCTCCTGCCTCATCCGTTTTTTACGGAGAGTTTGATTCTGGCTCAGAACGAACGCTGGCGGCGTGGATAAGACATGCAAGTCGAACGGGATTTCATTTGTAGCAATACACGTGAAGTCTAGTGGCGTAAGGGTGCGTAACACGTGGGCAATCTGCCGAGAAGTGGGGGATAGCTCGCCGAAAGGCGAATTAATACCGCATGTGGTTGGCGAGGACATCCTCGCGACACCAAAGCCGGGGCAACCTGGCGCTTCTTGATGGGCCCGCGGCCTATCAGCTAGTTGGTGAGGTAACGGCTCACCAAGGCTATGACGGGTAGCTGGTCTGAGAGGACGACCAGCCACACTGGAACTGAGACACGGTCCAGACACCTACGGGTGGCAGCAGTCGAGAATTT